>NZ_JBIWMA010000070.1:0-1133 GCF_044766465.1 Streptomyces sp. NPDC102259 | reverse complement strand
AGAGGTCGTTTTCACCTCAACTGCCCCGGTATCGGAGGATTTCTTTGCTGTCGGACGGCGGTGCGGAAGCGGCGACAGATGCGGTCGGGGCTTGTGTTCCGAGTGGGGTGATGGGTGGGGCGGGATGCTGCTTGTTCCTGTCTTATCCCATGAATGCCCGGTCTGCCGTCATCGCTTTGTGCTTCTGTCGTCGCAGCTGTGCGCCTGGGCGCACTCGGTCTGCGGCGGTACGCCGGAAGCATGTCGACGCGACGTCCTTACCCGAGTGATCTGTCCGATGCCCGTTGGGAGTTGGTCGAGCCGGTCCTGGCGGCCTGGCGCTTCGAGCGCCGCGGCAGAGCTCTGGACTTCGGCCGGCCGCCCGAGCTTGACCTGCGCGACATCATGGACGCGATCTTGTATGTGGATCGCACCGGCGTTCAGTGGCGCTACCTCCCACATGACTTTCCGCACTGGAACACGGTCTACGGCTACTTCGCCAGGTGGCAGCAGGAAGGTGTGTTCGCCCAGCTCAACGGCCTGCTCAGGCAACTCTTACGACAGAAGGAAGGGCGGGAGGCTGAACCGTCGGCCTGCGTGATCGACGCGCAGAGCGTGAAGACCTCCACCAGCGTGCTCGCCTCGGGCCAGGGCATCGATGCCGGGAAGAAGATCGTGGGGCGCAAGCGGAGCATCGTCACCGACACGATCGGCCTTCTCCTCGCGGTGCTGGTCACCGCGGCCAGCGTGCAGGATTCCGTGGCCGGCACCCAGCTCCTGGACCGGGTCGCCGCCGAACATCCCCGCGTCCGCAAGGTGTGGGTCGACGGCGGGTACCGCCAGCATCTCGTCGAGCATGCCGCCACCCTTGGCATCGATATGGAAATCACTCAACGCAGGCCCGGGACCAGGGGATTCACTCCGATCCCCAAGCGGTGGGCGGTCGAGCGGACCTACGGCTGGCTCATGCTCCACCGCCGCCTGGCCCGCGACTACGAGACCCACCCGCACCGCTCCGAAGCCATGATCCAGCTCGCCATGACCGACCTCATGGCCCGCCGCCTCACCGGCGAGAACACCATCTCCTGGCGTGACCCGACATCACGTAGCCAAGGGCCTATCTCGGGATAAAACAACGGGAGAAAACGACCTCT
>NZ_JBIWMA010000069.1:0-1240 GCF_044766465.1 Streptomyces sp. NPDC102259 | reverse complement strand
GGGAGTGTAAATCTAACGGCGGATCCGACGATCATGGGAGAGACGTCAAGTGACTGACACCGCCGTGGAGTTGGAGACCGTGGAACCTGTCGAGAGTGCCCCGTCCGGGCAGCCTGCGCCCGTGTCGGATGAGCAACTGGTCGCGATGCTGGTGGAACGGGCCCGGTCGGAGGGGCTGCAGCTGACCGGGCAGGGTGGGCTGCTGCAGCAGCTGACCAAGCGGGTCCTGGAATCTGCCCTGGAAGGTGAGATTACCGATCACCTCGGCTATGAACGCCACGATGCTGTCGGCCGGGGCAGCGGCAACTCCCGCAACGGGAGCCGGGCCAAGACGGTGCTGACCGACGTCGGGCCGGTGGAAGTGAAGGTGCCCCGCGACACTGCCGGCAGCTTCGAGCCGCAGATCGTCAAGAAGCGACAGCGACGCCTGACCGGCATCGACGAGATGGTGCTTTCTTTGTCCGCGAAGGGCCTCACGCACGGAGAGATATCGGCTCATCTCGCCGAGGTGTACGGCGCCGAAGTGTCCAAGCAGACCGTCTCCACCATCACTGACCAAGTGATGGAGGGCATGGCCGAATGGCAGAACCGACCGCTCGACCGCGTCTATCCGGTCCTGTTCGTGGACGCCATCAACGTCAAGATCAGGGACGGGAAGGTTGCGAACCGCCCTATCTACGTGGTGATGGCGGTGACGGTGGACGGCACCCGCGACATCCTCGGCATCTGGGCCGGCGACGGCGGCGAGGGCGCCAAGTACTGGCTGCATGTGTTCACCGAGCTGAAGAACCGCGGCCTGGACGACGTGCTCATGCTGGTCTGCGACGGGCTCAAGGGACTCCCTGAGGCTGTGGAGACCGTCTGGCCTCGCACAATCGTCCAGACGTGCGTCGTTCACCTGCTGCGGAACTCGTTCCGATACGCCGCCCGCCAGGACTGGGACAAGGTCGCAGGGGCCCTCAAACCCGTCTACACCGCACCCAGCGAGGACGCCGCGACGGAGCGGTTCCTGGAGTTCCAGGAGGCATGGGGCCGGAAGTACCCGGCGATCGTGAAGCTGTGGTCGGACGCCTGGGCCGAGTTTGTGCCCTTTCTCGCCTTCGACGTTGAGATCCGCAAGGTCATCTGCAGCACGAACGCGATCGAGAGCGTCAACGCACGCATCCGCAGGTCCGTCCGCGCCCGCGGGCACTTCCCCAACGAGGCCGCCGCCCTCAAGTGCATCTACATGGCCCTGATG
>NZ_JBIWMA010000068.1:0-1267 GCF_044766465.1 Streptomyces sp. NPDC102259 | reverse complement strand
GTCGCGGCGGAACGGGGGACGCTCGCCCCGGTCGTCCCGACGCGGTCCACGATCACCACGGTCGTCACGCTGGAACGCCGGCCGCGAACCACGGTTGTCATCACGACGGTCATCACGGGGACCGCGGAAGCCACCGCGGTCACCCCGGTTGTCGTCCCGCCGGTCGTCCCGGCGGAAGGGGGGGCGCTCGCCACCACGGTCGTCACGCCGGTCGTCCCGGCGGTCATCGCGCCGGAAGGCGGGACGCTCGCTGCCACGGTCGTCGCGGCGGAACGGGGGACGCTCGCCCCGGTCGTCCCGACGCGGTCCACGATCACCACGGTCGTCACGCTGGAACGCCGGCCGCGAACCACGGTCGTCACGACGGTCATCACGACGATCGTCCCGGCGGCCGAAGCCACCACGGTCACGATCCCCGCCACCACCACGGTTGTCGTCCCGGCGGAAGGGGGGGCGCTCGCCACCACGGTCGTCACGCCGGTCGTCCCGGCGGTCATCGCGCCGGAAGGCGGGACGCTCGCTACCGCGGTCGTCGCGGCGGAACGGGGGACGCTCGCCCCGGTCATCCCGGCGTGGCCCACGGTCATCGCGCTGGAACGCCGGCCGCGAACCACGGTCGTCACGACGGTCATCACGGGGACCACGGAAGCCACCGCGCTCACCACGATCACTGCGGCCTCGGTCGTCGCGACGGTCATCGCGTCGGCCAGAACCAGCAGAACCGGCGCGGTCGTTGTCGCGACGGAAACCGCCACGGTCCCCGCCGCTGCCGCCGCGGTTGTCACGGTCCCCACTACTGTCCCGTCGCCGCTGGTCGCGCTCCGGTCGATCGTCGGGAGAGTTGGTGGACATCGGTGACTCCTGTCTTCGGTACCGCAAACATTCTCGCGCACCCGGGTACCCGGCGCGCTACAGAAAAACAAAAAGGACCCCTGGTCCCAGCTGAACGCTGGGACCAGGGGTCCTTCCAAAGATTGTTCGGCGGTGTCCTACTCTCCCACAGGGTCCCCCCTGCAGTACCATCGGCGCTGTAAGGCTTAGCTTCCGGGTTCGAAATGTAACCGGGCGTTTCCCTTACGCTATGACCACCGAAACCCTAATGGTTTCGAGCGAACAAGCACACTTTTTACTTGTTTTCAGCTCTAGCCGGCAACAGTCGTTGCCTCAGAACTAACACAGTGGACGCGAGCAACTGAGGACAAGCCCTCGGCCTATTAGTACCAGTCAGCTTCACCCATTACTGGGCTTCCACATCCGGCCTATCAAC
>NZ_JBIWMA010000067.1:0-1665 GCF_044766465.1 Streptomyces sp. NPDC102259 | reverse complement strand
AGAAGCCGTATCTCAACCGAACGTGATCCCTTGATTCCTGCTGGTCAGGCATGGTTTCGCTCGGGTTGAGGGAGGCATCGCGACGTCTTGTGTCCGCTTCATGGTCGAGGGGTGCGCGGTGGCGTCGGTGTTGGGAATGCTGGAGGAGCGAGAGGCGGCTGCCCGCGTGCGGGTGGAGGGCTTGCGGGAGGATGTCGCGCGGTTGGCTGAGGTGTTGGAGGCCGCGGAGATCGAGCTGGACCGGCGGGTGATCGCGCGGGAGGAGCTGGTCGAGGCCCTGGCAGTCTCTGCGGCCGAGTCCACTGCCGTGACCACGACCGAGGCGGAGGAGGAAACGGCGCCTTCGCTCGCGCCGGTGCCGGGCTCGACGGTGCCGCCCTGGCGAGAAGGGCTGCCGGTGATGGTTCTGGCACCGGACTATCAGAAGATTCTGGGCGTCCTGGAACAGCAGCGGTCCACGGGTCACGGACCGCTTCGGGCCAAGGAGATCGCGGTGGAGCTGGGCCTTGGGACCACGCCGGCGAAGGTCGAGGGGGTGCGTTCGAAAGCCCGGCGCCTGGCGGAGCGCGGGTGGCTCCTCGTGGAGGCGTCGGGGGCGTTCAGTGCCGGCCGGCCGCCCGTGGCCGTGCCAGACGCCGGCTCATCCGCGTGACCATCGACCACCGGATCATCGCCTCGCTGGAGGCGGGCAGAGTCTCGTAATCACGGGCCAGACGGCGGGAGTTCATCAGCCACGCGAACGTGCGCTCTGCCACCCACCGCCTCGGCAGCACCACGAACCCTGTCATGTCGTCGGTGCGCTTGACGATCTCCAAGGTCAGAGCGAGCTTGTCCCGGCTCCAGCCGACGAGGCCGCCGGTGTAGCAGCCGTCGGCCCAGACGAGGATGATGTCGCGGTGCAGGCGGCGCAGCCTCTGCAGCAGGCCCGCCGCGGCGTCCCGGTCGCCGATGTTCGCAGCCGTGACCGCGACGACCAGGAGCAGGCCGAGGGTGTCGGTCACGATGTGCCGTTTGCGGCCCGGCACCTTCTTCCCGCCGTCGTAGCCGCGTGAGGCGGCCGGCACCGTCGCGGCGGCCCGCACCGACTGCGCGTCGATGATGCCCGCCGTGGGCTCGGCCTCGCGACCCTCGCGCTCACGGACCTTCCCGCGCAGCCGGTCGTGGAACTCGGCGATCAGCCCGTGCTCGCGCCAGCGGCGGAAGAAGGCGTAGACCCGGGCCCAACCGGGGAAGTCCGCGGGCATCGCCCGCCACGAGATCCCGCCCGCGACCAGGTAACGGATTGCGTCCAGCAGCTGCCGGTGATAGTAGCCCTCGGGCCGTCCGCCCCGCCCCTGAAGCCAGGCCGGCACCGGCAACAGCGGCCGGACGGCCGCCCACTCTGCGTCTGTCATGTCCGACGGATACCGGCGCACCCGATCGGGCTGATCGGCCGCGTTGCCGTACGCATGCGCGAGACAATCGCACGACACAGCGGACGAGTTGAAGTCAACGGGCTCGGGCGCGTACAACAACGACAACAGGGCCTCCGGGAACCGCTCGGAATGGGGTCGCACCCCCGAGCTACCGGGAGGCCCTGCCTTCATGCGCGTATCGCCGGAAGATCACCCGACCAGGAACACTGTTCGATCCACACGTTCCAAGATCGGTTGAGATACGGCTTCT
>NZ_JBIWMA010000066.1:0-1775 GCF_044766465.1 Streptomyces sp. NPDC102259 | reverse complement strand
CGTGCGCAAGGTGCTCATCGCCAACCGTGGCGAAATCGCAGTCCGCGTGGCCCGGGCGTGCCGGGATGCCGGCATCGCGAGCGTGGCCGTATACGCCGACCCCGACCGGGACGCTCTGCATGTCCGCGCGGCGGATGAGGCGTTCGCCCTGGGCGGTGACTCTCCTGCGACCAGCTATCTCGATATCGAGAAGGTGCTGAACGCGGCTCGGGAGTCCGGTGCCGACGCCGTTCATCCCGGCTACGGCTTCCTGTCGGAGAACGCCGAGTTCGCGCAGGCGGTCCTGGACGCGGGCCTGATCTGGATCGGTCCGCCGCCGCAGGCCATCCGTGACCTGGGTGACAAGGTCGCCGCCCGGCACATCGCCCAGCGGGCCGGGGCGCCGCTGGTCGCCGGCACGCCCGACCCGGTCTCCGGCGCCGACGAGGTCGTCGCGTTCGCCCGGGAGCACGGCCTGCCGATCGCGATCAAGGCCGCCTTCGGCGGCGGCGGCCGCGGCCTGAAGGTGGCCCGGACGCTGGAAGAAGTCCCCGAGCTGTACGACTCGGCCGTCCGTGAGGCGGTCGCCGCCTTCGGCCGGGGCGAGTGCTTCGTGGAGCGCTACCTGGACAAGCCGCGGCACGTGGAGACGCAGTGCCTGGCCGACAGCCACGGCAACGTGGTCGTCGTCTCCACCCGTGACTGCTCGCTGCAGCGCCGCCACCAGAAGCTGGTCGAGGAGGCGCCCGCGCCGTTCCTGTCCGAGGCGCAGACGGCCGAGCTGTACGCGTCCTCGAAGGCCATCCTGAAGGAGGCCGGCTACGTCGGCGCGGGCACCGTCGAGTTCCTCGTCGGCGTCGACGGCACGATCTCCTTCCTGGAGGTCAACACCCGTCTGCAGGTCGAGCACCCGGTGACCGAGGAGGTCGCGGGCATCGACCTGGTGCGCGAGATGTTCCGGATCGCCGACGGCGAGGAGCTCGGCTACGGCGACCCGCAGCTGCGCGGTCACTCTTTCGAGTTCCGTATCAACGGCGAGGACCCGGGCCGGGGCTTCCTGCCGGCCCCCGGCACGGTCACCGCGTTCACCGCGCCGTCGGGTCCGGGCGTGCGCCTGGACGCGGGCGTGGAGTCGGGCAGCGTGATCGGCCCGGCGTGGGACTCGCTCCTGGCCAAGCTGATCGTCACCGGCGCCACCCGCGAGCAGGCGCTCCAGCGGGCGGCCCGCGCCCTGGAGGAGTTCCAGGTCGAGGGCATGGCCACGGCCATCCCGTTCCACCGCGCGGTGGTCAGGGACCCGGCGTTCGCGCCGGAGCTGACCGGCGGCCGGGACCCGTTCACGGTCCACACCCGCTGGATCGAGACCGAGTTCGTCAACGAGATCCCCGCGTTCTCGGCCCCCGCCGACACCGACGCCGAGGACGACACGGACCGCGAGACGATCGTCGTGGAGGTCGGCGGCAAGCGCCTGGAGGTCTCCCTGCCCGTCTCGCTCGGCATGAGCCTGGCCCGCACCGGTCTCGCGGCGGGCGCCAAGCCCAAGCGCCGCGCGGCCAAGAAGTCCGGCCCGATGGCCTCCGGCGACACCCTCGCCTCCCCGATGCAGGGCACCATCGTCAAGGTGGCCGTCGAGGAGGGCCAGGAGGTCAAGGAGGGCGACCTGATCGTCGTCCTCGAAGCGATGAAGATGGAGCAGCCGCTGAACGCGCACCGCTCCGGCACCGTCAAGGCCCTGGCCGCGGAGGTCGGCGCGTCCATCACCTCCGGCGCCGCGATCTGCGAGATCAAGGACTGAC
>NZ_JBIWMA010000065.1:0-2187 GCF_044766465.1 Streptomyces sp. NPDC102259 | reverse complement strand
TCTCGACAGGTTCCACGGTCTCCAACTCCACGGCGGTGTCAGTCACTTGACGTCTCTCCCATGATCGTCGGATCCGCCGTTAGATTTACACTCCCACATTCTGACCCTGACCGCTGACTTGTGCTTCACATCCGCGATGTAGTTCCCTCCGTTGGAGCCAAACCAGGGATGATCCACCATGAGGCTCCCATTGAGCCTTTCCGTGCTGCCTCTCCAAAGCGAGGACAGCCTTGGCGACGACGGTCGCGGTTCGGGCTGATGCGGGCTCTGCGGAACATCTGCCAGGACTTCAGCCGTGCCATGCCGCGTTCGACGGGAGCTCGGGCCCGGGCCCGGGCCAGTGCGCGGTTGACAGTGCGCTGGGTGCGGGAGAGTGAGCCCTCCGCCAACTTGAAATAGCAGGTCAAATGGCTGGTGTGACTGGTTCTCGGGGTGCTCGCGCTGGTCGTCGGTGGCTGTCCGCGGAGTAGATCATCTGGCGGAGTTCTCTCGGGGCGGATCAAGCGGCGGGACAAGATATTGAGCGTTGGCGGTAGCGATCAGGCAGGGTGGACGGATGCCTGAGTCGTCCATGCCTGGAGGTTTCGTCAATGTGGTCGTTCGTGTCGGGGACACGGTGCGCCGTCCAGCCTCGGCTCGCACGAAGTTCGTGGGTGATCTGCTGAGGTTGCTTGAAGCCAGTGGCTGGAGTGGTGCTCCGCGGTATCTCGGTTTGGATGACGAGGGCCGTGAAGTCCTCAGTTACCTCGATGGCCATGTGGCATGGGAGCCGCAACAACCTGCCGCTGTGTCATCCGACGAGAGTCTGGTGGCGGTCGCCCGGCTCGTGCGTGCCTTCCACGACCTGACGGCCGGCACCCCGCTGGCCGGAGACCAAGAGGTCGTGTGTCACAACGACCTGTCGCCCAAGAACACCGTATATCGCCTGTCCAGTGGAGAGCTTCACCCGACGGCATTCATCGACTGGGACCTTGCTGCGCCGGGCGCGCGGATCCACGACATCGCTCATGTCTGCTGGCAGTACCTCGATCTGGGCCCTTCGGTCACCGACGTCGAGGAGACAGCCCGGCGCATGAGGCTGATCGTTGACAGCTACGTGCTGTTGGACCGGCAACGTCTCGTGTCCACGATCTTGTGGTGGCAGGACCGGTGCTGGCGAGGCATCGAGACCCAGGCCGATGCGGGTGACGTCGCCATGGCCCGGCTCCGTGACGCAGGGGCGGTGCGGCAAGTTCAGACGGCCTATCAGTGGGTTTCCGATCATCGGGCTGCATTGGAACGCTCAGTGCGGTGAGCGCAGGGGGAACGGCCGCAGTCGGTTCGCTGATTCCGTCCCGTGGCGGTCGGACGGCCTTCTACGATCCGACGCATGCTGGATCCCGAACTCCTGGAACGGATCACCGCGCGCCGTGCGGAACTGGACGAACTCGAAGAACGGGTGGCCAAACAGCTGGCGGAGGTGCGGGCCGAGCGGGACGAACTCGCCGTCGCCGAACGTGTCCTTGACCGGGTGAGCGAGCAGCTCACCGACGAACGCACCTCGGCCGCGCCAGCACCCGGGCAGGTGGGCGGTCGACCGGTGATGCTGATCCCGCACCGCACGCCGGATGTGGAGGAGACCATGCTCCCGCCGGACTACCAGCGCATCCTGGCTGCCGTGCGGCAGGCCGCCGGACCGGTCATGGCCCGTCAGGTCGGCGAGATACTGGGAGTCGATGTCACCGTGCGGGCCAGGCTGGAGCCGCTGTGCGGGAGGCTGGTCAGACTCGTTGATCGCGGCTGGCTGCTTCCACGCCAGCCGCACCCACAAGCTCACACCCAGTCAGAAGGAAGCCAACCGCGTCCTCGCCATCGGACGGGCACCGGTCGAGCACGGCTTCGCCCACCTCAAGAACTGGCGGACACTCACCAACTCCGCACCGACCCCGTTCACGCGACCCGCCTCCTGCGCGCCTTGCTCGTTCTGACAAACCTCGAAGTCAACCGCTGACAGACGATCTACTCCGCAGACAGTTGCCGACGACCAGCGCGAGCACCCCGAGTACCGGTCACACCAGCCCTTTGACCCGCGATTTCATAAGGTTCCGGTATAAGAAGCCGTATCTCAACCGATCTTGGAACGTGTGGATCGAACAGTGTTCCTGGTCGGGTGATCTTCCGGCGATACGCGCATGAAGGCAGGGCCTC
>NZ_JBIWMA010000064.1:0-3483 GCF_044766465.1 Streptomyces sp. NPDC102259 | reverse complement strand
CGGCGTCAAGCTCACGACACTGCGCCCCGAGCAGGCCGCGTACATCGGTGTCGAGGTCGAGGGTCCCTACAAGTCGGACCACTACCGCTACTGAGTCCGCAGCTCCACCCGCTGAAAGCGCGTCCGCGCACTGACGCGCCTCTCAGCACCAGGTAGGTCCTCCGAGGCAGGCCCCCGCACCCCCGTGCCGGGGGCCTGCCCCTTCGGCCCACGGCCGAACCGGCCATGACCCTGCCTGGCCGACTCGTCGAGACGGACCCGATCAGCCCGTCACACCCCAGGACCCCCATGCCCCGCGGCCGATATTCGCTCCACGATCCGCACGATCACACCCCCCTCGCACACGAGCACTTCCAGTGCGCCCCCGGCCCCTCCGGCTGGCGCTACGTCTCGCAACTGACCAGCCCCACCGGCGAACACACCGGCTCCGTCGACCTCACCCTCGACGACCTCGGCCGCCCCCTCCGCCTCGAACTCCACGCGAGCAGCTGGCAGGTACGCGGCGCAGCCCTCGACGGCGTCACCTGGGTCCGCACCGACCCCACCGGCACTCAGGCCACAGAAGGCAATGTCCCCGCCCACGCCTTCACCGGCACGTCCCCCGCATTCCTCATCGCCACCAGCCGCCTCCTACGCCTCACCCCCTCCTCGTCGGCAACCCGGGTACGCCTCGTGGCCTTCACCGATCCGGTCCTCGCCCCGCGCACCGTGGACCAGTCCTGGGCCTTGCTGAGAAGAGAAGCACACGCCACTGACAACGGCCCCCTGACCGTGGACGAATACCAGGTCACAGCCCTGGACACCGGGGAACAGCATGCGGTGCACATCGCCGGTGACGTCGTCCTCGCAGCCCCCGGCATCGAACTGGAAGACCTCGAGACACCCCCGTCGACCTTCGACTGAAGCCGCCCTGGACGGCGCTACGCCGGCGGCGCGAACCCAGTGGTCGGCCCCTGGGACCGATCGGCAGGCGCCTCCTCCACCGGCGCAGCGGGCTGGCCCCCGTCCGCCGACGGAACCCCAGCACCCGCAGCAGCCGACTGCCCCACAACAGGCCCGTACGCCCCCGGCGGCCCGTACTGCGGTGCGTACGGCATCGGCGGCGCGTACGGCGTGGCCGGCCCGTACGACGCAGCTGGCCCGTATGGCGCCGGCGGCCCGTATGGCGTGGGCGGCCCGTACGGGGCCGGAGGGCCGTACGACGTCGGCGGGCCGTAGGTCCCTGGCGCACCACCCGCACCACCCATGGCTCGGACCCCACCCTGACCCCCGGTCCACCCCGCCATCGGACCATTGCCGAAGGCCCGCCGCGCCTCCCGGACCTGCCGTTCCTGTACCACCGCCGCCAGATACGCGGCCGCCGGCACTCCTTGCGGTACCGGCGTCCCCGTACGCGCGGCGAGATCTCCGGCCAGCCGCTCCGCCATCGCCCAGCCGACCTGCGGATCCAGCTGGTTCATCCGCCCCAGGTACTGGCGGACCGCCAGCCACAGCCCGTCCGGCACCGACGAAAGATCAAGAGCCTGGAATCGGCCCGCCAGCCAAGGCGGAGGCGGCGACACGAAACCGGACCGCGCCACGGGCACCCGTTCCCGCACCACCAGAGTCCCCGCGAAGACATCCCCGAGTCGCCGTCCCCGCGCCGACACGAGCGAGGCGATGCAGGCCACCACCCCGATCGTCAGCAGAATCTCCACCACACCCAGCGCACCGCGCACCAGCGCGTGCCGGAACCGGATCGGCCCACCGTCGTCCCGCACCACCCGCAACCCGCACGCCATCTTCCCGAGCGACCGCCCATGACTGAGCGTCTCCACCGCGATCGGCCCACCGACCAGCACCAGCAGGAACGTGGCGATCGACAGCGCGATCTGCGCCGCCTCGTCCAGGGACGCCGTCGCCGCCAGCAGAGCGATGCTCACGACGACGTAGACCACGAAGACCACGGTCAGGTCCAGCAGCGTGGCCAACGCCCGGCTGGGCAGCCTGGCAGGCCGCAGCTCCAACGCCACGGCCTCACCCGTCACCAGCTCACTCACGCCCGTCGTCCTTTCCCTGGCCTGCCCCGAGAACGGCCAGTCTGCCAAGCTGAGGGCGCATCGCGCCGCAGTACGACAAGCTGACATCCATCACCGGCCGCCGACGAACAGCCGAGGAGCAGGCACACCGATGGACCTCGACGTCTTCGTCTCCGCCCACCGAGCCGAATGGGACCGCCTCGACGCTCTTCTGCGTCGCCAGCGCAGCCTCACCGGAGCCGAGAGCGACGAACTCGTCACCCTCTACCAGCGCACCGCCACCCACCTGTCCCTGATCCAGTCCAGCGCTCCCGACCCGCAGCTCACCGGCCGGCTCACCCAACTCGTGGCACGCGCGCGCAGCGCGGTGACAGGAACCCGCCGCGCCTCATGGCGCGACGTGACGCGCTTCCTCACGCAGGGCTTTCCCGCCGCGGTCTACAGGTCACGACACTGGTGGGTGCCCACGGCACTCCTCTCCACAGCCGTCGCCGTCCTTCTCGGCTGGTGGATCGGTACCCACCCGGAAGTCCAGTCCTCCATAGCGGCCCCCGACGAACTGCGCGAGCTCACCCGACCCGGCGGCCTGTACGAGACGTACTACTCGAGCCACCAGGCCGCGGCGTTCGCGGCCCAGGTCTGGACGAACAACGCCCAGGCCGCCGCCATGTGCCTGGTCCTGGGGGTCTTCCTCGGCCTGCCGGTCCTCTGGATCCTCTTCCAGAACATGCTCAACCTCGGCATCGGGGCCGGCCTCATGTCCTCGGCGGGCCGGCTCGACACTTTCCTCGGCCTCGTCCTCCCGCATGGCCTGCTCGAGCTGACCGCGGTCTTCGTCGCGGCCGGCACCGGCCTCCGTCTGGGCTGGACAGTCATCGACCCGGGCCCGCGCACCCGGCGTACCGCCCTCGCGGAAGAGGGCCGGGCCGCGGTCGGCATGGCGATCGGCCTCGCACTGGTCCTCTTCGTCTCCGGCGCCATCGAAGGCTTCGTCACCCCGTCGGGCCTACCGACATGGGCCCGCATCACCATCGGCATCACAGCCGAACTGGCCTTCCTCACCTACGTCTACGTCCTCGGCGGCAGAGCCGCCCGGGCCGGGGAAACGGGCGACGTCGAGGCAGCCGAGCGCAGTGCCAAGGTGCCGACGGCCGCCTGATGTGCGGACGGCCCCGCTGGGCTGCTAGTCTCCTCTTCGCCCCACAAAAGCTGTTGACACGGAGTGCGTGGGGAGGTAGATTCGAACAGTTGCCTGGAACTGGACAGAGTCCGGTCGGCAGCGGTTAGTATCTGTCAGCCTCTTGAATCCATGATTCCGCAGAGGCACCCCCGATAAGTCGGAGAATGAATGGCCGGTCAGACCGGCCTGAAACTTCTGATAAAGTCGGAACCGCCGGAAAGGAAACCGCGAAACAAAAGCGGGAACCTGGAAAGCACCGAGGAAATCGGGTCGAGAAAAGATCTG
>NZ_JBIWMA010000063.1:0-3206 GCF_044766465.1 Streptomyces sp. NPDC102259 | reverse complement strand
GTTCGGGGTGATGGGTGGCTGGTCGTTGTTTGAGAACTGCACAGTGGACGCGAGCATCTGTGGCCAAGTTTTTAAGGGCGCACGGTGGATGCCTTGGCACCAGGAACCGATGAAGGACGTGGGAGGCCACGATAGTCCCCGGGGAGTCGTCAACCAGGCTTTGATCCGGGGGTTTCCGAATGGGGAAACCCGGCAGTCGTCATGGGCTGTCACCCGCTGCTGAACACATAGGCAGTGTGGAGGGAACGCGGGGAAGTGAAACATCTCAGTACCCGCAGGAAGAGAAAACAACCGTGATTCCGGGAGTAGTGGCGAGCGAAACCGGATGAGGCCAAACCGTATACGTGTGAGACCCGGCAGGGGTTGCGTGTACGGGGTTGTGGGATCTCTCTTTCACAGTCTGCCGGCTGTGAGACGAGTCAGAAACCGTTGATGTAGGCGAAGGACATGCGAAAGGTCCGGCGTAGAGGGTAAGACCCCCGTAGTCGAAACGTCAACGGCTCGTTTGAGAGACACCCAAGTAGCACGGGGCCCGAGAAATCCCGTGTGAATCTGGCGGGACCACCCGCTAAGCCTAAATATTCCCTGGTGACCGATAGCGGATAGTACCGTGAGGGAATGGTGAAAAGTACCGCGGGAGCGGAGTGAAATAGTACCTGAAACCGTGTGCCTACAAGCCGTGGGAGCGTCGCGCATCGAGTTTACTCGGTGCGTCGTGACTGCGTGCCTTTTGAAGAATGAGCCTGCGAGTTTGCGGTGTGTTGCGAGGTTAACCCGAGTGGGGCAGCCGTAGCGAAAGCGAGTCCGAACAGGGCGTTTCAGTAGCACGCTCAAGACCCGAAGCGGAGTGATCTAGCCATGGGCAGGTTGAAGCGGAGGTAAGACTTCGTGGAGGACCGAACCCACCAGGGTTGAAAACCTGGGGGATGACCTGTGGTTAGGGGTGAAAGGCCAATCAAACTCCGTGATAGCTGGTTCTCCCCGAAATGCATTTAGGTGCAGCGTCGTGTGTTTCTTGCCGGAGGTAGAGCACTGGATAGGCGATGGGCCCTACCGGGTTACTGACCTTAGCCAAACTCCGAATGCCGGTAAGTGAGAGCGCGGCAGTGAGACTGTGGGGGATAAGCTCCATGGTCGAGAGGGAAACAGCCCAGAGCATCGACTAAGGCCCCTAAGCGTACGCTAAGTGGGAAAGGATGTGGAGTCGCACAGACAACCAGGAGGTTGGCTTAGAAGCAGCCACCCTTGAAAGAGTGCGTAATAGCTCACTGGTCTAGTGATTCCGCGCCGACAATGTAGCGGGGCTCAAGCGTACCGCCGAAGTCGTGTCATTCATACAATAGGGCCAACGCCTGTATGGATGGGTAGGGGAGCGTCGTGTGCCGGGTGAAGCAGCACCGGAAGGTAGTTGTGGACGGTTCACGAGTGAGAATGCAGGCATGAGTAGCGATACACACGTGAGAAACGTGTGCGCCGATTGACTAAGGGTTCCTGGGTCAAGCTGATCTGCCCAGGGTAAGTCGGGACCTAAGGCGAGGCCGACAGGCGTAGTCGATGGATAACCGGTTGATATTCCGGTACCCGCTGTGAAGCGTCAAACATCGAACCAGGCGATGCTAAGTCCGTGAAGCCGTTCCGGACCCTTCGGGGAAAGGAAAGTGGTGGAGCCGACGAACCAGACTTGCAGTAGGTGAGTGATGGGGTGACGCAGGAAGGTAGTCCATCCCGGGCGGTGGTTGTCCCGGGGTAAGGGTGTAGGGCGAACGGTAGGCAAATCCGCCGTTCATACAGCCTGAGACCTGATGCCGAGCCGATTGTGGCGAAGTGGATGATCCTATGCTGTCGAGAAAAGCCTCTAGCGAGTTTCATGGCGGCCCGTACCCTAAACCGACTCAGGTGGTCAGGTAGAGAATACCGAGGCGTTCGGGTGAACTATGGTTAAGGAACTCGGCAAAATGCCCCCGTAACTTCGGGAGAAGGGGGGCCATGTCCGGTGATTGGATTTACTCCATGAGCTGGGTGTGGCCGCAGAGACCAGCGAGAAGCGACTGTTTACTAAAAACACAGGTCCGTGCGAAGCCGTAAGGCGATGTATACGGACTGACGCCTGCCCGGTGCTGGAACGTTAAGGGGACCGGTTAGTCACTCTTCGGAGTGGCGAAGCTGAGAACTTAAGCGCCAGTAAACGGCGGTGGTAACTATAACCATCCTAAGGTAGCGAAATTCCTTGTCGGGTAAGTTCCGACCTGCACGAATGGCGTAACGACTTCTCGACTGTCTCAACCATAGGCCCGGTGAAATTGCACTACGAGTAAAGATGCTCGTTTCGCGCAGCAGGACGGAAAGACCCCGGGACCTTTACTACAGTTTGATATTGGTGTTCGGTTCGGCTTGTGTAGGATAGGTGGGAGACTTTGAAACGTGGACGCCAGTTCACGGTGAGTCGTCGTTGAAATACCACTCTGGTCGTGCTGGATGTCTAACCTGGGTCCGTGATCCGGATCAGGGACAGTGTCTGATGGGTAGTTTAACTGGGGCGGTTGCCTCCTAAAGAGTAACGGAGGCGCCCAAAGGTTCCCTCAGCCTGGTTGGCAATCAGGTGTTGAGTGTAAGTGCACAAGGGAGCTTGACTGTGAGACCGACGGGTCGAGCAGGGACGAAAGTCGGGACTAGTGATCCGGCGGTGGCTTGTGGAAGCGCCGTCGCTCAACGGATAAAAGGTACCCCGGGGATAACAGGCTGATCTTCCCCAAGAGTCCATATCGACGGGATGGTTTGGCACCTCGATGTCGGCTCGTCGCATCCTGGGGCTGGAGTCGGTCCCAAGGGTTGGGCTGTTCGCCCATTAAAGCGGTACGCGAGCTGGGTTTAGAACGTCGTGAGACAGTTCGGTCCCTATCCGCTGCGCGCGCAGGAATATTGAGAAGGGCTGTCCCTAGTACGAGAGGACCGGGACGGACGAACCTCTGGTGTGCCAGTTGTTCTGCCAAGGGCATGGCTGGTTGGCTACGTTCGGGAGGGATAACCGCTGAAAGCATCTAAGCGGGAAGCCTGCTTCGAGATGAGTATTCCCACCCCCTTGAGGGGTTAAGGCTCCCAGTAGACGACTGGGTTGATAGGCCGGATGTGGAAGCCCAGTAATGGGTGAAGCTGACTGGTACTAATAGGCCGAGGGCTTGTCCTCAGTTGCTCGCGTCCACTGTGTT
>NZ_JBIWMA010000062.1:0-6552 GCF_044766465.1 Streptomyces sp. NPDC102259 | reverse complement strand
GCGTTTCTTGTTATCCAGCGCCCCCTGTTCGACGCCGTGCTCATCCCCAAGAGCCGAGGTTGTTTCTGTCATGATGTATTCTCCGAGCCATAACAATGATGAAATTTGGCTTCCTGCCGCCCTGGTTGTTACTTTATTGTTATTTATAAGTTAACAGCCAAACTTAATAGCGGACGAAGAATATCTGACATTCAGAGAAACAATGCGTTGGTTTTGTGATGAATATTAAACAGTACGATGAAAGCTGAAGCGGATTACAACGGGGATTTTCCATTTTACGCATAGCAAAAAGCCCTGAACGTCAGTTCAGGGCTTTCGGCTTTATTTGATGCCTGGCAGTGTCCTACTCTCGCATGGGGAGACCCCACACTACCATCGGCGCTACGGCGTTTCACTTCTGAGTTCGGCATGGGGTCAGGTGGGACCACCGCGCTATTGCCGCCAGGCAAATTCTGTTTCATTCCAACCGCCTCACTTCCATGAAGCCATCAGAACCAATCTCGGAACGTCGCTGAAAATCTCTCTAAAAACACCTTCGGTGTTGTAAGGTTAAGCCTCACGGATCATTAGTACTGGTTAGCTCAATGCATCGCTGCACTTACACACCCAGCCTATCAACGTCTTAGTCCTAAACGTTCCTTCAGGGACCTTAAAGGCCCAGGGAAGACTCATCTTGAGGCAAGTTTCGCGCTTAGATGCTTTCAGCGCTTATCTTTTCCGCACTTAGCTACCGGGCAATGCCATTGGCATGACAACCCGAACACCAGTGGTGCGTTCACTCCGGTCCTCTCGTACTAGGAGCAACCCCTCTCAATCTTCCAACGCCCACGGCAGATAGGGACCGAACTGTCTCACGACGTTCTAAACCCAGCTCGCGTACCACTTTAAATGGCGAACAGCCATACCCTTGGGACCTACTTCAGCCCCAGGATGTGATGAGCCGACATCGAGGTGCCAAACACCGCCGTCGATATGAACTCTTGGGCGGTATCAGCCTGTTATCCCCGGAGTACCTTTTATCCGTTGAGCGATGGCCCTTCCATTCAGAACCACCGGATCACTAAGACCTACTTTCGTACCTGCTCGAGCCGTCACTCTCGCAGTCAAGCTAGCTTATGCCTTTGCACTAACCTCACGATGTCCGACCGTGATTAGCTAACCTTCGTGCTCCTCCGTTACTCTTTGGGAGGAGACCGCCCCAGTCAAACTACCCACCAGACACTGTCCTCACCCCAGATTATGGGGCCGAGTTAGAACATCAAACATTAAAGGGTGGTATTTCAAGGATGGCTCCACGCAGACTGGCGTCCACGCTTCAAAGCCTCCCACCTATCCTACACATCAAGGCTCAATGTTCAGTGTCAAGCTATAGTAAAGGTTCACGGGGTCTTTCCGTCTTGCCGCGGGTACACTGCATCTTCACAGCGAGTTCAATTTCACTGAGTCTCGGGTGGAGACAGCCTGGCCATCATTACGCCATTCGTGCAGGTCGGAACTTACCCGACAAGGAATTTCGCTACCTTAGGACCGTTATAGTTACGGCCGCCGTTTACTGGGGCTTCGATCAAGAGCTTCGCCTTGCGGCTGACCCCATCAATTAACCTTCCAGCACCGGGCAGGCGTCACACCGTATACGTCCACTTTCGTGTTTGCACAGTGCTGTGTTTTTATTAAACAGTTGCAGCCAGCTGGTATCTTCGACTGGCTTCAGCTCCATCCGCAAGGGACTTCACCTACATGCCAGCGTGCCTTCTCCCGAAGTTACGGCACCATTTTGCCTAGTTCCTTCACCCGAGTTCTCTCAAGCGCCTTGGTATTCTCTACCTGACCACCTGTGTCGGTTTGGGGTACGATTTAATGTTACCTGATGCTTAGAGGATTTTCCTGGAAGCAGGGCATCAACTACTTCTGCACCGTAGTGCATCGTCATCACGCCTCAGGGTTAGTATGCAACCGGATTTACCAGGTCACACCCCCTACACGCTTAAACCGGGACAACCGTCGCCCGGCTAGCCTAGCCTTCTCCGTCCCCCCTTCGCAGTAACACCAAGTACAGGAATATTAACCTGTTTCCCATCGACTACGCTTTTCAGCCTCGCCTTAGGGGTCGACTCACCCTGCCCCGATTAACGTTGGACAGGAACCCTTGGTCTTCCGGCGAGCGGGCTTTTCACCCGCTTTATCGTTACTTATGTCAGCATTCGCACTTCTGATACCTCCAGCAACCCTCACAGGCCACCTTCAACGGCTTACAGAACGCTCCCCTACCCAACAACGCCTAAGCGTCGCTGCCGCAGCTTCGGTGCATGGTTTAGCCCCGTTACATCTTCCGCGCAGGCCGACTCGACCAGTGAGCTATTACGCTTTCTTTAAATGATGGCTGCTTCTAAGCCAACATCCTGGCTGTCTATGCCTTCCCACATCGTTTCCCACTTAACCATGACTTTGGGACCTTAGCTGGCGGTCTGGGTTGTTTCCCTCTTCACGACGGACGTTAGCACCCGCCGTGTGTCTCCCGTGATAACATTCTTCGGTATTCGGAGTTTGCATCGGTTTGGTAAGCCGGGATGGCCCCCTAGCCGAAACAGTGCTCTACCCCCGAAGATGAGTTCACGAGGCGCTACCTAAATAGCTTTCGGGGAGAACCAGCTATCTCCCGGTTTGATTGGCCTTTCACCCCCAGCCACAAGTCATCCGCTAATTTTTCAACATTAGTCGGTTCGGTCCTCCAGTTAGTGTTACCCAACCTTCAACCTGCCCATGGCTAGATCACCGGGTTTCGGGTCTATACCTTGCAACTAATCGCCCAGTTAAGACTCGGTTTCCCTACGGCTCCCCTATACGGTTAACCTTGCTACAAAATATAAGTCGCTGACCCATTATACAAAAGGTACGCAGTCACACCACGAAGGTGCTCCCACTGCTTGTACGTACACGGTTTCAGGTTCTATTTCACTCCCCTCGCCGGGGTTCTTTTCGCCTTTCCCTCACGGTACTGGTTCACTATCGGTCAGTCAGGAGTATTTAGCCTTGGAGGATGGTCCCCCCATATTCAGACAGGATGTCACGTGTCCCGCCCTACTCATCGAACTCACGACCTGTGCATTTTAGTGTACGGGGCTATCACCCTTTGCTGCGCGACTTTCCAGACGCTTCCACTAACACACAAGCCGATTCAGGTTCTGGGCTCCTCCCCGTTCGCTCGCCGCTACTGGGGGAATCTCGGTTGATTTCTTTTCCTCGGGGTACTTAGATGTTTCAGTTCCCCCGGTTCGCCTCATGCCACTATGTATTCATGACATGATAGTGTGTCGAAACACACTGGGTTTCCCCATTCGGGTATCGCCGGTTATAACGGTTCATATCACCTTACCGACGCTTTTCGCAGATTAGCACGCCCTTCATCGCCTCTGACTGCCTAGGCATCCACCGTGTACGCTTAGTCACTTAACCTCACAACCCGAAGATGTTTCCATCGTTCGTGCTGCAAACATTTGAGAGACTCTATGACAGGTTACTCTTCATCCCAGTACATCTACGGAGGGATAAATTTCAGCCGTCATGTTTCAATTTTCAGCTTGTTCCAGATTGTTAAAGAGCAATATCTTAAACATGACTCGCAAGTCATCTTTAAGATTTTTTCGGTTATCGCTAACCGGTGATAATGTCTTTCACTCATTATCGGAATGGCGTCCCCAAGGGGATTCGAACCCCTGTTACAGCCGTGAAAGGGCAGTGTCCTAGGCCTCTAGACGATGGGGACACGAAATTGGCTTATCGAATCACCGATTCGATAATTTCGGGTAAAGGTGAGATTTTTCGTGAAAAATCGAGCGCCATTGTCGTTTGTCACTGCACTGGACAGTCACAAATCTCCCGGCACTTACCTATACCACAAGGTTTTGTTTGCTCATTACTTTTTCATCAGACAATCTGTGTGAGCACGCCACTCGAATCAATATCTTTAGGTAAGGAGGTGATCCAACCGCAGGTTCCCCTACGGTTACCTTGTTACGACTTCACCCCAGTCATGAATCACAAAGTGGTAAGCGCCCTCCCGAAGGTTAAGCTACCTACTTCTTTTGCAACCCACTCCCATGGTGTGACGGGCGGTGTGTACAAGGCCCGGGAACGTATTCACCGTAGCATTCTGATCTACGATTACTAGCGATTCCGACTTCATGGAGTCGAGTTGCAGACTCCAATCCGGACTACGACATACTTTATGAGGTCCGCTTGCTCTCGCGAGGTCGCTTCTCTTTGTATATGCCATTGTAGCACGTGTGTAGCCCTACTCGTAAGGGCCATGATGACTTGACGTCATCCCCACCTTCCTCCAGTTTATCACTGGCAGTCTCCTTTGAGTTCCCGGCCGAACCGCTGGCAACAAAGGATAAGGGTTGCGCTCGTTGCGGGACTTAACCCAACATTTCACAACACGAGCTGACGACAGCCATGCAGCACCTGTCTCAGAGTTCCCGAAGGCACCAAAGCATCTCTGCTAAGTTCTCTGGATGTCAAGAGTAGGTAAGGTTCTTCGCGTTGCATCGAATTAAACCACATGCTCCACCGCTTGTGCGGGCCCCCGTCAATTCATTTGAGTTTTAACCTTGCGGCCGTACTCCCCAGGCGGTCGATTTAACGCGTTAGCTCCGGAAGCCACGCCTCAAGGGCACAACCTCCAAATCGACATCGTTTACAGCGTGGACTACCAGGGTATCTAATCCTGTTTGCTCCCCACGCTTTCGCACCTGAGCGTCAGTCTTCGTCCAGGGGGCCGCCTTCGCCACCGGTATTCCTCCAGATCTCTACGCATTTCACCGCTACACCTGGAATTCTACCCCCCTCTACGAGACTCTAGCTTGCCAGTTTCAAATGCAGTTCCCAGGTTGAGCCCGGGGATTTCACATCTGACTTAACAAACCGCCTGCGTGCGCTTTACGCCCAGTAATTCCGATTAACGCTTGCACCCTCCGTATTACCGCGGCTGCTGGCACGGAGTTAGCCGGTGCTTCTTCTGCGAGTAACGTCAATTGATGAACGTATTAAGTTCACCACCTTCCTCCTCGCTGAAAGTGCTTTACAACCCGAAGGCCTTCTTCACACACGCGGCATGGCTGCATCAGGCTTGCGCCCATTGTGCAATATTCCCCACTGCTGCCTCCCGTAGGAGTCTGGACCGTGTCTCAGTTCCAGTGTGGCTGGTCATCCTCTCAGACCAGCTAGGGATCGTCGCCTAGGTGAGCCATTACCCCACCTACTAGCTAATCCCATCTGGGCACATCTGATGGCAAGAGGCCCGAAGGTCCCCCTCTTTGGTCTTGCGACGTTATGCGGTATTAGCTACCGTTTCCAGTAGTTATCCCCCTCCATCAGGCAGTTTCCCAGACATTACTCACCCGTCCGCCGCTCGTCACCCAGGGAGCAAGCTCCCCTGTGCTACCGCTCGACTTGCATGTGTTAAGCCTGCCGCCAGCGTTCAATCTGAGCCATGATCAAACTCTTCAATTAAAAGCTTGATTTGCTTCCACTCGAGAAGCGATGCTCAAAGATTTACTGCATGAATTTTACTTCAGTTAGTCACTCTTCAAGACTTGATATTTTTTTGCATCCGAAGATGCTGGATATCGTCTTGTGGAGTGCCCACACAGATTGTCTGATAAATTGTTAAAGAGCAGTGAGTTAGTCGCTTTCGCTTGCTAACTCGAGGTGGCGTATATTACGCTTTCCTCTTTCAGAGTCAACCCTAATTTTCAGGATTTTTTCTCTTTCTTCCCGGCCGCTGTGTGAAGTGAATCACTTGCGCCGTGTCGATGGAGGCGCATTATAGGGATCCGAGTTTTTTGCACAACCCCTTTTTTGATCTTTTCTTTCTGTTTGCACACTTTTCAGCCCTTCCGGGTGGATCTTGTGCGATCAGGGCCATTTTCCGCAGGATCCGGCGCTGAGATTGGTTGTAATTCCATCGTCAGAGTCTAGTATTGCCGGTAAATATGATCCCGAGGTGAGGCAGCACTATGTCCGATGCAGTACGTTCTTATCTTCAATACACCCCTAAACTCGGTCAGCGCGTCCTGATCGATCCTTCCAGCGTCGTCATCGGCGACGTCGATCTGGCGGATGACGTCAGTATCTGGCCGCTGGTCGCCATCCGCGGCGACGTCAATGCGGTAAAGATCGGCGCACGCAGCAATATTCAGGACGGCAGCGTACTGCACGTGACTCATCGCTCCGAACATAACCCTGACGGTTATCCCCTGCTGATTGGAGAAGACGTGACCGTGGGCCATAAAGCGATGCTGCACGGCTGCGCCATCGGCAACCGAGTGCTGGTCGGTATGGGATCAATCCTGTTGGACGGTGCAGTAATAGAAGACGACGTGATGATTGGCGCCGGCAGTTTAGTGGCGCCGGGCAAACGTCTGGCCAGCGGCTATCTCTATATGGGTAGCCCGGCACGCCAGATTCGGCCGTTAACCGCCGCCGAGTTGGAAGGGTTGCTTTATTCTTCGAACAACTATGTACGCTGGAAAGATGAATACCTGTCGGAAG
>NZ_JBIWMA010000061.1:0-6915 GCF_044766465.1 Streptomyces sp. NPDC102259 | reverse complement strand
CGGAAATACCAGCCGTTGCCGACGATCCCGTGCTCCGCCGGAAGCGCGCCCGTCAGAAACGTCGACTGCGCGGCACACGTGACGGCCGGCAGCACGGTCCCGAGCGGTGCGAGGGAACCCGCCTGGGCGAGGGCCTTGAGGTGGGGCATGTGATCGAGCAGGCGAGGGGTGAGACCGACGACGTCGAGGACGAGGAGGGGTACAGGCGCCTTGGGGGCAGGGAGCTGGGTGGGGGATCCTGGCCGGTCCTGGGGCCCGGCGCCGGCGGAGGCCGGGCTGCTCATGGGAGCTCCTTGAGGCCGAGGTCGGTCAAGAGGTCGCGGGCCAGGGCGAGTTCGGCAGCGATGCCGTCGGCGAGCTGGGCCCTGGCACGGGGCCGCAGCTCGGGTGGGAGGGCCTGCCAGGTGTAGGTCTCGACCTCGAGGTGGCGGGTCGACGGGTGCGGGCCGCCGACCAGACGGGCCAGCGCGGCTTTGAGCACGGGGAGCGTGGAGGTGAGGGGCGGGGCGGGGGCCGCGTGCAGCGGGACGTGGAAGTGGGCGCGCCAGGGTCCGGTGTCGGGCAGAGCGGCGCCGGTGAGGGCCTCGCCGAGATCGTCGGTGCCGTGCAGGCCGGTGGCGGTGAGGGTGCGGGTCTGGTGCAGGAAGCGGGGTTCGTCGAACGCGGCGAGGGCTTCGCGGACGGCGGGGAGACGGGGGTGTTCGGCGTGCAGGGCGGCGGACAGCTGGGATTTGACGACGGGGACGCGGGCTTCGGCGAGCGCGTCCAGTGCGGTGTGCGGGTCTTCGAAGGAGGTGGCGAGATGACAGGTGTCGACACAGACACCGATACGGGGGTGGCCGACGGCCGCGAGCGGGGCGAGGGCGTCGGTGGTGGTCTCGACCGTGCAGCCGGGTTCCGGTTCCAGACCGACACGGACGGAGCGGCCGGTCAGCTCCTCCAGCGCGTCCAGGCGCTCGGCGAGGGTGCGCAGGGCGGAGTGGGCCGTCTCGGCGCGTGCGTCGTTCCAGGTGGTGCGCCAGCCGAGCGGGAGGGTGGAGATGGTGCCCTCGGTGACGTCGTCGGGGAGGAGTCCGGCGAGGACACGGGCCAGTGCGGTGGTGTATTCGAGGCGTTCACCGTCGGCCCAATCGGGCCTGTACACACGGTACTTGACCTCTTCGGCGCCGAAACCCTCGTACGGGAAGCCGTTGAGGGTGACGACCTCGAGGCCACGCCGGTCGAGTGCGGTGCGCAGGCCCCGCAGGGCCGACGGGTCGGTGTCGAGGGCCCGGGCGGCATCCCTGGCGAGCCACAGCCCGACACCGAGCCGGTCGCGGCCGAGACGGCGCCGGACGGGTTCGCAGTGGTCGCGGAGTTGTGTGAGCACTCCGTCGAGGGTTTCGGCGGGATGGACGTTGGTGCAGTAGGCGAGGTGAACGGTGGTGCCGTCGGGGTGACGGAAGCGCATCGGTCACTCCCCGCCGCGCAGGATGGAATTGCCCTCGTGCGTGGGGTCGGGGGTGAGCACCTCGAGGGCGAGGCGGCCGCTGAGGCCGTAGAAGGCGATGGGGTTGCGCCACAGGACGAGATCGACGTCGTCCTCGGTGAAGCCCTCCGCGAGCATCAGGTCGGCGACCCTTCGGGTCTTGAGCGGGTCACTCCTCCCCCAGTCGGCGGCGGAGTTCACCAGCACCTTCTCCGGCCCGTAGAGGCGGAGGATCCCGATCACGCGGGTCTCGTCCATCTTGGTGTCGGGGTAGACGGAGAAGCCCAGCCAGCAGTCGGCGGCCTTCGCCTCCTTCACGGTGGTCTCGTTGAGATGGTCGAGCAGGACCCGATCCGCGGGCAGGGCGGATTCACGGACGACGTCCAGAGTGCGGCGCAGCCCGGCGAGCTTGTCGCGGTGCGGGGTGTGCACCAGGGCCGGCAGGGCGTGGTCGGCGGCCAGTTGGAGCTGGGCGGCGAGAGCGGTGTCCTCGGCCGGCGTCATCGAGTCGTAGCCGATCTCGCCGACGGCCACGACATGGTCCTTGACGAGATAGCGCGGCAGCTCCGCCAGGACGTCGGCACAGCGAGGGTCGTTGGCCTCCTTGGGGTTGAGGGCGAGCGCGCAGTGATGGGCGATGCCGTGCTGCGCGGCCCGGAAGGGTTCCCAGCCGAGAAGGGAGTCGAAGTAGTCGAGGAAGGAGGCCGTCGAGGTGCGGGGTTGTCCCAGCCAGAAGGACGGCTCGACGACGGCGCGGACGCCGGCCGCGTGCATCGCCTCGTAGTCGTCGGTGGTGCGCGAGGTCATGTGGATGTGGGGGTCGAAGATGCGCATCAGGACTCAGGACTCCTTGCCGTGGGGGTGCGCCGGGCGGTGGGGACCGGCCGGGCCAGGGGGGTCCGTGCGGTGGAGGTCTGGGGTGGGTGTGTCCGAGTCGGTCGAGGTCACAGCCGTCAGACCGGTCAGCGCCAGGACGCGTCGCAGGTCCCGGGGTACGGGTCGGCCCGCGGTGGTGCGTTCGGCGACGTGGTCGACGAGCATGCGGGCGAGTTCGGCGTCGGCGCGGGCACGCTGTTCGAGGCCCGCCACCTCGTCGACGGGCACCCCGGCGAAGAGGCACTTCAGGACGGCGTGGCGCCAGGCGTGCGCGCCGAGGTGACGGGCGGCGTAGGGGCCGACGGCGGCCGCGAGAAGCCGGGTGTCATGGGTGCGCAGGGCGTCCTCGACCAGCGGGAGGGCGTCGGGCCCGGGTACGAGATGGGGCAGCGCGTGCAGGACCGCGCGACGCTCTTCGGCGGTGCCCTGGTAGTACACGCGGGCCAGGGCCGCCGGGTCGGCGCGGGCCGCGTGAAGGATGAGCACGCGGGCGGCGTCGGCGTAACGGCTGCCGCACCGGCGCCCGGCCTCGGCGAGACGCAACTCCCACACCGAGATCGGTCCATGGGCGCCCGGGTGGGCGGCGGCGTCTTCGAGAGCCCGGCGGAACCAGACGCGGGCGGTCGCGTCGAGATGGGTGTCGAGGTGGCTGCGCAGGGCGTCCAGGGCAGTGCGGGTCGGGGTGGGGCCCTCGTGCTCCGCTTCCGGGGTTGCCGGGGCGGAGTGGGGACGGGTCATGGAGTGCTCCCTTCCGGGGTGACGGAGGGCTCGCCAGGCGGCGCGACGGACAGGTTCGCCGTCCGGGACGGGCGGCTCGGGAGTGGGGCGACGGCAGAGGACCGCTGCCGGTCGGAAGGACCGGCGGCAAGGCCGACGGGCGGAACTGAGATCGGGACGGCGGTCGGGGCGGCCATCGGGACGGCGGTCGGGGCGGCGGCCGGGATCGGGGAGGAGGGCGCCTTCGGCTCGGCGTGGTCGGTGACGGTGACGTGAGCGGATGCCGCCGCGCGGCGGAGAAACGGGAGGGAGGCTTCGGCGTAGTGGGGGCCGGCGTGGGAGTGGCGGGGCAGTTCGACCACCGTCAGCCCGCGGTAGCCGCTGTCGGCCAGAGCGGCGAGGACGGGCGGGAAGTCGATCTCGCCGTCCCCGAAGGGAAGGTGTTCGTGGACACCACGGCGCATGTCCTCGATCTGGACGTGGCGCAGCCAGGGGGCCGCGGCGCGTACGCAGTCGGCGGGCGCGAGCGGCTCGAGGCACTGACAGTGTCCGATGTCGAGCGTGAGGCCGAGGGACGCCGGGTCGTCCAGGGCCCGGCGGAGCCGGTGGAAGTCGGCGAGGGTCGCCAGGAGGTGACCGGGTTCGGGTTCGATGGCGAGGGGGACGCCGGCGGACGCGGCGATGTCCAGGACGGGGACGAGGGTCTCGGCGAGGCGCTGCCACGCGGTCTCGGCTGCCGTACCCGGCGGGAGGGTTCCGCTGAAGCAGTGGACGGCGTGCGCACCGAGGTCACCGGCGATCCGGACGGCGCGGAGCAGCAGGTCGACGCGGCGGGCGCGATCGTCCGGTTCCGGGTCGAGGAGGGAGGGGCCGTGTTTGCGGCGCGCGTCCAGGACGTAGCGGGCGCCGGTCTCGACGGTGATGTCCAGCCCGAGCGCGTCCAGTCGGTACGCGAGATGTCGGGTGCGGGCGGCGAGGTCCGTGGCGAACGGGTCGAGGTGCATGTGGTCGAGCGTCAGTCCGACGCCGTCGTAGCCGAGGTCGGCGAGCAGGGCGAGGGCGTCGTCGAGGCGGAGATCGGCGAGGCCGTTCGTGCCGTAACCGAGGCGAAGCGGGGGCGAGGGCGGGCGTGGGTACGGGGTGATCGCGTTCGGGGCCTTCTCCTCGGGCACGCTCTCGCGGCTCGCGTGTCCGAGGTTCATGTGATGCTCACCCGCTTCGCGAATATCCGGGCGACCGGTGCCAGGGCAGCTGTGAGCAGCGCGGTGGCGGTTGCGGTTGCGGTTGCCGTGGTGGTTGCGGTTGCCGTGGTGGTAGCCGTTGCTCCGGAGCGGGCGATGAGGGCGGCCTGGAGGGGGATGGTGGCGCGGATGCCGGCGCCGACGGCTTGTTGGGTCAGCGCAGGTGACGGGTTGAGGGAGGCGTGCAGGTAGGGGCGGGCCGTGGTGATGGCGTAGGCGACGGCGAGCGCTGCGGTCAGCGGCGCGGGCGAGCGGTGCGTGGATCCTCGCCCTGGCTGCCCACGATGTCCGTGCAACGGCCCGTCAGGTGACCGTCGGTGCGGTGACAGGCCGGGTGACGGCCTTCGCTGCACCAGCCAGGACAGTGCCCCTGTCGTGGCCAGGGCTGCCAGGGCCGCCGTCGGCGTGCCCTGACGGGTCTCCTGGCGGGACAGAGTCGTGACCGCGAGCGTGTGCGTGGCCAGGAGTGCGGCGGAGGGAAGGGCCGGGCGCGCACGTCCTGCGGTGGCGGCGGCGCCGAGGAGGAGGTCGAGGCCACGGGCTGCGGCCATGGCGAACGGCCCCGCGGGCGTGTGCTTCAGGAACAGGTCGTAGGACCAGACGGTCGCCGCGAGCGGAGCCGCGACCGTAAGGGCCGGGCGGCCTCCCCGACCGGCCAGGGCGAGACCGGCGGCGGTGAAGGCGCAGGCCGCCGTGAAGGCGGCGGCGGGGCGCACGCGGCCGGAGGGGAGAGGACGGTGGGGGCGTTCGGCGGCGTCGTCCGCGCGGTCCGCCCAGTCGTTGAGGACCATGCCTGCCTCGTACAGGCAGAGGGAGGAGCCGACGGCGAACAGGGTCCGGCGGTCGGGGCGTGCGGTGAGCGCGGCGGCGCCCGCCAGCGCGTCGCCGGGCACGGTGAACAGGGCGGGCAGTCGCAGCAGTTCGGCCCAGGCCCGCAACACGCGAGCACGGTTCCCCTCCGAGGCACCGTCCACCGCGGCCGTCGGCACAGGCGACACACCAGGCACCGCAGCCGCCCGCCCTTCCGTTGCACGCACCGCTCCGCCCTCGCTCATCCCGTCTCCTCGCCCGAACCCGTCGCGGGATCGGGCCACGCCCCGGGCACTTCTCGTTCGCCGCCCTCGCCTCTCGTGTCACTCTCGCCGCACCGGCCCCTCTCGTCCCTCTTGCTTCTCTCGTCGCCCGCGTCCCGACCGCCCTTCAGCCGACGAGCGAACCGCTCCAGTTGCGCGTGCTGCTCCGCCAGGGCCGACGGGGCGTCGCCCACGGGGTCCTTGAAGAAGAAGGCGAGTTCGGTGAGCGGGCCGGACAGGCCGGCTTCGTGGGCCCGGGCGGCGAGGCGGGCAAGGTCGAGGACGAGGGGCGCCGCGAGAGCTGAGTCGCAGCCCTGCCAGATGGTCTGGAGGATCATGCGGGTGCCCAGGAAGCCGTCGAAGGCGACGTGGTCCCAGGCCGTCTTCCAGTCCCCCAGGACCGGGACGTCGTCGATATGGACCCGGCCCTCGGGGGTGGTGCCGAGGGTGTCGGCGAGGACGCGTTCCTTGCCCGCGTTCTTCGCCTCGGCGGCGGCCGGGTCGGCCAGCGCGGCCCCGTCACCGCCGCCCAGGAGATTGGTGCCGGACCAGGCCCGGACGGCCAGCGCCCGCTGGGCGAACATCGGCCCCAGGACGGAACGCAGCAGCGTCTGCCCGGTCTTGCCGTCACGGCCGGCGTGCGGCAGCCCGCTCGACTCCGCCACGGACACCAGCGCCGGGTGGTGCAAGCCCGTGGACGGGGTGAAGTTGACGTACGGGCAGCCGGCGCGCAGGGCGGCGGCCGCGTAGAGGGAGCTCGGCGGCAGCGCCGAGCCGGTCGCCGCCGGTTCGGTCGAGGCCACGTTCACCACCACCGCCCGCGCGAGATCGCACCGGCGTACGAAGTCGCGTATGTCGGCGGCGAAGTCGCTGATCAGCCGCTCGGCGCTGCGAGTGTCTCCCGGAACGGGGCCGCCGTGCCTGATCTCCCGCTCGGCGGCCACGAGTTCGGCTTCGACCGCCGTGGCGAGGCCTGCCGGGAGCACTCCTCCGGCGGCGAGTTGCTCGGCGCGCTTGGGCAGCGGGCAGTCGATCGTGTCGTGTCCGCCGAAGACGAGGGACGACAAGGGGGGCAAGCCGCTGTCGGCGAAGGCGGGCGTCTCGGTGACCAGACCCGTCGGCGGGTGCAGGCCGGCCGTGACGGCGGCGCATCCCGCGACCACGGTGGTGGCCACGGAACCGCGGGCCCCGATCAGCCAGACGCCGACGCGCGGGGGACGGGAACGGGACGCGGACATGGGCAGCCTCCTTGTCGTGCGCGAACCCCGGAAACGAGGCGGGAGGAAGGGAGTGGGCCAACGAGCCGGAACAGCTTTGGAGTTCGGCGCGGCAATGGATGGGAGTGAGGGTGAGAGAGGGGGTGAGGGAGGGGCGAAGGTGGGGGTGATGCAGGCGCGCAAGGGGGGGACGGGGGGGGGGGGGTCGGGGCCCCCCCCCCCCCCCCCCGCCCGGCCCCCGGCGCGGCGGGGGGGGGCGGGGGGCCGCCCCCCCGGCCCCCCGCGGGGCCGGGCCCCGGGGTGTGAGGCCCCGGGGTGAGGGG
>NZ_JBIWMA010000060.1:0-7269 GCF_044766465.1 Streptomyces sp. NPDC102259 | reverse complement strand
CGGAAATACCAGCCGTTGCCGACGATCCCGTGCTCCGCCGGAAGCGCGCCCGTCAGAAACGTCGACTGCGCGGCACACGTGACGGCCGGCAGCACCGTGCCCAGCGCGGCCTGCGAACCGCGGCCTGCCAGCGCCTTGAGACGGGGCATGTGCTCCAGGAGCGCGGGGGTCAGGCCCACCACGTCCAGGACGAGCAGGGGGGTGGGGCTGGTGGTCACTGCTGCTCCTTGAGTCCGAGATCGGCCAACAGGTCGGCCGCGAGGCGGAGTTCGGCGGCGATGCCGTCGGCGAGGGCGGCGTCGGTGGTGGGGCGGGAGCGGGCGGGCAGGGCCTGCCAGGTGTACGTCTCGACCTCGAGGTGGCGGGTGCGCGGGTGCGGGCCGCCGAGCAGGACGCCCAGGGTGTCGCGCAGCACGTCCAGGGTGGACGTCAGCGGTGGGGCCGGGGGTGCGTGCAGGGGGACGTGGAAGTGGGCGCGCCAGGGCACGGTGTCCGGCAGCGCGCCCGGGGTCAGGGCCTGGCCCAGGTCGTCCGTGCCGTGCAGGGTGCCGTCGACGCGGGCCCGGGTCTGGTGCAGGAAGCGCGGTTCGTCGAAGGCGGCGAGCGCCGCGCGCACGGCCGGGTCGCGGGGGTCGCCGGCGTGCAGGGCCGCGGACAGCTGGGCCTTGAACACCGAGATGCCGGCCCTGCCCAGGGCGGCCAGCGCGCCGACGGGCTCCTCGAAGCCGGTGGCGAGGTGGCAGGTGTCCAGACACAGGCCGATGCGGTGGGCGGGCAGGGCGGCGAGCGGGGCGAGCGCGTCGGCGGTGGACTCCACCACACAGCCCGGTTCCGGTTCCAGGGCGACGCGGATCTGCCGCCCGGTGGCTTCGTACAGGTCGTCCAGGCGGTGGGCGAGTTCGTTCAGCGCGCCGTGGGCGCGGTGTGCGGCGCCTTCGTCGTAACCGGTGCGCCAGGCCAGCGGGAGGGTGGAGATGGTGCCCTCGGTGACGTCGTCGGGCAGCAGTGCGGCCAGCAACCGGGCCAGGTCGGTGGTGTATTCGAGCCGCTGCGGGTCGCTCCAGTCTGGCCGGTAGACGCGGTACTTCACTTCATCCGCGCCGAAGCCCTCGTAGGGGAAGCCGTTGAGGGTGACCACTTCCAGGCCGCGTCGGTCGAGTTCGGTGCGCAGCCTGCCCGGTGCGCCCGCGTCCGCGGTGAGGGCGTGGACCGCGTCGCGGGCCAACCACAGCCCGATTCCCAGGCGTTCGACGCCCAGACGACGGCGGACGGGTTCACAGTGGGCGCCGAGCTGGGCGACGACACCGTCGAGGGTCTCGGCGGGATGGACGTTGGTGCAGTAGGCGAGGTGGACGGTCGACCCGTCGGGGTGACGGAAGCGCATCGGTCACTCCCCGCCGCGCAGCAGGGAGTTGCCCTCGTGCGATGCCGCAGGTGCGGCGGGCTCGAGGACGAGCCGGCCGCTGAGCCCGTAGAACGCGACGGGGTTGCGCCACAGCACCTGGTCCACGTCGTCCTCGCCGAAGCCCTCGGCGAGCATCGCGTCGGCGACCTGACGGGTCTTCAGCGGGTCGCTGTTGCCCCAGTCCGCGGCGGAGTTGACCAGCACCCGGTCGAGTCCGTACTCCTTCAGGACGGCGACCATGCGGTGCTCGTCCATCTTGGTGTCGGGGTAGACGGAGAAGCCCAGCCAGCAGTCGGCGGCCTTCGCCTCCTTCACGGTGGTCTCGTTGAGATGGTCGAGCAGGACCCGGTCCGCGGGCAGGGCGGATTCACGGACGACGTCCAGAGTGCGGCGCAGTCCGGCGAGCTTGTCGCGGTGCGGGGTGTGCACCAGGGCCGGCAGGGCGTGGTCGGCCGCGAGTTCGAGCTGGGCGGCGAGGGCGGCGTCCTCGGCCGGCGTCATCGAGTCGTAGCCGATCTCGCCGACCGCGACGACGCCGTCCTTGAGCAAGTAGCGCGGCAACTCCTCCAGGACGGGCAGGCAGCGCGGGTCGTTGGCCTCCTTGGGGTTGAGGGCGATGGTGCAGTGATGGGCGATGCCGTACTGGGCGGCCCGGAAGGGTTCGAAGCCCAACAGCGCGTCGAAGTAGTCCAGGAAGCTCTCCGGTGAGGTGCGCGGCTGGCCGAGCCAGAAGGAGGGTTCGACCACGGCGCGCACCCCGGCGGCGTACATCGCCCGGTAGTCGTCGGTGGTGCGCGAGGTCATGTGGATGTGCGGGTCGAAGATGCGCATCAGGCTTCCTTGGCGGCGAGGTCGAGAGCGAGAGCGAGGACGTGGTGCAGGTCGTCGGGAACCGGCCGGGCGGCGGCGGTGCGCTCCGCGGCGAAGTCGGCGAGCATCCGGGCGAGTTCGCCGTCCCCGCTCGCGCGGTCGGCGAGCCCGGCGACCGCGGCCAGCGGAACCTGGGTGAAGAGGCATTTCAGGACGGCGTGCCGCCAGGCGTGGGCGGGCAGGTGCGCGGCGGCGTAGGGGCCGACGGCCGCCGCCACGAGCCCGGTGTCGTTGGCGCGCAGCGCGTCCTCGACCAGCGCCACGCCCTGGTCGGGGGTGAGGGGCAGGTGAGGCAGGGCGAGCAGCACGGCGCGGCGCTCGGCGCCGCTGCCGTGGTCGTAGAGACGGGCGACGGCGGCCGGGCCCGGGCGGGCGGTGCGCAGCAGCAGCACCCGGGCCGCCTCCGCCGCCTCCGGACCGGCACCCATCCGACCGGCCGCGGCGAACCGCAGCTCCCACGCGGGCATGCCCCGGCGGGCCGTGCCGTCCCGGGCGGGAGGCATGGCGTTCCCTGCGGGGGGCTCGGCCGTCCGGGCGTCAGGGGGTGGGGTATCCCAGGCGGGAGGCTCGGCGGTGTCGTGGTGGTCGGGGGGCGCGGCGGCGCGTGCGTCGGCGAGCGCGGCGTCGAGCCAGGCGTTGGCCTCGGGGCCGAGACGGCCGGACAGTTCCTCTCGGGTGACCGACATGCGGGTTCCTTACGCGGACGGCGGCGGGGAGACGGTGGCGGACGCGGCCGAGGCCGGACCGGGGGCCACACCCACGCCCACGGTCGAACGCGCGCCGAACGACGGCACGGCAGACGCGCCGGGCTGTGCGACAGACGCGCCCGACGGTGCGACAGACGTGCCGGGCTGTGCGGCAGACGTCTGGCCAACGGCAGTGGACTCGGCAGGAGTTGGGCCGACGGCAGCGGGTGCCGGGGCAGCGCCGACGGCAGTGGGCCCGACGGGTGCCGGCCCGGTCGGGGGCGGGACGGTGACAGGGGCCTTGGCTTTGAGTGCCGTGAGCTGGTCACGGAGGAACGCCATGGAGGAGCGGGCGAGTTCGGGACCCGCGTGGGAGTGGCGGGGCAGTTCGACCACGGTCAGCCCCTGGTATCCGGTGGCGTCCAACGCGGCCAGGACGGGCGGGAAGTCGATCTCGCCGTCGCCGAAGGGCAGGTGCTCGTGGACGCCACGGCGCATGTCCTCGATCTGCACGTGCCGCAGCCAGGGCCCCGCGGCGGCGACACAGTCCGCCGGCGCCAGCGGCTCCAGGCACTGGCAATGGCCGATGTCGAGCGTGAGACCGAGCAGCGGATGGTCTCCGAGCTGCCCGCGCAGCCGGTGGAAACCGGCGAGTGTCTCCAGGAGGTGACCTGGCTCCGGCTCGATGGCCAGCGGAACTCCCGCCCGCGCCGCGGCGTCCAGGACCGGGGTCAGGGAGGCGCCGAGCAGCTCCCAGGCGGCGTCCTCACCCGTGCCGGCGGGACGGACACCGCTGAAACAGTGCACCGCGTGAGCGCCGAGGTCCGCGGCCACCTGCACGGCGGTGACCAGCAGCGCGATCCGCGCCGCCCGGCCCTCGGGCTCCGCATCCAGCAGGGTCGGACCGTGCTTGCGGCGCGGGTCGAGGACATAGCGGGCGCCGGTCTCCACGGTGACGGACAGACCGTGCGCACCGAGCCGGTCGGCGACCCGTGCGACGCGCCCGGCCAGGCCGGGGCCCACCGGATCGAGGTGCATGTGGTCCAACGTCAGCCCGACACCGTCATAGCCGAGTTCGGCCAGTACGCCCAGGGCGTCATCGAGCCGCAGATCGCTCAGGCCGTTCGTGCCGTAGCCCAGACGGACACTCATGTGGGACTCACCTTCCCCGCGAGCCGGCGTGCCGCAGGCACGAGCGCGGCCAGCAGCGCGGCGGACGCAGGCGCTCCGGAGCGCGCCGCGAGCGCCGCCTGGAGTGGGATCAAGGCACGGATACCGCCGCCCACGGCCCGCTGGGTCAGCGGCGGCGACGGATTGAGCACGGCGTGCACCAACGGCCGTCCGGCCGTGACCACATAGCCACCAGCCAGCACGGCTCGGCCGAGTCCGCCCGGCACGCCCGGCACGCCGGGGGTACCGCGGGTACCGGGCACGCCTGGTGCACCGCCCCGCCCGCTCCGGCGCCATCGGGCGGCCTGGCCGGCGTGCCCGCCGATGCCGACCAGAGCGCCGAGGGCGGCCGTCACGCCGAGCGCGGCGAGCGGCCCGCCCCGCGCACCGCCCCGCGTCTCGGCGCGCGAGACGGTGGTGAGCGCATAGGTGTGCGCACCGAGCACGGCAGCGGGGAGCAGCGCCCGCCGCACCGCACCGGCGACGCCATCCGCCGGGGCGGTCGGCGCGACGGCCGCCCGGCCCCTCGCCGAAGCACCTACGGACAGACCGGCCAGGACACCTGCCAGACCGCCTACCGGACCACTGGCCGGACCGCCTACCGGACCTCCTGCCGAACGCTGCTCGCCCGCTGGACGCTGCCCGACTGACGGACGCTGCCCGGCCGACGAGCGGTGCCCGGCTGACGAGCGCTGCCGGGCTGCCGAACGCTGCCCTGCTTTGCTCGGGCCGGCGGTGGCCACCGCGCCCAGGAGCAGGTCCAGGCTACGGGCCGCTGCCATCGCCGCCGGGCCCGCCGCGGTGTGCTTCAGCCGCAGGTCGTAGGCCCACACGGTGCCCGCCAGAGCGGTGGCGCACAGTGCCGCGGGCCGGCCGGCGGCGAATCCCAGACCCAGGCCCGCGCCCGTCAGCACGGCGGCCGCCGCCAACGCCTGCCCGGGAGCGATACGGCCCGAGGGAACAGGCCGGTGAGGACGCTCGGCGGCGTCCTCGTCGCGGTCGGCCCAGTCGTTGAGCGCCATCCCCGCCTCGTACAGGCACAGCGAAGCACCGGCCGCCAGAGCGGTGGCGGCGCCCGGACGCCGCCCGCTCGCCGCAGCCCCCGCCAGCACGTCCCCCGGAACGGTGAACAGCGCCGAGACCCGCAGCAGTTCGGCCCAGTCGCGCAGCTCGCTCACCGGCCGCCCGCCAGCCGCGCGGCGAAAGCGACCAGGGCGTCGTACTGCTCGGCCAGCGCCGCGGAGCCGCCGTCGGGATCCTTGAAATAGAAGCCCAGCTCGGGAAGGCTCCCGGCGATTCCCGCCTCCTGCGCGCGGGCCGCCAGCCGGGCCAGGTCGAGCACGAGGGGCGCGGCCAACGCCGAGTCGCAGCCCTGCCAGATCGTCTGGAGCACCATCCGCGAGCCGAGGAACCCCTCGAACGCCACATGGTCCCAGGCCGTCTTCCACTCCCCCAGCGCGGGCACCTCGTCGATGTGCACCTCGCCCTCGGGCAGCGCACCCAGGTTGTCCTCGAGGACCCGGTTCTTGCCCGCGCTCTTCGCGGCGGCCGCCGCCGGATCGGCCAGCGCCGCCCCGTCGCCCCCGCCCAGCAGATTCGTCCCGGACCAGGCCCGCACACCCAGGGCACGCTGACGGAACATCGGCGCCAGCACCGCCCGCAGCAGGGTCTGCCCCGTCTTTCCGTCCCGGCCCGCCCACGGCACGTCCGCCCGCCCGCGCAACTCCTCCAGCGCCGGATGCCCCACCCCCGCCGAGGGAGTGAAATTCACATACGCACAACCCGCCCGCAACGCCGCCGCGGCATACAGCGAACTCGCCGGCAGCCGCCCGCCCTCGACCGCGACCGGCTCGGTGGAAGCGACATTGACCACCACCGTCCGCGCCAGCCCCCTGCGCCGGGTGAAGCCCTCGATGTCCGCGGCGAACGCCGCTATCAGCTCGTCGTCACTGCGGCCGTCATCCGCCACCGGTCCTCCCGGCCGGATCTCCCCGTCGGCCACGGCGAGTTCACGGCGCACCGCCCGCACCAGCCCGTACGGCAGAACGCCCTGCTCCCCCAGCACCTCGGCGCGCTTGGCCAACGGCCAGTCCACCGTGTCATGCCCACCGAACACCAAGGACGACAACTCGGGCAGCCCCGCCGTGGCGAACTCCTCGGTCTCCGTGACCAACCCGGTCGCCGGATACAACCCCGCCACCAGCCCGGCACAGCCCGCGACCACGGTCGTGGCGACCGACCCACGCGCCCCGACCAACCAGACGCCCGTACCCCCCACCCCACCGCCGGCAGCGGCGGCACCAGCGGCGGGCGACTCGGTGAACTCAGACACGACAACCTCCCGAAACTACGTCAGCGACGAAAAACGAAAACCACCCGAAACACAGGCACGTAGACACACAGGCACACAGGCACACAGGCACACAGCACTCTCGGCATGTCGCCAGGCAAAGGGGACGACGGAGAGCTGGAGAATCGGGCCGCGTGCAGGTGAGACGGTCGGCAGGACTATGACGCCAGGCGATCAGGGAACCCGCACCTGCTCGACCAGAGACAACCTGAACCTCCTGACAGCCACTCGGAAGCGGAATCATTTCCGACGGCAACATCACAGACGGACCCCACACCGTCCTCCGCGCCGGAATACGTGGCGATTTCCCGGCATGCTAGTCCGCGCGCCTTACGGAATGCAGGCTTCAGCCCGCTCACCACCGGCCTTCGTGGACGATTCCTCCAGTAGATTTCAAGTCCGCCCGGCAGCGGATCGCCGGGCGGGCGACGCCGGAACCCGGGGCGGCCGGACGTGGCGGCGGCAGCCCCGAAGGGCGAGCGGTTTTCCGCCTCGGACAGACCTGACGGCAAGCGGCCCCCGCCCGCAACCGGGCCGTGGCAGCCCCGTGATAAGGAGGGTCCACACCACGGCGGACGGCCGGGCTCCCCGGCCCCACCGCCCTGGCCGGAAAAGGGCGGCGGCACCGGACCGCCGCCCAACCCACGCCCATACGCACATCACCAGCTCGCGCGTGCCGCGCAGGACATCGTTCCGGTTCCGTTTTCCGGGCGGTTCTCCATTACCGCTGGAGAACGACTCGGAACCGCCTCGCACCCCCCTGCACAAAACCTTCAGACCCCCTCGCG
>NZ_JBIWMA010000059.1:0-7531 GCF_044766465.1 Streptomyces sp. NPDC102259 | reverse complement strand
GGTACTGCAGGGGGGACCCTGTGGGAGAGTAGGACACCGCCGAACAAATATTACGGGAAACCCCCGCACCTTATGGTGCGGGGGTTTTCTGCGTTTACAGGGCATGTGGTTTGAATGGGCTCTCTTCTGAGAGAGCCCATTTGTTTACAGGCGTCCCGCTGCCTTTAGTGCCAGGTAGGCGTCTGCGAGTGCGGGGGCCAGTTGGTCCGGTGTCGCGTCGACGACGGTGACGCCGTGCCGGCGGAGTTGGTCGGCGGTGCGATGACGTTCTGTCTGGGCCTGGGCTGCCGCCGCTGCCTCGTAGACCAACTCGGCGTTGCCGCGGGAAGTGGCCATATGGGCGATGTGAGGGTCTGCGACCGATGCCACCAGGACCGTATGGCGCTGGGTGAGCTGGGGGAGGACGGGGAGGAGGCCTTCCTCGACCGGGGCGGCGTCCAGCGTTGTCATGAGGACGATGAGGGAGCGTCGGGGGGCCGTGCGGAGGGCTGTGGCGGTGAGACCGCGGGCGTTCGTTTCGACCAGTTCGGGTTCGAGAGTGGCCATGGCGTTGACCAGGGACGGGAGAACGTCGCGCGCTGTTCGTCCCTGGACGAGGGCGCGTACTCGGCGGTCGTAGGCGAGGAGGTCGACTCGGTCGCCGGCGCGGGATGCCAGCGCGGCGAGGAGGAGTGCCGCGTCCATGGAGGAGTCCAGGCGGGGGGCGTCGCCGACGCGCCCGGCGGAGGTGCGGCCGGTGTCGAGGACGAGCAGGATGTGGCGGTCGCGTTCGGGGCGCCAGGTGCGGACGGCGACCGATGCGTGGCGCGCTGTGGCACGCCAGTCGATGGAGCGGGTGTCGTCACCGGGGACGTATTCGCGCAGGCTGTCGAACTCTGTGCCCTCGCCTCGGGTGAGGACGCTGGTGCGGCCGTCCAGTTCGCGTAGGCGGGCCAGTTTCGAGGGGAGGTGCTTGCGGCTGGTGAACGGGGGGAGGGCGCGTACGGTCCAGGGGACCTTGTGGGTGCCCTGGCGGGAGAAGAGGCCGAGGGGGCCGTAGGAGCGGATCGTGACGCGGTCGGTCTGGTGGTCGCCGCGGCGGGTGGGGCGTAGACGGGTGGTGATGCGGCGGCGTTCGCCGGGCGGGACCGTCAGGCGGTGACGGGAGGCCTCTGTCTCCGTTCCGGGCTGCCAGCTGCTGGGAGGCCAGGCGTCGCGGAGGTGGGCGCGCAGGGGGCGGCGGGACGGGTTCGTGAGGGTGAGGGTGACGTCCGCCGGGTCGCCGAGGCGGGCGGAGGTGTCACCGGAACGGGTGAGGCCCAGTCGGCGTACCGGGGCGGCCAGGGCGAAGTCGCAGGCGCAGGCCACGGCCAGGGGGGCATTGACGGCGAGCATGCCCGTCCAGCTGGGGTCCCAGATACCGACGGGGAGGGAGCCCAGGGCCGCGAGGAGTGCGGTGCGTCCGGTGAGCGCCATCAGCGGGGTACGGGGACGTGGGTGAGGATCGCGGTGATCACGGAGTCGGCCGTCACGCCTTCCATCTCGGCTTCCGGGCGGAGCTGCACGCGGTGGCGGAGGGTGGGGAGGGCGAGGGCTTTGACGTCGTCGGGGATGACGTAGTCGCGGCCGGTGAGCCAGGCCCAGGCGCGTGCGGTGGCGAGGAGGGCGGTCGCGCCCCGGGGGGAGACGCCCAGGGTGAGGGACGGGGACTCGCGGGTGGCGCGGCAGATGTCGACGACGTAGGCCGTGATCTCGGGAGAGATCGTCGTTTTGGCGACTGCGGCGCGGGCCGCCTCGAGGTCGGCCGGTCCTGCGACGGGGCGTATGCCGGCGGCGTGCAGGTCGCGCGGGTTGAAGCCGTCGGCATGGCGGGTGAGGACGTCGATCTCCTCCTGGCGGGAGGGGAGAGGGATCGTCAGTTTGAGCAGGAAGCGGTCCAGTTGGGCTTCGGGGAGGGGGTAGGTGCCCTCGTACTCGACGGGGTTCTGGGTCGCGGCGACCAGGAACGGGTCGGGGAGCGCACGCGGGGTGCCGTCGACGGTGACCTGGCGTTCCTCCATGGCTTCGAGGAGGGACGACTGGGTTTTCGGCGGGGTGCGGTTGATCTCGTCGGCGAGGAGGAGGTTGGTGAAGACCGGGCCGGGCTGGAAGGAGAACTCGGCGGTGCGGGTGTCGTAGACGAGGGAGCCGGTGATGTCGCTCGGCATGAGGTCGGGGGTGAACTGGACGCGCTTGGTGTCGAGTTCGAGTGCGGAGGCGAGGGCGCGGACGAGCAACGTCTTGGCCACTCCGGGGACTCCTTCGAGGAGGACGTGTCCGCGGCACAGGAGGGCGACGACGAGGCCCGTCACGGCGGGGTCCTGGCCGACCACGGCCTTGGAGATCTCGGCGCGCAGGGCCTCCAGGGAGGCGCGGGCGCGGCCCGGGTCCCCGGTGTTCCCGGCGATGTCAGTGGTCGGGTCCATCATGGACGGCGTACCTCTCTTTCGAGGGCGTCGAGTTGGTCGGCGAGCGCGATCAGGGCCGCGTCGTCGCCTGGCGGTGGGCCGAAGAGGAGGGAGTGCAGGGACTGTCCGTCGCCGTGGAGGTGGGCGGACAGGGCGGGGACGAGTGCCTCGGGCGCGTGCGCCTGGGTGACGGGGACGCCCAGGAGAGGGGCGAGGCGGATGCGGGTGGTGGAGCGAAGAGCGGCGGCCGCGCGGTCGCGGGCGTTGGCTTTGCGGTAGAGGCGGGCGCGGCCTTCGACGGTTTCGGAGGCGCGGATCGCCACGGGGAGTCTTTCGGGCACGAGGGGGCCGAGTCGACGTGCCCGCCAGAGGGCGGCGAGGGCTGCGGCGACGAACAGCTGAAGTGTGCCCCAGAGCCAGCCCGAGGGGAGCAGGTCGAAGAAGCTTTTCTCGTCGTCCGGGTCGGTGGCGGCGGTGTCGGAGAGCGAGGGGAGGTACCAGACCAGATGGCTGCGGGAGCCGAGGAGTTGGAGGGCGAGCGAGGCGTTGCCCTGTTCGTCGAGGCGCTTGTTGTAGAGGATGTCGGGCGCGCCGAGGACCACGGTGTCGCCGTCTCCGGAGGCGTCCGGGATGCGGAGCAGGGTGGCCAGGCGCTCGCTGGGGTAGCACTCGTCGGCGTCGAGGTGGCGGGTGGTGTAGCGGATGCCGCCGGTCTCCGCGGTGCCGGCGCGGCGGGCGGCGGGCAGCGCGCAGTCGGGGGAGAGCGCGGAGCCGCGGCTGTTGGCGGGGTCCGCGGTCACGCCGGGGGCGAGGGTTCCCACGGACCAGCCGCTGGGGGCGACGAGGACGGTCCGGCCGCCCGAGCCGGCGATCACCGTGTGCAGGTCCCGCTGTTGACGTTCCGCCAGGAGGTCCGGGGTGGCGACCAGCAGAGTGGTGTCCGGGCGCGCCGCGGCGCGGGCCTGGGCCAGGGTGGTGACCACGCGGGTGGACACGCCGCGGTCGGCGAGGAGTTCGGCTACCGCGCGGCTGCCGTAGGGGTCGGCGGAGCGCGGGTCGAGGGCGCCGTGGCGGGCGTCGGACTGGAGCGCGGCGAGCGTGACGGCCCCCGCCAGGAGCAGGACGAGCGCGAGGGTGACGCCTCGCGCGCGGGTCCACAGCCGGCGGGCGGTGGGCGAGGCCGAGGTGGACGGGAGCGTGGCCTCGGTCGTCATGGGGCGACTCCCCGGTGGGCGGGGTGGGCCGCGGTGTGGGTGCTGCTCGCCGTCAGTCGGGGCTTGGTGCGTTCCAGGTCGAGGTCGAGTTCGGCCATGCGTCCGTACGACTGCTGGGTGGCGCGGCGGCCGCCGTACGTCACGTCGTCGAAGTCGCGGGCGGCGGCGCGGAGTCGGTCGGTGTGGGCGGGCAGGGTGCGGCCGGCGTCGGCGGCGGCTTCGTCGGCCGTGCGGCCGGGGCGGGCGTCGAGGAGGGCGCGTTCCTCCAGGGAGCGGACGATGGCGCGCATGCGTTCCTGGACGGCCTGGTTCCAGTGGCCCTGGGCGGCCTGCGCCTCGGCTGCGGCGCGGTGTTCGGCGGCGCTGCGGGGACGGTCGTCGAAGAGGGCGGAGGCGGAGGTGGGCCGGCGGCGCGGGGAGCCCAGGCGCCACCACAGGGCGCCCACGACGGTTGCCAGGGCCAGGATGACGACCATCAGGCCGAGTGTGCCGCCGGGGGTGGCGGTCGAGGCGGTGCCGAAGAGGTCGCCGATCCAGTCCCAGAGGGTGTCCAGGGCGCGCTGGAACAGGTTGGGGTCGTTCTGGTGGTACAGGTCCTTGGACAGTTCACGGCGGGCCGCCTCCCGCGCGGGGTCGCGCGAGATGGTGAGCGGCGGTTCGTCGTCCGAGCGGGCCGCCAGGGACAGCGCGGCCGCGTCGCCCGCCCGGAGCAGCGCTGCCACGGCCCTTTCGGCGACGCGCGGCAGGGCCGCCTGGGCCGCGTCGGTGATGCCGGGCAGCGGTGCCCGTACGGGCAGGGCGCCCGGGAGCGGCACCGCTGTGAGTCCTCCCCCCGCCAGGCTCACCGCATCAACTCCCCGGGGTGGTGCCGGGAGCGGAGGCGGCGTAGTCCTGGACGCCCGCGGCGCGGGCCAGGTCGAGGTCGAGGGCCTCGCGGCGGATGCGCTGGTCGACGTAGAGGAGCACGGTGACTCCCGCCGAGATCGGGAAGGTGATCATGGAGCCGATGACCGAGCCGATGCCGCTGACGATCAGGTAGGTCCAGCCGTACTCGCTGCTCGCGTCGACCATGCCGCTGACGCCCCCGTCGCTCAGGGCGGCGCCGACGAGCGCGAAGGGGACGACGACGATCATCGCGACGATGTTAGCGATGATCAGGGCGAGCAACTGGATGCCGAAGACGCGCCACCAGGAGCCGCGGGTGAGCTTCACGGAACGGCCCAGCGCCTTCTTGATGCTCTGCTTCTCCAGCATCAGCGCGGGCGAGGCGAGGGAGAGGCGGATCAGCAGCCACAGCACCAGGACGATCGAGCCGAGGATGCCGAAGGCCTTGAGCGCGGCCCCCGCGTCGGAGCTTCCGGCGGCGCTCACGAGGATGCCCGGCAGCAGGCATACGAGGACGGTGCCGGCGGCGATGAGCATCAGCAGGAAGATCAGGCCGAACAGTTTGAGCACCTGGGGGCGGGCGTCGCGCCAGGCCTCGCCGAGGGTGACCGGTTTGCCGAGCACGGCTCGGCTGGTGACGGCGGTGAGCAGGGCGGTCGCCGTGATGGTGCCGATGAGGGTGATGAGGAGGACGGGGCCGGAGGCGCGCATGGCGTCGCCCATGGCGTTGAGCTGCTCGTCGGCGGTGGCGCTCGGGTCGCCGAGCGCGGTCGTGTCCGTGGCGTCGTCCAGGATGAGGCCCTGCAACAGGACGACGAAAATCTGGGTGATGACGGCGACGGTGAGCGAGATGCCCAGGACCGTGCGCCAGTAGGTGCGCATCGTGGCGACGGCGCCGTCGAGGATCTCGCCCACGGCGAGCGGGCGCAGCGGGATCACGCCGGGCTTCGCCGCGGGCGGGGGGCCGCCCCAGCCTGCGCCCCAGCCGGGAGCGCCGTAGCCGCCGTAACCGCCTTGTCCGGGGCCTGCGGGGCCGCCGGGGTAGGCGCCGCCGGGTCCGGCGGGCGGGTGGGCGCCCCAGCCGGGGCCGGGCGGCGGTGGGGGTGGCGGGGTCTGGCCCGCGTTGCGGCCCGGGTTCTGGGGGCCTGTGGGCGCGGACCACTGGCCGGGGCCGGGCGGGGGCTGTTCCTTGGACCACTTCGTGCCGGGGCTCTGCTGGTTCGCGCCCGGGTGGTCCGCGGGCTGGGCACCGGCGGGGCGGTCCGTGGGCTCGGCGGGGTGGGACGCGCCGGGCTCCTGTCCGTCGGACGGGGCGGATCCGGGCGAGGCCCAGCCCGGAGTGTCGTTCATCGTCGCTCCTTCACGGTGCCCGTCCGCGGGCGCGGCGGCAGGTTGGGAGCCATCGTGCCATGGGGCGTTGATCGGGTGACCGGCCGCGGTAGAGGCTGCACACCTTCAATTGTCCGCCCGATCGGGGGCAGACTGACCGCATGGCTGATCAGTACGCGCAACCCGGCGAGGACAAGCGGCCGGCCGAGATACCTGCGCTCCGTTGGGAGGAGCTACCGGAAGGTCCCGTGCTGGTCCTTCTCGACCAGACGAGGCTGCCGGCCCAGGAAGTCGAACTGGTGTGTACGGACGCGTCCGTACTGGTCGAGGCGATCCAGTCGCTGGCCGTGCGCGGGGCGCCGCTGCTCGGGATCGCCGGGGCTTACGGTGTCGCGCTCGCCGCCGCACGCGGCTTCGACGTGGACGAGGCCGCGAACGCGCTCGCGGGCGCCCGCCCCACCGCGGTGAACCTGTCCGTCGGTGTGCGCCGGGCCCGGGCCGCGTACCGCGAGGAGCTCGCCGAGGGCGGCGACCTGGCGCAGGGCGCGCAGGCCGCGCTGGCGGCGGCACGGCAGCTGCACCGGGAGGACGCCGAGGCCAGCGTCCGGATGGCCGGACACGGGCTGGCGCTCCTCGACGAGCTGCTGCCGGGTGGCGGGCACCGCGTCCTCACCCACTGCAACACCGGTGCGCTGGTCTCGGGCGGGGAGGGGACGGCGTTCGCGGTGGCGCTCGCGGCGCACCGGGTGGGCCGGCTTCGCCGGCTGTGGGTGGACGAGACGCGTCCGCTGCTCCAGGGCGCCCGCCTCACGGCGTACGAAGCGGCCCGCAACGGCATGGCGTACACCCTGCTGACGGACAACGCGGCGGGTTCGCTCTTCGCGGCGGGGGAGGTGGACGCGGTGCTGATCGGGGCGGATCGCATCGCGGCCGACGGGTCGGTGGCGAACAAGGTGGGGAGCTATCCGCTCGCGGTGCTGGCGCGGTACCACCATGTGCCGTTCATCGTGGTGGCGCCGGTGACGACGGTGGATCTGGAGACGCCGGACGGGGCGTCCATCGAGGTGGAGCAGCGGCCCGGGTTCGAGGTGACGGAGGTCATGGCGGCCCAGGCGCCGGTGACGGGAGCGGGCGGCGGGATTCCGGTGGCGCCGCTGGGGACCCAGGCGTATAACCCCGCGTTCGACGTGACGCCGCCCGAGCTGGTGACGGCGATCGTCACGGAGGAAGGCGCCGTGTCGCCGGTGACGGCCGACGCGCTCGCCGAGCTGTGTGGCAGGGCGCGCCGGGGAGGGGCGGGGGCGGCACTCTGACCGCCCGTCGATCAGGCGTCGATCAGCCGTCGTAGGCCGTCGGCCGGCTGTGTGCGCCGGGCTCGGTCCTAGGGCCTGTCGTTCGGATCAGGTCGGCCTGATCGACGGTGCCTTGTCGGCGGGGCCGAGCGGGGTGTGGTGCGTGCAGCTGCAAGGCGAAGGAGGGAGTTGATGCGATGGGGCCCCCGCGCGAGCGCAGTCGAGCGTGGGGGAGTCGGCGACCGACGACAACGCCGCAGATGTGCGTGCCACACCCCGCGACTGATCCAAACGACAGGCCCTAGGCCGTGTCTTCAAAAGATCTTGAGTGGTGGATCATGGTCGGGTGATACGTCGCCATGAACTGTCCGATGCCGAGTGGGAG
>NZ_JBIWMA010000058.1:0-9248 GCF_044766465.1 Streptomyces sp. NPDC102259 | reverse complement strand
TCGCTACGACAAGACACGCGAGTCCTACCACGCCGCCGTCACCATCGCCTCAATCCTGCTCTGGATCTGACCTTTGAAGACGATCTCTAGGGCCTATGGTTTGGATCGTCGGTCTGGCAGCGGCCACCGCCGTGTCCGCGTCGTCCGGGGCACGTGTCCTACGCCGCTCCGGCGTTGTCCCGCTCCAGTGCCGTGCGCAGCCAGTGGTCCGCGGAGCCCGGGGTCGGCTCCGGTCGGCCGCCCGGCGGCGTGAGCACCACGGCCGTCAGCTCCCAGTACCGGTCCAGACGCGGCCCGGCCGCGAGCCGCGCGGCCAGCAGGCGGCGGAACTCCCGGGTGTCCCGGCTGCCGTACGCGCTCGCGTACGCCGCCACGTAGGCGTCCAGCGCCTCGCCCAGGTGCGGATCCCGTGTCCGGCGCAGCTGCGGTCCCGCGAGCTCGTACGCCTCGGCGAGGCCCGCGTACAGCACGGCCGCCCCACGGGCCCCGGCCACCTGGTGCACCTCCGGCTGCGGCTGCCGGCCGCCCGTGCAGGGGGCCGTCGTCATCGCGTGCAGCCGGGCGAAGGCGAGCACCTGCGCCGGGTCCGGCTCGTCCGGCGGCTGCGGAACGGCCACCTCAAGGAACGCCGCCATCGCCCGGGCCGGCATCCGCGGCGGCAGCCAGGCGCGCCAGAACCGGGCCAGGGGTGCGGTACTCGGCGGGCTGCTCACCGCGCCGATCAGCAGCAGCCGGTCGGCCCGCTCCGCGGGCGGGCACTCCCCCACCAGCCGCAGCGCCGCCTCGCGCCAGCGCAACGTCTTCAGTTCGGCGCCCAGTTCGCGCAGACGGCCCGCGACGGCGTCCTCCAGGCCACGGCTCGCCGCGCCCTCGTCCTCAAGGACCCGGCGCACCTCGGGCAGCGGTAGGTCGAGCGCGCGCAGGGAGCGGATCAGGCGCAGCCGCTCCAGCGCCTCGCGGCCGTACCGGCGGTGCCCGCCGCCGCTGCGGGAGGCCTCGGGCAGCAGACCCCGGTCGGAGTAGAAGCGGACGGTTTTCACGGTGACACCCGCGCGCTCGGCGAGCTCGCCGATGCTCCAGAGAACCTCGTGCGACGTGGACAGTTGAACCTCCCTCTGGGGGAGTTCCTACGGTACCGGGGCGCGGGCCGGGCGATCGCCCCGGTCGGCGCATCACGGCGTACGCGACCGGCGCGACGTCATGTGACCGAGGGAGTGTCATGACAGTGTTCGTCATGGTGGCAGGCGTGTTCACCGGCGCCCATGTCTGGCAGGAGACGGCCGAGCGGCTGGCCGCGGCGGGCAACGAGGTGCACGCGGTCCCGCTCACCGGAATCGACGCGGCCCGCCCCGCCGCCTCGGCCCGCGTCGATCTGGAGACACACATCGCGGACGTGATCGCGGTGATCGACGCGGCGTCCGGCCGGGAGATCGTGCTCGTCGGTCACGACTACGGCATCCATCCGGTGATCGGCGCCGTCGACCGGCGGTCGGAGCGCGTCGCCCGGGTCGTGTACCTGGACTGCGGGATGCCGCAGAACGGCGTCCCGGCGCTGGCCGCCGTACCGGACCAGGCACTGCGCGCACAGCTGGCCGGGCAGGCCCAACACGGTGATGAAGAAGGCGAGTTGGCACCGCCGACCCGTGACGAGTGGCAGCGCTGGGGCAGTACCGCCGACGTCTCCGACGCGGCACTGGACCGGCTCACCGCCCTTGCCGCGCCGCAGCCGCTGGGCACCCTGCTCCAGCCGCTGCGGCTGACCGGAGCGGGGGCCGCGGTTCCCACCACCGGCGTGCTGTGCACGCGCAACGGCGCCGGCATCGACGTGGTGCAACGGCTCGTCGACTTCGGCGACCCCACGCTGGCGGCCCTGACCGACCCTCAGGTCACCTTCTTCGAACTGCCCACGGGGCACTGGCCGATGCTGTCCAGCCCCGCCGGACTCGCCGACGTCCTGTTGCGGGCCGCGGCCGGCGAGGGGCGCCGCCTGCGACCGGTCGGCGTCGCCGCGCCGCCCGCCCATCTGCGCCCGTTCCCGTTGGACGTGCCGGAGCTGCCCCGGGACCGCAGGGGGTCCGTCGACCTGTACGTGCCCGACGCCGAGGGCCCGCGACCGGCCGTGGTCTTCGTGCACGGCGGTCCGGTGCCCGCCGGGGCCCGGCCGACCCCGCGCGACTGGCCGACCCTGGTGGGGTACGCCCGGCTGGCGGCCGCCGAGGGCATGGTCGGCGTGACCCTCGACCACCGGCTGCACGACGTCGCCGACTACGAGCGCGCCGCCGCGGACGTGACCGCCGCGGTGGAGCAGGTGCGGGCCGATCCCCGGGTGGACGCCGACCGGGTCGCCCTGTGGTTCTTCTCCGGCGGCGGCCTGCTCACGGCGGACTGGCTGACGGAGCCGCCGGCCTGGCTGCGCTGCCTGGCCGCCTCCTACCCGATCCTGGCGCCGCTGCCCAACTGGGGGCTGACCGGCACCCGGTTCCGCCCGGACCGGGCTGTCGCGCACGCGGGCACGCTGCCCGTCGTCCTCCTCCGTGCGGGGCGGGAGACACCCGAGATCGCCGCTTCCGTGGAGGCGTTCGTGACCGCGGCCAAGGACTGCGGGGCGCAGCTGGAACTGGTCGACCTCCCGAACAGCCACCACGGTTTCGAGACCGTCGATCTGCCCGAGGAGGTTCGCCCGGCTCTGCGCCACGCGATGCGCTCGGTGGTGACCCACTTGACCGACTGACGCCCGGCCTGCGGGGGGCGCCGTCGACGACATCGAGGACGTCGTTGCCCGCCTGCGCGCCCACGGCGCCGCCCGCACCCGGTCGACGCCCGCCACGGCACCGCCGCATCGAACACCCGGCGCACCTCGCCCGGTCCGCAGCCCTGAGCGAGACCGCGTCGGGCCGTTCGACGCCGGCGAGGCAGCCAGGGGTCAGCACGTGATGTGGAACTCGTTCCCGCCGGCGTCGAGGAACTCGCCGGGTTCCCCGTCGCGACGGGTGACCTCCAGGCGCAGCCTGTTCCGCCCCGCCTTCGGCGCCGCGGGCGGCCCCATCACCAGTGAGACCGTGCTGGTGGGCCGTCGGCGCAGTCGGACGCACCCGCTGGGGGACTCGGCCTCGCGCCAGTCGGCCCGGGACTGCCAGAAGGCCCGCTGCGCGTAGAGGTCCTCCTCGCCGACGTCGAGGCAGATCGCGACCAGGCCGGAGTCGGCGAGCACGCCGGGGTGACCGGGGCGCAGCACGCAGAACTCGTTGCCCTCCGGATCGGCCAGCACGTCCCACGGGACGTCGCCCTGGCCGATGTCGACCCGCGTCGCACCGAGTGTGAGCAGGCGCGCCACCTCTGCCTCCCAGTCCGGCCCCCCGGCCAGGTCGAGGTGGAGTCGGTTCTTGTGCGCCGTCTTCGGCCTCGCGGTCGGCACGAACCGCATCCGCAGGCCGTCCATCCGACCCCGCGTCGCGTCCAGCCAAAAGCGTTCCATGCGCGCGATGTCCAGCGCGTCGATCACGATCCCGGTCAGCATCCCGCCCCCAGCCTCGAACCCGTCACCTGCTCATTGTCCCCATCCGTCGGCGTCAGCCTCGCTGACCGGCGTCAAAGCAGCGGCAGTAGACCGGCCCGCCGGGGGCGTTCAACCGATCGGTGGAACGGGACTTCCACCTCCCGAGGAGCCGGTCTCTCCGTACGGGCGACGCGAAGCCGGGCTCGGGCGCATCAGAATGACGACCGCCCCCCAGCGTGCCGGGCACCGTTCGCCCCCCATGAAACGAGGTCTCCTCGGCATGTCCACCTTCCCCAGCAGGCGACGCCTGCTTTCCGTAGGTGCCGGTGCCGCTCTCGGCGCCGGCGCGTTCGGCGCCTCAGCTGTCCCGGCTTCTGCCTCCCCCGCCGCGCCGCAGCGTTCGGCCGGGCCGGAGGAGACCCGGACGCTCGACGAGCTGTACCGGGCCGCCCTCGCGGAGGGCGGGAAGCTCGTCGTCTACGCCGGCGGTGACACCCCGACCCAGCAGGACGGCACCAAGGCGGCCTTCAAGGCCCGCTTCCCGGACATCGACCTGACCCTGATCGTCGACTACAGCAAGTACCACGACGTCCGCGTCGACAACCAGTTCGCCACCGACACCCTCGTCCCCGACGTCGTGCAGCTCCAGACGCTTCAGGACTTCGTCCGCTGGAAGCAGCAGGGCAGGCTGCTGCACTACCGGCCGGCCGGGTTCTCGAAGGTTCATGACGCGTTCAAGGACCCGCAGGGCGCCTGGGTGGCCGACGGAGTGATCGCCTTCGGCTCCCTGTACGACACGGCGGCCGTGGGCTCGGACGCACCGCGCAGCCCGCTCGACCTGACCGACCCGAAATGGAAGGGCAGGATCGCCTCGTCCTACCCGCACGACGACGACGCGGTCCTCTACCTCTACTCGCTGTACGCCCAGAAGTACGGCTGGCAGTGGATTGCCGAGCTCGCGGCCCAGGACGTGCGGTTCGCGCGAGGCAGCAACTCACCGAGCCAAGCCGTCCTCGCCGGGCAGAAGGCGATCGGCATCGGCACCTCGGGCTCGATGGTCCCCTCCTCGTCGTCCCCCACGAAGTTCGTGATCGCCGAGGGGCACCCGTTCATGGCCTGGGGCCAGCGCTTGGCCGTCCTCAAACAGGCCAAGAACTCCACGGCCGCCAAGCTGTTCCTCAACTGGCAGCTGTCCACCGAGTCGCAGAAGAGGGCCTTCAACGGCTGGTCGGTGCGCACCGACGTCGCACCCCCGGCCGGTGTGAAGCCGATCTGGGAGTACCCCGACGCCCACGTGGACGGCTTCCCCCGCTTCATGGCCGACCGTGCGGGGGTGGAGCGCTGGAAGCAGACCTTCGCCCTGTACTTCGGCGAGGTCAAGGGCGATCCCACACCCGGCTGGCTCGGACTGCACCCCGGAGCCTAGCCACCGACTGTTCCCCGGCCCGCCCGCCGCCCGTCGCTCGCCGCCCGTCGCCCTCCGTGCGCGGCGGACGGCGGACTGCGGGCGACCGGCGACCGGCGACCGGCGACCGGCGACCGGCGACCGGCGACCGGCGACCGGCCAGTCTTCACAGTGGTCATACAAGTGGCGGATAGACTCGGCTCCCCTGTCCCGATGGATCATTCGTCCAGGGGGTTCGCCGTGTCCCACCCCGGCCCCGCCGACGCTTTCGCGCCGGGCCTCCGCAGCCGGTTCACCACGAAGTTCCTGCCGCACTGCGTGTTCTTCCTTGCCGTCGGCGGCGGGATGGTCCGCCTGGTCCGTCTGAACAGCCCTCTGTGCTGGGACATCGTGACCGTCAGCGGGCTGCTCGCCGTGACGTATGCGGCAGGCCTCGCGCTCTGGAGCAAGCTGGGCAGACTCGCCCGGCATGCCTGGGTCATGAGCCTCCTCCTGCTGTGGGCGATCCTCGTCCACCTCAACCCACCGCCCCTGACCGGCGCCTATGTCTGGTGTGCGGTACCGCTGGCGTGCGTCGCCCTGCGCACGCTCGGGACGAGGGCGGCCCATGTCGCGGTGCTGGCCATCACGCTCCTCCTGGTCGGCCAACTGACCCGGAACACAGGGGGATTCGATCCGGAGATGGTGCTCGTCCCGGTGGCGGCCGTCTGGGGCACCGTGGCGCTGTACCGGGCGCAACAACGCAGCCTCGTGGAGCGCCGGCGACTGATCGAGGAACTGCGCGGCACTCGGGACGTGCTCGCGGACGAGCGGCACCGGACCGGTGTGCTGGAGGAACGCGCGCGCATCGCCCGGGACCTGCACGACACCCTCGCCCAGGAACTGTCCGGCAGCCTGATGCTGCTCCAGGCGGCCGACCGGGACTGGACAGAACGGCCCGATGTGGCGCGGGTCCGGGTCCGTGCGGTCGCAGACGCCCTGGACACGGGACTCGCAGAGACCCGCCGGATGATCCGGGACCTCACCCCGGTCACGGTCGCCGAAGCCGGGCTGGAGGACTCCCTGCGGCTGCTCTGCGCCCGAACCCAACTGGAAGGAGCCGCGATGCGGGTGCAGTTCCGCTCGACCGGAACCCGCCCCTCCCAACTGGACGAAGAAGCGGCGACGGCTCTGTTCCGCGTGGCACAGAGCACGCTGGCGAACGTCCGCGAACACGCACGGGCCGCCAACCTGCTCGTGACACTGCACCATCACCCGGATCACACCGAGCTGGACGTGTACGACGACGGCGTCGGCTTCGACCTCGCCCACACGGGCGGGGCGACCCGGTCGGGCCGGGGGTTCGGTCTCCCCGCGGCCCGGGCGCGGATGCGCGAGGGCGGCGGGGATCTGCGGGTGGACAGCCTGCCCGGCCGGGGTACGCGGGTCCGGGCCACCCTGCCCGCCTGCCGTCGGTCCGGCGCGGCCGTGCCCGTGCCCGCGGCGGCGAGCGGATGACCGGCTCTCCGCTGCGGCTGCTGATCGCCGATGACCACGTGGTGGTCCGGGCCGGACTGCGGGCCCTGCTCGAGGGCGCCGCGGGTCTCGACGTGATCGGGGAGGCGGACAGCGGCGAGGAAGCGGTGCGCCTCGCGATCGAGTTGGCGCCCGATGTCGTGCTGATGGACCTGCGGTTCGCGGGTGCTGAGCGCGGCATCGACGGCGTCGAGGCGGTCCGCCGGCTGGCCTCCGAGGCCCCGGGGATGCCCGTGGTGATGCTGACCAGCTATTCCGGACGCGCCGATGTAGTCCGCGCGCTGGAGGCAGGCGCCCGCGGCTACGTCCTCAAGGCGGGCCGCCCCGAGGAACTCTTCCGGGCCGTGCGCAGCGCCGCCGAGGGCGGCTTCGGCCTCGCTCCGGAGCTGGTGGGCCACCTGGTGGGCCAAGTCACCAGCCCTGCGGCAGAGTTGACGCAACGTGAGGCGCAGGTCGTCCGCCTGATGGCCGACGGACACGGCAACCGCTCCATCGCGCAGTCCCTGCATCTGAGCGAGGCGACGGTCAAGACCCATCTGATACGCGTCTACCGGAAACTCGGTGTGGACAACAGGACGGCCGCGGTGACCGAGGCGGTCCGTCGGGGCCTGCTGGAACTCGGTTAGACAGGTACCGCTCAGGCCTCCCTGTTCGCTCTCGACATCCGCCGCCGGACACCTGCCGGTCACCCCACAGTGCATGATCGGTACGTTGACACCGGGGGGCGACGAGAGAGGCGGCAGCGCGGTGAGTGAGGGAGCTGGGATCTCGACGGCGAAGGAGGCTGCGGATCATGCTTTGGTCCTGGCCTTCGGCCGTCTACAGGGGGCGGCCAACCGGTTGGAATACATCCTCGGCCGGGCGCTCGAACAGGAGTGCGGGATCAGCCACCTCACCTACGAGGTCCTGCTCATTCTCGGGCGGGCGGGCGATCCGGGGCTGCCGATGCGGGCGATCGCCCAGGAGCAGGTGCTGACGACCGGTGGCGCGACGCGGCTGGTGGACCGCATGGAGGCCGCCGGCCTGGTCGAGCGCAGGGAGTCCCCCGACGACCGGCGTGGGCGGCTGGTCCGGCTCACACCGCTGGGCGCGGAGACCACGGTGCGCGCTTCCCGGATCCACGTGGAGAACATCGAGCGGTACTTCCTGAACCCCCTTCCCGCAGAGGATCGCGAACGGTTCACGGAGGACCTGCGCATCCTCAGTCACGCGGCGCGCGACCTGCTCCCGCGACTTCCCTGAGGCGGCCGCCACCGGGGGCTCCGACGCGGCGAAGCCGAGCGAGGGGCACGTGTGAGACGTGTAGGGCGCATGGAGTGCCGTACGCCTGGAAAGTAACTGACACGTCAGGCACTCTGGGTGGTGTCAGTCGCCAGTCGCCTCGATGAGGTGGCGCCACCCCCCGTCGCCAGGGCCTTCCGTCGCCCTCGCCGACCCCGTGCCGTCGAAGGCGCACACACCTCCTGAGGGAGCCGGCCTTCGCCCCGAGGGGTGCGGACGAGGCCGCACCCCTCGGGGCGCACTTCGGCGGGTCAGCTCTTGACGAGGACCTTGAGGCTCTTGCGGTCGGCCATGTCCTGGTAGCCGGCCGGGACGCCGTCGAGGTCGGTGGTGACGTCGAAGACCTTCCCCGGCTCGATGGTGCCGTTCAGGATGTCGGGCATCAGTTCCTCGATGTAGGCCCGGACGGGGGCCGGTCCGCCGGCCAGGCGCAGGTTGTGCCGGAACAGGCTGCCGAAGCCGATCGGCGCCTCCTCGTACTGCGGCACGCCGACCCGGCTGATGACGCCGCCCGGGCGGACGATCCCGACGGCCTGCTCGTAGGCGGGCATGTTGCCGACACACTCCAGGACCACGTGCGTGCCGTGTCCACCGGTGAGCTCGCGGGCCTGGGCGATGCCTTCCTCGCCACGGGCGGAGACGACGTCGGTGGCGCCGAACTCCCGGCCGAGGTCGGTGCGCGCCTGGTGACGGCCCATGAGAACGATCTGCTCGGCGCCCAGGCGCTTCGCCGACAGCACCGCCAGCAGACCGACGGCGCCGTCACCGATCACGGTGACCTTGCTGCGCTTGTTGACACCACCCATGACTGCGGCGTGGTAGCCGGTGCCGAACACGTCCGACAGCGTCAGCAGGGACGGGACGAGGGCCGAGTCCGGCGCGACGGGGAGCTTGACGAGGGTGCCGTCGGCGAGCGGGACACGGACCGCTTCGGCCTGACCGCCCTCTTCCGGCTCGCCGTCCCAGAAGTTGGCCTGCGGGTGGGCGCAGGAGGTGTGCAGGCCCTCGCGGCAGAACTCACAGGTGTTGTCCGAGATGGCGAACGGAGCGACGACCAGGTCGCCCCGCTTGACGGTGCTCACCTCGGAGCCGATGTCCTCGACGACGCCGATGAACTCGTGCCCCATCCGGGCCGGCCCGTCCTCCGGCTTCGCCGAGGCGTAGGGCCACAGGTCGCTTCCGCAGACACAGGAGGCGGTGACGCGGACCAGCGCGTCGGTGGGCTGCTTGATGGCGGAGTCGGGCACGTTCTCGACTCGGACGTCGCCGGCGCCGTACAGGAGGGTTGCGCGCATGAGAGTTCTCCGATGGGTCGTGTTGCTCGTGTTGCTCTTACGTGTCGCGGATGGTTCGCGTGGGGTGTTCGTCTTAGGGGGTGGGTGTCCGAGGGCTGTGACAGCACTCCTGGAAGAAGCGCGCTCGGTTGTCCCGACACCGGCATCCTCGGCGCGCTAGATGTATTGACCCGCAGCGTTGTTGACGCGGCTGATGGGTGGCTGGCCGCCGAGAGCGGTGTGGCAGCGGTGGTGGTTGTAGGTGTGCAGGAAGTCT
>NZ_JBIWMA010000057.1:0-10164 GCF_044766465.1 Streptomyces sp. NPDC102259 | reverse complement strand
TACTCCTGACGCCTCGTCAGGCGACTGGGCCGTCCCGTCCGTCCGTGGCGAGTCCTGGATACATCACCGTTGTGTCTCAGGCGGTCGGACGAGAGAACGCATCCGCAATGGGCTCCGTAGCAGGGATGTCAGCCCCGGAAGCGCCGGGGCAGCCGACCGCGACACCATCACCGGGGGCTTTCATGTTCCGTACCCGTGCCACTTCGCTCGCCGCTCTCGCGGCCACCGGGGTCCTCCTGCTCTCCGCCTGCAACGGCACCGACGGGGACACCGGCTCAGCCGCCTCATCGAGCGCGCCCGCCGCGGGCAAGGGTCGCAGCAGACGAGTTGCGCCTATGCCCGCGCCGTCGAAGCGGCCGACAAGCAGATCGGCGACCTGATCGCGCAGAGCGTGAACGGCGGTTGCAGTGCCGTCAGCTCGTCCGGCGCGCCCCGCCCCCCTGCACCATCGCGGAGGACGGGGCGCCAGGCTGTTCCTGAAGAGGATCACTTCAGGTCATGCTCGTCCGGCCCCACACGCCGCCGCTCGGCCTGCTCCCCGACCTCAGCGCCGGCAACGAACGCGAAGCTCTCATCGGGGCTGACGTCCTCACCGACCGGACCACCCGCTTGGACCGGGCGGACGATGCCGCCCGCATGGCGACGTTCACGGTGTCGTGGACGACGTGGCCCGGGCCGACGGTCCGGCTTCCACGAGGTGTTCCACGCGTGGACCGTGGCAGCCTTCGCCGCGCGCTAATCGCCATTTTCCTGGCCACCTACTGACCGCCACATCACCGCACGCCTGCCGGCCCGCCCGCTCGCCCCACCAGCGGCGCGGATCCGCGGCGATACCGGCGCATGGGCCACCCGGGTGCACGCCTGGCAGGAAATCTCCACCGGAATGCGGGCTCTTCTGAGCGCTTAACGGCGGCCGCTGTTCCTGAAACGCTGTGCTTCGGGTGGGTCAATATCTATCGTCGCGAGGTGAGGGTTTGACACGTCGCACGGAAAGTGTTTTTGCTGCAATCAGCAGCACGGAGCCATTTACCGTACTCGGCCCGCCAACTCATGCTACTGTCGATCTCAGTTGCAGTTGTGGTTCCCAAAAACTTCAAGCGCCTGCATCGGCATTTTCAGCTGCTGTCGGCGTTTTCGTATTGCCGGTCGTTTTCCGGACGGGGCATCATCGCGGCGACCCGGTACCCGTGCATCGCGGGTCCGGCGTACTGCCCAAGAGGAGATATGACATGGCGTCAGGCACTGTGAAATGGTTCAACGCGGCCAAGGGTTTCGGCTTCATCGAGCAGGACGGTGGGGGCGCTGACGTATTCGCCCACTTCTCGAACATCGCCGCCCAGGGCTTCCGCGAGCTGCTCGAAGGCCAGAAGGTCACCTTCGACATCGCGGCGGGCCAGAAGGGTCCGACGGCCGAGAACATCGTCCTCGCCTGACGCTGACGCGCACTTCGTAGCTGGGGCCCGCATCCCTCGGGGTGCGGGCCCCAGCTACGGACATGTCCCGCAGTGGTGCGACCTGCGGGACGCAAAGCGTCCGTGGTCCCTCGTCCAGGGACGCGCCCCTCGTCCAAGGCGCAAGCGGTAGGCGTCCGGGTCTCACGTCCATATGACGTCAGAAATTCGTCGATGCAATCCGCGCCAGATCTACTGCACTCCAGATTCTTTTTCGCGTCCATTCGGTCCGTTCTTGTAATTCCCCGCGGTGCTTTCGCTGCGAGAATTCCTTGATACGTGCCGTATCAAGGAAGGTTCTCCATGAACTCCGTACGTACCAATGACCGCTCTTCCCGCCGCAGCCGTGGCGACGGCCCCGCTTTCGGTTCCAGCGCCGGTTCGAAGCGGGGCAGCCGTTTCGGATCATCCGCCCCGAGCCGTTCCGGGAGTCCGAGCCGTTCGGGCGGCTACGGCCGGCGGCCCGCAGCGGTGCAGGGCGAGTTCGCCCTGCCGGAGACGATCACTCCCGCGCTGCCCGCGGTCGAGGCGTTCGCCGACCTCGACATGCCCAAGCAGCTGCTGGCCGCGCTGACCGCGCAAGGCGTGAGCGTTCCGTTCCCGATCCAGGGCGCGACCCTGCCCAACACCCTCGCGGGCCGCGACGCCCTGGGACGCGGGCGCACCGGTTCCGGCAAGACCCTCGCCTTCGGCCTGGCCTTGCTCGCCCGCACCGCCGGACAGCGCGCCGAGTCCCGCCAGCCGCTGGCCCTGGTCCTCGTGCCGACGCGTGAGCTGGCCCAGCAGGTGACCGACGCCCTCACCCCCTACGCCCGCTCGGTGCAGCTGCGTCTTGCCACGGTCGTGGGAGGAATGTCGATCGGCAGGCAGGCCAACGCGCTGCGCAGCGGTGCCGAGGTCGTCGTCGCGACGCCGGGACGGCTCAAGGACCTCATCGACCGCGGGGAGTGCCGGCTGAACCAGGTCGCCATCACTGTCCTGGACGAGGCGGACCAGATGGCCGACATGGGCTTCATGCCCCAGGTCACCGCGCTCCTGGACCAGGTCCGCCCCGAGGGCCAGCGGATGCTGTTCTCCGCCACCCTCGACCGCAACGTCGACCGCCTGGTCCGCCGCTACCTCACCGACCCGGTCGTCCACTCCGTCGACCCGTCCGCGGGTGCCGTCAGCACGATGGAGCACCACGTGCTGCACGTCCACGGCGCGGACAAGCACTGGACGACGACGCAGATCGCGGCGCGCGAAGGCCGGGTGATCATGTTCCTGGACACCAAGCACGCCGTCGACCGGTTGACGCAGGACCTGCTCAACAGCGGGGTGCGGGCCGCCGCCCTGCACGGCGGCAAGTCACAGCCGCAGCGCACCCGAACCCTGACCCAGTTCAAGACCGGGCACGTCACCGTGCTCGTGGCCACGAACGTCGCCGCCCGCGGCATCCACGTCGACAACCTCGACCTGGTCGTCAACGTCGACCCGCCGACCGACCACAAGGACTACCTGCACCGCGGCGGCCGCACCGCGCGCGCCGGCGAGTCCGGCAGCGTCGTCACCCTGGTCACCCCCAACCAGCGCCGCGACATGACCCGTCTCATGACCGCCGCCGGCATCATGCCCCAGACCACCCAGGTCCGCGCCGGCGAAGAGGCACTCAGCCAGATCACCGGCGCCCGGACGCCCTCCGGCATCCCCGTGACGATCACCGCGCCGGTCGCCGAGCGACGCCAGCGCAGCACGTCGTCCTCACGCGGCCGACGCAGCCCCGCCTCGGTCACCCGGCGCAGGACCCGGCAGTCCTCGTTCGACGCGGCGGCGTAAGGACTTCGTGTTCAGGTTCTGGAATCTGGCCCACCTCTGCAGGAGGCACGTTGTGACGATGGTTCAGATGCAGCCCCGCTCGACGGGCGCCGCCCCCGTGCCCAGGACAGTGGCCGACGCCATGGAGACCGCCGGACCGCAGGTCTGCGACGACATGACCGTCGAGGTGGCCCTGTCCGTCATGGCGAGCGCCCGCACCGCACACCTGGTCGTCTGCGACAACGACGGCGTGTGCACCGGACTTCTCACCCAGGCGCATCTCATCGCGGTCCGCGACAGCTCCGTATACACCGACCGGGTCCAGCTGAGGGACATCCTCGTCGACCCGGGGCCCTTCGCCTCACCCGTGACCACGATGACCGAAGCCGAGCACGCGATGCGCTACCGCCGCCTCGATGCCCTGCCCGTGGTCGACGAACACGGCAATGCCCTGGGCGTCCTCGCCCTGGCCCGCTGAACCGCCTCAACCGCGGCAGAACCACCCCCTCGTTCTACTCCTGTGAGGCATCATGCGCTGTGTCATCGCCCGCTTCCCCTTCGACCTCACCAAGAGCGGCGTCCTGGAATCTATGAAGGGCGTCAAGCCCGAGGAAGTCCTCGGGGAGTCCGTGATCGTCGGCCGTCGCACCTACCCCGTCAAGCAGGTCGGACAGGTCGTCACCGGCCAGGACCGCCGCGACTTCAGCGCCGGAGAAGTCCTGCGGGCCATGACCCAGCTCGGCTTCACCTGCCGTGACCAGGCCCAAACCGCTGCACCCACGCGCACCACGCGCACGCTCAGCGCGTTCCAGGAGGCTTCCGCGATGCTCGGGGCCCCCGCAACCGTCTGACCGACGGGCAGGAGTGAGCCGCCGTCGCAGTGGGACCGGCGCACTGTCCCGCTGAGCCTGGCCGCAGAGATCCAGCACCGGCTGCTCCCCGTTTCGCCGGCGTGCGAGGCGGCGCAGTTCGCGGTGGCCGGGGCGCTGGAGCCTGGCGTCCACGTCGGGGGTGACACCTTCGACTACGTCATCGACCGGGACGCCGTCCAGCTCTCCGTCACCGACGCCATGGGTCACGACGTCGCCGCCCCGCTGCCGGCCACCCTGGTGCTGGGTGCCCTGCGCCGGGCGCGGCGAGCGGGCGCCGGCCTCGCCGACGCCTCACCCCCGTCAAGAACGGGACCAACCGCCGCAGGGCGTTGAACTTTGGGCCGCATGGCGCGGTCCCACGCCACCAACAGCTTCGTGCGATACGGCAACGCCGCCGGGCAGGCGAGAGTGACCAGGCCTTCCTCGACTGATCATGGTGCTCGCGACTGTCTTGTTGTTGATACACATGCAGCCGACCGGACACCCAGCAGACGCCGCGGCCCGCGCCGCCCGGTGCGCCTCGCCACGACAGCCGGAGCGCAGCTCCGCGTCCCTGAACGAAACGCGGGCCCTGCGTCAGCCGGTGCGGACGCCGCTGTGGAGGGCGGCGCCCGCAATGGTTCAGCCGACGCGCAGGGTCACAGCGGCGGTGTGGAGTTTCCCGCCGGTCTGGAACTGCAGGAACAGCCGCCAGTTGCCCGCGGTGGGCAGTTCGGCATGGAAGGCCAGGTCCGGCCCGCCGTTGTCGCCGGTGGCCTCGGTGGTGGGGTGGACGTGGGCGAACGCCTGGTCGCCCTCGTGGAAGGCGGTCAGGTGGGCGTAGGTGTCCAGGTAGGGCTGGAGGTCGGTGACGGGCTTGCCGTCCTTGGAGAGGGAGATGGTCAGCGGATGCGCCATGCCGGCCATCGGCTTGCCCTTGACGGTGATGGTGTAGCCGTCGGCCTGGGCGGTGGTGACCGGGGCGGGCAGCGGCGTGATGGCGGCGGTGCCGGGCACGGTGACGGTGCGGGAGAGCACGAAGTCCTTGCCCTTGCCGCTGCCGCTGTCGGGGGTGAAGGAGGCGAACATCCGCCACGCCCCGGGGGCCAGGGCGCTCAGGTCCGCGGTCCAGGCGCCGTCGGCGGCCATCGAGGGGTGGAGGTGCTGGAAGCCGGTCAGGTCGGAGCGGATGGCGTAGAAGTGCATCCGCTTGGTCTGGTCGAGTGCGAAGCCGGTGACCGGTTTGCCGTCCGGGCCGGTGATGGTGAACCGGTAGGCGGTCGGCTTCCTGGACGCCAGAGTGGCGGCCGCGGAGGTGAGGCGGTAGCCGTCCTGGTGGTCGGCGAGGCGGGTTTCTGCGGCGGACCCATGGTCCATCCCGGGCATGTCACTCATCGACGACGACGGCGACGTGCTGTGGGAGGCGGAGGAGTGGGTGTCGTGGTCCATGCCGGGCATGGAGGAGTTGCTGGAGGAGCCGCAGGCGGCCAGGGCCAGGGCGGCGGCTGTGCCGGCCGCCGCAAGGGCACGGCGCCGGACGGGGAAACGAGTGGAAGCGGGCATCTGTGAGGTCTTTCCGAGCAGGCGCACCGCGCAGAGGCGCGCGAAGGTGTGAAGGGCGCGGCGCCGCGTCCCGGCCGGTGGCCGGGACGTCGGCGGTGCCCCTCACGTCCGCGCGATGCAGACCCGAAGCAGCAGATCCCGCCCGCCGTCCGGCGGACCGCGGCGTCCGATCCCGCCGCCGGCTGCCCGCATGCGCCCCAGCAGCGCTGCGGCCAGCGCCGAAAGTCCGGCGATGGCCACCAGGCCGGGAGCAGGCACGGTGATCCGCTCCGGCGCGGGAGTGGACACACACTGCGCACCGCTCATCGGAGTGAGGGCGACCAGTCCGGCCGGGCCGTGGCCGGCGGCCGGCACAGCCTGGCTGAAGGCGGCGTGGTCGTGCCCTGCCATGGCAGCTGACGGGGAGACCGCACCGTGGCAGCCCTCGGCGGCAGAAGCCGGGGAGCCGTGCATGAGGAACAGGCCCACAAGGACCGCGCACACGACGAGCAGACGGGCGGCGCCTCGCGTACCTGCCTGGCCGCCGGTCAACTTCTCTCCCTCGCTCTGACGGTGCTGCTCGGATTCAGACCATACCCCGGGCAGGTATAGGCCGCCTGTCGCGGACTTCGCCTTGCCGAGTGCGGACAGGCATGAACGGGCGGGGCTATGACGGCGTCGGACGGCCCGCACCGCGGGGCTCCTTGCTCTCGCGGTGGCCGCGAGGCGCAAACGGACACCGCGGGAGGCGCCCCCGATGGCTGGGGCCGCCCCGGCCGCGGTGGCCGTTCAGTGGTAGGCGTGGACGACGGCGTGGCCCTTGCCGCGGCCGATCATCCACTTGTTCACCGGAGTGGTGATCACGAACGCGATCACGAAGCCGCCCAGCAGCGACGACCAGAACAGTCCGTCGCTCAGGTGGGCGTCCATCGCGCCGGGCACCAGGGCGATGATGCCGTTGTCGACCAGCTCCATGATGGCGATCGACACGGTGTCGGCGGCCAGCGCGACCTTGAGCGCGGTCTTGAAGGCCAGGCCCGCCCGGCGGACCGCGAAGAGCGTGAACGAGTAGCCGAACACGAAGGCCAGCACGATCGACGTCACCATCGTCGGGGCGTTGCCCCACGCCAGGGCGGTGCCGATCACCATGCCGAGGATCTCGCCGATGGCGCATCCGGTCAGGCAGTGCAGGGTCGCCTTCGCTGCCATCGGCCACGACGCGCCGTGCTGGTGGGCGCCGCCGTGTGCGCCGTGATTCTCATCAGCGTGCGCGGCAGGCGCGTGGGCTTCGGTGTGGTGGTGCGCGTTGTGGTCCATGGTCGTCATCCCCATTTCCGTCCCGTCCAGGGGGCTGTTCCCAGGCCCCTACATGGCCAACCATATACCCCTAGGGGGTATTCCGAAGGGTGCTCCACGTGCGGACTCGCTGGTGCGGCAGCCGTCAGGTCCACCCCGCACGGCAGGCGGGTAGACGCTGTCGGCGCGCGCCGCGGGCAGGGCCCTGCCCGCACAGACCGCGATCAGCGCTTGTGGCGGCGCCGTCTCTCGGCAGGCGGACTAGATCAGCCGCTACCGGCTCTACGTGCTCATCGCCCTCGGCGTCCTGGCCGCCGTGTTCACCGGCCGGCGTCCGCCGCAGCGCACCCACCAGAACTGACCCGGCGCGTCCGGTGGTTCACCTCTCCGTCCCCGGCTGGGGTACGGACGACACCGGGCGACGGTGCAGGAACGCGGCCACCGCCAGGATCCCGGTCAGCGCGGCGAGCGCCCCGAAGCCGTAGGTGAGCGTGGCGAACGAGGCGACGGCGGCGACAAGCAGCGGGCCGCCCGCGTCGCCCAGTTCCCGGCCCAGTTCGGCGGCGCCCATGGTCTGCCCGAGACGCTCCGCAGGAGTGCTCGCGGCCAGCGCGGCGAAGCCGAGGGGAGTGATCAGCCCCGTACCGGTGCCGATCAGGGCCGCGCCGAGGAGGATGCCCGCCAGCCCGGGCAGCATTGCGCAGGCCAGACCCGCCGCGGTGACCGTGAGCCCCGCGGCGAGGCCGGTCCGGGTGGTGAGGCGCCCGTCGTCCAGAGCGCGCCCGGCTCGAGGCTGGACGACGGCCGCGCAGCCGGCCAGCACCGACACCGCCGCCCCGGTCGCGATGGTGCCCAGCCCGGCGGCGCGGCCGGAGACCGGCAGGAAACCGACCCCGACCGACAGGGCCGCGGTCGCCGCGGCGAGCGCGGCCGTCGGGGCGAGGAAGACCGGGTCGGCCAGCCGCCGGGCCAGGTCGAGAACCGTCTGGCGGGCCTTGGGCAGCGGCGGGGTCACGGGAACGGCAAGCGCAGCCCAGACGGCGACGGCCGCGCCGAGTGCCGCCAGGACGGTGAACAGCAGGCGCAGACCCCCGGCCCACACCAGCACGCCGCCGAGCAGCGGGCCGAGGGTGTAGCCGATGGACTTGTAGAAGCCGTAGCTGCCGAAGGCCCGCCCGTGTTTCGCCGCCGGGTTCAGCCGGGCGACCAGCGCGGAGGCGGACGGCGAGAACGCCGAGGCCGCGGCTCCCTGCCCGAGGCGCGCGGCCCACAGCCAGCCGGGGCTGTCGGCGACGACGTACAGCCCAGACGCGGCGGCGAAGGCCACGAGGCCGCCGAGCAGCACGGGGCGGGCGCCGACGCGGTCGGCGAGGGTGCCGAAGAGCGGCTTGAGGAGCACCTCGGCGCCGTCGTAGAGGGCGAGCAGGCCACCGAGCACGAGCAGGGACGTGACCGCGTCGTCGGAGTGGCCGCCGAGACTGGCGGCGATGCCGTGCGCGCCGAACGCGGTGGTGAACCCGGCCGCGTACAACGGCCACATCTGCCGGGCGGGGGCGGAGGGTGCGGTCATCGGTCTGCCTCGGGTGTCTGGTGGAGGGCGGCGAAGACCTGCTCGGCGTAGTTCTCGCAGTCGGCGGCGCACTGCTTGAGCCGCCGGCCTGCCTCGGCCGCCTCCGGAGCGCCGAAGACGTCCCGCGCGGTCAGATCGCGGTGCCAGCGCCGCAGCCGTTCCAGCGACTGCTCCTCTTCCTCCAACTCGGCCAGCGTGAACTTGGCGATCCGGATCTCCTTGGCCAGTTCCTGCTCGAACTTGCCGCAGTCGGCGAGGAACTCCGCCCAGTCCGCGGACCGGGCAGCGGTGAACATCGCCTGGAAACGGGTGGCGTCCTCGGTACTGCGCCCCGACGCGCTGAGGGACACGGCCTGCCCGCCGGCCTGCTCCGTGAGCGTCACCGCCCGCTCGATGCCGTCGGCGAAGAGCGGCACGTCCGGCACGGCCCAGACACCCTGACCGAGGGAGAGCGCGCCGGCCTTGCGCAACTCCCGCCAGACGGCGACCCGGTGCCGGGAGGGCTCTGCGGGCAGTTTGATCACGAGGACGAGCCAGCGGCTCCCCGGTTCCATGTTCGACACAACGCTGAATGTAGCAGCCGTTACATTCGGTGCTGTATCAGGTGTCGTCAGGCGGTGAGCGGGCCGATTGTGGCCGGCGTCGCTGAGGTACTGCTCGGCGGCGGGCGCGCGCAGGACGGCCTGCGGTTCGCCCTTGTCGGCTTGTGCGGCGAGGGTGCGGGCGAGGCGCAGTTCGGCAAGCAGGTGTGGCGGTTCTACGCGCCGCTGTCCCTCCCGGCTCACCGACCAACTGGTGACGCGGTCCGCTACCGCCACTCCGTGGAAGGAGCTCGACCGGCTCGCCCAGGCCTCGACCGCTACCGACGGTGAATGCGCCCCCGGCCAGGGCACCCAGCAGCGCCACGCCGAACTCCATTGAAATGACCTCGTCCCAGAAGTCGTTCATGCTGGTCGTCATGCCGACGGGACCAACCCCGTGGGGCTGATCCCGTCAACTCCTGCTCTTTTTTACTGACGGTGAGGACAGCCCTCGACCCACCAGCCGCACTCACCGCGGGCGGCAGCCTGGAAGGTCGACAGGGCATTCGTGGCCAAGGTCCGGGCTGACGCATTGGCGGTCCGGCCAAGGCGCCGTTGGCACCAGCGGCGTGGGTGAGGTCAAGACCTCGCCTCCACCATGCACTCCTCGATCCACCGCCCGATGACGTGGAAGGTGGCCAGGTAGTGCCGCCTTCACGCTCCAGCGGACGACCGGTCACGAGGGTGCCGACGATGCTCCTGCGGTGGGCCGACGCCGCTCTTCAGATCTTCAGAACAGGGTGTCCTGCTCCGGCTCATCACGGGGCAGCGGTCCGACCTCGTCGCCCTTCCACTTCGCCTCCAGGTAACGGCGCCAGCCCGCCGGCGGAGGCCAGGGGATCCCCCACTCTGCGAGTTGCTTCCTGCTCCATCCGCCATTCGATGACTGTGCGGCGGCTACCTCATCCGGGGAGGGCACATAGTCGACCATGAAGTGATCATGCCCCGCGCAGCCCGTGTATCCAACGCAACAGGGGGCGTCAGGCCGGTACTTGGCGGTGACGGCGAGGTGCTCCTTGCCTCGCCATCCCGTCCGTCACACAGGGAGTCGGCCATCACTTCATGACCGGTGGTGTTTT
>NZ_JBIWMA010000056.1:0-10963 GCF_044766465.1 Streptomyces sp. NPDC102259 | reverse complement strand
GGTGTTGGTGAGGGCTTCCTGGACGATGCGGTACACCGTCAGCTGCACCCCGCCGTCCAGGGCGTCGACGTCGCCGGAGGTCCGGTAGACGACCTGCAGTCCGGCCGCGCGCACCGTGGCGCACAGTGCGCCGAGGTCCACGATGCCGGGCTGCGGGCTGAGCTCGGGCCCGCCGGGGGGACCGTCCGCCGCCGACCGCAGCACGCCGAGCACGCGCCGCAGTTCACCGAGGGCCTGTCGGCCGGTGTCGCCGATGAGTCGCAGGGCCTCCTTGCCTCGTGCGGGTTGGATGTCGGCGGCGTAGGCGCCGGCGTCGGCGAGCGTGATGATGACGGACAGGTTGTGGCCGACGATGTCGTGCATCTCGCGGGCGACCCGGGTGCGTTCGGTGGCCGTGGCCAGCCTGCTGCGCTGGTCGCGCTCGATCTCCAGCCGGGTGGCCCTCTCGCGCAGTCCGGCGAGCTGGGCGCGGCGGATCCGGACCATCATGCCGAGCGCCAGGGCCGCGGTCGCCGTGCTCAGCAGGAAGAACAGCGCGTCCCAGACGGCCACCGCCGACGACACGCGGACCGCGACCAGCGCCATGGCGGCCGCCATGGCCGCACAGGCGTACGGCAGCTGCCGCAGCCGCCCGTGCAGGGCCAGGCTGTACAGCGCGACGAAGAGGGCGATGTCGGCGCGCAGCGCCGTGCCGAGGATCCATTGGAGGACGAACACCGCCGTGATGGTGGCGAACGCCGCGAGGGGTTTGCGTCGCCGCCACAGCAGGGGCAGTACCAGTCCGGCCTGCAACGCCAGCGTTCCGGCGATGGGCAGCTGGGTGAGGACGAGCCGGAACCTGCGCGGCCCGTCACCGTCACCATCACCGCCACCGCCACCGGCGCCGTCGTGGATCAGGTCGGGCAGGCAGAACATCAGGAAGACCAGCAGCACGACCGCGGTGTCCAGCACCCAGGGATGTGTCCGGTCGGCCTGCCGCAGCCGCTGGCCGCCCCGGGACAGTCGGGCGACCAGCGGTCCCATCCCGCTGATGTCGTCGGTGGTCATGGATGTCACGCTGCCATGGTGCGGCCGGTCAGACGTCGCTGCGTGTCAGCCGGTAGGCCGCACCCGCGAGCGCCAGTGCCGTCCAGCAGAGGAAGACCAGCAGCCCGGCGCCCGGCGACAGGGTCGTGGAGTCGTGTGTCAGAGCGAACATCGCCTCACCCGCGTTGGACGGCAGGTAGGGGCTGATGTCGTCCTGCCAGGAACTCGGCAGCAGGGAGATCAGTCCCGGGATCAGCATCAGGGTGGCCACCAGCACGGAGATTCCACCGGCCACCGACCTCAGCAGCGCGCCCAGGGCGGCGCCGACCACCCCGACCAGGCCGAGGTAGAGCCCCGCACCCAGCAGACTCCGCAGGACACCCGCGTGCGAAAGACTCATGGCCGCGGGCGTGCCCGAGACGATTCCGCTTCCGATCAGGAAGGCGACGAACCCACCGATCGTCCCCACGACGAGCGCGACCAGGCCGAAGACGGCTGCCTTGGACCACAGCACGGGCAGTCTGCGCGGTACCGCCGCGAGCGTCGAGCGGATCATGCCGGTCGAGTACTCGCCCGCCGTGACCAGGACGCCGAGCACGCCCAGGGCCAGCTGGGCGAAGTTCACACCGAAGAGGGACAGGCTGACGGCCGTCGCGTCGGCGAAGTCACGGTCGGTGTGGCCGGAGTCGATCCCCGACTTGTAGTGGCTCGCGGAGATGAGACCGAAGGCCACCAGGAACAGCAGGCCGAGGCCCAGGGTGATCCAGGTCGAGCGCAGGGACCACAGCTTGGCCCACTCCGACGACAGCACGCGCCGTCCGGTCACCCGGTAGACGGGTCGGGCGGGGGTGGTCCGGGGTTCCTCGGCGGTTGCGGTGAGGGTGCTCACGCGGGCCTCCCGACGGCCTCGATGGTCTCGATGGTCTCGATCCCGGTCGTGGTGCCGTGGTACTCCACGGCATCCCTGGTCAGGTCCATGAACGCCTCCTCCAGGGACACGGTCCGCGCGCTCAGCTCGAACAGCGCGATCCCGTGCTCGGCGGCCTTGAGCCCGATCTCACGGGCGGTCAGCCCGGTCACCTGGAGTTCCTCGGAGCCGATCCGGCCGGTGACGTCGACGCCCGGTCCGGCCAGCACGTCCCGCAGCCGCGCGGGGTCCTGGGTCGCGACGTTCACCGTGTCGCCGCCCGCCTCGCGGATCAGGTCTGCCACGTTCGTGTCGGCCAGCAGCCGGCCGCGTCCCACGATGATCAGGTGGTCCGCGACGAGGGCCATCTCGCTCATCAGGTGGGAGGAGACGAACACCGTCCTGCCCTCGTGGGCGAGCGTCTTCAGCAGGTTGCGGATCCAGAGCACGCCCTCGGGGTCCAGCCCATTGACCGGCTCGTCCAGCATCACCGTCTGCGGGTCGCCCAGCAGCGCCGCGGCGATGCCGAGCCGCTGGCCCATCCCGAGGGAGAAGGCGCCGGCCCGCTTCTTCGCCACGCTGCCGAGACCGGCGAGGCCGATGACCTCGTCGACCCGGCTGCCCGGAATGCCGTGGGTCAGCGCGAGCGCCCTGAGGTGGTTGTACGCCGAGCGGCCCGGATGGATCGACTTCGCCTCCAGGAGCGCGCCGACCTCTTGGAGCGGTGCCTCGTGGCGGGCGTAGTGCCGGCCGTTCACGGTGACGGAGCCGTGCGTCGGGGCGTCGAGGCCGACGATCATGCGCATCGTCGTGGACTTGCCCGCGCCATTGGGCCCCAGGAAGCCGGTCACCGTGCCCGGCTTCACGACGAAGTCCAGCCCGTCGACGGCCGTCTTCTCCCCGTACTTCTTGGTCAGCTGCCGTGCGTCGATCATTGGCGTTCTTTCTGTCGGCCTACGGCGTCCGTCGCTTCCGACGCCACATCGACAACGCTAGGTGCCGATCACCCCGATCCGGTGGTACCGGGAGGCTGAACCGCGCCGCACGCGTAGTACCGCGGTACTACGCGCCCACCTGCGGTGACTGCCGTGTTCGTCGGCTCCGCCGCGGTGGCAGCGGGCGTCCGATCGCTGCCGACATTCCTGGCCCACGGTGTCCTCGCCCCTCGTGGGCCTGCTCGCGGTCGTGGCCTCTGGGTGGCCCGGTGCACGAAAGCGGCCGGGAGGTTCGGCCACACCACGGGCGAGTGCTCCAACCGGTCGAAACGGCAGGCCAGTTCTGCGGTGAAGCGACGGGCGGGCGGAGTCCAGGCCGCGTGCAGATACGCGAAGGTCGTGAACCGGCCGCCGGGAGCGAGGACTTCGGTCACGGCGTCCAGGATGTGGCCGCGACGCTCCCGCGGCATGACCGTCCACGGCAAGCGGACGACGGGGCGCGCCCCCGCGTACAGCCCCTGATGGGGGGCGGGTCAAGACGGCTCGCCGCTGCTTTTTGTGCAGGTAGTGAAGGTGCGATGGCGTGGTGCGCACCGCAATTTGAGTGATCTGTGTCACCTCTTGCAACTGCTTGTGAAATTGCACCTTTCCGCAAATTTTCATTGAAACCTTCATGACCTGACGGATCGCCAGCTTGGGCGGGGGTGGCGAATCCGATCAGGGGGTGGCGAACCATGGCGTTACGCCGCTGCAAATCTGCTGAGAAGTGCGCCGGGCGCCGCTGGTCGGGGGCTCGTGGAATCTGGTGGCCGATGGGCTGCACGATCGGGCGGTCCGGTCCGATTATCTGTTCCCCAGAGCAATCGCGCTCAGGCGCCGGCCCATGCTGGACGGGGGGCAGACGTGGTCAACGGCGCCGCTGCAGAAGGAGGAAGGACCACCAGCTCTGTGAACTACGAAGGCAGCTCTGCGCTGGCCCCCGGCGCCGTGGCACGGTCGGCCGTGCCCGACGGGCGCTTAGACACCCTGGTTCACCGCAACCCCCCGTTCACTGCGCTTCCGGCCGGGGGTCAGGGCCAGGACGACGCCGAACAGGCGGTAGCCGATCTCATCGCTTCCATGCCGCCGCAGTTCTGGGTCTTCCACGAACGCTACGACCGGGCCTACTACGAGTACACATTGATCCACCTCGGCAACGAGGCCGTCAGCCGGTACCTGGTCGACATGACGTTCGTCTACCTCGCCATGGACTGGTGCCACATGGCCCCCAACCCCGGCCACTACGCCTGGTCACTGCTGAAGAGCAGGGTGGCCGCCGAGTTGGCGGAACAGGGCCGGACTCCGGCCGCGCGGGAGACGCTGGCCTTCACCCGTGCCATCCGTGCGGCCACAGCCCCGTTCCTGGCCTCGTTCCGCGACAGCTTCCGCGCGGCCTACGGGCAGCCGGTGGCCGAGCTCGGGGACGAGGTGGAGCTTTGGGAGCACATGGCACGGCTCAGCGAGCGTCACTTCGATGTCCTCGTCCTGCACGCCGTACTGGGCTTCGACACCAAGGACACGGCTTTGATCATGGGCATCAGTCCGGCGACGGTCCGCTCGACCCGCCGCACCGCCAAGGAACGCCTGGCGGCCGCCATGGGCTGCCGCTTCGACAACGAACCCGACGGCTAAAAGGAGACCACCGTGCCTCGCACCCCACGCACCATCAACGACATCCTCAGCCATGCCCGTGTCTTCCAGGGCGCGTACACGCGCGCGGATCTGGAGGCTGCCCGGGAGACGGTCGCCCGGGGAGTCAACGAGCTGCGCTGGGGGCGTGCCCTGGACGACGCGGCCCCGTCGCCCAGCAGGTCGGCGGTCCGGCACGAACGGGCCATGTGCGACCTGCGCATGCTGTCCCGTGCCGTCATTCGCCACCCGGGGGCCGCCGGCCGCGTCACCGCCTTCGACGACCGCCGTGAGCCCGACGGCGCGCTCGCCTTCGCCTGCCTGCTGTATGTCGCCGAACCGGAAAGCGGCGCTCAGTTCTGGTGGGAGTACGCGGCCGGCGCGGGCAGTGTCACCGGCGCGCTGTGCCTGTATCTGCTGCACCTCAGCCGCGGCGAGCTGAGGGACGCCAGGCACTGGGCCTGTCAGATAGGCGATCTCCACGACCTGGGCTGGGACGGATACATGCCGGTCGACCACCGTGCCGAGCGAGTGGATGCGGACCCGCTGCTGGGCACGGCCGTCCGTTACGTCCTGCCGCCCGGGCGGGCGGTACCCGAGGAGGCGGTGAGGGATGCCATGGGCCGACTGGAAGCGGCGGATACCGGGCCGGGGTCTGTGCCACAGCCCACCGCCGATCTCGCCGTGCACTGGTGCGACCTTGCGCCGGCATGACGGCCCGAGGCGGGCATCAGCGAAGCCGAGGTCCCCGAGGGACCCCGGCTCGAGAGGGACCGGTACATGGATCAGTTATGGGGCCTGAAATGCGCACATCGCCTGCAGGATCCAGTAAGGGTGACGTCTATGGCTGGCTTGGTCCGCGCGAGGAGTGATCCTGCAGCGCTGTCGCCACCTGCCGCTGAGCCGAGGCGATGTAGGCCTCGCTCGCTGCGCGGAAATCGGGGCTGGCCACCCGGTCGTGCACCCAGGCGTTCATCCCTTCCCTGATGACGGCGTTGGCGGTGCTGGACTCCACGGCCGCGATGGCGTGAATGCGGTCGAGGAGCTGGCGGGGGAACCGGACGGACACCACAACCTGTTGGTCCTTCTCCTCGGTCTTGCCGTTCTGCCTGGGCATGTGCCTTCCCTTCATCGGGCCGCGTGCCCTGCTCGTGTCAGGGACGGGGCATGCCGTACCCGGTTCGCGGGCGCTGACGGCGCGTCGGCCGCAGCACCCTTGCTGACAACGCCTCACACACTAAGCCACTACACAACTACATGATGTGCTGTGGGTCACATTTTCACTGCGTACATGGATTCTTGTAACTGTCAGTCAGATCGTGACTGTGGCTTACACCACTACAACTACTTCACAGATGTTGATTCATGCGTGTAGTCGTGAGTGAGATGCTCCTTATGGACTACACGACTACATCACGTAGGGTGCGCTACGCAGTGAGATCGAACGAGTACGCACCGCTATGAAATGCGTGCGTACCCCAGACAAGGAGTTCGCTTGTACTTCCCCTTTGACGGCGACGGACAGCTGGCCCCCTTCGGCGCGGACGGCATAACAGCCCGCGCCGCGCACGCCGCGCTCCACGAGCTCGACGCCCTGGGACGCGAGACCACCCGGGGCCAGGACCTCACCCAGGACCTGCCGGAGACCGAGAAACTCGACAAGGTCCTCGACCTGCGCACCCTGTGGCAGCCGGACCGAAACCGACCGCCTTCGGGCATCCCCCGCCAGGCCGAGTACTGGGACGACAAAGCCGTGCAGGCCCGGCGCCGGCTCACCAGAGCCGTCGAGAGGAAGCTGCACGAGGTGTCCAACATCTCCGGCAAGCCGGTGACCGTGCTCGGCGCCGACGGCTGCCTGGACGAGCGCACTTCGGCCTTCCGCGCCTGCGTCGCCCAGGACCGGCCCGTCGTCTCCGTCTCCGACAGCGGATGCCTGCGCCGCTGGCTCTCCACCAACGACAGCAACGCCACATCGCTGTCGATCATCACGTTCATTCCCGGCCGGCCGCTCTACGCGGCCGTGGTCACCGCCGGAACCGCCCTGTTGTCGGACTGTTCCGGCTCCTGGCGCCTGACCCTCGCCGACGGCTGGCAGGCGATGACCGGCGAACCCCTGGTCGCCGACCCCGACCCCAACTACATCGTCCTGCCCCGCGCCCTGGCACACCTCGCGGCCGGCCTGGGCAAGCACTACGAAGAACCGATCTTCCCCCGCGACACCAGCTCCGCCATCGCCCAGGCCGTCCTCGGCGGAGCCGTCCCCGTCGCCGTCCACTTCACCGAACACGTCCTCAACTCCGCGATCTTCCCCGTCGCCGTCGGCCACGGCATGGCCGTCCGCGTCGACACCGGCAAGCTCATCGAGAAGCCCTGGGACGCCAGCCGCCACCTCTACAAAGCCCTCACCGGCGAGATCCCCTTCGGCGACGAACACGTCATCGCCCGCGACATGTGGGCCATCAAGCGCGCCACCCGCGTCCTCGACCGCGAACGGCACCTGGCCGCCCGGACCCACCCACTCGACGCGCCCTTCGACACCGCTTACGAGGACGACCTCTTTGGCTTCCACTTCGAGGACCCCGACGACGAAGACAGCTGAGCAGCACGCTGCCGCCGTAACCGGACCACCAGCCGGTGGGACCGCCCGTCTCCCCAAGGACAGTGCAGTGAACGACCACCTCAGCCTCGTCACCGACCAGCCGGCGCCCACCGCCGGATGGCGCTTCAGCATCATCCCGCCCAAGGACGTGTGGACCAGCTGGTACCACCGCGCGAAAACCATCCGCCGTCCGGCCGGCAGCCTTGCCCTGCCCGCCATAGCCACCACCGCCGTCCTGCACTTCACCCACACCCTGCACCACGGCGACAGCCCCATGGTCCTCGCTCTCACCACCCTCACCGTCGGCTACGACGCCGTCATCGCCGTCTGTCGCACCTGGCAGAAGACCGCCGCCCAGCAGCAGCGACACAGCACCCACAACAGCAGCGACCACCAGGCGGCCTGACCCCGAGCCGGCACGCGCCCGCTGCCAGCTCCTCTCCCCGCGCTCCGACCTTCAGGTCGGAGCACTTCTCGTTGTGCAGCCGCTGGTCAGACTCCCCGGCTGCCACCCGAGCCGACCTCCTCTTCCGGCGGACCGGGGGCATCTTGTTCTCCCGGCCGTCACGCCGCCAGGTCCTTCAGGCCGAACGCGACGTCGGTCCTGGTCAGCGAGAGCAGCCAAGCCACCCTCGGCTGCACGCCCACGAGTTCGAAGGACACGTTCCTGCGCACGGCCAGCGCACGTGCCTCCATCAGCACACCCAGCCCGGCGCAGTCGCAGAACGGCACCTCGGAGAAGTCCACCACCAGCCGCCTGACGGGGCATGCCAGACAGAATCCGAGAGCGTCACGCAAGCCTCCGCCGGTGTCCAGGTCCAGTTCCCCGTACGCGGACAGCCTGAGTGTGTCGCCCTCGTCGGCGACCGCGGTTCGAAACTGCTCGGCATCGTTCATCCGCGGCCTCCGTGGGCAGCAGGCGTGATACGGGGGGCAGGCTTGTCTCGTACGACAGCCCGTAAGCCGGCCGATACGGCGCGGTCCTCGGCCGGCCCGTCATCAGCCGCCATGGACGCGTCGACAGCGGCCCGTACGACCTGGCCGGTCGCAGAACCACTCGGCCTCAGCTACCAGCGCAGTATTCTCTCGACGCTCGTCCATGCCCACCGGCTGCACGGACCGATTCGCCTCACGACGTGACCCTAGTCAGACATGTGGAATCTGTCTCTCCATGAATCCGCAAAGCGCCCCCGAACCTCGGACCTCCCACCAGACACCCACCAGACGCCCGGCTGTCTCCCAAGGGCCTTTGGGAGAGGGGCCGTCGGGCCGTCATACGCGCGGGACGTGAGGAGAGGTCCGGCCGCGGCTACTTCGCCCGAGGCCACCGTCACCCGGCCCTTCTCGCGCCGTATCGCGGGGCCGAACTCGGCGCTCGGTGAAAGAGACCGCCCGGATCACGGCAGGAGGTCAAGGCTCTGGAAAGGAATGACGCTTCGGGAGTGTTTCGAGGATGAAACGCGAGGCGTGTGTTCCCAGTTCGGATGTGTCGCGTGCGGCTTGAAACCTGGTGGAGTGTGAGAGATTCATTACACGAGTCATTGGTCAACCAAGCTATAGTTCCCTGTGCAACTTTCGACTGTGTCGGAATTGACCCGTTCCGTCTACGGAATGGGATGAACGGGGGAGTAAGTATGTCCGGGAAGGCCGGGTTACTTGGGAGCGTTCGGAGGGTGGGCGACTCCGCGCTCGAGTTGAGAACGGCCGGACGAGGTGGTGGGTCAGCCCCATCTCGGGCCATGAGTGGACTTCGTGCATTCGTGACGCAATGAGCGTCTCGTAACCCTTGAAAACCGACTGGTGGGCAGTGCCTTGTCGAGGCCTCGCCATGCCTGTCGGATGAGTCTCATAGGTTTTGCGCAGCCCGAGCGGGCTTGCGCAGAGTCGAATCTTCCGAAAAGAAACCGTCTGGTCCGTATGTGCGGAGTGGCAACTTATTGAATCGACGCCGAGCTGTGCCGATCAAGGGGGAAATCGATGAGTCAGATCGTGGCAAAGGGACCGATGTCGCTGAGTGATACGGCGCCCAGAGGACTGAGAGGGCCGGCTGAGAGTTGGCGCATCCTGGTGGCGGAGAATGCCGCCGACGATGCGGAGTGTTTGATACGCGGGTTACGTCGACATGGGCACGACGTGATGCATGCCGAGACCGGAATTGCGGTCCTCGATGCATATGAGGGCATGGATCTGTTACTGATCGACCTGGACCTTCCGGACCTGGACGGTCTGGAGGTGTGCCGGGACATCCGCGCCGTGTGCGACGTGGCCATCATCGCTGTGACGGGCCGGGCGAGTGAGCTCGACCGGGTTCTGGGGCTACAGGCGGGCGCCGACGACTACCTGGTCAAGCCCTACGGGTTCCGTGAGCTCATGGCACGTATGGAGGCGGTCATGCGGCGGGCGCAACGCCAGTCGCCGGAGGCCCGGGTGATTTCGCACGGGCCGCTCTGCATCGACGTGGGGTTGCGGGAAGTGCACATGGACGGCAGGCGGATAGAGATGACCCGAAAGGAATTCGATCTGCTGCACATTCTCGCCGCTCGCCCCGACACGGTGATTCCTCGCAAGCAATTGATGCAGAGGATCTGGGGAGACTCCTGGTCGCGTCGGACGGTCGACACGCATGTCAACCGACTTCGCAACAAGCTTGGTTCTGGCGACTGGATCGTCACCGTCCGCGGAATCGGATTCAGGTTCCGTCGGGCGTGATCACGTTCGGGTGCACCTCGGGAATCATGCAATCCACGCTCGTCCGTCCTTCGGGCTTTTCGAGGATTGCAGGCGCCGACGAGAAGAACGGAGTTGCAGAGTGAAGTCCAGAGCTGTTTCTACCCATTCGGCGACACGTGTGTGCGAGGGGGCGGAATGCCGACCCCGACCTTCTGGGAAAGGCGGCCGGGGCATGGCGGTGAGCGGACAACGGCTGTGCGCCCGGTGCAGGGAGGAGCTGGCGGCCGGGCTGAGGGTGCTGCCCTGGCTGTACCTCGAATGCGAACATGTGCTGGGCGGCGGACCGACGCCCACCCGGCTGGAGAAGACGACCGGTGGAGCACTGCCCGGCATGCCGTTCAACGGCGCCGCGGCCGAGGCGCGTTCGGAGATCGTCAAGGCGCTCAGCTCGTGGTGTGGGCTCGTCGCGGACGAACGACACGTGTCCGGGCCGCCTCGCGCCGTCGAACCGCTGGCGGCCTTCCTCGCCCGCCACATCGACTGGCTCTGCGCTCATCCAGCGGCCGTCGAAGCCACCGCGGAGGTTGCCGGGCTGGTCCGGACGGCCCGTCGGGTCGTGCACACCGAACCGGTGCGCACCGTGCGGATCGGAGCCTGTGTGATCCCCGGATGCGGCGGTGAACTCGGTGCCGTCGTGCCGGTACGGACACCTGCGCGCCCTGTCGGAGTCCAGTGCACCGAGGACGTGGGCCACACCTGGGCGGGTCACCAGTGGACGCAGCTCAGTCGCACCCTCGAAGAGCGCGCTTCCGACCACGGCACGGGCTCGCGCGAGGAACGATGGTTGACCGCAGCCGACATCTCCCGCCTCTGGAGCACCCCTGTAGGAACCGTCTACCGGCTGGCCAGCGAGCAGCGGTGGCGGCGCCGGAACCAGGCCGGGCGTACCCACTACAACGAATCCGATGTGCACGAGTGCTTCAGTCGGCGCGCCGCTCGCTCTTCCCGATGAGCGTCCTGACCGCTGGTTCGCGAAGCGCCATGGGTGAAAGGATGTCTGAGCCGTGCGCAAGGTGCTCATCGCCAACCGTGGCGAAATCGCAGTCCGCGTGGCCCGGGCGTGCCGGGATGCCGGCATCGCGAGCGTGGCCGTATACG
>NZ_JBIWMA010000055.1:0-11636 GCF_044766465.1 Streptomyces sp. NPDC102259 | reverse complement strand
GAAAAGGTTCGTCTCTCGGAACAACTTGCCGGAACGTTCCGGCCGGTCTAGATTATCTGCTGCCGGAACGTTCCGGCCAGTGTGAGCGTTGTCCGTGCCGGAACCTTCCGGCAATGAGCGGTGCCCGCTCGCAGTTCGCAGCCCGAACAGCTCCACGTCCCAAGGGGTCGTCCATGACTGCAGCCGAGCTCGGCCAGTTCCTCACCGCCCGCCGCCATCAGACCAATCCCGCAAGCCTGGGGCTGCCCGCCGGTGCCCGCCGACGAGTGACCGGCCTGCGACGGGCCGAGGTCGCTCACCTCGCCGAAATCTCCGTGGACTACTACACGCGCATCGAGCAGGGGCGCAGTGGATCCCCGACTCCTGCGGTGCTGGATGCTCTGGCCCAGGCCATGAGCCTGGGTGCCCAGGAACGGATGTTCCTTTTCAATCTGGCCGGCCACATGGCGCCGGCGCGTCACACGCCAGTCAGCATTAACCCGGCAGTCGACGATCTGCTGCACCGCCTGCACCACACGCCAGCCATGATCCTGAGCGACCTGCACGAAGTGCTGGCCCGCAATGAACTGGCGGAGGAACTGCTGGGGGAACTGCCTGCAGGTACCGGCAGCGCGTGCAGCCTGTCCTACCGGTGGTTCACCGACCCCGCGGCCCGGGCCCGCGTCATCGACGAGGACCGGGACTACTACGCGCGCACCTATGTGGCCGACCTGCGCCGTGCGGCCGCGACCCGCCGTGGGGACCCGGCCGTCGCCGACCTGGTGGCGAGGCTGAGAAACGCCAGCCCGTGCTTCGCGCGGCTGTGGGAGGCCCACGAGATATCCGTGCCCGCCCGCCCGGTGCGCCTGCTGCACCCGGACGCGGGCGTGGTCGGCGTGGTCTTCCGTCACTTCACCGTCACCGGCGCGGGACAGCGTCTGGTATGGATCACCGCCGCTCACGACCAGACCCAGCCGCCGCTGCCCCCTCGGAGCGTTGCGACGCCGCGCCACAGTGCTGCCCCGGCCTTCGCCTGACTCCTGACCTGCCGGCTGCCAGAGCACAGAACCACGAAGGACATCTACCGCTATGAACGTCCATGGCCCCGCACTCGGTGTCCAGCTCGCCGCGGAGCGTCGGCACACCTTTGTCGGCAGGGCAGAACAGCTGGCAGCCTTCGAGGCCATGCTGGCCTCGAAGGACAGCGGACCGTGCGTGCTGTACCTGCACGGGCCGGGAGGCCTGGGCAAAACCACGCTGCTGCACATGATCGCCGAACAGGCCCGCACGGCGGGATGCCATGTCCTGCGGTTCGACGGCCGCGCCCTGGCTGTCTCGCCTGCCTCGCTTACCGACGCCGTCGGCAGTCAGCCTCCGGGGAAACGCCTGGTGCTGCTGCTCGATACGTTCGAACAGTGCCAGGGACTGGAGCGCTGGCTGTACGAAGCCGTCCTGCCCACGCTGCCTTCGGGCACCATCACCGTGGTCGCCGGTCGCCGTCCGCCCAGTCCCGCCTGGCGCGTGGACGGCGCATGGTCTACCGCGCTGCGGGTGATGCGCCTGACGGACCTGCCGAGGACGGATGCCGAGGAGCTCCTGGTCCGGCGCCGCCTGCCGGCCAAGACACGCGACGACATCCTCGCGTTCGCCGGCGGCAACCCGCTCGCTCTCGCCCTGGCCGCCTCGGTCGCCTCCGGCGCCAACGCGCTTCCACAGCGCTGGCAGCCGGGTGCCGACATCGTGCACAGCCTCCTGGACCAGCTCATCGGTGACATGCCCTCCGACGAGCACCGGCGCGCCCTGGAAGTCTGCGCCCACGCCCGCACGACCACCGAGGAACTGCTGCGTGTCGTCCTGCCCGCCGATGCCGGCAGACTCTTTCGCTGGCTACGGGAACTGCCCTTCGTGGAACCGGCCCCCCAGGGGCTGTTCCCGCACGACATCGTGCGTCATCTGCTGGACACCGACCTGCGCTGGCGTGACCCGGGAACCTACCGCGCCCTCAACCAGAGCCTGCGCTCCCACCTGCTGGGCCAGGTCCGCACAGCGCCGACGCACAGCGTCATGGACCGCACCCTGGAGTACAGCTACCTCCAGCACCGCAGTGGAGAAGACGTCTCCGAATACCTGGGCTGGGACGATCCCGGCGGAATCTTCGAAGACACCCTGCGGCACACCGACCGCGCCGCGCTGTTGGACCTGACGGCCAGCCAGGCCGGTAGGCACAGCGCGCAGATCGCCGAGTTCTGGATGGACAACCAGCCTCAGGGGTTCCGTGTGTACCGCAACCCGCACGACAACAGCCCCCGCGCCTACATCTGCTGGCTGCAACTCACCGCCCCGGAAGCCGGCCACCTGACAGCCGACCCGGTCGTTGCCGCGGCCTGGCAGCACACCTCCTCCATTCCCGCGGGCCGTCACCTGGGGATGATGCGGTTCATCGTCGCCGGACCCGAGGCCTACAGCCCCCGCTCTCCGGTCATGGGCCTGATCTCGGTGAGGCATACAGCCGAGCTGCTGCATGCCTCCGGCATGACGCATTCCTTCCTCGCCTTCGAGGACACCGAGTACTGGGGGCCGGTCGCTGCCTACACCCAGCACCATCCGGCAGGTACCGCGCAGGTGGGGGACCGCACCCATACGCTGTGGGCCCACGACTGGACCAAGACGCCGCTGGACAGGTGGCTGGACAAGCTCGACCGCCAGGCGCTGCCCGAGGACAAACCGGCATCCGAACAGCTGGAACCCGGAATGCCCCTCAGCAGGGCGGAGTTCGACCAGGCCGTACGCGAGGCCGTCAAGTACTTCCAGGAACCGGCCAAGCTCGCCGTCAACCCGCTGCTGAGGAACGCGGTCCGCACCCGGCCTGGAGTTACCGCACTCGACGCGCTGCGAGAGGCGGTCGAGGAAAGCGTCGACGCCTTGCTGGCCGAGCCCTCCACCGCCGGATACCACCGCGTTGTGGCTGCCGCCTACTTCCAGGGCCCCACGACCCAGCCGGAAGCGGCCGCCCGTCTCGGGATGGCGTTCAGCACCTACCGCAGGCACCTCAATCAAGCACTCAGCCGGATCAGCGATCATCTGTACGACACGCTGGGCTGACCGCATGCCCCCTCAGGCGCCTGTGGTCAGCATCCGGGCTGCGAGGGGGGCATGGACTGTATTCCCATCACCTCGAGCAGTGCCAGCTGGTCCGCAGCGACGCTGCCCGGTGCTGCGGTGAACCACACCAGCCACTGCCGCATCCGGGGAGTGAGCATGCAGGAACAGCTCAGGGTGATCGGCCCCAGTGAGGGATGAGCGAACTCCACGCTCGTCAGGCCGGCCTGCTCTAAGCGCCCGGCCGACCACAAGCGCGCAAACTCAGGACTCGCCGCGACCAGCCGGGCAACGGCACCGGCAGCGGAGCCGTCGGCCGGCCAGGAACTCTGGGACCTGCGGACCATGACGGCCAGGAACTGTGCCACTGCCTCGTGGCCGGCCTGTGCGAATCTGCCGCGGAAGGCGGGGTCCGTGAAGAAGCGTTCCACGATTCCGCCCCGGGCGCCGCGGCCGGAGACGAGATCTCCCAGGAGAGCCGTTGCCAGCTCGTTCTGCACGAGGACCTCGCCCGCCTCATCAAGCACCAGGGCAGGCCACGCACTCATACGGTCCATCAAAAAAAGCACTCCCGGCTGCACGTGCTGCAGTCCCCCGCCACCAGGCAGTGGATGCCCCGCGAGGTCGAACAGCTCAGCCCGCTGAGCCCATTCCAGGCGCAGCGCGCGGGAAAGACCCGCCAGCGTGGCTGCCGACGGACGCGCGCCGCGTCCTTGTTCCAGGCTGCTGTAGTAGTCCCGGGAAATGCCCGCGAGCCGAGCCACCTCGTCCCGCCGCAGTCCGCTGACGCGCCGGCGGTCAGGCCCCGCCTTCAGCGGGAAACCCAGGGCGCCGGGCGGGATCCTCTCCCGGTGCGCCTTGAGGATTTCTCCCAGCTGTCGAAGATTCATGGTGCGAGTCTGGCGTGCTGCCCATGGCGCAACCAGGGGCCCTTCGCACCCCCCACAGGCATGGGCCGCGCCGCGTCCGGCGCAGCACAGTGCGAGGCCGCGACGCCGTGATGCGTGGTGCCTTGCAGCAGCCGCCCACGGCCGAATCCCCGCCCGCAGTAGGCGGTATGCCCAGCCTGTCGCACCGCGTGGCACGTGAGCCATGCACGTCCTCGGGCGGCCCGTGAGAGGGCGGCCAGCCGGAACTGCCTCAGGATGCCTGCACCGCCGCAGCGGTGGACACGGGCTCAGCAGGGGCCGGCGTCTTCTGCCATACCTCATGCGGGTCCAGCTCGGCGAGCCGCTGGGAGACCGTACTGTCCACCGGAGTCATCCACATCAGGCGCTGCGCGGCGTCCGCGGTGAAGAAGCTGTTCCACTGCACCTCCACCACCCCCAGGACCGGATTCACAATCCTCTTGCGGCCCTCGTGGCAGATCGCTATCTGATGGTCCGCCCACAACGTGGCAAACTCCCTGCTCTCCACCAGCAGCGCCTTGACCACCACCCTGACAGCCTGGTCTTGCGGGCCGCGTCGGGCAGCGGCCGTATGCAGGTCGGCCACCATGCGCTGGGAATGGAAAGCGTGGTCATCCTGTGGGTACACACGGCGGACACCGGTGTTGGTGAACCACTGATAGACGAAACTGGCGCCGCGGCCGCTGCGCACTCGATGCGGGCCGACCAGGACCTGGCAGGCGCGATTTTGCATGACGACTTCGTAGAGGTCGGTGATCACCAGGGCGGGAGTGTCCTGCAACTGCTCCAGCAGATGCTGCAGCGTGGACTGCATGCGCAGCGTGTCACCGCCCAGCGGTGCCGGATGGCCGGCCAGATGCATCAGGTACTCGGTCTCCGTGGCGTCCAGGCGCAGGGCTATTGCAAGAGCCTTGAGCACGGCCACCGAAGGGGCCTGGCGGCGCCCCTGCTCCAATTCGATGTAGTAGTCGACGGAGATGTCGGCAAGCCGTGCCACCTCATCCCTGCGCAGTCCCGGTACCCGCCGGCGCGACCCTGGTGGCAGTCCTGCCTCCTGGGGCGAAACGCGTGCCCGCCTGGTTTTCAAGAACGCCCCGAGTTCGGTGAAGTCCATGGTCATGCCCTCCCCTTTGCTTCTCAGCGGCCCTTGCCCACGTCGGTTTGATCCGGCCGTGGTGGGCAAGAAGGCCTCAGCCGTGGGCCGTGTTCCGCTGCCCACCGGTGCATAGGACGGCACTGTCCGCCGCGCAGCACCAGTCTCCTCGATCAAGCGTGGGCGCGGGAAGGTTCAGCGTGCTCACCAGCTGCTCAATGCGTGCTCACCGTCGCTCGCCACAAGGTCAGGTCTGCGGACTTCGTGCGTGCACCGGACGTCTTCGCCGCGTGCGGGCCCGGTCCTTGTGCCGTGGCTCCTGTGCCTCACTCGATAGGCGCTGGGCCCGGCGTACCGGACGGGGGCTGCATGCCCACACGGCAGCGGCTGGAAGTGCGTGTGGGCGACGCAGCCGCCGGGAAGCTGGCACGCCAAGCCCTCGGCCCCTTCTGCAACGTGCTGCCCGGCAGGGGAGACCCGGTGCATCACGCACGCCCCCATGATGGAAAGCATCTTCGCAGCTCAGCAGACTCTAAGCCGTCGCCGTCCCGCACGGCGGGATCGGATGGCGGTTCGACCAGACAGAGAAAACAAACTAGTTCGTTTGACCTTGACGTCGGCGAGGAGTACGTTTCTCGACAGGTAAACAAACCAGTTTGTTCTTCTAGGCCGTGGAGGTCTCTGTGTCCGCTCCGCTCATGCTCGCTTCGTCCGACCGCCCCTCGCCGGCCTTCCTGACGAGTGCGCCGAAGCAGCTCCTGATCGACGGCGAGTGGGTTCCGGCTCGCTCCGGTCAGACCATCGATACGATCGACCCGACGACCGAGGAGGTGCTGGCTTCCACCGCCGCGGCTGGCGCCGAGGACGTCGACCTCGCCGTTGCAGCTGCCCGCAGGGCGTTCGAGGACCCCTCCTGGGCAGCGATCACCCCTTACCGGCGTAGCCAGATCCTGCTGCAGATCGCTGACGTGATGGAGGACCACGCCGAGGAACTCGCCACGCTGGAATCCCTTGACATGGGCGCTCCGCTGTACCTGAGCCGCTGGTTCGTCTCGCACTCCGTCGAGGTCATCCGGCACTACGCGGGCTGGCCCACCAAGATCTACGGGCAGACTGCTCCCTCGGAGCCGGGCCAGTTCCACTACACCTTGCGCCAGCCGCTGGGCGTCGTCGCCGGCATCACGGCCTGGAACGGTCCGCTGCTCCAGGCGGCCTGGAAAATCGGGCCGGCTCTGGCCACCGGCAACACCGTGGTCCTCAAGCCCGCCCAGCAGTCACCGCTGACCGCCCTGCGCCTGGGCGAACTCCTCCAGAGCACCGACCTGCCCGCAGGCGTGGTCAACGTCATCACCGGCAGCGGGCGTATCGCCGGTGAGGCGATCATCAACCACCCCGGCATCGACAAGGTCACCTTCACCGGGTCCACCAGTGTCGGCAAGCACATCCTGGAAGCCTCCACCGGCAATCTCAAGCGCGTCACGCTCGAGCTCGGCGGCAAGTCCCCGGACATCATCTTCGCCGACGCCGATCTCAAGGCCGCCGCCGCCGGTGCCGCCGCCGGCTTCTGCGCCGGCACCGGCCAGGGCTGTGTCGCGGGAACCCGCATCTTCGTCGAGGAGCCCGTGCGCGAGGAGTTCGGCCGGCTGCTGGCCGAAGAGCTCGCCACGTACACCATGGGCGACCCCTTCCACCCGGACACCCGTATGGGCCCGCTGGCCTCCCGGAGCCACTTCGAGACCGTCACCTCCTACTTCGACATCGCCCGGGCGGAAGGCGCCCGCCTGCGCCAGGGCGGCGAACTTACCGACAACCCCGGCCTGTTCGTGCCCCCGACCGTCATCGACGACGTCACCAACGACATGCGCGTCGCCCAGGAAGAGATCTTCGGCCCCGTCGCCACACTGATGTCGTTCACCGACGAAACCGAACTGCTCCGCCTGGCCAACGACACCGACTACGGCCTCGCCTCCGCCGTGTGGACCTCCGACCTCAGCCGCGCCCACCGCGTCGCCGCCGCCCTCCAGGCCGGCACCGTGTGGATCAACACCTACGGGCAGATGACTGCCGGCACCGTCCCCTTCGGAGGCTTCAAGCAGTCCGGCATCGGCCGCGAGCACGGCACCGACGTCCTGGACTCCTTCACCGAGACCAAGACCGTCATGATCCAGCTCTGACCCGGCCCCCCGCGTCAACGCACCAAAAGAACGGTTGCGGCCGACACCCCGCACCAGGGGGCCGGCCGCCAACAGCCCCAGCGACGGGCCGCATGAATGACCCGCCCGAGAACGAAGGAGCACGATATGGATGAGGCCGTACGCGAGGCACTGGCGATCACTCCCGCGTCGCCCGCCCGAGACCGAACCATCGACATCACCACCACCGGCGCAAAGACCGGTAAAGCGCGGCGGATCGAAATCTGGTTCTACCGGGCCGATGGCAAGATCTACCTCAGCGGCCTGCCGTCCCGCCCCAGCTGGTACGCCAACATCCTGGCCAACCCCCGCCTCACCTTCCACCTCAAGCACGGCATCCGGGCCGATCTGCCCGCCACTGCCATCCCGATCACCGACGACAGCGAGCGTCGACGGATCTTCACCCAGTTCGTCGCCGACCTCAACCAGCCCCACAACCCGGGCCGCATCGCCCAACCCACCCGTGTGGAGGACTGGATGGCCGGCAGCCGCCTCGCCGAAATCGTCTTCGACGACTGAAATCCCGTCACCAGCCGGTACTCAACGCGGCGCGCGCCGTGACGGCACCACCCCGCACGCCTCGCCGGGGACCACCTTGCGCTCCCGCACCATGTAGATAAGGAATCACCATGAGGAATGTCAGCGGCTGGGCCGCACACCACCAGGGCGGCCTGCTGGCCCCCTGGGACTTCACCCGCCGCGACCTGCTCCCCGACGATGTCGCCGTACGCGTCGAGTACTGCGGAGTCTGCGCCAGCGACATCTCCGCCATCCGCCACGGCAACGCGTTCCCCCTCGTGCCGGGCCATGAGATGACAGGGGAGATCACCGCTGTCGGCAGCGCAGTGACCCGGTTCGAGGTGGGCGACAAGGTAGCCGTGGGCAACATCATCGACTCCTGCGGAACCTGTCCGCCCTGCCTCAAGGGCCGTGAGAACTGGTGCCTGCGGTTCCCGACCCTGACCTACGGGAACACCGACCCGAAGGACGGCCTGATGACTCGGGGCGGCTACTCCTCGGAGTACGTCCTGCCAGCGAAGTTCACCTACCACCTGCCGGAGGGCCTGGACCCGGCCGGTGTCGCACCGCTGATGTGTGCCGGAATAACCACCTACGCGCCCATGAAGCGGTGGGGTGTCGGCCCGGGCAAGACAGTCGGCATCGTCGGGATGGGCGGGCTCGGCCACATCGCTCTCAAGTTCGCTCACGCGCTCGGCGCCGAGGTCGTGCAGTTCACCAGGACCATGGACAAGGCCGGCGAAGCCCGCGCACTGGGCGCCGACGACGTGGTGCTCTCCACCGACGAGCAGCAGATGGCCGCCCAGGCCGGCCGTTTCGACTTCATCCTCGACACCGTCGGCGCCCCGCACTCCGTCGAGCCCTACATGACCGCGCTCGCCATGGACGGAACGCTCTGCGTGGTCGGCATCCCCGAGAGCGCCATCGAGGTGCAACCGCTCAGCCTCATCCAGGGCGCCAAGAACATCGCCGGCGCCGGCAGCGGCGGCACCCTCGAAACCCAGGAGATGCTCGACTTCTGCGCCGAGAAGGGCATCACCGCAGAGATCGAGGTCCTGCCTTCCGACCAAGTCAACGAAGCACTGGCACGACTGGCCCGCAACGACGTCCGGTACCGCTTCGTCCTCGACATGAACACCCCCGCAAGCTGAGCCCCACACGAGCTCCCGCACCCTCCGGCCGTCCTGGCCCTCCCCGGCAAAGGGAGACCAGAGGTGGCCGGAGCCCCGCCGGTGTAAACGAACTGGTTTGTTTAGGATGGTGTCATGAAGACGGGCCAGATCACCAGCGCAGGCGAGGCGTCGCGTCGGCGTCTGCTCGACGCGGCGACGGTCGAGTTCGCCGCCTACGGCATCGCCGGCGCACGCATCGACCGGATCTCCGCCAACGCCAACGTCAACAAGGCGCAGATCTACAAGTACTACCGCAGCAAGGACGAACTCTTCGACGCCGTCTTCGCCGAACACCTGGACATGATCGTCGAGAACGTTCCGGTCACCGGTGACGACCTGCCCGGCTACGCCGTCCGGCTCTACGACTCCTACCTCGTGCGCCCCGAGCTGGTCCGCTTGGCGACGTGGGCCCGTCTGGAACGCACACCGGCCGGAGACCTCTACCACTTCATGCCCGGACACGACAGCGAGAAGCTCCAGTCGATCGCCGACGCCCAGGCGAAAGGCATCGTCAACCCCGCCATCGCGCCGGCCGAGGTGCTCGCCCTCGTCACCGCCATGTCGATGACATGGTCGCCCGCAAGCCCCATGCACACCGCCCACAAAGACGAGCCCCAGGCCGCTCACGAGACCCGCCGCAACGCCCTCTCACTCACCGTTCAGCGAGCCTTCGCACCCTGACGGCTCTGCCGTTCGCCCGACCGGACGGTGGGCCGATGAGGGTGCGGAGTACGTCGGTGCAGGCCGTAGGCCGCTGCGTGTTCCTGATCATGAGCGGTCCGTTTTCAGAGCCGCCTCGACAAGTCCGGCGGGCTGAGGGGTTGCGGCGCGGGCCGAGAACAGCGTCCTCAGCCGGGCCGCTTCCTCGTCCTTGTGGGGAAGGAGGAAGGCGGCCACCAGGTAGACCGTGGTGTTGACCACCAGCCCGGCCACACCGGAAGTCAGTCCTGCCAGCCATGGCACGGACGTGGGGTAGGCCAGTTGCAGGGCTGCCGCGGTGCCGAAGCCCGCGACCATGCCGCTCAGGGCGCCGGCCGCGTTGCCGCGTCGCCATGCCATGCCGAGGTACAGGGCCGGCGCCAGCTGGCAGATGCCCTGGTAGGACACGATGGCCAGACTGGCCAGGCCGGTTGTGGTGTCCAGCGTGAGAGCGGCGGTTGCGGAAGCCAGCAGGGTCAGGACAAGCACACAGGCCTTCGCCGCCCGGACTTGAGCGGACGGGTCGCGGTGGCCCGGCAGAAGGTTCTGGCTGACCTGAACGCCGAGGGCCTGGAAATTGGAGTCGACGTTGCCCATCGTCGCCGCGAGAACGACCACGCAGGCCAAGGCCAGTACGAACGGTCCGCCGCGTGAGGCGATCAGGAAGAAAACCTCGGCGGGGGCCTGGGCGACTGCGGGCAGCGAGCCGCCCAGCATCGCCAGCAGCGACAGAGCCACGGCGAACGCCAGAAGCCAGGGAGTCGCCTGGACGGCCGACTTCTTGATGACATGCACGCTGCGTGCGGTGAACAGCCGCACGAACATGTCGGGCCAGCACCAGCTGCCCAGCGCACCCGTCAGGATCAGCGACATGAGATACAGCGCTCCCTCCGGGCTTCCCGGCCCCGGAAGGAGAAAGTGGCTGGACGGCAGCGCGTCCAGGCCGTGGCCACCACGTATCAGGGAGATGATCAGGCCGCAGACCAGCACCCCACCGAGCCCGTAGGCGAAGATGCCCTGGTAGACGTCGCTCACCACGATGCCGCGCATGCCCATCCGTACCGTCCACGCCTGACGCAGCAGCAGGAAGACGATGCCGATCACGACGGCCTGGCGCGGCGAGAGATGTCCGAAGGACAGGTAGGAGAAGACCAGCCCGAGCGACTGCATGCCCAGGACGATCCATGGGAACGACGCGACCACTCCGATGACCGCAGCGACCACGCGGACCGCGGCAGAGCCGTACCTCATGCCGAGCAGATCTGCCTGCGTGCGCAGTTCCCACCGTTTTCCCCAGGCGTGGACGGTATGCGCCATGAGATACATCAGCACCAGGGTCAGCAGGCTGTAGGGAACCCAGTAGAAGCCGATGACACCTGCCGAGGCTGCCATCCCTGCGAACGTGATGAAGACCGTGCCCGGTATCCAGGTGTTGAGGAACGACATGGTCTGGTACCAAGCGCCGAAGGAACGGCTTGCCAGCGTGTACTCGTCCAGATCCGCAGCCCTTCTGCTGCGCTCCAGGACCGCGGCGAGCCCGGCGACGAAGACAGCCAGCACGCCGCCTCCCACAAGAACGTTCACATCGACTCCCACCGGTCACGGCCGCAGCGGGCGCCAAGGAGGTAAAGGGCTGGGATCGAGGCGGCAACCAGCGCGCTGCCGCCTATCACGTAAGTGAGTGCGGCTGCCGGCCCGTCAACGTTCCAGTACAGCGGGGGAAAGAGGGTGATGACCGAATCGGTCGCCACCAGTAGGCCGCACAGTACGCGGTACCGGAACAGCCTGGGCAAGTGGGCGGCCGCCCTGCCCGTTGGAACAGTCATGCTGAGATGTCCTTCGCAGGGCGGTTCGGCACAATGCGGACCGGCAGGTTAGGTGAAGAATCGGGCCGCGAGTGGCCGGAACGTTCCGGCATCAGTAATCTAAGGGTGGCCGGAACGTTCCGGCAAGTGTTTGCAGATTTTGCCCTTCG
>NZ_JBIWMA010000054.1:0-14496 GCF_044766465.1 Streptomyces sp. NPDC102259 | reverse complement strand
CGCCTCACCGGCGAGAACACCATCTCCTGGCGTGACCCGACATCACGTAGCCAAGGGCCTATCTCGGGATAAAACAACGGGAGAAAACGACCTCTGACAGGCCTCCTGCCGCTTTACGACGGCGCTGTGCCCTCAGACCTTGCCCCGTATCGCGGAGGCGAGATCGTACGGAATGCGTTCTCCGCGTGGCAGGCCAGTGCTCCCGGCAGCGGGGGACGGAAGGCACTGAGCCGTTTCCAACCTCCCGCACCAGCTGGGTAGTTGGCCTGACAAACGGGTGAAGCCCCTGGTAGATGGGTTTTCGACCAAGAGAACCGTCTCCACCAGAGGCTTCGCATGCTTGTCTACCCGTCCGGCGTCGACGTGTCCAGCTCTGCCCTCCGCTTCCTCGCCGCCCGCTTGAGGAAACACCGCCACGCTCTCGGAACCCGATGGCGGCGCCTGAGCGCGGGCCGACAGGCCCTGCTCGCCCTCGCCCACCTCCGCAACGGCCAGCCCTACGCCCAGCTCGCGGCCGGTTTCGGGATCGGCACCACCACCGCCTACCGGTACATCAGCGAAGCAGTGGAACTCCTGGCCGCCCTTGCCCCCACGCTCGCCGAAGCAGTACGGGCCGCGTCGATGAAGGCGTACCTACTCCTGGACGGGACGCTTCTGCCGATCGACAGGATCGCCGCCGACCGGCCCTTCTACTCGGGCAAACACAAGAAGCACGGCATGAACGTGCAGGTCATAGCAGACCCGAAGGGTCGTCTCCTGTCGGCCAGGCCAGCATCATCCGAGCGGGACACGCCCTGGAACGCGGGGCCCGGCGTCCAGATGAGCTGCGATGCGTGTGATCGTCTGGGTGTTGTCCTCGAACAGATGCGCCTGCATGCCAGCCGCCCGGGCAGCCTCAACGTTGACTGCGACATCGTCGATGAAGAGACAGCTCCCTGGCCGCACGTCCAAGCTGTCGCAAGCCGCTTCGAAGGCGCGCAGGTCAGGCTTTTCGATACCGATCTCGTGTGAGTAGATGATCTGCTCCACCAGTTCGTCGAAGTGGTACAGCGAGGTTTCTCGCTCCCGGGCACCGACGAAGCTGTTGCTCAGGATGCCCAGCCTGCAGCTTCCCCGCAGTTCTCGCGCATAGTCGATGAGTTCCTCGTTCGGCGTCCCCAGGTATTCCGCCCAGAGATCAGCCATGAAGGCCCCCACCTGGGGCGCATCGAGACCCAAGCGGGCGGCCAATTGCTCGTGCACCTCTCGCTCGCTGATGCTCCCGACGCTCCCAGCTCTCCACACATCGCGCATCCGCTCATTCACGGTGCCCAGCGGCAGCTCCAACCGCTCTTCCCACCGTTGCACCGATCCTGTTTCCGGCGTGATCTCCAGCACGCCACCGATATCGAAGATGACGCAGGTCGCTGTCACTCGAACTCCCCCTCCTCGTCCTGCCACCTGACGAGCGCGCACCGCCCGCTCATGTGATCTATGGAGACACTGTCGCCCTTCCCTTTGGGGCAAGGTCAAGCGATCTTGGAAGCTTGTGGCAGCCCTGTTGCGATCCGCCGACACGACTCGGATGCATCAGCAGGTGCCTTCAAAACTCATGACGATCCGCCGAGTCCTTGGCCGGACGACGACGTCAGAAGTCGTCAACAAACGCTGTCGCAAGAAGTGAACGAGGCCACGCGGGGTAACCGGCACGCGGGGACGTCGTTGCGCACGGCGTCGCGTGCATGAACATCCGACCCCCCGCGGATACGCGAGCGAGCCCGGACCAATTGGTCCGGGCTCACAGCGTGTTCGGGGCGCGTTGCTACAGGTCGAACTCGAGGTGCTCGATGTCCGTGAAGCGGACCTCCTCCAGGCTTCCGGCGCGGCGGCCGCCGTCCTGGAAGTACACCTCCTTGAGCGCTTCGGCGGCGATCTCCTGGAGCTGCTGGTCGGTGGCGCCGGCCTCCTGGGCGTCGAAGAGGCGGGCGGCGTAGCGGGGCGGCAGGGCGACGGTCAGGTGCCGGATGCGGTCCTGGTCCGTCGACCCGATGGGTGCGGTGTAGCCGAGCCGGGCGCGGGTGTCGATGACGATGCCGCCGGTCGTCGCCGCCGTCTGCCGGGCGTTGGCCCGGATCTGCGGCTGCCACCGCTTCTTCACCTCACTCTCCAGGCGTGCGGCGAGGTCCGCTCGGGGAGTTTTGATCTGGTTTTTCACGTACCGCTCGACGGTGCGCTGGGAGATCCGGAGCATTTGGGCGACCCGCTTGGTGCCCTTGAGCCGCTTGACCAGGTAGCGCATTTGCGCGCCCGCGCTCTTGGGCGCCGGGCGGGTGAACGACTTCTGTACCGCGGCGTCCAGGCCGTCCCCGAACAGGGTCATCGTCGTCTTCTCCTACTCTCCGTTGTCGACGTCGGTGACGGTGCCGTCCTTGATGTACCGGGCGAGGTTGAGTTCCGGTGCGTTGAACCGCTCGCGGACCTCTTCGCCCCACAGGACAGTCTGGGTGCCTTCGTGCTTGACCAGGCCGGGGTTGATGCCGAGCTTGAAGCCGCCGGGCAGCGGCTTGCCGTCCCGGTAGGGCAGGAAGTCCAGCGGCGACGTCCCGTCGGCCGCGTACACGACGCAGTCGGAGAGGATCGCCACCGGGTACTGCCCGGTGAACGCCGCATGCTTGATGATCTTCCGGTGCAGGTTGATGCGGGTGCGGGAGATGACCGCCGCGCGGATGTCCGGCCGCCACGTCGGACGGGACAGCGCCCGCCACGGCTCGCCCGGCCGCCAGCCCTCGCCGCGCGGCCGCTCGCGCAGCTTGCCCAGGCCGCCCTTGACCGTCGCCTTGATTGCCGACACGACGATCGCCAGCTCGGGGTCGCGCTCCTTGTAGCCATCCATCGCCGCCAGGAAGTCCGCCGGCGACAGGTCGGCGTCCACGCCGAGGTCGGCCATCGTGGCGAGGAAGGCGTCGCGCAGCCGGTTGTACCAGCCGTCCAGGTACCGGCCGTTCTCGTAGCGCACCCACGCCTCGATCGGCCGCACCTCGTAGCCGAGCTCCACCGCGTACGCCACGGTGGGCGTCGCGTACCAGGCCGGGCCCTCGGGACGCTCGCCCTTCGGCGTGAACGGGCTGGGCAGCACACTCGCGTCCAGGTCCGCCCACTTGTCCTTGCCGACCTTCACCCGAGACAGGTCCACATGGGACAGGTCAACCAGCCACGAGCCAGGCAGCTTCGCGTCGAACACCGGAGCCTTGACGTGCGTGGGCGCACCGAGACCGACGACCAGGCCGTTCGCGCCGGCGGCGAAGGCCATGTTCACATCGATGCCGACCAGGTGCCGCAGCGTGCACTCGGCATCCGTCATCGGCCGCGCCCAGTCGTACGCCTCCTCGAACAACTTCTCCCCGGGGCCGCGCACGTGGAAGCGCGGCAGGTCCTTGAGCAGCGGGTGCCCGTCCGGGGCCTCGCACGGCGCGCAGTCCACCGGATCCTTGCCCAGCGAGCCGGGGTTGTGCTCGGAGTGCCGCTTGCCGTCGGCGTCCGGCTCGGAGGCCCGGGTCGGCGGGTGCAGCGCGGTCATCAGCTCCAGGCCGGTGACGGCGGTGGAGCCGCGCGGTGTCATCACCCGGGACGCGTACACGCCCAGGAGCCGGGCGAGTTCCGCCGGCGGAAGCTGCCCGGCCTCCCCCCAGTGCCGCGTATCCAGCGCGTTCCACGACGGGATGCACAGCTGCACACAGGCCCGCTCCGAACCCTGCGCGGGACGGTAGATCCTCGCCCACGGCCCGAACCCGCGCTTCGTAAGCTTCCACTCCGCGCGGACCAGCTGCTTGATGACCTTGTGGCCCTCCGGGATCCGCCCGGCGAGCCGCTCGTCATCCGTGAGGGCGACCGGCAGGCCATAGCGCTCCAGCGCGGACGGGGTGAGGACGATCAGCGGGTCGGCGTCCTTGCCCGGCCCGGACAGCTTCGGCTGACCGAGCTTCGCCTCACGCAGCGTCCAATCCACCAGGGCCGGGATCGACTTAGCGGGCACGTCCAGGACCAGGCCGCCGGTGCAATACGCGAGGACCTGGCCGTCGACGTCGACGTCGACGACCGCCAGCGGACCGTTCTCGAACCGCGGGTCGTTGCCGCCCGCCGGGGTTCCAGCCGGGGCCGCCTTCTTCGCGCCCGGGCGGCGCGACGTCGACGACGGCCTGGTGGTGCGCGCCGGACGCGTCGCGGCCTCCGGAGCAGCGGCGGCGGAGGCGGGGCTGGTCTGGGTGTTCTCGGCTGCAGTCATGTCCGCGGCCTCGGGCGCCGGGCCTGTGGACAGAGTCCGGCTTTCAGCCGGGGCGGGCGCGGTGGTGAAGGTGGCCGGCACTGCCGGGGCGTCCGTCTCCTCCGGGGCTGAGGGCGCCGGATAGAGCTCCGCGAGCTGGTCCAGCAGCCGGGCGTAGGCGTCGCGCTCCGGAGGGCGGGGCTCGGTCTTGCCGGACTCCCAGCCGCTGACAGTGGCCCGCCGCACCTTCAGCGCGCCTGCCACCTCGTCAATCGTCAGGCCGTGCGCGGCACGCAGCCGCTTGCGCTCCGCCGGTGGCGGCAGCGTGGCGCGGGATGCGACCAGCGCGTCGACCGCGTCGAACAACTCGGACATGGAACACCTCCTGACCAACATCATAACCTATGAAGCGTACGAACAGCGTACGTTTGGCGTGCAAATCCCGTACGAGACGCTCTTGTGAACTACACTGACGACTTCTCCTGAATCACTGAAGATTGAAGTTGAACTAAGTCTCCTGGATCACATATGATCAGAGGTGAACGAGGAGGTCCGGGCTGACCGGACCGCCGTCAGGGGAGGCCGCATGCCTACGCTCAGCATCAACTTCGATCCAGCCGTCATCGCGCACCTGATGAGCGCGAGCGGTAATGACACCGTCCATGTCACGCTCACCCTCGGCACCGGGGACCCGACGGCATCACCGGCGGTGAAGCCGGTGATCCCCCACGGCCCACTTGCCGATCTCATGAAGGCGGAGCTGCTGGAGGCGGGTACGGTTCTGAGGTTCCATCAGCGTCGGGCCAATCGATCCGGGCGGGCCGTGGTGACGCCTGACGGCCAACTGGTTGTCGACGGCCACGCCACTCCGTTCCCGTCGCCGTCCAAGGCGGCGGAGGCCGTGACCGGCAACGTGATCAACGGATGGACGCTGTGGCATGTGGAGGGTGGTGGCCCCACGCTTGACGCCCTGCGCCGCGAGCTGGAGTCACGCGACGCGCAGTAGCCGCATTCCCTGAGGCGGGGGCACTAGGGGCAGTGCCCCCGCCGGTTCGTGAAACGCATCCCGGAGATGCAGGAATACAAGCCGACCGTGTGCTGGAGAGCAGGGCCGCCCAGGTGGCCGACCGGTGGCAGAAAGGAACACCGGTTTGGCCACGCTGTCCGTTCAGGAGAGCCTCGACGTGCTGCATCGGGTGATCCTTCCGGCCGTGACAAAGGGCGCCGCCGCGCAAGCCCGACCGGTCGTGGTCGTCGTCGCCGGGCAGCCCGGGGCGGGAAAGACGAGGATCGCCGACCTCGTGCAGGCCGTCCTGAGTCGGCGCGGAGGCGCGGCGCGGGTCGGCCGGGACCTATACAAGCCCGTGCACCGGTACTACCCGGGCCTCCTGACCGCCGACGTTCGTACGGCCGGAGCCCTGGTCCGCCCCGACACCGTGCGCTGGCAGGCCGCCGTCGAAGCACACGTCCGCGACCATCACTTCGACGCGGTAGTGGAGTCGGCGCTTGCCGACCCAGACGACTTCCGCGCTTCGTCTGCCGCCTACCGGGCCGCCGGGCACCGGATCGAGGTGGTGGCACTGGCCACCGCAGAGGCCCTGAGCCAGCTCGGCATCGCGGACCGCTTCCTCACCCAGGACGCCGCCGGAGGCGGCCGCTACGTGTCCTGGGAGAACCACGACAGCTGCGCAATGAACATGCTTTCCACGCTGGCCGTCATCGAGACCGAGCAACTCGCCGACCGCATCACCGTCGTACGGCGCGACGGCTCCGTTCTCTACACCAACGAGCTCACCTCCGGCGGCAGTTGGCGGCTCCGGCCCGCCGCAGATCGAGTGGTGCGGCGGGAGCGGTCACGGCCGTGGAGCGCTCCCGAGACCGAAGTCTTCCGCAGCGAGCTGGCCCGCACCGACCGGCGCATACACGCCGAACTCGTCAGCGAGGACCGACGCCTGGCCGTGCAGCGGGACACCGAGCGCGCCGCCGCCTGGTCCGAGCCGGTCCGCCGCATCGCCCAGCCCCGCAGACGCGCGCCCGGCGTCGACTACCACCGGCTCTCACCCGACGAACACCGCTGGATCTTCGATGAACTGATCGCCCCGTCGTACCTGAACCGCATCGTGACCCGGGACGACCCACGCGCCGTGTACGTCCTCGGTCAGCCCGGAGCGGGCAAACTCCTGGCCGCCAGGATGGTCCGCCGCGCCATGCGGACCGGCACGACCCGCCTGGTCGGCGACGACTTTAAGGCCTCGCACCCCGACTACTACCAGCTGCTGCGCGACGATCCCCGCAGCGCCGGGGCAGCCATCCGAGCCGACTACAGGTCGTGGTTCGCCCAGGCTGAGGAGTACGTACGCGTGCGGCGCGGCGACGTCCTGATCGAGGCCGCCCCCGGCAGCGCCAAGGAGTTCCTCGACAGCGCGCTGCCGTTTGCGACCACCGGCTATCCGGTCGAACTCGTGGTCCTGGCCGTACGGGAAGCTGACAGCCGACTTGCCACCGCACTGCGCTACGCCCGGGCACTGCAGCGCGGCGGCACCGGGCGGTTCACCACACGCGCCGGGCACGACACATGCTTTCGCGCGCTCGCCGACGTCGTCGCGATCGCTGAGCGGCACCCGCAGATCGCGGCCGTGACCGTGATCCGCCGGGACGGCCACGCCCTGGTACGTCACGAGGTCGGCGGCGCCGGGCGGACGTCGTGGGCGCTGACGGCGGAACGACGCCGCCCGTACACCGAGCAGGAGGCCGTCGCGTTCCTCCGTCTCCACCAGGCGCTGCGCCGGGCGCTGCCGCAGCATCGGGGCGAGCTGGACGAGATCGCCGCTCTCGCCCGGCACCTGATGCCGTCTCGGGTGCAGCCGGCCCGCATCGACCGGCCGCGCCCGCACGCCTGGTCCCTGCCCATCCTGCGACGGGTCCCGGGCTACGACTCGTTGAGCTCCCTCAGCCGCGCCGCATAGACGGCGGCGATTCGTGCGGCCTCCTCCGGGTCGGCGGTCGCCAGCTGCGCCTGGTCGGCGAGCGCGGCCTGGCGGCCGGCCTTCAGCTCCTCGATCCGCTCCTCATCAGGCACCGAAGCGCGGCGCTCCGTCATGATCTGGGTGTTGTACCAGTTCACCAACTCCTGGACGGCTTCCTCCGCCGATTGCTCTTCGCCGCCTTTCAGGCCGGAGAAGTCGGGCTGATCTGGTGTGCCGGACACGGCAACCCCCTCGACTTGATCATGATTGGGAGTCGCCATTGTCCTCCTGGGCCGCCTGCCCGGTCCGATGCCACCACGGTCTCTACGTCTCAGAACCCGTCTTTGGCCTACCGAGGGACGGCGGTGACCTGCGCTGCGTGGGGCCCGAACCGTAGATCCGGGCCCCAGGTGTCACACGTGGCTCTTCCGCGGACGGTGGCCACCGGGGCGACCGAGGAGGACTCCGACGCGGGTTTCAAGGCGGGCGACCTGGCGGCGCTCAAGGTCCTCACGAAGAGGCAGTTCCACGACGGATTCCCACCTGTCGCGCTTGTTCTGTTCCGTGAGGTGCTCGCGAAGGCGAGCGCCGGTGGCGAACGCCGTGTGCATCCGCTCTGTCATCCCGACATACAGGATCTCGTACGTCACTCCCAGCGCGATGTACAGCCCGACGTGGTGCGGGCGTTCCGGGATACGAGGCTGAAGTGGGCGCACTTGCGGATCGGTGATGGTGAGGTCGTCGCCCAGAAGGTCGACGACTGCCCTGGACACGGCAGAGTTCCAGCGCAGCATCAAACCTCCTTCAGATTTCCGATGGACGTGACGACGTTGAACACCTGGGTGCTCACAACGGCCTTCCAGCTCTGACTGCAGGTGCCTGACTCACCGAGGTGTCGGTGATAGGTGTCGATGGCGTCCTGCGCCGCAGCCACGTTCTCGGAGATCTGCAGCTCGAGATCGCTGTTGTCCGGGGGCCCCTCAGCCTTCCCAGCCTTCCAGGCTTTGCGGATCGACTCGTCGGTCACGGGCACGATCTCGCCGCCGGAGCGGACTCGCTCGTACCGAGCGCCAGGCGCAGGGGCGTCTTGGCTGACCTGCGGGAGATCCTGCGTACCGCCGTGCGTCCAGTACACCTCAACGATGGCCTCCGCCTGCCGGCGCCCCCAGGCGCTGCGCGCACCCGGCTTGTTCGACACCATGCGGGTGACGAAGGTATTCGCCTGTCCTCGGGCACGGGTCACTTGCTGGGACCCGTATGCAGCCTGCAGAACACCGGCCGCCGTCGCGGCGATCACGGTCCGGATCCGGGCCTCGGCCAGCGCTTGCTTGCCGATCGTGGTGTCTGCGTTGGCGGTCACCGTGTCCATCACCGTGGAGATGGGACGCCAGATCGGCTCCGGAGGCAGTCCCGAACTCCCAACCAGCAGAGACTGGGCGGCAGCACTGTGGTAACTGTCCTTCACCCGCGGCAGGGATCGGTGGACCAAGTGGGCAACCACCCGGCCCCGCAGCTTCCCGGCGCGGGTACCGGAGTCGGTGCTGTACATGCCGAGCTCGGCATAGACGTCCTTCGCCGCGGCGGTGCTGCGGTTGAAGGCCCACACGGCCAGGAGCGCCAGGTACTCCAGTTCCATGCCGTCCGGCCGGGTGGACGGCATCTTCATGTAGTCCACGATCGTCCGCCCGTAAACCGGTACCCGGTCGAAGACCCCGGCATCGGCGAGCCGGTCCAGAGCATGCTGAGCCAGTCGGGCCACAGCAGCTCCCTGCGGCAGTGCCTCCGGGTCGTTGTGCACAGTCTCGTAACGCCGCGTCAGCGAGGCGGCATAGTCACGGACGCCGCTGCCCACGTACCGGGCCCCGAGGACTACCTGAGCGGTCGTTGTCCAGCTGTACACCGCAGCCAGCGCCTTGTCCGCCGGTACTGCCACCGTCCGCGCAGCACCACGGTAGGACACTTGGATCTCTACGGTGCCCTTGACGTTCTTCGCCACGAGAAGCTGATCGCGGGCTTGCTGAAGGCAGGGGACGAGCGTGTCGATGATCCGCTCCTGTTCCTCCTTCCCGAGCAGCGTGAAGTCGTACAGCTTGAAGGGCAGCTTGAGAGCGGCGCAGAACTGTACGAGTGCATGGAATTTCATCCCTGCACGCCCGTGACCGTCGATCGGCGTGATGCCACGGGCCAGAGGCTTGCCATGGTTGTCAACGATGCGCACGAGCGCGGTGTCGATAGGGCGACGCTGGCCCTGCGTGGTGACCGTGGCGATCGTACGGTTCGAGGCCGAGCTGGTGACCTGATGAACAGTCCACTTCTGCCGCTCCTCAGGCCTCTCCAGGGCGTGAGGGCCCTCTGATCGCAGTTCCAGTACGGAGGACTCCGAAGAAGGCTGGGCCGCGGGCGGGAATGGCAGAGCCCCGATGTCGCCTCCCGTTCCGCTGTAGTCGCTGCTCTCCTCATCCCGGACATTGCTCACCAGGAGGAGGAAAAGGGTGAGAATCTGGATCGGCGGGGTGATGATCTGGTGGCAGCCTCCGAGCACGCCACCGTCGAGGAAATGCAGCCGCCCGTCGGAGCCCAGGTCCCGAGAGAAAAGGCTCTGCACCGGGCTCGGTTCGGCCACGCTTCGGGAGATTACCTCCAGCACCTCTTCATCGGGCCGACAGTCGGCTTGGGCGATGGCCGGGCACCGTCGGATGGCCTGAGCCAGACTTCGCGCTGCGTCCGCGGGGGCGCGACCGAGGATCTCGGGGAGAGTGGCCGTCTCTGGCGTCAGCATGTGATCAGAACTCGCTTTCTGCGTGCCGGTAGGAGGGCACGCAGGAAGCCCCTGCGCTCCCGGAACAGGCGAATTCCGACCGTGACCGGACCTGCGCCATGAACCGGCCGCGTACCGGGGGCGAGGGGGCGATTCCGGCCGTGACCGGACCTGGCAGTCCCACGCCGCCACCTGTACGGGGCGCGATCACGGACAGACTAAGGGGCCTCACTGACAGTGGAGACTGGAATGACGAGAGACGACCCCTGGCAACCCGTCGGATGAGATTGGCGCGGGCCTGAAAACCGCCGCCCAGCCTGGCCGTAGCACCAAGGCGGACTCCCCAAATCCCGGAGAACGGGCGTAGGTTAACCCTGCCGTTGATCATTTTCGGGGGTGGGTGTGGCAGGCCGGGATCTCAGGGCCCTGTTCAGTACGAACGACCGCAGCGTGCAGGCCGCAGAAGCCTTCACGAACCGGTCCTCGCAGTGGGAGACGGTCGCGGCCGCGCTCACCGAGCACCTCCGGCACATCAGCGCACCCGGCTTCGACCCCGAAGACCTCGAGAGACCCCGCAGCCACGTACTCGTCTTCCACGGGGTGGGCGGCATCGGCAAGACCACCTTGTCGCGGACTTTGGAGACGGCCCTCGCCGACGCCGGCCGCCGCCCCTCCCAGTGGGGCGATCCCGGATGGCCGGCCGACCGGATCCTGCCCGTGCGCATTGACCTCGCCCGCTCGACCGGCACCGACTTCGAACAGATCGTGCTGACCCTCCGGGCCGCCCTCACCCATACCGGACGTCCGCTACCCGCCTTCGACCTGGCACTGCGCCGCTACTGGGAAGCCAACCACTCCGGCGAACCGCTGGAGGAGTACCTGCGCCGGGGCGGTCTCGGCTCCCGGTTCGGGCAGGCGCTGCCGCAGCAGATGCAGTCCGCGCTCGCCGACGTCGCCCAGGCGCTCATGCTGCCCGGCACCATCGGCTCGGTCGTCGGCCAGGTCACCGGAGCCCTCGTCAGCGCGCTGCGCGAGCGCCGCCAGACCGTGCGTGCGCTGGCGGGATGCGCCCGGCTGGCGGATCTGCTGGAGGCCGAACCCGACCTGGAAGCGCTGTCCTTCTACCCGCACCTGCTGGCGTGGGAGCTCGCCCGCCTGCCCGAAGGCAAGCAGGTTGTGCCTGTCGTGCTGCTCGACACGTTCGAGGACATCGGTGACCGCACCCGCCGCGACCTGGAACGCCTGATCCAGCGGACGGTGTGGCTGATGCCGAACGCCTTCTGGGTGATCACCGGCCGCTCCCGCCTTCAGTGGGCCGACACCGCCCTGCAAGGGCAGCTCGACTACACCGGCCCCGCCGCATGGCCCGGACTCGCCCACACAACCGTGCCCGCCGCCCGCACCCCCGCGCAGTCCGGTGCGGGACGGCAGGTACTCATCGGCGACTTCTCCCCCGAAGACTGCGACGAATACCTCGCCCGCCGTCTCACCCGGGACGGCCGGCCCCTCATCGGCGAGAACATCCGGCAGGTCATCGCCGCCCGCTCACACGGCCTGCCCCTGCACCTCGACCTGTCCGTCGCCCGATTCCTCGAACTGAGCCGCAGCGGCCATGTTCCGCAACCCGACGACTTCGACCACGACTTCCCCGCCCTGGTCGCCCGCACCCTGTCCGACCTCACCCCCGAGGAACGCCACGTCCTGCGCTCAGTCAGCCTGCTGGACGCCTTCGACGTGCCGCTCGCCACCCGGGCCGCCGGCCTGTCCCACGAAGGGCCCGCGCTGCGGCTGACCGAGCGGCCCTTCGTCCGCGACACCCCCTTCGGCCTGTGGCCGTTCCACCTCCACGGCCTGATCCGCTCCGCCGTACGCAACGCCGACGACACCGCCGATGACCGCTGGACCGAACGCGACTGGCAGCAGGCCGCCCAGCGCGCTTTCACCACCCTGGGCGAGCAGCACCAGGCCGCCGACGGCCCCGGCCGACTGCTGCTGGTCGCCTGCCTGCGCCAAGGCCTGCGCCTGGCCCGCGACCACCGTCTGGATCTCGGCTGGCTCACCGACGCCGCCTGGACCTACGTCAGCGACTCCGTCTGGGAGCCTCTCGCCCCACCCGACACGGACACCGACACGGGTTTGAGCACGGCCGCCGACGCCCTGGTCGAACTTCTCAGCACCCTCACCCGCCGCCAGCACGAACACCGTGCCCGTACCGCCAGCCGGCTCACCGCCGTCCTCGAGGCCGAACTGCTGCCCGCCGACCTCCAGGAGATGGCGCTCTACTACCGGGCCAAATCCCTGCGCGACACCGGCCAAGCCGCCCGGTCCCGCCACGACTACCAACAGGTCGCCGACCAGGGCGGCCGCCTCGCCCCGGCCGCCCGCCGCGGACTCGCCCACGCAGCACGCCTGGCCGGCGACTTCCCCACTGCCCTCGCCGCTGCCCGGCACCTCGGCTGGGAAGGCCGCCACCAGCGCGTACTGGGTGACTTGTACTGGCTCCAAGGCCAACCCGAGCGGGCCGCCGCGGCCTACCTCGCCGGACGCACCGAAGCCGAACAACACGGCAAAGCCGGCGAGGCCGCCCACTGCCAGGCCCTGCGCGCGTTCGCCGTCGCGCTCTACGCCCCCGACCAGGCCGAGCCGGAAATCGACCTCGCCCACCAGCTCCTGGCCGGCCTCAATCTGCGCGCCACCACCCTCAACGTCCGCCGGGCCGAACTCATCCGTGATGCCGGCAGCGACAGTGTCCACGACCGAATCGCCATGCTGCGCACCGAACTCGACATCGCGGGCCTCGCCTCGCTGGCGCCCGCGATCGAGCTGGCCGGGGCCTTCCACCAGGCCGTCCTCGACGACCACACCGCATGGAACGCCACCCTCACCCGGCTTCGGGAACAGACGTCCGCCGAAGAGCACGCCTACTTCGTCGACATCGCCCACTTCATGGCGGGCCTCCCGCTCCCCGCCGGCCATCACCCGCCCGCCTGGCTCGACGGCGAGCAGGCGACCCGCGACCGGTGGCGTCAGCTCGTCACCGCACGGCGCATCCGGCTTCGCAGCCAGCCCTGATCCGGGGCGCGCACAGGTTCAGGGCGTGAGGTCCAGGACGCGGACGGGCTCACCTGCCCACCGCTCGGGTGCGGTGGTCGCGATGACGGCACCGTCGGGACGCTCCGGGGTCGGCTGCGACGCGTACTGGCTGTGCGCAGCCGCCCACGTCTCCTGCCGCGCCACCGCCAGGGCCGCAGCCAGATCCAGATCCAGAACGGTGATCCCGGGCAGGCTGATCAGGTGCTCCGCGGTTCCAGGCCGGGCCCGGTCGGCTTCGACCAGCGCGCACGCCGGGGCATACAGGAACCAGCCCGATTCGACGTGGGCGCGGTGGATCAGACGGGAAGCAAGGACGTTGCCCTGGCCGGCCGCAGCCATCGCGGTGTCGTCCAGAACGATGTGCATGACGTCGCTCACCGGGCGCTCACCCGGGCCAGGCGCCGGTCCAGCTCGTTGTCCAGGTCCTGCTCCTGCGCGGCGGTCGGGGCGTAGCCGTTCCACTCCTGCAACGCGGCCAGGGCCTTCGCGGCCCGCTCGGCGCGCTCGGCCGGAGTCAGCAGCGTTTCCGCGAGACGCGCCAGGTACGCCCGCAGCGACAGCCCCTCCGCCGCAGCTATGGCGGCCAGCCGGTCCTTGGCTTCCTCAGGGATACGGACATTGGCATCAGACATTGATGTGCTCCTTCCCGCACACCAGCCTATGGGTACGGGTACGTACCCGTATACGCAGTGCGGCCGATTTCAGCGGTTTCCCGGGCCTGTCGGGCCGCTCCCCGTGAAGGCGGCGCACCTCGGGGCAGGACTCGGACATCCTGCAAGCGTGGCCGCGCCCCGCCGGGAGCCTTCCGGCCGCCGGCACGGGCGAAGGCGAGACCTGCGCAGGCATGGCCCCTGCATGGTCAAGACGGCGCGCCGTGATCCACGCCAGGAGCGGGGGCGCAGAGGAGCGCACTCACCCAGGCGGTCAAACGTGATCTGGAGCACACCGCGAAATTGACCGTGCAATTGCAGGTTCGCGCAAATGTCGCCCACATTCCTTCGTTTCGCGCGGACGGCCTGCTCGCCGGGGGTGGCGAGGCGCATGCGCGGGGTGGCGGGATATGGCGGTGCGCGCCAGCAAATGCGATAGCGCCGCCACCGTAAGCGGAAAGTTACTTTCCGTTAAAAAGATGTGTTCGGTGGCCTGCACATACACCCGTACCGGTGGGCTTATCTGTTCCCCGGAGCAACGGTGCTCTAGGTGCCTGCCCGCCCGACGGGGGACAGAGCGGTCATGCCGCCGCCTGAAACGAAGGAAAACAGCCACTGTGAACTACGACGTAGTCAGCCTCGTGCTGGCCTTCGCCGCCGCGGCGCGGTCATTCGCGCCCGACGTGTGGTTCTTAGAGGTCGTTTTCTCCCGTTGTTTTATCCCGAGATAGGCCCTTGGCTACGTGATGTCGGGTCACGCCAGGAGATGGTGTTCTCGCCGGTGAGGCG
>NZ_JBIWMA010000053.1:0-14574 GCF_044766465.1 Streptomyces sp. NPDC102259 | reverse complement strand
CGATGCCGGGCTGTCGCTCAGGCAAGAAAGCCACCGTCCCGAACCTGGAAGTACACGACCAGTGGCGCGCCCTGCTGGAGGTCCGGCCCGACGAGCCACTGTGGACCTCACTGAGCAGTGTGCATCGTGACGTTTCTGGTCACGGGTGTGGGGTTCGGGGTACTCATGCTGGTCGTGGGCGGATGACTTCGGTGAAGATCGTCGGTCACCGGGAGATTTCGCGGTTCGTGAGGACTAGGGTCTGTTCTGAGTTGAGATCACGAGAGGGCTTGAAGGCTGCGTAACCAGAGGATGGACCCGCGCAGGTGGAGTCCTGCGGCATAGCTCTCGGGTGTCTTGTCGTAGCGGGTGGCCAGCCCCCGCCATTCCTTGAACTTGTTGATGGCGCGCTCGACTGTGTTGCGGTCTTTGTAGAGCGTGGCGTCGTGGCTGCTTTACCTGACGCATGTCAGCAGCGAGGACCCGGACGTGGTCTGGATGTGCGAATGCTTCGCCGACGAGGCGGCCTTCGAGCGCGCCGTGTCGCTGGTGCACGCGGAGGTCACCAAACGCCTCCACGAACTCTGCGTCGCGGGGACGGAGGCGTACCGGCTCGGCCTGGTCGCCGGGAAGGGGCTCCCGCGGCGCCTTGGGACAACGCGCGTCCCGACGGTCAGGCGCCGCAGGCCCCGTTTCCGCCGAGGCTGATCATGGCGCGGTACAGCTGCTCCTCGGTGAGCGGCGGCGCTGGCAGCGGGTGGGCGCGGTCGGTTCGGAAGCCGTCGAGCAGAAGGTAAAGGTGGCGGCGCCAGGCGTCCGGGGCGATGGCGTGGGTGGCCTCGGTGACGCGGCTGTGCGACCAGATGACGAAGGCAAGGTCCTCGGGGGTGAGGTCGGGGCGCAGGCTGCCCTGCTCCTGCGCACGCTCGACGATGTGTACGCCGAGTTCGCGGATGCGGGTCTGGGCGCCTGCCAGGCAGGCGCTTTCCGGCAGCCGTATGGAGGCAAGGTCGTTGAACCCCCGGTCCTGTGACTGGAGTTCGCACATGGTCTCCAGGAAGTGGCACAGCCCCGCCCAGGCGTCATCCATGGTGACGGCCTTCTCGGCGGCCTCCCGCCAGACGGCCAGCTTCTCGGCGAAGGTCGCCTGCACCAGGTCCAGCCGGGTGGGGAAGTGCCGGTACAGCGTGCCGATGGCCACCCCGGCCCGCTTGGCCACCTGCTCCAGGGGTGCCTCCAGGCCCTGCTCGGCGAAGCAGGAGCGGGCCGCGGTGAGCAGGGCCTCGCGATTGCGCTGCGCGTCGCGCCGCAGGGGGCGGACAGGGGCCGGGTTCCCGGCGGAGGCGGACGGACGGTCGATGGCCATGTCACTCAGGCTACCAACCGGAGGGATGCCTCATGTTCTCTGCTACGATCCAAGAACATGAGGCTGCCCTCGACTTTCAGTCCCGACCGCTGTCGGGGCGGGAGGTGCCCCTCATTCATCCAGCCCGGCCGACCACAGGAGCACCACCCATGCCCGTCATCGCCATCATCGGGGCAGGCCCCGGCCTGGGCCTGTCCATCGCCCGCCGCTTCGGAAGGGAGGGTTTCCAGGTCGCCCTGGTCTCCCGGACCCAGGACAAGCTCGACGCGCTCGCCGCGCGGCTCGCCGAGGAGGGCATCGAGGCCGCGGGCTTCGCCGCGGACGTGACGCGTCCCGACTCGCTGCAGTCGGCGCTCGCCGCGGTCGCCGACCGGTTCGGGGCCGTCGACGTACTGGAGTACTCACCCGCCGACCCCACTTTCGCCGGCGCCGCCGCCGTCGACGCCACGGCGCAGGACCTCCACAAGCAGCTCGACTACTACCTGTACGGAGCGGTCGCCGCGGTCCGTCAGGTGCTGCCCGCCATGCTCGAACGCGGCAGCGGCACCCTGCTGTTCTCCACGGGCGCCTCCTCGGTCCGGCCGAGCGGCGGCGCGTTCGGCAGCATCGGCGTCGCGGCGGCGGCCCTGCGCAACTACGCCATGGCCCTGGGCATCGACCTCGCCGAGCACGGGGTGCACACCGCGCACGTGGCGATCGGGGTGTTCATCGGCAGCGGTCCCGGCACCGAGCCCGAGACCATCGCCGAGCACTACTGGGACGCCTACACCAAACGCGACCAGGCCGAGATCGTCCACACCGCCCCCGGCGGCACCCGGTGAGCACCTCCGGCACACCCGCGGCGAACACGGCCACGCCACCCATGGTGAAGATCTTCCGGGCCGCCAACAAGGTCGTACGGCCGTTGCTCGCCTCCCGCTTCCACAAGCCGCTGAGCGGGCGCCTGATGCTGCTCACGTACAAGGGGCACAGGACGGGCCGCGAACACACGGTCCCCATCGGCTACTTCGACTGGGACCCCGGCACGGTGCTCGCCATGTCCTCCCAGCTCGGCTGGATCCCCAGCGCGAAGGATCCGCCGTCCGGCTGCGCATCCGGGGCCAGGACCACGCCGCCGTCCCGACGGTCGTCGAGGACCCTGAGAAAGTCGCCGCCCTGCTGGGTGAGTTCGGCCGGCGCAAAGGGCCCAAGGCCGCCAAGGGGCTGATGCTCGGCCTCCCAGGCGACCGGCAGCCCACCGACGACGAGCTGCGCACGGCCGCCGCGAAGACCCGCTCGGTCTGCTTCCGGATGGAGCCCGAGCAGCCGGGCCGGTAGCACTCGACCGGCTGATGCGGTCGGCGGAGCCCCTTCCCGCCCGCAAGCACTCCAACTATGAGCGCCAGGAGCGGATCATCACCGAGGCCCTGGCCGACCGCTGGCCGGACCCTGAACGGCAGCAGGCACTCCGGCTGGTCGCCATGGCCGAAGTCGGCACAAAGATCTGGAGCAGCCTGGAACGCCGTGGGCCGCCGGCCACTGGACGAGGCGTTCGCGGTAGTGCGATCCGAGTTGACCCGGTGACTCGACTGCGCCGGACCCGCGGCTCGCACTCCGGCTAGGGCCAAGTGAGTTGAGGTCACGGGAGGGCTTGAAGGCTGCGTAACCAGAGGATGGACCCGCGCAAGTGGAGTCCTGCGGCGTAGCTCTCGGGTGTCTTGTCGTAGCGGGTGGCCAGCCCCCGCCATTCCTTGAACTTGTTGATGGCGCGCTCGACTGTGTTGCGATCTTTGTACAGTGTGGCGTCGTGGCTGACGGGGCGGCCGCCGGAGCGTCCTTTCTTCTTGCGGTTGGCAGCCTGGTCGGTCTTTTCCGGGATCACCGCCTTGATGTTGCGTCTGCGCAGGTGGGCGGTTGGCGCGGGAGGAGTACGCCTTGTCGCCGGCCGCTGCGTCCGGCCGGGTCCTGGGACGGCCGAGGGGACCGAGCACCTTGATCTTGTTAAGGACCGGAATGAAGCGCGGGCTGTCCGCGGCCTGCCCGGGGGTGAGGATGATGGACAGCGGGCGGCAGCGCCGCTCGACGGCGAGGTGGACCTTGCTGGTGAGTCCGCCCCGGGAGCGGCCCAGTTCGGCGGCCCGCAGTCGGGCCCTGCGGCGTCGGCGCACGGCGCGGCGCTGTTCCCGCTCGGGATCCTCCCTGTTCGCGGCCCCCTCGCCTACGGGGTCGTTTTGCCCCTTTGCTGCAGCCCCTTTTCCTCCGCCACGGCCTTCTCCAAGTCCTCAAGGAGCTCCGGTTCGACGACCATGCCCGCCGCGTGGTGATGCGCGCGGGCAATGGTCGAGTCCACACTGACCAGGCTCAGATCGACATCGTCGCGGGCCCCCGCCTCGGCGATCATCGCTTCCATGAAGGTTTGGAAGACTTCGTCACGCGCCCACATCCGGAACCGGTCGTAGATCGTCGACCAGGAGCCGTAGCTCTCCGGCACATCCCGCCAGGGACTGCCGTTACGGAACCGCCACATCACCGCGTTGAAGTAGCTGCGCAGGTCAGGGATCGGCCCGAACGACCCCAGCGGGAGGTGCGGCTCGATCAACTCCCACTCGGCATCAGTCAGATCCCCACGAGTCACGCCACCGGTCTACCGCAGCCAGCACCCTCCTGAAGCGGGAATGATCGATTCCGTGATCTCAACTTAGAACAGGCCCTAGTAGGGCCCTGACCAGGGCGGTCGACCACGCCGGGTCAGTGCGGACCTTGCCGAGCACGCGCCAGTTCTTGAGGTGCGCGAAGCCGTGCTCGACCGGGGCCCCCACGGCCGCCAGCGCCTTGTCGGACAGCCTCTGACCACGCGTCAGGGGCCTGTTCCGTGCCGCCTTGTAGCCGGTGATCACCGCCGGGCCGGTATCCGGGCGGTGTCGTCCCGTCCGACGAATCCCGGGTCGGCGACGGCTCCGGGTCTGGCCGTTCGCAGCTTCTACGTGAGCTGGCCGTGCCACGCACGTGGCCGAGCCCAGACTGTCGGCCTCATCGGCGGGATGCCGGGTGAGCGGCGGCAAGGGCGGTATCGATCAGGAGCTCCGCGATGGATCGGGCACAAGCCGCGGTCTGACCGCTGTTGAGCGCGGCGGCGCGGGCGGCCCCGCCGTCATAGAGCAGGGCGAGCTGCTCGCCGAGGGTTTCCGGGGCAGCGATCCCGGCCTGTCGTGCGATGACCGCAAGGCGGCGGGCGAATTCCCTCTTGTGGGCCGCGGCCAGCTGGTGCACGGGGTGGTCGGGGTCGGGCACCTCGACGCTGGCGTTCAGGAACGGGCAGCCTCGCAGCGGAGCGGTCGGCTTCGGCGGCTCCCAGTCGAAGACGGCGAGGAGCTGCGCTCGCGGGTCCAGCGCCGGCCCGTCGGGAGGCCCAAGGGGCGGGAGGTCGCTGTCCTCCAGCGCGTGCAAGTACGCCTGGACGAGCTCATCCTTGCTGGGGAAGTGCGTGTACAGGGTGCGCTTGGAGACGTTGGCGACGGTCGACAGCTGGTCCATTCCGGTCGCGTTGATCCCCTGGGCGGTGAACAGCTCGGTCGCCGCTTTGAGGATCCGCTCGCGGGCGCCGCGACCGCGGCGCCGCCGTACGGGGATGGGTTTGGTCATGACTTAAGGATACCGATCGTTTTACATAGCCCGACACGCGTGCTACGGTCCCCTTAAGTAAACCGAGCGTCTTACTTAGTCGGGCTAGTCGGGCTGAGGATGCGCGATCGTCGCCGCGAGCGGACGACACCCCTTCACCTCCACCGGCAAGTGCGCCAAACAGGAAAGAGAACCTGCTCATGAGCACGTTTCTGGCAGACAAGGCCGACGATCTGACCGTGGAGAGCTCCTCCGCGACGTTCACCTACCGGCGACTGGGCCCACAGGGGGGCACCCCGCTGGTCCTGCTGAACCGCTTCCGCGGCACCCTCGACTGGTGGGACCCGGAGTTCCTGGACCTCCTGGCCGCCGACCACGACGTGATCCTGTTCGACAACGTCGGCACCGGCTACACCGACGGCACCCCGAGTGACTCCATCGAGGGCTTCGCTGATGATGCCATCGAGTTCATCGAGGCCCTCGGCCTCGCCCAGGCCGACCTGCTCGGCTGGTCCCTGGGCGGCATCGTCGCCCAGCACGTCGTCCTCAAGCGTCCCAACCTGGTGCGCAAGCTCATCGTCGCGAGCAGCACCCCCGGCGGCCAGGTGCCCGGCGTGCCGGAGCTGACCGAGAAGGTCCTCGGCATCGCGACCAAGCCGAAGGCTGACGCAGACGACATGATCTACCTGCTCTACCCGGAGACCGAGGCGGCTACCGCCGCCGGCCGGCGGCACATCGCCCACGTCTCCACCCGGTTCCCCAACGGGCGCCCCTATGTATCCGATGAGGCGGCCGCGGGCCAGCTCACCGCCCTGGCCAAGAGCGGGTCGACCCCGTGGGAGCAGGTGCAGGCCGGCCTGGAAGCCATCACGCAGCCCGTGCTGTACGCCAACGGAGTGAACGACGTAATGATCCCCGCCCTGGCCTCCTATGTCGCAGTCCAGCACCTGCAGAACGCCACCCTCGTCCTCTACGCCGGCGCAGGCCACGGCTTCCTCTTCCAGTACGCCAAGGAGTTCGTCACCCAGGTGACCAACTTCCTCGCCGAGTGAGACCCGTGCATCGTGAAGTTGCAGGTCACCGGTCTGGTGTGAGGGGCGGTCGGGATACTCGCATCGTCTGACCTGTCGGTCGAAGCCGTTGTCGGGTTCTGCTGCGCCGACCGCCTGGCCGCTCCCACGAGGCCCAGGCCGAGCGGGAGGAACTGGTGATCGCCGAGCGGGTCCTGAACCGGCTGGCCGAGCAGGACCGGGTCGCGGCCGTAGCCCCGCCCCGGGTGGCGGGGCGGGGCGGGGCTGTGCTGCTGATCCCGCACCGCGGCGAGAATCCTGACGAGGCCGCGCTGCCCGAGGACAACCGCAAGATTTTGGCGCTGGTGCGGGAGGCCGACGGACCGGTGCAGGTCAGGGCAGTCGGCGAACGGCTGGGCTGGACACCTCGGTGCGCGGCAAGCTGGAGCCCCTGCGCGCGAAGATGACCAAGCTCGCCGACCGCGGCTGGCTGCACAAACGACCCGACGGCCGCTTCGCCGCACGTCGGTGACGACGTCGCAGGCCGCTGCCAGCAGGACGTAACCAGCGGACCCTCGGCGGCAGTTGAGTTTGGTGTGAAGAAAGCCAACAGTACCGTTGCGGGCCCTGACGGCCTTGTCTACACCGCCCGCCTGCCCCTGTCGAGCGTCACTCTGAACTATCTCGCCGACCTGATGCGCGGCCACTTGAAGAAGATCGGCTCGCGGTGGCGGGCCCTGCCCGCCGGGAAGATCGCGGGCATCGTGCTCGCAGTGCTGCGCTGTGACCAGCGGCCCGGCGACCTCGCCGGCGGCAACGGAGTGCACCGCACCACCGTCACCCGGTGGGTGCGGGAAGCCGTCGGCCTGCTCGCCGCCCGCGCCCCGCGCCTGGACCGCGCACTCCGCCGTCCGCGCACCAGTCGAGCACGGCTTCGCCATCTCAAGAACTGGCGGGTCCTCGGCAAGGTCCGCACCGACCCGAAGTAGGCGACCGCACTGGTCAGGGCCCTGCTGGTCCTGACGAACCGCAAAGTCTCCCGATGACCGACGATCTTCACCGAAGCCATCCACCCGCGACCGGCACGAGCATCGAGAACCCCGCGCACACCAGACCCGCGACCTGCAACTTCACGATGCACACTCTCACTGACCGCCGTTCTGCTCGACTGCGTCGAGAGTCGGCGCGACAGCATGCCGCTGAACCACCGCCTCAAGGCACAGTCGCCGACTCTCGCGCAGTCGGCCCACGTCTTCGGCGACCCCCTCCGCACCGGCCTGCGCACCTGAGTCCTGGGCCGCGTCCCGGACGACGACACACTGATGGCACCCTGCAACTGAAGCAAGCGGGCGCCGCTTCCCCGATCCTCGACGCGGTCGGCAGACGCCGCTACCGCTGGGCGCGCAGCCCCGCGCACGCCAGGTCGATCATGCGCTTGCGCGCCTCCGGGTCGGGGCCCTGCTGCTCCCGGGCCAGACAGCCGACCATGAGCGCCTTGACGTCGCCAGGCACGACGTCCGGCCGCACGGTGCCGGCTTTCTGCGCAGCGACGAGCAGCTCCTCTTCCACGGCCAGCAGATTGTGCTCGGGGGCCAAGGCGACCGAATGGACGTCGAAGCCTGTCCCGCTCATCGCCTGCGACAGACCGAGATTGGCCGCGCTGTGCTCGACCAGCAGGGCGAAGAACTCGAAGAACGCTGCGCCCGGATCACGGGTCGCGGCCAATTGCCGGGCTCCGTCGACGATTTCGGCCACCAGATGCAGCACGATCGCCTCGTACAGCGAGTCCTTCGTCGGGAAATGGCGACTGACCGTCCCCGTGCCCACACCGGCCCGCCGGGCGATCTCCGCCACAGGCACCGACAGACCCTCGGCGGCGAACGTCTCCAACGCCACCTCCAGGACACGCTTGCGGTTGCGCTCGGCATCAGCACGCATCAAAGACCCTCAGACTTCCGACCAAGCGGGACAACTGTCCCGATTATAGTGGACCGGTCTTCCCGCGTTCGCCTCTGACCCGGGGGCTGGATGAGGTGCTCGGTGGACAGGGCCTCCTTGGCCGCGCGGATGGCGTCGAGCATGTCGGTCACTGTGGCGGCGAGGACCGCACCGTGGCGGGTGACCAACAGGACGCGCACGGCCTCATCTGACGGTCTCACCCTCATCAGCCATGCCCAGAGCCCCTGGGTCCCGCTGATCTTACGAATGATCATTTCGAACCCACCAGAAAGGTAGGGCTTCCTCAAGCGGCTTGACGCGATATAGCAGCCTCGGGCTCACCGGGGCGAGCTTCCCGCAGGAGATCCAGGCCCTGAGTCGAGAGTCCGTTTCCAGGTGACAGCAGTGCAAGGCCGCCGAGCGTGGGGCGGTGGATCGCTGCCGCCGCCCGTCTCCACAGCCAACTAGAAAGCGGGACGTTCATCCCGTATAGTTAATCGGGATAGCCATTCCGCTTACGGGTGGCTGTCCATCCCCACAGGAGGTTTACGTCATGAGTAAGGTCTGGTTCATCACCGGTTCGTCGCGCGGCTTCGGCCGCGAGTTCGCCCTCGCCGCCCTGGAGCGCGGCGACCAGGTCACGGCCACCGCCCGCAACACCGAAACGCTGAAGGACCTGGTCGCCGCCCACGGCGAGGCGATGCTTCCGCTGACACTGGACGTGACGGACAAGGCCGCCGCCGCCGAGGCCGTTCAGCGTGCACACGCGCACTTCGGCCGCCTGGACGTTGTGGTCAACAACGCCGGCTACGGCCTGTTCGGCGCCGTCGAGGAACTGACCGAGCGGCAGGTCCGCGACCAGATGGAGACCAACTTCTTCGGCGCCCTGTGGGTGACCCAGGCCGCGCTGCCCCTGCTGCGCGAGCAGGGCAGCGGCCACATCGTGCAGATCTCCACCATCGGCGGCGTGACCACCTACCCCAGTCTCGGTGGTTACCACGCCTCCAAGTGGGCCCTGGAAGGGCTGACCGAGTCCCTGGCCAAGGAGGTCGCCGCCTTCGGGATCAAGGTCACTCTGGTCGAGCCCGGCGGCTTCGCCACCGACTGGTCCGGTGCCTCCGCCAGCTTCGCCGCGCAGCTGCCCGCCTACGACGGGTTGCGCGCGGCCCTGGCCGAGGGATGGCGCGACGTGAAGCTCGGCGACCCCACCGCGGCCGGACCGGCGCTTCTGAAGGTCGTCGACGCCGACACCCCGCCCCTGCGCGTCTTCTTCGGCACCCAGGGACTGGACATGATCCCCCACGTCTACGCCGAGCGCCTCAAGACCTGGCAGGACTGGGCCGACGTCTCCGCCCTGGCCCAGGGCAACCCAGCGTGAAATGAGCGGCGGTACGCGCATGGCTGTGAACCCTTAACGGTACCTACGGGTTCCCCGCCAGCGGCAACACGGTCGCCATCAACGGCCAGGACATCATGCGCATCGTCGACGGCAAGATCCCGAGATCTACGACGTCGAAGAACAGCGCCGCACACCCTGACCAACCGCGACCGCGTCGAGTAGATCTATCCCTCGGTCCAGGCCGGCTGACACAGCCCGGAAGCCATGAGGAGCCTCCCGAAGTGGACCCCGTGAAGCCATCAAGCGGGCTGAGAGCCCCTCAACACGCACGACTTGACAGGGAACAGACCCGGTCGGTGTACAGCTTGGTCGTCAGCTGGAGGCCGCAGCCTCCGAGCAGCAGTCCGCACCAGAACGTGTCGTGCTCGTGCCGGCGACGGAAGGCGTCCAGCTCGATCGCCTCCAGCGGCAGCATCAAAGGCTCCTCCGAGCCCGCACCGCCCAGGACCGCCGTCTGAATCTGCCGCCTGTCACCACGCACGGGCCCCCACCCTTCGTCCCAACTCATGGTGCCATCAGGGGCGGTGACCTGCCAGATCGTGTCGTGCGCGAGCCCCCTGCTGCCCATCTTCGAGCTTGCCTGTCAGTGCCTGGTGCGATGCTGTGGACAGCAGATCTGTGCGATCCGCAGTCTGCCGGCTGAGGCAGGTCATCGACGACGCCGTCAGCGACACCCGCCGGGGAGCCGCATGACCTCGTGAAGTACCTACGAGTGGACATCGGAGGGACCCCGGCGCCTGAGGGGACAGAATTCGCCTTCAGCCTGTATGCCCTGCACCGGGACCCCCGGTTCTTCCCCGACCCATCACGCTTCGACCCCGGCCGGTGGCTGCCCAGCCCCCGAGCTGCAATTCCCAAAGGCGCCTTCATCCCCTTCGGCACCGGCAACCGCAGGTGCCTCGGAGATTCCCTCGCCTGGAGCGAACTACTGGTGACAGTGGCCACCGTCCTCAGTCGCCGGCGGCTTGTCCCGGAACCTGACCAGAAGGTCAGGGAAGTCGTGGCCGTAGCAACGTACCCAGACCCCCTCCAGATGAGGCCCATTGCACGCACCGGGCCATCTCCCCTCACCGACAACGTGATGAGGGAGTAGCTGAGGTGCCCGGGGCGCCATGCTGTCGCTCACCAGGTGCCTTGCGGAGAGGTCCGGCCGGACCCCTGCAGCCCGCGCCGCTTCCCGCGTGCGAGCCATCTACCGCAGCTGTTGGCGCGCTGGCCCAGCTTCACTGCGACAGGGCAAGAGGTTTGTTCACCGCGCTGTTCTTTGGGCCGGACAGAGGTCATCGTCAATGAGAAAGGGACACGGGCAATGCGAACGTACATGTCCCCTTGAAACAGCGGAACGCTTCGCAGCCCTGGCCGGCGAGAACTGGTCCGACTACCTGGCTGGTCGCCATCCTGCCCGCGCCTGAGGATCACAGGAGGGCGCAGGCGCACGCGGCGGGGGGGCTTCACACTGGCGTGTCGGACAGTTCCCGTCTCAGACGATCAAGTTCCAAGGGGCCATTCGTGCGGTCGTGGCCCCGACCTGGGGGTGGTGATGCTACTCGGCCCGCCACCAGCCCTGCCCGACATGCCAGTCCCTCACCCAGTGCAGGAAATCGCCCCCCGGCTGATCAGACGGGGAGTCGGCATAGGGTGCGGCGCATCCGTCTCTGAGCCACCAGACCCGACCGCGTTGCGGCCCGGTCACCACCAGCGTCCAGTACTCACCGAACCTGTCGCTGCCAAGCAGCACCGAGCCGTGCTGGTAGGTCTGGTGCAACAGGAACGAGTGGCGGCTGTGGTCGTCATAGTCGTACTCCCACTGCCATTCCTCCTCGAGAGGGAAAGGCTGATTGGGCACGCGTGCAGCGGTGCCATCGAACGGCTCCGGGCTCATCCAGCAGTCCGCTTCCCAGACAGCCCAGCTGGCTGGCTTCTCTCCTACAGGCAGCGGACCCCCCTCGTCTGGCGGACCGTGCTCGGTGCCCGTTCCCGATCTCGGCAACGAAGGTGCGGTACGGCTCAGGCAACACCACACCGTGCCTGCGCTCTCGGCGACGCCTGAATTCTGACCCTCTGACGGCGGATCAAAAGTGACCCTCTCGGTGATCTTCGTCTGAACCTGATCTTGATCGGAAGGTCAGGAGGGAAGGGTGATCCGCGTGGAGGACTGGGCAGAGATCCGCAGGCTGCACCGGGCCGAGCAGATGCCGATCCGGGCGATCGCTCGGCATCTGGGCATCTCGAAGAACACAGTGAAGCGGGCACTGGCCAGTGACCGGCCGCCGAAGTACGAGCGGCCGGCCAGGGGCTCGGCGGTCGACGCGGTCGAGGTGCAGATCCGTGAGCTGCTGCGGGAGACCCCGACAATGCCCGCCACGGTGATCGCGGAGCGGATCGGGTGGGAACGCGGGATGACGGTCCTCAAGGAACGAGTGCGAGAACTGCGTCCCGCCTACGTTCCGGTCGATCCGGTCTCACGCACGAGCTATCAGCCGGGCGAGCTGGCCCAGTGCGACCTGTGGTTTCCCGAGGCGGACATCCCGCTCGGCTACGGGCAGACGGGACGTCCGCCGGTGCTGGTGATGGTGTCCGGCTACTCACGGGTGATCACCGCGCGGATGCTGCCCTCCCGGACGACCGGCGACCTGATCGACGGCCACTGGCGGCTGCTGAACGGGTGGGGCGCCGTGCCCAAAACGCTGGTCTGGGACAACGAGGCCGGGGTCGGCCGCGGCAAGCTCACCGCAGAGTTCGCCGCGTTCGCGGGCCTGCTTGCCACGAAAATCTATCTCTGCCGGCCTCGCGACCCGGAAGCGAAAGGGCTGGTCGAGCGGGCGAACGGCTATCTGGAGACCTCGTTTCTGCCCGGTCGCACGTTCAGCGGCCCCGGCGACTTCAACACCCAGCTCACGGCCTGGCTGGCCGTCGCGAACCGGCGCCTGCACCGCACCCTGCAGGCTCGTCCCGCCGAACGCTGGGACGCCGACCGGGCCGGGATGCTCGCCCTGCCGCCCGTCGACCCACCCGCCTGGTGGCGGATGCAGACCCGGATCGGCCGCGACCACTACATCCGCGTCGACACCAACGACTACTCCGTGCACCCCCAGGCCATCGGACACACGGTCACCGTCCTCACCGACAACGACGAAGTCATCGCCCTCGCCACCGGCGGCGTGATCGTCGCCCGCCACCCCCGCTGCTGGGCCCGCCACCAGACCCTCACCGATCCCGACCACGCCGCCGCGGCCCAGACGATGCGCGGGCAGGCCCGCCATCAGCAGGCCGCCCAGGCCAAGGACACCCGCCGGTCCCAGGCCGAGGCCGGCCCGCTCGTCGAGGTCGAGCAACGCGAACTCGGCTCCTACGACCGGCTGTTCACCGTCATCGAAGGCGGCGGCGAGAGGGAGGCCGGCTGATGCCCCGCACCACCACTGCCCCCGCCGAAAGCACCGGAGCGGGCCGCAGGACCGGCTCCCAGACCGCCGCCGACCTCGCCTTCCTCGCCCGCGCGATGAAGGCGCCGGCCCTGCTGGACGCCGCCGACCGGCTCGCCGAACGCGCCCGCAAGGAGTCCTGGACCCACGCCGAATACCTGGTCGCCTGCCTCCAACGCGAGGTCTCCGCCCGCGAATCACACGGCGGCGAGGCCCGCGTCCGAGCCGCCCGATTCCCCGCGATCAAGACGATCGAGGAACTCGACGTCACCCATCTGCGCGGCATGACGCGACAACAGCTCGCGCATCTGGGCACGTTGGACTTCATCGCCGGCAAGGAGAACACCGTCTTCCTGGGACCGCCGGGCACCGGGAAAACACACCTGGCGATCGGGCTCGCGGTCCGCGCCTGCCAGGCCGGACACCGCGTCGCCTTCGCCACCGCCGCCGACTGGGTCGACCGCCTGGCCGCCGCCCACCACGCCGGACGCCTCCAGAGCGAGCTCACCAAGCTGTCCCGTTACCCGCTGATCGTGGTCGACGAGGTCGGCTACATCCCCTTCGAAGCCGAGGCCGCGAACCTGTTCTTCCAGCTCATCTCGAACCGATACGAACGCGCGTCCGTGATCGTCACCAGCAACAAACCCTTCGGACGCTGGGGAGAGGTCTTCGGCGACGAGACCGTCGCCGCCGCCATGATCGACCGCCTCGTCCACCACGCCGAGGTCCACTCCCTCAAAGGCGACTCATTCCGCATGCGAGGACGCGAACTCGGACGCGTCCCCACCACCGACAACGACTGAAACGACCGAACCGAAGACACCCGGGTCAGATTTCACCTGTCCAGACTGGGTCCAGGTTCACCCGCCGCCGACATGCGCTCCCACGCCCAAAGAGCCTCCCAGCCCAAAGGGCTGTGCCGGACCTCTGCCGGAAAGGCCTCACGCAGGAGGGCTACCGCACCCAAAATCGCATCTTCCACGCACTACAGGTATCACCGGTGACCGACACTCTGATCTCGGACCACCGATGGCAGTGGACCAAGAGACACGCTGAGCACTCCATCAGCACGTGACGGACGGCCTCGGCCAGCCGACCTCCTCACGCGATCGTCCTGCTTCGCGCGCGAATTGCGCAGGCTTGAGATACTGCATCTCCACCAGTAGGTCCGCGAGACGAGCGAGGCGATCGTCGGCGCGATCACCGGCTCTCTGGCCGTTCCCCGCACGCTGCTGCTCGGCAGGTACAACGTCGAAGGGCGCCTTCAGTACGTCGGCCGTACCACCACCCTCGCCCAGGCGGCAGGTGCGGCGGTCGCCGGTCTGCTCGCTGCGGGGCGGCGCGGTCATCCGTGGACAGGCTGGTCGTTCTCCGCCGGGTGGGGCAGCCAGGAGAAGCTGAACGTCACGCTGGTGGAACCCGAGCTGGTGTTGGAGGTCGGCGTCGACGTCGCCCGCGATGCCTCGGGCCGGTGGCAGCATCCCGCCCACTGGCACCGTGCGCGCCCCGACCTCTCCCCCGCCGACGTCCCCCGCCTGACGTCATCGCCGCGCTGACACTGGCCACGCGCGGCGGCCCCGCCGACGCGCAACACGAAGATCGCGCCCCGATCCCCGGCTGCGTCCGCGCCGCCCATCCCGCCCTCCCTCATCCTCAACTCCAGCCAGGGCATGGTCGAAGGGGGTCGCAACGGGGATGTCAGCGGCCCGACCACGCCGTACGCCCGTGGTGACCTGGGCGGACTCCAGGGCGTTATGGAGGCCGGCGCAACACCTACCGCAACACTCAGCGCAACCTCCACCGCAACACCTAGCGCAACACGGCGCCTTATGAGGCGAAGCCGCGGTCGGGCGGGCTGAT
>NZ_JBIWMA010000052.1:0-15316 GCF_044766465.1 Streptomyces sp. NPDC102259 | reverse complement strand
CGCGAGGGGGTCTGAAGGTTTTGTGCAGGGGGGTGCGAGGCGGTTCCGAGTCGTTCTCCAGCGGTAATGGAGAACCGCCCGGAAAACGGAACCGGGCCGGAACCGGAACGGAACCGGGCCGGCGCCGGGGCACCGCACCCGCGAACCCGCGGCGAAAGAGAGCACCCGGCCGCCGGACCGACTCGAAACCCCCTGGAGAAACAGTCCACACAGGCCCGCGGCCCGGCGCCAGGCCCTGCGTTTTCCCGGCCCGCCGACTACTGTGCCCGGAACTCGTTGGACACCCCGGTGCGAGGTCGGCATGGAGTTTGGGATTCTGGGTTCCGTGCAGATCCGCGACACGCGCACCGATCTGCGGATCGTGCCCGTGGGCGCCAAGCAGCGCGCCCTGCTCGGCGCCCTCGTGGTGAAGGCCGGCCAGGTCGTGCCCCGCGACCGCCTCGTCGACGAACTGTGGGGCGAGCACCCGCCGTCGAACGCGGCCAACGCCCTGCAGGCCCACGTCGCCCGGCTGCGCCGGCTGCTCCCCGCCCCCGCGCCCGGCCCCGGGACGCGGCACCACGAGGCACTGGCGACCCGCCCCACCGGATACGTCCTGCGCCTGGGCGGCATCGACACCGACGCACGCCGCTTCACCCGCCTGGCCGCCGAGGGACGGGCACTGCTGGGGGCCGACCCCGTCCGCGCGGCCGGCCTCCTGCGCGAGGCCCTCGCACTGTGGCGGGGCGCGGCCCTGCAGGGCAGCGGCCGCGGCGCCATCTGCTCGGCGCAGGCCGCCCTGCTGGAAGAGGGCCGGCTCCTCGCCCTGGAAGCCCTGTACGACGCGTGCCTGCGCGCGGGACACGGCCGCGAGATCACCGGCGAGCTGGAGGAACTGGCCATCGCCCACCCGCTGCGGGAACGCTTCCACGAACTGCTGATGAGCGCCCTCGAGCGGTGCGGCCGGCAGGCGGAAGCCCTCCTGGCCTACGAACGGGCACGCCGCACACTCGTCCACGACCTGGGCATCGAACCGGGCCCCGCGCTGCGCGCCCGGATGCAGGCCATCCTGCACCACCACGACCCCGGCGCGGCCCTCGCCTGCCCGCCACTGCCGCGCAAGCCGCCAACCGGCCCCGCCGCCGTACCGCCGCAGGCCCCCGGCCACGACAGCGACGTACGGCTGCTGCGGGAGGAGATCGCCCGGCTGCGCCTACGCGTCGAACGCCTCGCCCGGGAACAGCACGACCTGCTCGACCGCCTCGACCGCCTCATGCCACGCGAACCGTCCGGCTCACCGTAGCCCCGCCCGCCTGCCCGCCTGCCCTGCCTGTTTGCCCGCCTGCCTGTATCGGCCCGGCCGCCGGGCCCGGCCTTCCCCACCGGCCGGCGGACGGAGTCCCGGGCGTCCGGGACACCGCCGCACCGCGGACACCGCGGACGGGCCGCACCCCGTCCGCGGTGCGGACCCCGACGGACCGCCCGCAGACGACGAGGCCCGCGCACCGCACAGCACCGGGCCGGCGCACAGCACCGGGCCGGCGCCCTGTCCGTGCGGGTCCCGCGGGCGACGGTGCCCGCACACCGCGCCGGACCGGCGCCCTGTCCGTCCGTGGACCACCGCCGGGCCCCCCGGCAGACGCCGACGCGCCCCGTAGCCCTGATGCGCTGCCGACGCACACGCCGATGTGCTGCCGCTGCCGCCGACGCCCCACTGGCGTCCGCGCACCGTCGGTCGGCGCCGCACACCTCCAGGCCCGGCAGGCAAGGCGGCCCGCCACGGGCGGGCCGCCGGCCGCCCCGTCGCCCTCGCCACCGGCCCCCGCCCGTGCGGCAGTCGGCCGTGCGGCTCCCGCCCGTGCGGCAGTCGGCTGTGCGGCTCCCGCCCGTGCGGCAGTCGGCCGTGCGACCCCCCCCGTGCGGCACCCGCCCGCCCGCCCGGGCGCCGGCCTCGGTCCGGCCCCAGCCGTCGCCCAGGCGTTCCCGAGCGGTGTTCGAGCCGTGTCGGCATCCCGTCAGGGCGCTGACGGGGGAGTCCTGCACGATGCGCCCGGGAGTGCCACACCCGGGCAAGCCGCTCCGGCAGGATCACTGTGACCCGCGGTCCTGGCGGGGCGCGGCAGCGACTGCGAGGAGGACGAGACATGGCGAGGTCGAGCCGCCGGCGCCGTGCATGGATCCGTACCGACCGCCGCCCCACCGCACCCGCGCGCGCCGCACGGCCGCCCGGGCCGGCGCCCTGGCACCGCTGCGGCGCGCTGCTGGCCTCCGCCGCGAACCGGTCCACCGGACGCCACGTGGAACAGGCCTGGTGGCACTGGTACGGGCCGCTGGACACCGAGCGGTTCACCGCCGCCTGGCAGTCCGTCACCGACAGAGAAACGATTCTCCGCGCCGCCTTCGAAAGGGCCCCGAAACCCCGCCTGGTCTTCCACCTGAACGCCCGCCCCGAGGTCGTACGGCACCGCGCGGGCGCCGTCGACTGGGACGAACTGCTCGAGCAGGACCGGCTGCACGGCTTCGACCTGAGCAGCCCCGGCCCGCTGCGCATCACCCTCGTCGACACCGGCGTCCCCGACGTCACCCGGGTCCTGCTCACCTTCCACCACGGGCTGCTGGACGTCCTGAGCGTGTCCGTGCTGCACAACGAGTTCAGCCGCGCCTACCTCGGGGGCGGCGTGCTGCCCGGCGGCGAGCGCCGGCCGGACGTGCGGGACTGGCTGCACTGGCTGGAGTGCCAGGACACCACCGCGGCACGGGACTTCTTCTGCCGGGCCGTGCCCGCGGACACCTCCGCCGTGCTGCCCGCACGGCCCGGCCCGCCCACCGGGCAGCACGGGTCCGGCCGTGCCGAGGCCCGCCTGGCCGCCGCCGACACGGACCGGCTGCACCGGTGGGCGGCCGGCCGGGGCCTGCCGGACTCCAGCGTGCTGTACGCCGCGTGGGCACTGCTGCTCTACCGCGCGGCCGGCACGAGCGGACCGGTGCCCGTGGGCTTCGGCGTCACCGTCTCCGGGCGCGGCATCCCCCTGGAATGCGCCGAGCGGCTGGTCGGACCGCTGCGCAGCTGTCTGCCGATGACCGCCCTGGTCGAGGCCGGCCGGCCGATCGGCGGGCTGCTGGCGGACCTGCGCGACCGGGCACTGGACATGGCCGCCTACGAATGGGTCTGCCCCCGGCAGATCCAGGAATGGGCCGGCCGCCCGGCCCGCCGCCTGCAGAGCCTGGTCTCCCTGGAACCCGCCCCGCGCCCGCTGCCCGACCTCCAGGCCCGCCTCGCCGACGCCGGCATCCGCTTCGGGCACCGACACGCCGGCGGCGCACACCCCCTGCTGCCCGTCGCCCTGCTCCTGCGGGAGGACGCCGACGGCTCACGGCTGGTCACCGTCGTCCACGACCGGGCCCGCCTCGCCGACGCCGACGCCGACCTGCTGGCCGGCCAGTGCGCCCGGCTGCTGCGCCACCTGCCCGCCCTCGACGGCACCGAGACCGTCGCCGAGGTACTCGCCCTGCTCGGCCAGGACCCCCCGCCCCGCATCGCCCCGCCCCACTCCGGCCCGCCGCACTGACAGCCCCGTGGCGCACCCGACGCACCCGACGCACCCGACGCACCCGACACCAGCGTCCTGCACCCGCGTTGACCGCCTCCGCCCTCCGCCCTCCGCCCTCCCGCCTCCGCCCTCCGCCTCCCGCCTCCGCCCTCCGCCCTCCGCCCTCCCGCCTCCGCCCTCCGCCCTCCGCCTCCCGCCTCCGCCCTCCGCCTCCCCCCTCCGCCTGCGCCTCCGCCTGCGCCTCCGCCTGCGCCTCCGGCTGCGCCTCCGGCTGCGCCCTCCGCCCGCCGGGCCGTCTGCCCGCCCGCGCACTTCAGTCGCCCCCGCCTGCCTCCAGCCCCCGGGTCCCACTCGTCCGCCCCCCGGGGGAGGTCCCTGCCGTCCGCCGTATCCGCAACTCTCCCGCTCGGGCGGGGGAGTTGGCGCGGGCGCGTGCGCAGGTGCCGGGCCGTGGCCGGGTTGCCGGGAGGCGCGGCCTGCATGTGACCCGCGTCACCTGGTGGTGTTCTGGCGTCAGGGCTTTGCCCGTGTCACGATTTCTGCACGCCTTCCCTGCCCGAAAACATCTGCGAGGCAGCGGATTGAGTGCCGTATCGCCGGTCCGCGTCACCGCGGGACCGAGCCCCCTGTGATCCACGGCAGCCGGCCGTCTCCTCGAGGCGGCTGAAGTCCCTTTCCCCGCAGGGCCGGACGCGGCGCGCCCCGGCGCGCATCCGCCCGCCCGGCCCGCCACCGCATCACCTCACCTCACCCGCAGCCTCCGCCCGCCCGGTCTCGGCATGCCGTCTGACGGCACGTCAATTCAGGTGCGGTTCACGGGAGTCGGCGAGGACGGGTGGGGCCGGCGGGTGGGGGAGGGGCCCGTCCGGCAGGGTCCTGCGGCGTTCGACCGGGAACCGTGTCCGCCCGCCCGCCGGTCCGGCCGCGGGCGGTGCGGGCCGCCGTGAAGAACCTCGTCCACCACCACACCGAGGGAGGCGGGCGCAGGTGGCCTGCCGTCAGCCCCATGTCCCACTGCCCTTGCTGTCGAGACTCCAAAAGAAGTGGATTCCGGATATATGCCAAGGCTATGCAAACCGGCGATGAGCGCGCCGGAACATGTCATCACAGTGGAAGAGACTCTGGAATTTGCCGAAGAGGCGCATGCCGGCAAGCCGCAGCTTCCCTTGGCACTGCGCCTGATCCGCAACACGGGCGTGAAGAAGCGGCACATCGTCCAGCCCATCGAGAAGACGCTCCACCACCCGGGCTTCGAAGAGCGCAACCGCATCTACGAGCTCGAGTCGAAGAAGCGCTGCCCCGAGGTCATCGAACGCGCCCTGGCCAACGCCGAGCTGACGGCCCGTGACATCGACGCGATCATCTACGTGTCGTGCACCGGGTTCCTGATGCCGTCGCTGACGGCCTGGCTGATCAACAAGATGGGACTGCGCTCCGACACCCGCCAGATCCCCATCTCACAGCTGGGCTGCGCGGCCGGCGGAGCGGCCATCAACCGCGCCCACGACTTCTGCCTGGCCCACCCCGGAAGCAACGTCCTGATCGTCTCCTGCGAACTGTGCTCCCTGTGCTACCAGCCCACCGCCGACGACATCGGATCCCTGCTCTCCGACGGCCTGTTCGGCGACGCGGTCGCCGCCGCCGTCGTACGGGGCCTGGGCGGCACCGGCATCGAGCTGGAACGCAACGCCTCCTACCTCATCCCCAACACCGAGGACTGGATCTCCTACGCGGTCCGCGACACCGGCTTCCACTTCCAGCTGGACCGCCGGGTGCCCGGGACGATGGAACCCCTCGCCCCGGTCCTGCGCGAACTGGCCAAGGACCACAGCTGGGAGGCCGGCAGCCTCGACTTCTACATCGTCCACGCCGGCGGCCCGCGCATCCTCGACGACCTCGCCAAGTTCCTCGAAGTCGACCGCAAGGTCTTCCGCCACAGCTGGGCGACCCTGACCGAGTACGGCAACATCGCCAGCGCCGTCGTCCTGGACGCCGCCCGCCGGCTGTTCGAGGAGGACACCCCGCTGCCCGGCGCGACCGGTCTGATCGCGGGATTCGGACCCGGTATCACCGCCGAGATGGCGCTGGGCACCTGGGCCGACGACAGGCCGCCCAGCGCCGGCTGACCCGGCCCGGACCCCAAGGAAGCGAAGCGTATGACCGACCTCATCGTCCCCCCGGGCGCGGGGCGCAAGCTGATCACCCCGGCACAGAAAGTGACCTTCAAGGCCACCGAGGCCATGGGCTCCTCCATATCGATCTTCGAGGTGGTCGTGCCGCCCGGATTCGACGTCGGGGCGCACGTGCACAGCCACTCCCAGGAGTTCTTCTACGTCCTGGAGGGCGAACTGGACCTGCTGGCCTTCGAACCGGCCAGACGCACCGAGGACACCTGGCACGACTGGGAGTCCCCCGGCGGCGACCGCGTCGTCCGCGCCGGCGAGGGCGCCTGCATGTTCGTGCCCCCCAACACCCCGCACGCCTTCCGCAACGCCACCGGCAAACCCGCCCGGATGCTCTTCCAGAGCTATCCCTCGCCCGACCACGAGCTGTACTTCGAGGAGATCGCGCAGATCTGGTCGCGCGGCACCTCGGTGGACCCCGCCGCCGTGGAGGAGATGCGCAAACGCTACGACGTCAGCCAGATCACACCGCTGAGCTACACACCCCCCACGCTCCTGGCCGCCGACCCGGCCGCAGAGCCCGGCGCCTGACGGGAGACGACAGACGATGGAATCGATTCCCCTGGTCCACGCGAGTCTGGGAGAACAGGAACTGGCGGCCGTCGCCGAGGTGTTCGCCTCCGGCTGGCCCGCCGGCCAGGGCCCCCGGGGCAAAGCCCTGGAGGCCCGGCTCACCGCCCAGTACGGGGTCGGCGACGCCGTCGCGGTGAGCAACTGCGGCGCCGCACTGCACCTGGCCCTGCTCGCCCTCGGCGTCAAGCCCGGCGACGAGGTGATCGTCGCCGACTACACCTTCCCCGCACCCGCCCACGCCGTGCGCTACCTCGACGCGGTCCCGGTCTTCGCCGACGTACGCCCCGACACCGGCACCGTCGACCCGCAGGCGGTCGCCGACCTGGTCACCGCCCGCACCGTCGGCGTGATCGCCGTCGACACCGTCGGCATCCCCGCCGACTACACGCCGCTCCAGCAGATCGCCGACCGCCACGGCCTGTTCCTCGTCGAGGACGCCGCCTGCGCGGTCGGCGCCACCTACCAGGGCCGCCAGGCGGGCGCCCTCGCCGAGGTGGGCTGCCTGTCCTTCCACGGCCGCAAGGGCGCCACCAGCGGCGAGGGCGGCGCCCTGCTCGCCGCCGACGCGAAGATCGCCGCCGACGCACGGCTGCGCTCCTCCTTCGGCATCGGCAGCATCTTCGACATCAGCGACGTCGTCGGCCTGCCCATCCCGGAATTCACCGAGATCGGCTACAACTTCAAACTGTCCGACATCGCCGCCGCGATCCTCCAGGTCCAGCTGGGCCGGATCGACGAACTCCTCGCCCGCCGCGCCGCCGTCGCCGCCCGCTACGGCGAACTCCTCGCCGGCGAGGACCTCCTGACGGTGCCGCACGTGCCCGAGGACCGCACCCACGCCTGGCAGTCCTACATGGTCACCCTGGACGCGGGCGTCGACCGCGCGGCCGTCGCCGCCGAACTGCGCGCCCAGGGCATCGGCTGCGGGCACGGCACCTGGGCCACCCACGTGCAGCCCGTCTTCGAGTCGAAGCAGACCTGCCCGGTCTCGGCGGACCTCTTCCGCCGCAACCTCGCCATACCCATGCACGCGGAACTCTCCGCGGACCAGGCCGAACGGGTCGTGGCCGCCCTGCGCAGCGCGGTCCGCACCCACTCGGCGTCCTCCCGGGCCCTAGGAGGGGCAGCATGACCGACAGCGCGCCGTCACCGGACAACGTCCTGCGGCTGATCAACGGCTACTGGGCCACCGGCGTCCTGGGCGCCGCCGCCAGCCACTCGCTCTTCACCCACCTCGAGAACGGCGCGGGCACCGCCGCCGAACTGGCCGCCCGCGCCGAGATCTCCGAACGCGGCGCACAGACCCTCCTCGACGGACTCGTCAGCGTGGGCCTGGTCGAACTGGACCGGGGCCGCTACCGCAACACCGCGGAGGCGTCCGCCTACCTGGTCGACGGCCGGCCCGCCAGCCTGAGCAACTTCGCCAAGCTCAAGCTCTCCCACATGGGCAGCCTCACCGGCCTGCCCGACGTGGTCCGCGCCGGGGGACCGGTCAGCGAGGTCGTGGTGGAGGTCGCCAACAACCCGCACTGGCAGGAGATCGTCACGGCCATCGCCGCACAGTCGGTCCCCGCCGCCACCATCGCCGCCGACGTCCTCGGCCTGGCCGACGCCGGCGAGATCTCCATCCTCGACGTGGGCGGCGGCTCGGGCATCTACTCCGGCATCTGGCTCCAGACCAACCCGGCCGCCCGCGCCACCCAGCTCGACTGGGCGCCGATCAACGAGATCGCCCGCCGGCTCCTCGACGAACGCGGCGTCGCCGACCGGTTCACCACCATCGACGGCGACTTCCACGCCACCGACTTCGGCACCGCCCGCTACGACATCGCGCTGTACTCCCACATCGCCCACCAGGAGGGCCCGGAGAGCAACGTGGAGGTCTTCACCCGGCTGCGCCAGGCCCTCAAGCCCGGCGGCACCCTCGTCGTCAACGACTACGTCGTCGACGACGACCGCAGCGGCCCGGCCTTCCCGCTGATCTTCGCCTCGGAAATGCTCCTCAAGAGCAAGCAGGGCAGCACCTGGCGGCAGAGCGACTACCGCGACTGGCTCGTCAAGGCCGGCTTCACGGACGTCTCCTTCCACTCCGCCCCGCCCGCCACCCTGGTCCTCGCCCGCTAGCACCGCCCCGCCCGCCACGCTGGTCCTCATCCGCCGGCACCGCCCCGCCCGCCGCCGCCGGACGGCAGACGACCCGCCCGGCGTCGCCGGAAACAGGTGACCGGACCGCCGCTGCCGGACGGCGGACGACCCGCCCGCCGCCGGACGGCAGACGCCCCGCCCGGCGCCGCGCCGGAAACGGGTGACCGGGCCGGCGGTCCGGGCAACCGCGAACCGCAGGGCCGGCGCCCCGGCACCACCGCGACCGGTCCGCCGGCCCGGCAACCGCGAACCGCAGGGCCGGCGCCCCGGCACGACCGCGGCCGGTCCGGCGCCCCGGCACCACCGCGACCGGCCGGCGGCCCGGGGCCCGTGGACCACCCGACACCGCAATCCAGACAAGGACACCGCATATGGCACCCGTGAACGTCTCCGTCATCTACTACAGCTCCACCGGTACCGTGCACACCCTGGCGAAGGCCGCCGCCGAGGGCGCGGAGAAGGCCGGCGCGACCGTGCGCCTGCGCAAGGCCCGCGAACTGGCCCCGCCGCAGGCGGTCGACGCCAACCCGGCCTGGGCCCAGCACCTGCGGGACACCGCCGACGTCGCCGAGGCCACCCTGGACGACCTGAGCTGGGCGGACGCGGTACTGTTCGGCACCCCCACCCGCTTCGGCAACGTGGCCAGCCAGCTCAAGGCGTTCATCGACACCGCCGGCGGCCTGTGGCAGCAGGGCGGACTGGCCGACAAGGTCCTCTCCGCGTTCACCGCCACCGGCACCGCCCACGGCGGCCAGGAGTCCACCATCCTGGCGCTGAGCAACACCTTCTACCACTGGGGCGGCATCATCGTGCCGCCCGGCTACACCGACCCCATCCAGTTCCAGACGGGCAACCCCTACGGCACCTCGCACGTCTCGGGCATCGGCGGGGCCGGCTCCGCGCCCGGCGAAGCGGTGCTGGCGGCCGCCGCCCACCAGGCCCGGCGCGTCGCGGAGACCGCGGCAGCCCTCAAGGCCGGCCGCGCCGCCTCCTGACGGCCCCGGCCGCACTCCTGCCCGCGGCCGGCACCCGCCCCGGGGCCTTGCGGGCGGCACCGCCCCGCCTCGGCGCGGCACTCCCACCCCGGGCCACCCGGAGCGGCACGCCCACCCGGGGCCTGCATACCGGCCCCGGGGCAACACCCCGCCCTCGGGCGGGCATCCCTCGCCGTACCTGCCGCGCGCAGTGCCGCCGCGCGCGGCGGCATCCCGCACCCGCCGGCGTCAGCCCGAACGTCCATCGCCCACCGCAAAGGAGCAGCCCCGATGAAGGGCTCTGTGGCCTACCGATCGATACAGAAGCGCGGTCTTCACATCGGCCTGCTGCCGGCCATGGCCGCGGCCGTCAACGGTGCGACGCCGATCACCCTCGACCACGATCTCGACGTCCTGCCCGAGGTGGGCCGGAACCTGACGGTCTCCCGGCTCGCCGACCTCGTGGACGACCTCGCGGCCCGGCTGTGGGCGGCGGGCGTGCGGCCCGACGAGCACATCGTGGTCCACAAGAAGGCCAACGCCGACGTGTGGGTGCTGGCCTGCGCCGCGTCCCGGATCGGCGCCATCCCGGTGATGCTCTCGCCCGGCCTGGACGCCAGGACGGTGGGCGCCCTGCTGGAACGCGTCGGCCGTCCCAACCTGCTGACCGACGAGCACAAACTCGACGTCCTGGCCGAGGTGCCGGTGGCGGAGCTGACCCGGCGGGTGATCATCGTCTCCGGTGAACGGCCGGGAGCGCAGTCGCTCGGCAAGTTCGCCGGCGCGCCGCGGGTGCGGCCGGTGGTGCGGCCGATCGACGAGGCCGCCGTGATCACCCACACGTCCGGCACGACCGGACTGCCCAAGCTGGTCGTGCACACCCCCCGCACCCAGGGCATCCGGCTCAAGCCGCAGTGGCGGCTGCTCTCCCTGATGCGCGAGCCGGAGACCGTCGCGGTGCACATCTCCTTCGTGCACTCGCGCATGGTCGCGGCGATGGCCCTGGCCCTGCTGCGGGAGATGCCGGTCCTGCTGATGAACGAGTCGGACCCCGACACGGTCGCCGAACTCTTCCTGCGCAACCGGCCCGGGTTCATCGAGGCGCTGCCCAACTCGCTGATGGAGTGGGAGAGCCTGGCCGAGGACCCCCGCAAGCCGTTCGCCTCGGTGAAGTACTTCAGCAGCACCTTCGACGCGATCCACCCCGGCACGATGAGCCGGCTGCTGAAGTCCTCCGAGCGGCGCGGCGCGTTCTTCTTCCAGATCTACGGGCAGAGCGAGGTCGGGCCCGCCGTCGGCCGCGCCTACTTCCGCGGCTCCGCCCACAAGGCCAACGGCCGCTGCGTGGGCTGGCAGATGCCCGGGGGCGCGGCGAAGGTCCGGGTGGTGAACCGGGACGGCGAGCGGCCCTCGGAGAAGAACCCCGGCTTCATCGAGGTCGCCTGGCCGGGCCTGGCCAAGACGTACTTCGCCGAGCAGGACCGCTACGACACCAACCGCTTCGGCGACTGGTGGCGCACCGGCGACGTCGGCTACTTCACCCGGTTCGGCTGCCTGCACATGCTCGACCGCGAGGTCGACATGATCCCCGGCGTCCGCAGCTCCCTGGAGGTCGAGGACCTCGTCCTGAGCAAGCTGCCCGAACTGAGCGAACTGGTCGTCATCCAGGGCCCCGCCGCCGAGGCGATCCCGGTGATCTGCACCCGCGACGACCAGCCGCTGGACCCCGCGCGCTGGCGCAAGGCCGTCGCCGGATTCCCCCAGCTGGCCGACCCCGTCCAGATCCCCCAGGCCGAACTGCCGCGCACCGCCACGCTCAAGGTGCAGCGGCTCGCACTGGCCGACCGGATCAAGGACCAGCTGAAGAACCGGACATGACCCGCGATTAGCAAGCCGCCCGCGCACCGCGGCCGCGGAGCGCGGCTGGGGCCGGGGCCGCCGCGACGGCAATCCGGCTCCCGGCCCCAGCCCTGGCTTCCGGCCCCCGGCCCCGGCCTTGGTCCCGGCCTTGGTCCCGGCCCTGGCTTCCGGCTTCTGGCCCCCGACCCTGCCTCTGGCCTGGCCTTGCCCCCGGCCCGGCTTGCCCCCGGCCTTAGCCCCGGCCCTGCTCCCGGTCTTGGCCTTGGCCCGGCTTGCCCCCGGCCTTAGCCCCGGCCTTGGCCCCCGGCCCCGGCCTTGGCCCCGCGCGAGCCGGTAGCCCGGGCCGCGGCCGAGCCGGCCGCGAAGCCCCGCAGCCGCGCAGCTCCGCGCACCACCCGTCGCCCGTGTCCGCCCACCACCGTCCTGGAGTGTCATGTCCCGCCGCCTGTTCACCTCGGAATCCGTGACCGAGGGACATCCCGACAAGATCGCCGACCAGATCAGCGACACCGTCCTGGACGCCCTGCTGCGCCAGGACCCCACCTCCCGCGTCGCGGTCGAGACCCTGATCACCACCGGCCAGGTGCACATCGCCGGCGAGGTGACGACCTCCGCCTACGCCGACATCGCCACCCTGGTCCGCCAGAAGATCCTCGACATCGGCTACGACTCCTCGGCCAAGGGATTCGACGGCGCCTCGTGCGGCGTCTCGGTGTCCATCGGCGCACAGTCGGCCGACATCGCCCAGGGCGTCGACACCGCCTACGAGGTCCGCGTCGACACCGGCCGCGGCGACCACGCCGAGCACGCCGAGGACGATGAGCGCGCCGAGGACGAACTGGACCGGCAGGGCGCGGGCGACCAGGGCCTGATGTTCGGCTACGCCAGCGACGAGACCCCCACCCTGATGCCGCTGCCGATCGAGCTGTCCCACCGCCTGGCCCGCCGTCTGACCGAGGTCCGCAAGGACGGCACCGTCCCCTACCTGCGCCCGGACGGCAAGACCCAGGTCACCGTCGAGTACGAGGGCAGCCGCCCGGTCCGCCTGGACACCGTCGTGGTCTCCTCCCAGCACGCGAGCGACATCGACCTCGACGCCCTGCTCACCCCCGACATCCGCACCCACGTCGTCGAACCCGTCCTGGCCCGGCTCGCCGACGACGGCATCAAACTGGAGACCGACGACTACCGCCTCCTGGTCAACCCCACCGGCCGCTTCGAGATCGGCGGCCCGATGGGCGACGCCGGCCTCACCGGCCGCAAGATCATCATCGACACCTACGGCGGCATGGCCCGCCACGGCGGCGGCGCCTTCTCCGGCAAGGACCCCTCCAAGGTCGACCGCTCGGCCGCCTACGCGATGCGCTGGGTCGCCAAGAACGTCGTCGCCGCCGGCCTCGCCACGCGGTGCGAGGTACAGGTGGCGTACGCGATCGGCAAGGCCGAACCGGTCGGCCTGTTCGTGGAGACCTTCAACACCAGCACGGTCCCCGCCGAGAAGATCGAGGACGCCATCACCGCCGTCTTCGACCTGCGCCCCGCCGCGATCATCCGCGACCTCGACCTGCTGCGCCCGATCTACGCCCAGACCGCCGCCTACGGCCACTTCGGCCGCGAGCTGGCGGACTTCACCTGGGAGCGCACCGACCGGGCCGACGCCCTGCGCGCGGCGGTCGCCGCGAGCTGACCGGACAGCGCCGCGAGAGAACACCGCGGCGCCCGGACCGGCGGGGAGCGGTGGCACCCCCCGTCCCACCGCTCCCCGCTTCCCCGCTGCTTCCTGCCCCCGCTTCCTTCGCTCCCGCTTTCTTCGCCCGCCGGCCCACTCGCCGCCCCGGGCGCCGGCCGGACCGTCCCGCCCAGAGGCCCAAGGAGCACGTGCCGTGCGTATCGCCGTGACCGGATCGATCGCGACCGACCACCTGATGGTGTTTCCCGGACGCTTCACCGAACAGCTGATCAAGGACCAGCTGGAGCGGGTCTCCCTGTCCTTCCTCGCCGACCGGCTGGAGGTGCACCGCGGCGGCGTCGCCGCCAACATCACCTTCGGCCTCGGCCTGCTGGGCTGCGACCCGCTCCTGGTCGGCGCGGCGGGCACGGACTTCGCCGAGTACGGCGCCTGGCTGCGGGCCGCCGGCGTCGACACGTCCGCGGTGCGGGTCAGCGACACCCTGCACACCGCGCGTTTCGTGTGCACCACCGACGCCGACCAGAACCAGATCGCCACCTTCTACGCCGGCGCCATGGCCGAGGCCGCGGACATCGACCTGGCCGACACCGCCCGCCGCACCGGCCTGGCGCTCGTCCTGGTCGGCGCCGACGACCCCGCGGCCATGCTGCGGCACACCGCCGCCGCCCACCGCCTGGGCATCCCCGTCGCCGCCGACCCCTCCCAGCAGCTGGCCCGCCTCGACCGCGAACAGGCCCGCCGGCTGGTCGAGGGAGCGACGTGGCTGTTCACCAACGCCTACGAGGCCGCCCTGCTGAAGGAGCGCACCGGCTGGAGCGAGGAGGACCTCCTCGAGCGGACCGGCACCTGGATCACCACGCTGGGCGCCGACGGGGTGACCCTGGCCCGCTCCGGCGCCCCCCTCCTGCACATACCGGCCGTGCCCGCCGAGAAGATCGCCGACCCCACCGGCGCCGGCGACGCCTTCCGGGCCGGGTTCCTCGCCGGACTGGCCTGGCAGTGGCCGCACGAACAGGCCGCCCGGCTCGGCTGCGCCCTGGCCACCACCGTGCTCGAATCGGTCGGCACCCAGGAGTACAAGCTCCTCGCCGCCGACCTGATCGCCCGCATCGCCCGGACCTACGGCGACGACGCGGCCCGCGCCGCCGAACCCCGCCTGGCAGGCGTGTCATGAACCCCGACCAGCCCCGCCCCGCCGCCGGCACGCAGGGCACGCAAGGCACGCTGGGCACGCAGGGCAGGCTGGGCACGCAGGGCACGGGGGCGCGGGAACAGCCCCCCGCCCCGCGGCACTTGCCGCAGCAGACAGCCCCGCAGCCGGCAGTCCCGCAGTCGGCAGCCCTGCGGGCGGCAGCCTCGCGGGCGGACCGTCCCAGTGCCGTGAGGGCGCCCGTGACGACGTTCTCCTTCGAGTTCTTCCCGCCGAAGACGGCCGCCGGGGAGCGGACACTGTGGAAGGCGATCCGCCGGATCGAGCCGCTGCGCCCGGACTTCGTGTCCGTGACCTACGGCGCCGGCGGCTCCTCCCGGGACCGCACGGTGGCCGTCACCCGGCGCATCGCCGCCGAGACGACCCTGCGCCCCGTCGCCCACCTGACCGCCGTCGGCCACCCGGTCGCCGAACTGCGCCACATCATCGGCCGGTACGCGGACGCCGGCATCCGCGACGTCCTGGTCCTGCGCGGCGACCCGCCGGGCGACCCCAAGGGCGCCTGGACGGCACACCCGCGCGGCTTCGCCTACGCCTACGAACTGGTCGAACTGGTCCGCTCGCTGGGCGACTTCAGGATCGGGGTGGCCGCGTTCCCCGAGCGCCACCCCCGCTCGCGCGACTGGGAGTCCGACATCCGGCACTTCGTCGCCAAGTGCAGGGCGGGCGCCGACTACGCGATCACCCAGATGTTCTTCCACGTGGAGGACTATCTGCGGCTGCGCGACCGGGTCGCGGCCGCCGGCTGCGACATCCCGATCATCCCGGAGATCATGCCGGCCACCGACCACCGGCAGATCGCCCGTTTCGCCGAACTCTCCGACGCGGCCTTCCCCGAGGCCCTCGCCGCCCGCCTGCACGCGGCCCGCGAGGACCCGCGGGACGCGCACCGCATCGGCGTCGAGTACGCCACCGCCATGGCCGAACGCCTTCTCGCCGAAGGCGCCCCCGGCCTGCACTACATCACCCTCAACAAGTCCACGGCGGCTCTGGACATCCACCGCAACGTCCTGAGTTCGACGAGCGCAAGGATCCCCCATGCCTGCTGAGCCCACCGACTTCAAGGTCGCCGATCTCTCCCTGGCCGCTTTCGGCCGCAAGGAGATCACCCTGGCCGAGCACGAGATGCCCGGCCTGATGTCGATCCGCAG
>NZ_JBIWMA010000051.1:0-21381 GCF_044766465.1 Streptomyces sp. NPDC102259 | reverse complement strand
CCCTCAACGCGTTCCAGATCGCCTTCGAGGGACGCCTGACCCCGAGCAACAACTGACCATCAACAACCAGGATCAGCCGTTAAATTGACACACCCACACCACCTGTCTGAGACAGGTCTTCAGGTCACATAACCCCGTCCAGGCCGGTGTCGCCGGGCAGCTGTGCGGCCGCCGCTTCGATCTCGGGGAACGAGGGGGTCATGTCGGTGCCGCGGCGGGAGCGCAGCAGGACGCGGCCGTTGGCGTAGCGGGCGAGCTGTGCGCGGTAGCCGTCCCACTTCGGCTCCGCGGCCCAGCCGGGAGGCAGAGCCGGGTCGGCGGTCGGGGCGGTCAGTATCGGCTGGGGCACGCGCCACGTCACCGGAGATCTCTTCCACCGGACGGCCGTGGCGTTCGGGTGTACTCCGGGACGGGCCGGTACGCGGCGGCGCCAGCATGGGTTCGACGACGACGCGTTCACCGCGCTGTGCACCCCGGACCGCGACCCGGCACGCGACGATGGCGGGAACACCCCGGACGGCCGCACCAACAGCCAGATCGCGGTACGCCGAGGCTGGGGATCAGGTCCCGCTAGTCCATGGAGAAGGCTGCCGATGCCGAAGCGAATCGTGCAGATGAGCCAGGGGTGACGGCCCCCGTTTGGCCGGTCAGGACCCCTCCATTCGCGCCAGACTCCTGGAGAGGGACGCTCCGGTGGAGCGTATGGGCGATATGGGGTGGGCGTGACCGAGCGCGGCAGGGCCGACCGTGCCGCTGCGGGGGAGACGGGGCTGGGTGTGAAGGACCAGGGCATCCAGCGCGCAGGCACGGCGACGGGGAACCGGCCAAGCGGGCGACAGGACAGCGACGAGCAGCGGCGAGTCGACGGGCCGGTGCGTGCGGTGCCGCGGCACGTGGCCTGCGTGATCGTAGGCGACCTGTGAGACAGCGAGCGGACTCCGAACCTGCCCCGACGGCCCCCGCGTAGCGGACGTGCGGCCGGAGCGGAGGCCGCCCGTACGAAACTCAGTTCGTCAGCTCGGGACGGCGCGCGACGCACGTCCGGGTGGTACTTCCCCGCGCGCGTGCATTCTGGCCGTTTGGGTCCGGGCGAGCGGCAAGAGTTGGGTCATGATCATGGATCCCGCTGCCAACTCCGATACCCCCGAAGCTCCCGGAACCCCCGGCGGGCCCGCACCCTCCCGCCGTACCGTCATCGCCGGCGCGGCCGCCATCGCCGGAGCCGGCGGGCTGACGATCGCCGCCACCTCCGCCGAGACCTCGCAGGCCGTCCCCGCCACCGCGGTCGCCGACTGGGGCGCCTGCCTGACGATCGCCCGGGCCATCCTCGTACGGGACGACGAGGACCAGCCGCTCGTACCGCGCTACGCCGACATCCTCCTGAAGAACGGCCTGCCCCGCTCGCGCCGCCCCGGCAAGAAGGTGCTGATCGTCGGCGCCGGGCCGGCCGGCCTCACCGCCGCACACCTCCTGCGCGAGGCCGGCCACCAGGTCACCGTCATCGAGGCCAACGCCAACCGGGTGGGCGGCCGGATCAAGACCTTCCGCACCGGCGGCCACGAGAACGCCGCCCAGCCCTTTGCCGACCCGAAGCAGTACGCCGAAGCTGGCGCGATGCGCATCCCCGACAGCCACCCCCTGGTCACAGGACTGATGGACAGCCTCGGCCTCAAGCGCCGTCGCTTCCACCTGGTCGACGTGGACGGGGCCGGCCGCCCCGCCTACCGGACGTGGATCTACGTCAACGGCATCCGCGTCCGCCGCGCCGACTACGCGCGCGCCCCGCAGGCACTCAATCGTTCCTTCGGAGTGCCGCAGGCGTACGAGTCCGTCCCCGCCTCGCAGATCGTCCGCGACGCCTTCGCCCCCGTACGCAAGGAGATCGAGGGCAAGAAGGACAAGGAACTCGTCGAGGGCTGGGCACGCGTCATCCAGCGGTACGGCCACATGTCGATGTACCGCTTCCTGACGGAAGAGGCAAGGCTCGACGAGCGGACCATCGACCTGATCGGAACCGTCGAGAACCTCACCTCCCGCCTGCACCTCGCCTTCGTACACAGCTTCATCGGCGCCTCCCTGATCAGCCCCGACACCGCCTTCTACGAACTGCCCGACGGCACCGCCACCCTGGCCGACGCGCTGTACGCCCGCGTGAAGGACCTCGTGCGGCTCGACCGCCGTGCCACCCGCATCTCCCACAGCGAGGGCAAGGTCACTGTCGAAACCGTCTCCGAGGGCCGCGGCGGCAGCCCCGTACGGCGCGAGACCTTCACCGCCGACACCGCCATCATCACCGTCCCATTCTCCGGCCTGCGCCACATCCCCATCACCCCGGCGCTCTCCTACGGCAAGCGGCGCGCGGTCACCGAACTGCACTACGACGCCGCCACCAAGGTGCTGCTCGAATTCAGCCGCCGCTGGTGGGAGTTCGACGAGGCCGACTGGAAGCGCGAGCTCGAGGCCGTGCAGCCCGGCCTGTACCGGAAGTACCAGACCGGGCAGAGCCCGGCGAACGGAACCCTGCTGGGCGCCCACCCCTCCGTACCCGAGGGCCACATCTCCGCAGGCCAGCGTGCCCACTACACGGCCAGCCGCATCGTCACCCGCGACCAGCCCGAGGCGGCAGGCGTCATCGGTGGCGGCTCGGCCACCGACAACCCCAACCGCTTCATGTTCCAGCCTTCCTACCCCGTCGAAGGCAGCGCCGGCGGCGTCATCCTCGCCTCCTACAGCTGGTCGGACGACGCCCTGAAGTGGGACTCCCTGGACGACGAGGAGCGCTACCCGCGTGCCCTCGCCGGGGTCCAGGAGGTGTTCGGGCAGCGCATCGAGGTGTTCTACACCGGCGTCGGCCGCACCCAGTCCTGGATGCGCGACCCGTACGCCTACGGTGAGGCGTCCGTGCTGCTTCCCGGCCAGCACACCGAGCTCTTCGCCCACGTCCGAAAGGCCGAGGGCAACCTGCACTTCGCCGGGTGCCACACCTCCATCAAGCCCGCGTGGATCGAGGGAGCCCTGGAATCCGCGGTGCGGACCGCCCTGGAAGTGCACACGGCGTAGCGGCCGCCCAGGCGGGGCGCCGTCAGCTCTCGGCGAGCACGATCAGCCAGTCCTCCTCCAAGAACCGGACCCGCTGCCGCTTGTCGGGGTTGATCCGCACCCCGTAGTCGGGGCCCGTGGCACTCCGCGCGCGCAGCCGGTAGCCGACCGCGCATTCCCGGCGCCGCCGCGCCGACTCGACGGCGGTGGCGAAGAAGACCTCATGGCCGGCCCGGACGTAGTCCGCGGCCGGCTTGAGGTGGAACTCGTGGCCCTCCGCCGTGAACAACTCCTCGAAGACCGCGGCGAGATACGGGCTCTGTGAGATCTGGGTCATCAGAAGGCTGATCAGCCGGCCGCTCACGATGAAGTCGGCGCCGTCACGGGCGGGCGCGAGGAGCCGGTTGCCGTCGTCGGACAGCTCGGTGGTGAGCGCGAGTTCCCGTTGCGCGGCGTCCCCGACAGCCCGCAGATGCAGCAGGGTGACCAGTGTCCTGTCGTCCGCCCGCGCCTCCGGATCCGTCACCGGAGCGAGGGAGGCGACGGGCGTGCCCGAGGCCGAGCCGCAGGCCGGGGCCGCGAGTTCCGTCTCACCGATCACGATCACGCTGTCGTACGAGGGCACGTTCAGCTTGGCCAGGGTGAGCGGGTCGGTGATGTCGCCCTCACGGAAGGAGACTTCGAGGCGGGACCGCGCCGCCGTGAGAGCTCGCGCGCCACGCGTGGCCGCGTACTCGCCGAGCGCCACGACGTCCAGGGTGGTTCCCGGGCTCACGTACTGGTCGAACTGCTCGATGACGAGCGGGGCGCGGCGGTTCCAGCCGAGCAGGAGGAGGCGTTCGGCCTGGACGGTCCTGGGCCCGGCCGTCACGATCGCATCCTCCTCGACATGGGAGGCCACGTCCGCCCGCACGGCCGTGTCGTCGTCCTGGGAGATGACGATGATCCGGTCGCCCGGGACGATCGCCACCCCCGGATCCGGATTGAGGGTGACGCTCCCGTCGGTGTGCAGCAGGCCGACCGCCGAGGAGGTGGCGAACGACAGCAGCGCCTCGCCGAACGTTCGCCCCACCAGGCCCCCGGCGGCGACAGGGTAGAACTCGTCGCCCTCGAAATCGAGCAACTCCGAGTAGACGAGCGAGAGGCCGGGCTGTCGGGCGGTCTGGACGAGGAGCCGGGCGACGATGTCGTCGACGCACAGGACGTATCCCGTGGGCCCGGCAGCCAGCCTGGCGGTCATGTGGTTGTGGGAGTCACGGACGGCGGCGACCACCACCGCTTCCCCCTGACCGGACCCGGGGACGGCCGCGTCGAGGGCGAGCAGCGTCTTCACCACGTGGGCGTCACCGGTGTCCCCGGTGGGAGGCAGCACCAGCACCGCCTTCGCGGTGCGCGGACTCACCCGGCACAGCTCGGTGGGGTCGGTGGTGCTCCCGTTGCGGCAGATGATCCGCGTCCTGCCACTGTCGCTGACGCGGGTGGAGATCTCGTCTTCCATCCACACCTTGTCCTGCGGGGCAAGCACGGCGACGGCGGAGCGGCGCTGGTTCGCGTGGGCGGCCACCAGCTCCCCGAGCACGGGAAAGACCTGGTCCGACCACCCCAGGACGACGGTGTGCCGCGTCTCCAGCACGGTGGAGTGGCCGAGGCGCAGCGACATGATGCGCCGGTTGATGCCCGTGGTGATCAGACTGACCAGGGTCGACACGAAGAGCAGCGCCACCAGCGCGAGCGATACGGAAGCCAGCACGTAGAGCGGTGAGCCGACGGCGCCCCCGATCTTCAGCGTCTGGCCGACGCTGACCCACACGGCGGTGAGCCGGCCGGAGAGCGTGGCCGGAGCGGCCCGGTCGGACCAGACGAGGACCATGCTCGCCGGAACGACGACGGCGAGGCAGGCCAGGGCGAGCCAGCCGATGAGCGCTGTCGTTCCCCCCGAGACCAGACGGTCGAAGCGGTACCGGAGACGGTGCCGGAGTGACGTCGTGTGCTGCTGCGCCACACAAGCTCCCGTACATGAGTCGATGCGCCGATCGGAGCGGCTGCCCGCCACCCCAGAATCACCCTAGGCAGATCCCTGCTCCCGCCCCCCTGGAACCGACCGACCTCACTCAGAGGTATGAACGCACTATGGAAGCCGGGCCGGGCGGGGTGTCGAGCGCGACGTTGGTGATCGGGTGCAGCACCGTGCCGGGGGGAAGGTCCGCGTGTCGAGAACCTCCCCATCGTGGTGCATGTTCGCACCGCTCGTGTGGAGGTGAAAGCATGCCCGGCAACCCGAACCCGCCCGCCCCGCCCCGCCCTGGGTCCGGCCAAGAACGCCGTGGCCGGGTCCGGCGTCGGTCAGGGGGCCAGGGCCTGTTCGACGGTGGGATGGCAGCCGATGACTTTGGTCCAAGCCCACGAGCTCAAGGACCCGCAGCACTGATGCCTGGGCGCCCGCGATACGCAGCATCCCTGAGCGCACTCATGCCCTGGTGGGCGGCGATGAGGGCGTTGATGGCGCTGGAGTCCATGAAGGTCACGCCGCTGAGGTCCACCACGGTCCGCGGCCGCGTCACGCTGCCGTAGGACAGCAGGGCCTCGGTGAGCTCATTCGTGACGGAGTGATCGATCTCGCCGCGCAGAGGGACCACCCGAACGTCGTCGACGGCGGTGTGGCCGATCGACAGGCCGGGCCGGGCTGCTCCGTGGGGGCGACCTGAACGGGTCCCGGTCCGTTTCAAGAGTTCTCGTGACGGCCCGTGAGTCCCCTGGCAACAAGTACATGGCAGCGACGGGGTGTCCCGTCTTCCTCAGAGGCGCCAGGCTCAGGCCGAACCGGTCGAGCCCGGGCTCGCTTCGGCGGCCCCGCCCACGACCGAAAGCAGGTCCACGACGAAGATCAGCGTCGAGCCCGCCGGGATCAAGGGAGACGGCGACTGCCTGCCGTAGCCGAGACGCGGGGGAACGATGATCTCGCGTCGGCCGCCGACCTTCATTCCCCTCACACCCCGGTCCCAGCCTTTGATGCCCCTGCCACCGCCCACAGCGAACTTGAACGGCCGGTCCTCCTCCCAGGAAGAGTCGAACTCTCTACCCGGACGCGAACGTGACACCCACATAGTGAACCCGGACGACCCGGCCCGGCTGTGCCTCGGCTCCATCCCCGACCACGAGGTCCCGGATCGTCAGCTCGGTGCCGGAACCTCGATTCTGGGCTTCGTCAGACCGTCCGAGGCTTCCGACGGGCAGCGCCGGACGGTCACCCTGCTTCGACCCGCAATGCCAGCACGGCAGTGCCAACCCGCACTTCCCATCCCCGACGCCCACGGACGGCAGCGGCACCGGCGATACCGGCCGGCGGATCGGTCAGCGCCATGGCGACATCCTCGGCGAAGGGGAAACCGCCCCACGTCAGTTCCCACCAGCCACCGCGACCCCAAAGACGCCTCCCCACGCGGCCTCCACACACATCGGTGCGATCCAGAGGATCCATGAACCAGTTACCCAGAGCCCACTGCCGCTGTGGATCACACAGCCCGATCCGTGACATCAGGCCAGACAGAAGAACCAGCGTGTCATCCGTCATAGGCAGCACGTCCGCCAGCGCATCGTGCTCCTCCCCAGTCAGGCCCTGATCGACGGTCCACACCCGGCGCTCATCGAAGTCACCGTCGAAGGGAGGAGCCGGGTAGCGATCGGTGACGGTCATTCGTGCGCCGGTCACCAGATGCCGAAGCTGGAAGGCGTCAGCCCTTGCTTCCTCCAGATGCAGGCCGGGCAGGCCCACCGGCTTGCCGCGAGGCACCAAGTACTTGAGCACATTGGACGGGGTGGGCGTGATGACCACCAAGTCCTCAGGCCTGGGGGAGAGAACCAGGTCGTAGTGGGTCACCGACGCCATAGCCCACATGCCAGGCCACTCCTGCAGAGGGCCTCCGTTGAAGATTCCCAAAGCCAGCAGTGCTCGGAGCCGCTGCTGGGCCAAGTCTTAGGTGTCGAAGCCCAGGTGGCCGCAACCACGGGGCACGCCTCGTGCAGCCGCCTGCGCGTGCTCGCCGGAGAAGGTGCGACGAGTTGCACAAGCGGAACGACGACGGGAGTGGGACATGCCAGAGTCCTTGCAGCCGCCCGGCCGGCGGACAGAGACACGGATCGACGATCACCGTGCGTGGAAGAGCGACGTGGGCGCCCCACACCCTCTCTGCAGATCGGTGACGGCCGGGCATCACCAGATATGCACGCCGAGTCGTCGCAACCGGCAGAAAGGCCACCACCCGTCACGGGTACGCCCAGGTCTCCACCCGGCCCATAAACAGCCGACCAGAACCACCATCGTCGCGCTCACGGCACGCCACATCACCTGATTGGGAGCTGGAGCCCGATGAGCATGTGGGCTGGCAGCCGGTCTGGAAGCGGCCCCGGAAGTTCACGTCGAAGGCGGACAAGAAGAAGGAGCTGCGCAAGCATCGGGAGCGGCTCCGGGACGCCGGGAAGCGCCGTTTCGCCGCCAGGCAGTCGCGCCGGCCCCGCTCCCGGCAGAACCGGATCGGCAACGCGGCGCGCGCCGCGATGCCCGCGCCCTGTCCCGGGTGCGGCACTCCAACGCCTGGCTGTGGTGACGATGCCGGGCCATCGTCCACCGAGTGGAGCCGACGATGTTCTGCATCCGGCGGCGATGCACGACATCGGGTGGGCTCCACCGAGTGGACGCCACCGTGGTGCGCAGCATCCGACGATGTCCGCCACTCGCGCGCGCACCCGGTGCGCCGCACTCAAGGTCCCGCACCGGGCAGCCAGGGACCGAGCAAGGGGGCAGGGTCTGCGGGGGCATGTGGGCGATCCCCTCGTAACCAACTCGTTTGCTTGATCGTTTGCGGGTCATGACCAACACAAAGCGCGCTTTCACGCTCCTCGCCCTCGCGGCAGCGGGTGCCATGCTGTCCGGCAATGCATACGCAGCCCCCCGAGCAACCGACCCAACTCCCCCGATCGGCATCGACGCAGGGGACGTCCTCGATGCAACGCACGTCGGGGATCACTGGAACTGGAACCAGATTGCTGCCGACACGGTTTCCAGTCCCGAGGGCTAGCCGCCAACGCCGCCGCTACAGTGCCCGGGGGCATTCCGTGCCGGGCCATGCCCTCTGGCGGTCCGCAATCGATGTCACGCTCCCCCCGCCCGCAGCGGGCGCCGAAGGGGGCCACTGCCGCAGGCCGGGGCGGCCATCAGCTGCCAGGCTCCTGCTGCTCAGCTTCCTGCTGGTCATCCACCGGTTGTGCCTCTGCGTCTTCTGCGTCTTCGGCGCTCAGGGGGTGGGCGGCGGCCAAAGGGTCCCTTCCTTTGAAATCGCTGGCTTTGTCCTTGAATTGATCCTGGAGACCCATGGGTCCTCCTCTGTGCGTGGGCTGTGTCTGTCTCTTCGTGAACGCGCCTCGGCCGTTCTGCGGTGTCGGTCAAACGGGTGGTGCACGCCCAGCGGGTTTGCCACGGCGGTGACCGCTCAGGGTTCGGTGAGAATGCGCAATCTTCGCTGCGACAGGTCAGCGGGTGTCCTGTGACAGCGAAGCTGAGCCGATTGCCACCTGTCCCGTGACAGTCGATCTTCCTCTTTGTCAGTGAATCTTGCTCAAACCCACTCTGTTGCCACTACGGTTTCCTCGGTACGTGGTTGCTCAGACCGGGGATGTGGGCTCGTGGCCGGAGACGGTGTCATACCGCTGGTACATCTGGACTCGATCGACGAGGTCCGTGCTGTGCACAAGATGCTGTTCGATCGAAAGTTCGATGGTCCGGAGGACGTGTACTTCGGGAGCCCGTTCATCGCTTCGGTCCAGCACAAGCTGGTGGACGCATTGGCAGCGGCGGAGCCGGCCAAGAACTGGGCCGCTTGGCGTGACGCGGCCGGGCACCCGGAGAAGGTGGAGAGGATCCGCAGCCACCTGGCCGGACTGGGCGAATGGTGGACAGTCGCGTCCGTCATCAAGCGGGAGGCATACGTCCGCGACCTGCTCGCGCCGCTACGGGTGGATGACGAACTGCTGGGCGAGCTGATCCGGTGAGCGCCGTGGCTGCATCGGAGCGTGAAGCGGCCGGAGGCGGGTTCACGCTCCGCTTCGGCGGTGCCGGAGGCCACGAGCGGGTTGTTCCGTTGCCTCAGTGCCACGGGCTGGCGTGGGAAGAGGCAACTCCGGTACGGACGTTCCGCTGGTCACGCGGGCTAGGGCATTTCCCAGGCTGGTGGTGGGCCGCATCGACTGGGCGTCATGTGGGGTTCGAGTCGTGGCTGGAACAGGACCGGCTGATCCTGTTGGACTTTGATCCGGATGTTGTGGGGATCGCTTCGCAGCCGTTCTGGCTGCACTGGCATGACGGGAAAGAGAAGCGGCGCCATGCTCCGGACTACTTCGTACGACTTGCCGACGGCCGTGCTCGCGTGGTCGATGTCCGTGCCGAGGACCAGGTCGACGAGCGCACCGCCGAGGCATTCGCAGCCACCGAGCGGGCCTGTTCGGCGGTCGGCTGGGAGTTTGAGCACGTAGGCGTCCCGGACCCTGCGCTGATGGCGAATCTGCGGTGGCTGGCCCGCTACCGGCATCCACGCTGCGCCGGCAGCCCTGAGATCGCAGCCCGGTTACAGGAGACCTTCGCAGGGGCGACGCCGTTGCTGACGGGAGCCGAGAACGTCGGGGATCGGCTGGCGGTGTTGCCCGCGCTGTTTCATCTGATGTGGAGGCAGGAACTGGTGGCCGATCTCGCACATGAGCGGCTGGGTCACACCACACTGGTGCGTGCTGCTGGCTCAGTGAGGGGCTTGCGGTGAGCGCGGGGCGTCGGCCGCGGCGGCCTGTCGGGGTGTCGATCGGTGATCGAGTGCGAGTGGCCGATGTCCTGCACACGGTGATCGCGGTGTCCGGCACGGCCGTGCGTCTGGCGGACACAGCTGGTGCGGTCACCGACATCGGCCTGATCGAGTTGTCGGCGGCCGACGACTTCGAGGTGGTACGCGCGTCATCGCGGACACCGGTTCCGCCGGCGACGCCGTTGGAGGGGCTGCCGGAGGCAGTAGCGGCGGAGGCATTGTGGTGGGAACAGCACATCGTGGAGGTGTTGCGCGGGGTTCCGCCGCAGGCGCCTGCCGGCACGAGGCCGAAGCCGGAGTACGACCCGGCGGTGGTGTCGCTGACCCGCCGTGAGCAGGCCAAGGCAGCGGAACTGACCGCTGCGGGGCGGCCGGTGACGGCAAGTGCGATCACCAAACGACGCCGCCGCTACGAGGCCCGCGGAGTGGCCGGCATGGTCGACCACCGGTCCGCCAAGCCCGTCAGCGCGCACGGCCGGGTGGACCCGCTGGTGGTGGAGGCGATGCGGAAGGCGGTCACCGAGGCCGCCCAGGACTCCACCCGGACGGCGACTTACCTGTTCTGGCGGACCGGACAGATCCTGGAGGAGGACCACGGCCGGGGTGCGGTCGAGTTGCCGTCGCAGCGCAGTCTCTACCGGCTGCTGGAGAAACTGTCGGCGGGCAAGCACACCACCGGATCGGCCCGCACCCGCCGGTCGCTGGCGGACCGGCCCGACGGGCCGTTCGGTGAAAGAAGTGCGGCGGCGCCGGGCGAGTTGATGCAGATGGATTCCACCCCGCTGGACGTGCTGGTCCGCCTCGACGACGGGGTCCCCGCCCGAGTGGATCTGACCGGCATGATCGATGTCGCCACCAGGAGCCTGACAGCGGCGGTGCTGCGGCCGACGACCAAGTCCGTGGACGCCAGCGTGTTGCTGGCCCGCACCGTCACCCCCGAGCCGATGCGGCCCGGCTGGGCGCAGGCGTTGGCGATGTCTCGCTCGGCGTTGCCGTTCCGGCGGCTGCTGGACATCGACGCGCGTCTGGAGCACGCCGCCGCCCGGCCAGTCATCGTCCCCGAGACCATCGTGGTCGACCAGGGGAAGGTGTTCATCTCCCGCAACTTCCGGGCCTCCTGCAACTTCCTGGGCATCAACTTCCAGCCGGTGCACGACGCGTCGGGCTGGGAGAAGGGCCACATCGAGCGGATGCTGGGTTCGGTCGGAACTTTGTTCGCCCAGTTCCTGGCCGGATACACCGGCTTCAACGCCGAACGCCGCGGCCGGCACGTCGAACAACAGCCGCTCTGGTCCTTGCTGGAGCTCCAGGAACTCCTGGACGAGTGGATCGTGGTCTGGCAGAGCCGACCCCACGACGGACTGCGCGACCCCCTGCACCCGGGGCGGATGTTCAGCCCGAACGAGAAGTACGCCGCTCTCGTCGAGACGGCGGGTTACGTCCCGGTCGCGTTGTCGGCGGACGACTTCATCGAGCTGCTGCCCGCGACCTGGCGGGCGATCAACGCCTACGGCGTGAAGATCAAGCACCGGACCTACGACGACCAGGCCCTGAACCCGCTGCGGCAGCAGCGGTCAGGCGTCAAGGACCGCAAGGATCTGTGGGAGATCCACTACGACCCCTACGACGTGTCCCGCATATGGGTCCGTGACCACTGGAACGGCGGCTGGATCACCCTGTTCTGGAAACAACTGCACCGCGTCGCAGCCCCGTTCGGGGAACTCGCTTGGGACCACACTCGCCGCACCCTGCCCGGAGCGAGTGAGGAGCAACTCGCCGATGCGGTCGCCGACCTGCTGCGACGAGCCCATCAGGGACCCGCTGACAGCGGTGGCGCGGGCGGCAGAGCCGGACTCAGCCGCCGGGATCGCCGTGTCGCCGCCCGCACCAAGTCCAGTCCGCCCTCCACCCCGATCGCGCCCAAGGAGCCCCCTGCCGACCGCCTTGCCGACGGCGAAGCGGGCCCGGCCGACGACGCTCCCGAGGAGAACATCGCCAAGGTGATACCGATGTCGATCTTCGACCCGTTCACCGAAGCGGACAAGCGGTGGTGAGCCAGGGGCAGGGCGGGAATCCCACAGATGGGTACGGGCATCTGCAACTGACCACCCTGCCCGGCTGGCGCGGGTTCGTCACCGAGATACCCGCAATGCCGGAACTGCTGCCCGAGGCGATCTGGTCGGGTCTCGCGGACGACAAACGAGCCTGCTACGACGATGACCGCATCGACCATCACTCACGGTTGCTGGTGGTCCAGACTCCCACGATCCGCCAGGTCATCACCTCGGGCCGCCGCCTGATCCAGATGAACAAGAACGCCCACTACGGACGATGCGGCCTGATGGTGTCCGGCCCCGCCCGAACCGGCAAGACCACCGCGCTCACCCAGCTCGGCAAGACCGTCGAGGTGATCCACCGACGGCGTCACCCGAACTCCTCCAGCGACATCCCGGTCATCTACATCACCGTCCCGCCCGCCGCTACCCCCAAGATGATCGCGATGGAGTTCGCCCGGTTCTTCGACCTGCCGATCTCCACCAGGAGCAACATCACCGACATCGCCGACGCGGTCTGCGGCGTCAGTACGGACGCCCACGTGACCCTCGTCGCGGTCGACGAACTCCACAACCTCAACACCGCCACACGCGCCGGCGCCGAAGCCTCCGACACCCTGAAGTACTTCTCCGAACGCATCCCGGCCACCTTCGTCTATGCCGGAATCAGCCTGGAACGCACCGGACTGCTCTCCGGCCCTCGCGGAGAACAGATCGCCGGCCGGTTCGGCATGGTCCGCACCGGACCGTTCGGCCAGGACCAGCAGTGGACCGCGCTGATCGCAGCCCTGGAAGACAGCCTCAGGCTCCACCGCCACCGGCCCGGCGCCCTCACCCGGCTCGACCGTTACCTGCACCAGCGCACCCACGGGATGATCGGAAGCCTGCTCTGGCTGATCCGCGGCGCCGCCATCAACGCCGTCCTGGACGGCACCGAGAAGATCACCAAGAAGGCCCTCGACGCCGTCGACGCCGACTTCACTTCCCAGTCCCCACGGCCACCCGCCGCGTGATCAACACCCATGCTGCCCCGAGAACGAGCCGAGAAGATCCTCACCCTGCACGCGGCCGGATGGCCGGTGAAGGCCATCGCCAACCACATCGGCCATAGCCACCAGACCGTCCGCGACTACATCAACGGCCGCAGAACGCCAGGGCTTCGGGCCCCACGGCCAAGCCTGCTCACCGACCCCCTCGCCAGCTACTGCCGCCAGCGACTCACCGAAGACCCGCACCTGCGGAACAGCGTCCTGTTCAACGAAGTAGCCGACCTCGGCTTCCAGGGAAGCCGAGCAACCTTCTACCGCGAGCTGAAGCGCCGATACCGCCTGCTGATCCCGGCCGGCCGCCGGGGAACCAACTCACAGGAGAAAGATCCCCAGACCTCATCCGGGATGTCTCCCACCCTCACCCGCAGGCACGAGCGGACACCTGTGCTGCCACAGCGAGTCGCCCCGATCGCAGGAGAAACCCTCAACTCCTACCTGGCCCGCATCGCCCAGGCCAACCACCTCACCGTCACCGAGGTACTGGCAGTACTGCCCACCTGGTTCTCCACAAAGACCAACAACCTCGACGACCGAGCCCATCACCACATGCTCGCCCCCGCAGCCACCCACGCCCTGCACGAACTCGCTCACCTCACCAGCACCACGCCCGCCGGCCTGGCTCACGCACTCCCCGCCTTCGGCACCGACGAAAGCCCCGTCCGAGCCACGACCGCCTGCCACCAGTGCACTGCCCGTCTCGGCATCCGCCAGCCCGTCCCCGTCCACCTCCCGGTTCACCACAAGGTCTGCACACGGCACGGAATCTGGCTCAGCGATCTCGGAGAACCCCACCTCGACCTCTCCATATGCCCCGAGATCACCACCGCCCAACACCAGGCGAACCGCCTCCTCCGCCGCTTCACACTCCAGCAACTCACCCTCGCCCACCAAACCGCGGTCCAAGCCGTCCCGCCCTGGCCGGCCTCCCCAGCCGCCGTCCCCCACCACTGGAGATACCGGCTACTCGCACTGCAGACCCACAACCACCACCGCGGCATCTCAACCGAACTCGACACCTTCACACACGCCGCGATCTACCCCGACGCCATCGAACTCGCCGCAGCAGCACTCGCCAAGCATCCTCGTGATCCAGCAAGATCCACTGGCGAAAACTCTCCGCATCTCCGAACGACGGCACTCGCGGGACACGGCGACTTCGCCACTCAAGATTCCTCGTCGCAGGTCAAAGCGACTGCGTCAGGGACGACTCGGTGACACAGGACACCACCGAAGTTGGACCAACCCGGCCCGTGCCGCCCGACGCGGTCACCCCCCCCCCCGGAGCGACGACAACCGGACACGCTCCGACCAGCGCCGATTCATCATTACGGGGATATACGGCCCGGCAGCCCGTCCAGCCGCCGGGTGATCAGTAGCGTGCAGCACGTTAGCTACAGACTGCATGTCCGCTTCGCTTCGCGCGGACTGCCCTGCGATGTGGAGGCGTTCTGATGGTGTCCCTCGGCGGTCTGCTCCCCCCGATCGGCCTGGAGATTCCCTGCTCAAGCTACGCGGTCGACGTGCCGATGAAGTTCGATGAGCTCGGCCTGGTCTCCCTGGACTTCAAGGGCGGCATCAGGGTTCGGGTCGAGGCCAACATCGCCGGCGGCCTCGGCGGCGTGAAATTGAGGATCATCGGCGAGGAGTACAGCGCCGACCACCCGACCCTCGGGCGCGTGACCCTCTCGCAGGCCGACATCGACACCACCCCGCTCAGCCTGCTCGAAGTCCTCGGCAACATGCCCCCGAAGTTCAAGAACACCCTGTTCCACGACTTCACCCTCACCATCGAGAAGCCCCCGGGCGGCGGCAGTGGCCCGCTGGTCCTGTCCAACACCAAGACCATGACCACCCTGCACGACAGCCTCACCGTTTTCCCCCCGCAGGGAGCCGTCTACCAGCTCCAGCAGCCCGTGGAATTCGCCCCGGCCGGCGAGCCGAGCAGGGCCGTCGCCCAGCTCCTGCAGCTCCCGATGACCCGCTCCCACAACCCCTGACACCTCTTCGCGGCCGGGCGCCACGACGCTGGCGCCCGGCCGCGAAGGCCGGTCCAGGGCGATCTTGTACTCATGGCCAGCAAAGACCCGTCGGGAAGACGTCGGTAACCCGCGGAAACAGAGGAACGGCGTCGGACTCCTGGCTGCCGGTTCTGTTACGCCAGCCCGGCGTTGACCCGGTGCAGCGTCGACCTGGTCGAAGAAAGGCTGGCTGGCCCTCTCTACCTGCGGCAATCCATTTCCACTGTCACAAGCGACGGTTGGTCCAACTTCGGTGGCAATCGATCCAACTTCGCTGTCACAGGACAGCGGCGCCCACCAGATGGTCACGGCTCGGTAACGGCGCTCGGTGGAGTGTCACACCGTTGACTCTCGCCACACCTCTAGCAAGTGACGGGGGATTCCGTCCGGAGTCCCGCGCCGCTGCGTGAGGAGCTTCGTCATGACGTACACCAGCAGCGCCCGCCAGCCCGAACCGGAGCCGCGCCCGACCTGGTCAAGGGGTGCTGAGCGGCCTTCGGGCGGCCCGGAATCCAGTGCCGTGAACGGTGCCGCGAACGATTCCAACGTCATCCCGATCACCGCAGCTCACACTGCCCGCCAAGGGGCCATCCGGCCCGCCGACAGCCTGGGAGCCGCGGGTGTCCGCTGTCGCGGCGGGCGTCTCCTCCTCTGCTCCACTTCGGTTTGAGCGGTCAGCTGGTCTCAACCTGTGAGGCTGGGACCAGCCAACTTGATGAACCACCGTCACATCAGTTCCGTGGATCGTCCCGTGTGCGCCTTGCAGCCCGGTTGGCGGCCAGCAGTGAGCCGAACAGCAGGGTCAGGCCGGCCGTAACCGCGATGCGCACCGCGCTGTCGCCGTCAACTGCCCGCCACACCAGCAAAGTGATGCTCCAGAAGAGCAGGGGCCAGAAGATCCACGGTGCCCACCGGTTGCCTGGCTTAGCCCATGGTGGCAGCGTGCGCGGATCGGAGTGTTGCCTCATAGGTCTCTCCCTCCTGTTCATCGACTCCCTCGACTGCCGTTCTGCAACATCCGTGCTGGATAGCCTCCACTCCGCGCTCGCCGGTGATGTCCACGCCTTCACCGAGCACGCGAACCGAGGCGAGGAACGCGCGGTGCACTCGGCGTCCGGCCGCGTCGGTGCCGCCTGCGAACTGGCGCAGCGCCTCCCGGCGTTCGGCTACAAGGTGGTCGCCGCACAGCCAAGCCGACCACACCCGGTTCGGACCAGGCTGTTTGATCAAGGTCCGCGGGGTGCGGCCCGTTGCGTCTTTCCGGGCTCATCGGCCGTGTTCGGAAGCTGCTTCACATCCCCTTCGCGGAGGGTGAGGGCATGTAGTGCGCTACCGAAGTGGATTGCATTTCGGTTGGGCGCAGGTGAACGGACCGCCGAGCGGCAGGTGATGTCAGTAGTTCGTCGATACTTGTGAACTGCGGTCATGCTTCCACTGCCCCCCTCACGGGCGGTTATCCCGGCGAAAAAGGGGGAGCCGACACCGGTCCGTCGCCGGTCGACCGGCGGAAAGCAGGCAGCAAACACCACCTGATCTGCGACGGACGCGGCACCCCGCTCAAGGTCATCACGACCGCGGTGAACGTCAACGACGTCACCCAGACCCTCGCCCTCGTCGACGGGGTCCCGCCCGTCGCAGGCCGCCCCGGCCGGCCCCGCCGGCGACCCGAGGCACTGCTCGGGGACAACGGCTACGACTCCAACGGCCACCGGGACGAACTGCGTCGCCGGCGGATCCTGCCCGTCATCTCCCGCAAGGGATCACCGAACATCAAGGGCCTGGGCAAGCTCCGCTACGTTGTGGAACAGACCTTCGCGCTCCTCCTTCAGTTCAAGCGCCTCGCCGTCCGCTGGGAACGCCGCACCGAACTCCACGACGCTCTTGTGTCATTGGCCTGCAGCCTCATCTGCTGGAGACGCCTCAACAAAGCCCGGTCCTGATCACCTTCCAGCCGATCAGACGCACCCCAGCACCTCGAGAGGGCATGCGCTCATTGGCGCGGCACCCGCCTGGTTCCGGGCGTCTGCACACTGACCGTCTCGGCTGCGGTGAGGATGAGCCGCTCGGCCCCTGCTTCGACGACATCGACCAGCAGAGCACTCGTGTCGTCAAACCGCAGGGGGAAGCACGGATCGAGCTCCATCAGGAAGTCGAAACTCTCCCTGTCCTCCGCGCCCAAGGGCGACTCGGGGCTCGCCTCGCAGGTCCAGGCGTCTCCGGAACGGACCACGACCCGCACGCGAAACCTGCCCAGGCACGTCGATCGATTCGCCCACCACTCAAGCGCCGCGCTGCCCTCATAGCTGTCCACAGGCCAAGTATCGAGGGCGACTACGTGATCAGGACCTGCGTTCACAAGATCGTGTTACGAGCTCTAAGATCCCCGAGTCAAGTTCAGACACCGCAGAATTCGGCGTCGACGAGGCGCTGTTCGTGGATGTTCCAGTCGCCGTTGAAGTTCAGCGACAGCACGTGATCTCCGTCTGCCGTCGCCATGGTCTGCGAGATGGAGCCCTGAATGCCGCCGTTGTGCCCCCATATCTCGGTACCGCACGACAACGTCATCCTCATCAGTCCCAGGCCGTAGGAGAAGGTGGGCATGTTCTTGATCGAGACGGTCGTCATCATCTCCTTCAGTTGAGGCTCCTCCAGGAGCCGACCGGAGAACAGGGCCCGGTAGAACCGGTTGAGGTCTTGATTGCTGGAGATCATCTCTCCTGCGGCGCCCGCGAATGAGGGGTTGAGTTCGGTGACGTCGTAGATCGTGCTGTTCGGCTCTCCCGGCCCGGCAAGCTCCCCGGTCAGCTTCGAGTAGGCGCGTCCGCTGGGTCCGGGGACGCGGGCGCGGGTGCCCGGCAGACTGGTGGAATCCAGGTGCAGGGGGCGCAGGATGCGCTGCTCGATCTCGTAGGCGTAGGAGTGGCCGGTAGCCTTCTGGATCACCATGGAGGCGATGACGTAGTTGGTGTCGGAATAGCTCCAGTCGTCGCCGGGGGCAAAGGCCGGCCGGTGTGTCATGGCGAGTCGGACGATCTGGGAGGGCGTCCAGGTGGCGTAGCGGTACTTGAAGAAGTCGGTGCCGAACTCCTTGCGCTTGAATTCCTCGTCATCGGTGTAGCTGTAGATGCCGCTGGTGTGGTTGAGGATCTGCCGTAGCGTGATCTCGCCGCCGTCGTGCCCGTTGCCCTGCACCAGGCCCGGCAGCCAGTGGTCCACCGTGTCGTCCAGGCTCAGCTTCCCCTCCTCCTCCAACTGGAGCATCGACGTGGCCACGAACGTCTTGGTGATCGAACCGACCCGGAAGCGGTCATCGGCCTGCGGCTTGCGGCCGGTTGCCAGATCCGCAGTGCCCGCAACTCCCGCCCAGATGTCGCGCCCCCGCTCGACGAGCACGATGCCCCCGGGCGCCCCGTCCTGGACGACCGAGTCCAGGGCCGCCCGGGTGGCCGCGTGCCCGCCTCGTGTCGCGGAAGCGTCCGCCCTGCCGACAGCCGACGCCGGCAGGGCGAGACCGGCGCTCATCACGACCGTGGCGACCGCCCCGACGACAGCGACCCGCAGCCTGTGCTCCCCCCGGCTGCGGCCACCCCTCGTGGACGTACGTGACCCGTTGGCTGCGTATCCGTGCTCATACAAGAAAAAATCCCGTCACTGGTGGGGGACGACCTGATCTGGACCCAGTATTTTCGATCAAGGTCCGGACCGGGATACCGCCAACCACCTGCTTGAAGGTGGGGTTACCCCCCCAGCCGGGGGGACGACGGAGGTTCAAAGACGGGATCTGAACGACGAGCGACGTGACGTGTCACGCCCAGTCGATGCCGACAAGGCCTAGTAGGGCTTGGTCATCTTCATCCGTAAGTGGCGTCTCTGTTGGTGCTTGGGTGTCGTTGGGTTGGTGTGACACCTGAGGAGATGGCCGGGGTCCGGGAGGCCTTGGAGGCATTCGCGGCGGAGTTGTTCGACGGGTTCTTCCGTGCGGATCAGCGGCGGTGGGGGCAGGCGTATGTGCGGGGGTTGCTGCTGGACGGGCGGCGCAAGTCGGTTGAACCGATGGCGGCCCGCCTCGGTGAGGACGGCAACCGGCAGGCCCTGGCCCACTTTGTGACGACGAGCCCGTGGGACCCGGCGCATGTGCGGGCCCGGACGGCCTGGAGAATGCAGGAGGTGATCGGTCCGGAGGCGTTGATCGTCGACGACACCGGCTTCCTGAAGGACGGGGACGCCTCGGCGTGTGTGTCCCGGCAGTACACCGGCACCGCGGGCAAGGTCACCAAATGCCAGGTCGGAGTGTCGCTGCACCTGGCTCGGGATCAGGCCTCGGCCGCGGTGAACTGGCGGCTGTTCCTCCCCGCGTCCTGGGATCCGGCCTCTTCGGAGGCGGACCCGGACAAGATCGCCCGCCGCACCCGCTGCGGCATTCCCGCAGGAGTGGGGCATGTGGAGAAGTGGCAGCTTGCCCTGGACATGATTGATGAGACCCGGTCGTGGGGCATCGATGTTCCCCTGGTCGTCGCGGACGCCGGTTACGGGGATGCCGCCGCTTTCCGCCACGGCCTGGAAGAACGCAACCTGCCCTATGCGGTGGGTATTTCCTCCCGCCACACCGCTCATCCGGCCGACGCCCGGCCCGTCCAGCCCGCCTACGCGGGCACCGGCCGGCCACCGGCAATGCACTACCCCGAGCCCGCGCAGACCATGAAGGACCTGGTCATCGCAGCCGGCCGGACGGCCGCGCGGCCGGTGTCCTGGAGGGAAGGCTCCCGGCCGGGCAAGGGCCAAAGTGGCTTCAAGCGCATGTACTCGCGGTTCGTCGCCCTGCGGATCCGCCCGGCCGGACGCGGCATCCGCAAGATGGGCGACGATCCTGAGCTGCCCGAGCGGTGGCTGCTGGCCGAATGGCCCGCTGACGAAAGCGAACCCGTACAGTTCTGGCTGTCGAACCTGCCCTCCGGGATACCGCTGTCCACGCTGGTGCGGCTGGCGAAGCTGCGCTGGCGCATCGAGCACGACTACCGCGAGATGAAACAGGCCCTGGGACTTGCCCACTTCGAAGGCCGCACCTGGGGCGGCTGGCATCACCACGTCACCCTCGTCTCCGCCGCCCACGCCTTCTGCACGCTGCAACGGCTGGCACAAGACCCAAAAGACGCGGCGCAGGTCTGAGCCTCTACCAGGCCGTCCGGGAACTACAGACCCTCCTCGCCACCTGGGCCGGAGCCTGCCCCACCTGCCACCGCGACATACCCACACCACTACGAACCTGCCCAAGCCCTACTAGGGCCGTGGGTGGCGGCGGCCTCGTAAAGTCGTCCCATGCCGCTGCACGCCAAGAAGCACCACTTCATCCCGCAGTTCCTGCTCCGACACTTCGCTGGCCAGCGCGGCAAGTTGGTCATCCACCAGGTGATGAGTGAGCGGCGTTTCAACTCGTCGGTTGGCGACGTAGGCCATCGCAACCTCGGCCACTCGATTTACCGGCCCGGGCAGGAGCCCGATCACGTCTCGATGGAAGCCACCATGGGCAACATTGAGGGGGAGGCCGCCACTGCCGTTAGGGAGTTGGTTCAGAGTCGGGAGCGTGCCGTCCCCACGCATGCCCGGCACGCCCTCGCCTGGCTGTTGGCCCTGCAGCGGCAACGAAGCCGGTTCCTGATGCACACGGTGACCAAGAAGATCGGTGCCGAGGACCGTGGGCTGTCCGACGAAGAGATCCAGACCGCCATGATGGGGCTGATCTCTATGCACGTGATCCGTCCCTGGCTCCTGCGGAACGACGACGACGCGTACTACAAGGACCAGTGGAATCATCTCGTTTCCACGTTGCTGTCCAGCGATATGCACTGGTCCTGTTACCGCCCTCGCGGCGGTGGACTGCTGGTCAGCGACAACCCGGTCTGCCTCTCGGGTGTCGTGGGAACACCGCCGCCCGAGATTCCCCCCGCCTTCTTCGATCACGGTGTCGGGATAGGTTTTGACAATTTTCGACGCCTGACCGTGCCGCTCGGCAGCCGCCTCGGCGTGGTGATCTCCCGTGACCCACAGGACGCCTCGCGGCTTCGTGTCGCAGACTTCAACCGCTTCACCGTCTTCAACAGCCGGGAGTTCGTGGCGCACGCACCGGAATGGCCAGGTACTCACCCGCGCCTCGCGCAGGATCTGAGCGAGCTGATGATGAGGCAGCGCATGGTCGCGCCCGCCTTCTTGCAGGACTACGCCCCTGGCGGCCGTACCTAGAACCGTCCTCGCAGAGCTCGATGGGGAGCGATCGCAGGGCGACAGGGTGTGTCAATTTAACGGCTGATCCTGGTTGTTGATGGTCAGTTGTTGCTCGGGGTCAGGCGTCCCTCGAAGGCGATCTGGAACGCGTTGAGGG
>NZ_JBIWMA010000050.1:0-21789 GCF_044766465.1 Streptomyces sp. NPDC102259 | reverse complement strand
CGGGCCGCAAACCCCCCCCCCCCGCCGGGGCCGCCCCCCCCCCCCGCCCCCGCCCCCCCCCCGCGCCCCCCCCCCCGCCCCGGGGGCCGGGGGGGGGGGCGCCCGGGGCCCCCCCCCCCCCCCCCCCCCGCCCCCCGCCGCGCGGACCGTCTCAGGAGTGGGACAGCTGCCCGGCGCCACCCTGCCTGCGTATCCGTTCCTGCGCCCGCTCGGAGGCCTGAGCCTGCCGACGCACGCGGCGGCGCTCACGCCGCAGTGACCGCGCGGTGCTGCTCGGCGTCGACACGACGCCGTTGCGCTGGTTCCACACCTGCCGGGTCACCCAGACGTCCAGCGCGCCCCACGTGGCCAGCACCGTGCTGACCACACTGCTGATCACCATGGGGAACGCCAGCCAGGACCCGGCCAGGGTGCACAGGAAGGCGACCATCGCCTGTATCAACGTCACGGCGATGATCAGCACCGCGCGCACCGCCGCCGTACGCACCGGGTCGGGCATCCGGCGCCGCCGCGCGGGCTCGTCCACCCACAACGGGCGGTAGACCGCCCGTGCTTGTGCCGCGGTGGAACCACCCCGGGTGTTGCCGCCGCCGGTCCGCCGGACCTCGGGTGCCGTGTCGCGGGCCTCCGCGGCCGCGGGGACACCACGACCGGTCGACCCACGCCTGTCCGCCGGACTGTCGCGCCGCTCCGCTCTCACCTGCTCGATCGCCGGAATGTCGCGATCCGAGGCCTCGGGATCCCGCAGTGCCGTACTGCCCACCGCCGTGCTCTCCTCGGGCGCCTCACGCCGCTCCGCCGTGCCCATCACTGTGTCACTCCCCACCGCCAGCAGACCGCTCGCCTCCGAGTCGAAGACCCGGCTCCCCAGTGGCTGCCCGGCTTGCGCTGTTTTACGCCGCCCAGGTGCGGCAAACGGCTCGTGTGGCCGGTTCCGCCCCCAATTCCCGATGAGTAGGACGCACGACGTGCCCCGAAGATTCCCGAGTTGCGAAAAATTCTGGCCAACTCGTGTGCACGACCGACCGGATCCGGCCGGGTCCAGGGGATCGGATCCGGGGAGACAATCTCCCGTAATGACCGGACAACACACCATGTCTCGCCCCCGGGGCGGAAGTTCAGCTTCCGGACAGCTCTTCGAGTTCACTGTGCGTCGGTAGTAGGCTCGCGCCGTTTGTTGACGCACATGCGTACCCCCTGCCGGTGGGGGTTCGAGCTGGGGGAGGCCATGCGCTTTCGCGGGAAGTCGATCCGCCGGAAGATCGTGGCGCTGCTTCTCGTGCCGCTGGTGTCCCTGACCGCCGTCTGGGGCTTCGCCACGGTACTCACGGGACGCGAGGCGAGCCGCCTGTTCACGGTGTCGTCCCTTGTCGAGAAGGTCGGCTATCCGATCGAGGACACGGTCCGCGTCGTTCAGCAGGAACGCCGCCAGACCCTCGTCTACCTCGCCGACCCCCGTGCCTCCGACGCGCTGTCCGCGCTGCGCCGCACCCGGACCGCCACCGACGAGGCACTCGCCGAGATCCGCGGGAACGCCCAGGATCCCGACGTGCGCGACATCCTGGACCAGGACGATGGGGAAGGCCTGACCGCGGTGCTCGACGCCTTCGACGGCGTCGACTCGCTGCGCCGGAGCGTCGAGGAGGGCACCGTCACCCGAGCGCAGGCCCTCGCCCTCTACACCCAGCTGATCGACCCCTGCTACGCCCTGCTGGCCAAGCTGGACGTCGTCGACAGCGTGGAGATGGACAAGCAGTACCGAGCGCTCGTCAGCGTCGCCCGAGCCCGTGAACTCCTCTCCCGGGAGGACGCCCTGCTCGGCTCATCCCTGGTCGTGGGCCGGCTCAGCCACGAGGAGATCCGCGACGTCTCCGACCTCGAGGCCCAGCGGGAGGTGATCTACGAGATCAGCCTCGCCCAGCTGCCCACGGCGGAGCGCGAGCGCTACGAGAGCTTCTGGAAGAACGCCACCACCGCCCCGCTGCGCACCGTCGAACAGGCCGTCTTCGGCACCACTCCCGGCGGCATGCCCCGGGGCGTCAGCGCCAAGAACTGGGACACCGCCGCCGGAAACGTCCTCGACGAGCTCGGCACCCTGGACGAGCAGGCCAACGACCGTTACCAGGACCGTGTCCGCCCGGTCGCGATCGAGGTCATCGTCAAGGCGGTCGTCGCCTGCGTCTTCGGCCTGGTCGCCCTGCTGGTCTCCCTGGTCCTGTCGGTACGTATCGGCCGTGGCCTCATACGCGACCTGCGCCAGCTCCGGCTGGAGGCGCACGAGGCGTCCGGCGTGCGGCTGCCCAGTGTGATGCGCCGCCTGTCCGCGGGCGAACAGGTCGACGTGGAGACCGAGGTCCCGCGGCTGGAGTACGACAAGAACGAGATGGGCGAGGTCGGCCAGGCGCTCAACACCCTCCAGCGCGCCGCGGTCGAGGCCGCCGTCAAACAGGCCGAACTGCGGTCCGGGGTCTCCGAGGTCTTCGTCAACCTCGCCCGCCGCAGCCAGGTCCTGCTGCACAAGCAGCTGACCCTGCTCGACACCATGGAGCGCCGCACCGAGGACACCGAGGAACTCGCCGACCTCTTCCGCCTCGACCACCTCACCACCCGCATGCGCCGGCACGCCGAGGGCCTGGTGATCCTCTCGGGCGCCGCCCCTTCCCGGCAGTGGCGCAGGCCCGTGCAGCTCATGGACATCGTGCGCGCCGCGGTCGCCGAGGTCGAGGACTACGAACGCATCGAGGTCCGTCGGCTGCCGCGCCTCGCCGCCACCGGCCCGGCCGTCGCCGACCTCACCCACCTGGTGGCCGAACTCCTGGAGAACGCCACGGTGTTCTCCCCGCCGCACACCGCGGTCCAGGTGTTCGGCGACCGGGTCGCCAACGGCTTCACCCTCGAGATCCACGACCGCGGCCTCGGCATGGCGCCCGAGGCTCTCCTGGAGGCCAACCTCCGGCTCGCCGAGACACCGGAATTCGAGCTGTCCGACACCGACCGCCTCGGGCTGTTCGTGGTCAGCCGGCTCGCCCAGCGGCAGAACGTCCGCGTCTCCCTGCAGCCCTCGCCGTACGGCGGGACGACGGCCATCGTCTTCATCCCCGACGCACTGCTGACCGACGACGTCCCCGACACCAACGGCATCGGCTTCCGGCTCGACCGCCCCCGGACCCCCAAGGAGGCCGACGCCGCGGAGACCCGCAGGACCGCCCTCTCCCCGGCCTCGATGCAGCTTCCCGTGCCCGCCTCGATGCTCGACGGCCCGGTCGAACTGGAGGCCCCCGTCGGCCTGGACGCCCTCGGTGACTTCCCGGCCACCCTGGACGAGGACGACGACCACGGCGGTCTGTTCCGCCCGCGGCGCTCCCTGACCCGCACCGAGGACGAGCCGGCGGCGAGCTCCGCCGACCAGCACCACAAGCTCTCCGACGGTCCCGGCGAACCCCATGGGCCCCTCGTCGACGACCCGGCCGGTCCCGTCCCCCTCTCGCCCGGCCGCCGCATGCCCAAGCTGGTCAGCTCACACGGTCGCCCGGTCCCGGAACAGCGGCCCCGGCGCGCCGAGACGGACCCGGAGCCCCCGGCCAGGCCCGGCCCCCGCCGGGCGGAGAGCGACGGCCCGGCGCCGCTGCCCTCGCGCCGCCGCGGCATGACGGCGCAGATCCCCCGCAGCGGTGACACGCCCGAACGCCCCCGCAAGGGCGCACCGGAGCCGACCCAGCCTCCCGCCCTGCCACAGCGCACCCGGCAGGCCACGGCCCGGCCCGGCGGCCCCGGCGGCACCCCCGAGCGCCCGGACACCGCGTCCGGCGGGACGGACGGCAGCGGATCCGGCACGGGTGCGCTGCCCCGACGGGTGCGGCAGGCGAACCTCGCCCCGCAACTTCGGCAGGGTCCGGCCCCGCGCACCGAGGACCGATCCGACCCCGCGGACCGGGACGCCGACGAAGTACGCAGCCGTATGGCCTCGCTCCAGCGCGGCTGGCAGCGCGGCCGCGTAGAGAACGCCGAGGGCGACGATGCCCACAGCGGCGCAGCACCACAAGGAACGAAAAAGGGGGACGGTCGATGACCGCACCGAAGGCGACCGGCCACAGCACCACCAACAACGGCGAGCTGAACTGGCTCCTCGACGAACTCGTCGACCGCGTAGCCGGCATCCGCAAGGCCGTCGTCCTGTCCGGCGACGGTCTGCCGACGGGGGTGTCCAAGGACCTGTCCCGGGAGGACGGCGAGCATCTGGCCGCCGTCGCCTCCGGATTCCACAGCCTCGCCAAGGGCGTCGGCCGTCACTTCGAGGCCGGCAGCGTGCGCCAGACCCTCGTCGAACTCGACGACGCCTTCCTGTTCGTCACGGCCGCGGGTGACGGCAGCTGCCTCGCCGTCCTCTCGGACGCCGACTCGGACGTGGGGCTCGTGGCGTACGAGATGACGCTCCTCGTCAAGCGGGTCGGCGCACATCTGGCCACCACCCCACGCACCGATCTGCCCTCGGGCGGGTAGTGGGATGGCATGAGCACAGACGGACAGGGAAGAGGTCACTGGTTCGACGACGAGGCCGGACCGGTCGTCCGTCCGTACGCCATGACGCGCGGCCGCACCACCAGTGCGGTCCAGCACCGTCTCGATCTGATCGCGCTGGTCGTCGCCGAGCCCCACGCCGAGGACGCGGACGCGGACGCGTCGTTGTCCCCGGAGCACGTGGACATCGTCGATCTGTGCCGGGAAGCACCGCAGTCGGTCGCCGAACTCGCCGCCGAACTCAATCTGCCCATCGGCGTGGTACGGGTCCTCGTCGGCGACCTCGTGGACGCGGAGTTCGTCCACGTGAACCGGCCGGTGCCTCCTGCCGAACTGCCGGACGAGAGTATTCTGCGCGACGTGATCAACGGCCTCCGAGCGCTGTGAGCAGCGCGGAAACGAGGTGAGGACGTGACCGGTCGGCGTCGGAGAACCCTCAGTCAAGCCATCAAGCAGGAGAAGTGATCGATGATCTTCGGGCGTTCTGAGCGCGGCAAGCCCCCGGTCGAGCCCGTCACACTCAAGATCCTGGTGGCCGGCGGCTTCGGCGTGGGCAAGACCACCCTGGTCGGTGCCGTCAGCGAGATCAAGCCGCTGCGCACCGAGGAGTACCTCACCGAGGCGGGCCGTCCGGTCGACGACACGACCGGCGTCGAGGCCAAGCACACCACCACCGTGGCCATGGACTTCGGGCGCATCACCCTGCGCGAGGACCTGGTGCTCTACCTCTTCGGGACGCCCGGCCAGGAGCGGTTCTGGTTCATGTGGGACGAGCTCTCCGAAGGCGCGCTCGGCGCCGTCGTGCTCGCCGACACCCGCCGGCTCGAGGACTGCTTCGCCGCCGTCGACTACTTCGAACGCCGCTCCATCCCCTTCCTCATCGCCGTCAACTGCTTCGAGGGCTCAGCCCGTTACCCGGAGGAGGACGTCCGCGCCGCCCTCGATCTCGACGACGGCATACCAGTGGTGCTGTGCGACGCCCGCGACCGAAGATCGGTGAGGGACGTTCTGGTCGGCGTCGTGCAGCACGCGATGGACTTCGGGGCCGAACGCCGCCAGGCGATCACCACCTGAGACACCCGCACGGTCGCACGGCCCGTACCCCCGCCGACAGGGGTACGGGCCGCGGCTCGAGGGGACGCACGCGCGCGTACTAGCCTTCGCCGTCCTCCAGCCAACCGAAGCTCTTCTCCACGGCCTTGCGCCAGTTGTGGTACTCGCGGTCACGCACCGACGCGTCCATCGCCGGAGTCCACTCGGCGTCCTTGCGCCAGTGCGCCTCGAGCTCGTCGAGGTCGTTCCACACGCCGACGGCCAGCCCCGCGGCGTAGGCCGCGCCCAGACAGGTCGTCTCGGAGACCCGGGGCCGGATCACGGGCACGCCGAGCACGTCCGCCTGATGCTGCATGAGCAGGTTGTTCTTCGTCATGCCGCCGTCCACCTTCAGGGTCGTGATCCGTACCCCGGAGTCCTGGAACATGGCGTCCACGACCTCGCGCGTCTGCCAGCTCGTCGCCTCGAGCACCGCACGCGCGAGATGCCCCTTCGTGACGTAGCGCGTGAGACCGGTGACGACACCACGCGCGTCGGAGCGCCAGTACGGCGCGAACAGCCCCGAGAAGGCGGGGACGATGTAGGCGCCGCCGTTGTCGTCGACGCTCGCCGCAAGGCTCTCGATCTCGTCAGCCGTACGGATGATGCCGAGCTGGTCCCGGAACCACTGCACGAGCGCGCCCGTTATGGCGATCGAACCCTCCAGGCAGTAGACCGGCGCCTCACTGCCGATCTTGTAGCCCATCGTCGTCAGCAGCCCGCTCTTCGACGGCACCGGCCGGTTGCCGGTGTTGAGCAGCAGGAAGCTTCCCGTCCCGTAGGTGTTCTTCGCCGTGCCCACCTCGTAGCAGGTCTGGCCGAACACCGCCGCCTGCTGGTCGCCCAGCGCCGAGGCGACCGGCACGCCGCCGAGTTGGCCCACGGCCGTGCCGTACACCTCGGCGGAGGACTTGATCTCCGGCAGCATGGCCTCGGGCACGTCCATGGCGGACAGGATGGAGGCGTCCCACTGGAGGGTCTCCAGGTTCATCAGCATGGTGCGCCCGGCGTTGGTGACGTCGGTGACGTGCCGGCCGCCGTCGGTGCCGCCGGTGAGGTTCCAGATGAGCCAGGAGTCGATCGTGCCGAAGGCGATCTCACCGCGCTCGGCGCGCGCCCTGAGACCCGGCACGTTGTCGAGCAGCCAGGCAGCCTTGGGTCCGGAGAAGTAGCTGGCCAACGGCAGCCCGGTCTGCTCGCGGAAACGGTCCTGCCCGTCGGATCCCCCCAGCCGGGCGCAGAGTGCCGCGGTGCGGGTGTCCTGCCACACGATCGCGTTGTGCACCGGCTTGCCGGTGGCGCGGTCCCACAGCACGGTCGTCTCGCGCTGGTTGGTGATCCCGAGGGCGCTGATCTGGTCGGCGCGCAGTCCGGCCTTGGCGATCGCGCCGGCGACCACGGCCTGCACCTTGGACCAGATCTCCGTGGCGTCGTGCTCCACCCAGCCGGGCTTGGGGAAGATCTGGCGGTGCTCGCGCTGGTCGACGGCGACGATCGCCCCGTTCCGGTCGAAGACGATGCAGCGGCTGGAGGTGGTGCCCTGGTCGATCGCGGCGACGTACTTCTCGGCGTTGTCCGTCATGGCTACCCCTTGGGCTGGTTCGGAAGGCTGCGTGGACGACTGCGGCGGCGGTGGGACGTCTGCTCAGAAGGCCGCGTTGTAGAGGAGACCCGCGAGCGCTCCGCCGACCAGCGGGCCGGCGACCGGGATCCAGGCGTAACCCCAGTCCGAGGTGCCCTTGTTCGGGATGGGCAGGAAGGTGTGCACGATGCGGGGCCCGAGATCGCGTGCCGGGTTGATGGCATAGCCGGTGGGCCCGCCGAGGGAGAGACCGAGGCCGACGACGAGCAGGGAGACGATCAGCACCGTGATTCCGGATTCGCCCAGGCCCTCGGTCAGTCCGAAGGCGAGGACCGGCAGGACCAGCGCGATCGTGGCGATGATCTCCGTGATCAGATTGGCGACCGGATTCCGGATCTCGGGGATGGTGGAGAAGATGCCCAAGGTGGCCGTCGGCTCCTCGGCCGTGCCCCCGGCGGCGCCCTCGCTCCGGACGTTCGCCTGGAACTGCGCGAGGTACACCAGATACGCGAGGACGGCCCCGAGCATCGCACCCACCATCTGCCCCAGCAGATACACCCACACCTTGCCCCACTCGCCCGTGTCGACGGCGATGCCGAGGGTCACGGCCGGATTGAGATGCCCGCCCGACAGCGGCGCGGCGGTGTAGGCGCCGGCCAGCACGCCGAACCCCCAGCCGAAGGCGATCACGATCCATCCCGAGGCCCGGGCCTTGGAGTGTCTGAGGGTGACGGCGGCGCAGACTCCCGCGCCGAACAGGATGAGGATCGCGGTACCGATGACCTCGCCGACGAATATGTCTCCGTTGCTCATGGCGGCTCCTGGGCCCGGCCCGGGGCGGATCGGCCCCGGTGCTCCTTGCAGGGTGCTGTTCCCGTGGCTGCTGCGGCCGGAGCAGGGAGATCCCGCGCCCCGTCCGGCGTCCGTGACGAGCGTGCCGTCGTAGCCGAATCGCCCTCGGGGGAGTGGGCCTTCCCTCGGGAGCCCGCATGGCACGTGCCTGGATACGCCGAGAATGTACGGCGATGTCGGCTGACACCGGGAAGTGTTCACCGGTGCCCAGGGAGCGTCAAGGAGGCCGACCGCAACGGTTGGTGACGCCGCGGGAACGGCGCGCGACCCGAGGTGCGGGGCGCCGATCGTCGGCCGACGCCCCGGCTCGCCCCTCGCCGCCGCCCGACCTCGACCCGGGCCCCGGGAGGACCGGCATATGTCGCCGAGCCCGACGGCGGACCGTCGTCCGGAACCGGCCACTCCCGGTCCGGCCGCCCGTCCGGCCGCTGACGGCAGGTCAGCCCACCCCCGGCTCCGCCCCGGCCGCTCCCGTTCCCGCAGGGGCCATCGGCTGCGACCCTCGCCGGATCTGGTATCCGGCCAGCCCCGCGTGCCCCACCACCCAGCTCGCCCCTCGCAATGACTTCGCGGCCTTCTTCAAGGGCGCCAGACACGCCGCCGCCTGGCGGTGGTCGGTCACGCTGCCCGGCCGGCACAGGACCGTGGCCAGCGACAGCGTGACCGGGTGACCGCCCGCCGACCACGGAACGTCCAGCACGGTGCCGACCAGCGGTTCCAGGCTCTCCGGGTCGGCCAGCACCAGGAAGTCGTCCCCTCCGATGTGGCCCACGCACGCGTTCCCCGACATCGTCATCTGGAGTGCCCGACCCACCGACCGGATCAGCTCGTCGCCCGCGGCGAACCCGGCCCCGTCGTTGACCTGCTTGAAGTGGTCGATGTCCAGCCAGCTCAGCGCGAACACGCGCCCCTCGGCGATCCTCCGGTCCACCTCCCCGGTGATCGTGTCCGAACCGGGCAGTCGCGTCAGCGGATTGAGGCCGGCCGCCTCCTCGACCCGGCTCTCGGCCAACGCCCGTACGAGGTCAGCGAGCCGGACGACGCCCACGCAGCGCCCGCTGCGGTCGACGACCGCCACATCGTCGGAGGTACGGTCCGGGTCGCCGACCGCGACCACGTCCAGGACCTCCCACGCCGTCGCGTCGACGCCCACCGTCCTCGGCGGATCGCCGAGCTTGGCCGCGGGACGGTCGGCGTACAGGGCATGGCCGTAGCGCCCTGACATCGACAGCAGGAAGCGCGACCGGTGCACCGACCGGACGGGGACCCCCGCGCGGTCCACGAGCAGCACCCCGGACACGTCGGGCGAGCCCGTCAGCAACGCTCGCACGTGACCGGCCGAGGCGGTCGCCGGCAGCAGCGCGGCCGGCCGGACGAACTCCCGCACCGACGGCCCCGACCGGAGCGCCGGCAGGACGCCGGGTCCGAGCGGCGGAACGTACACGTCGGCGGCGGGCAACCGGCTCGGCGGCGCGAAGAGCGCGCCCTGGGCCAGCTGCGCCCCGGCCGACATCGCGGCCGCACACTGGAGTTCGGTCTCCACGCCCTCGACGACCAGCAGTGCCCCCAACTCGTCGCACAGCGTCCGCATCGCCCTCACCGCCGCGGGCCGTGCCAGGAGCGAGGCATCGAGCTTGACCAGGTCCGGCGCGATGTCGACGAGCAGCCGCAGCGGGGCGTCCCCGTCCCCGACCCCGTCCGCGCTGATCCGGAAGCCCTGGTCCCGAAGTGCCGTCACGGCCTCCAGGAGGGCGGGCTGCGGAACATGCGTGTAGGGCGGAACCACGTCGAGCGTGACTTCCCACGGCAACCGCCCCGCCTCGCGCACGGCGTCGTGCAGCGCGGTGAGCCCACCGAGATCGGCCAGAGTGCCGGCGAACACGTTCACGTGCAGGGGCAGCAGGGTCTCCTTGCGGGCCGCCGCGCGAAACGCCAACACCGCGAGACGTCCGTCGAGTTCGGGATCCCGGCGCGCCTGAGCCAAGATGTCGCCGGCCTCCGGGCGGGCGAGTATCTCCAGCCCCGCGACCCCTCCGGTGGTGAGGTTGACCACCGGCTGGAAGGCGAAGCGGAGAGTGTCCGTCCAGGAGTGCACGGCAGCATGATTGCGCTGCGGGCGTGCGCCCAGGCGCAGTTCATGAGACGTTCACACAGGTTTCCGGGGTGAACACGGAGGGTGAGAGGAGCCGGGCGAGAGAGTTGACACGGAGGCGTGGGGGCCCTCCTCACCGCACCGCGACCACCGCCGAACCATGCCCAAACAGCCCTTGGTTCGCCGTGACGGCCACGCGCGCGTCCGGGATCTGGCGATCGCCGGCCTGCCCCCGCAACTGCCAGGTGACTTCGCAGACCTGGGCGATCGCCTGCGCGGGCACCGCCTCTCCGAAGGAGGCCAGTCCACCGCTCGGGTTCACCGGTATACGGCCGCCCGGCGCCGTCACGCCCTCCCGCAGCAACTTGGCGGCCTCGCCGTCGCCGCACAGCCCCAGATCCTCGTACCACTGCAACTCCAGTGCGGTGGACAGGTCGTAGACCTCGGCGAGGGACAGGTCCTCGGGCCCGATGCCCGCCTCCTCATAAGCGGCTCGGGCGATCGAAGCCCGGAAGGGTTCACCGGCCGGCTCCGCCCCCGCCGCGGAATCGGTCGCGATGTCCGGCAGATCCAGCACCGTGCGGGGATACCGGGGCGTCACGGTGGACACCGCCCTGATCCGCACCGGCTCCGCCGCCCCGTGCCGACGGGCGAACTCCATGCTCGACAGCACCAGGGCCGCCCCGCCGTCCGACGTCGCGCAGATGTCCAGCAGCCGCAGCGGATCGGCGACCACCGCGGAGGCGGCGACCTCCTCCGCGCTGACCCGTTTGCGGTAGCGCGCATACGGATTCAGCGCGCCCATCGCGGAGTTCTTCACCTTGACCTGCGCGAAGTCCTCCGGCGTGTCCCCGTGCACCGCCATGCGCCTGCGCGCGTACAGCCCGAAGTACGTCGGGTTGGTCGCGCCGAGCACCCGGAACCGCAGCCAGTCCGGGTCGTCCGGCCGGTCTCCGCCCGCCGGCCGGAAGAAGCCCTTGGGGGCGGCGTCGGCCCCCACCACGAGGACCACGTCCGCCAGACCCGCGAGGATCTGGGCCCGGGCCGCGTCGATCGCCTGAGCGCCCGACGCGCAGGCCGCGTACACGCTCGCGACGCGGGCGCCCTGCCACCCCAGGGCCTTGGCGAACGTCGCCCCGGCCACATAGCCCGGATAGCCGCCACGCACCGTGTCCGCGCCCACGATCGAACCGACGTCCCGCCAGTCCACACCGGCGTCCGCGAGGGCCGCGCGCGCCGCCTTCACGCCGTACTCGACGAAGCCGCGCCCCCACTTGCCCCACGGATGCATCCCGGCGCCGAGCACCGCCACCTCCGCCGTCATCACGCCACCCCCGTCGGCCGCCATCGCCAGGTCGTCCAGGTCGTCTCCGTATCCTCGTCGAGCACGCCCGGGACGACCTCCACCTCCATGCCCACCGTCAGATCGGCGACGGTGACCCCGGGAACCGCCTGTCCGAGAACCACGATCCGCTCGGACTCCAGCTCCACAGCGATCAACGCGTACGGCTCCCACGGAAGTTCCGGATCGGTCACATAGGGTGACGGCGGACGGTACCGGCTGTCCGTGTACGACCAGACTCGTCCGCGCCGCGAAAGCGGGAACTCCTCCAGATCGCCGCCCCGGCACCCCGGGTTGCGGCAGTGCGCGTCCTCGCGCGGGAAGAACACCGACCCGCATGCCGAGCAGCGCGTGCCGAGGAGCCTGAAGTCGTCCCCGTCTCCGACGAACCATCCCGCGACCACAGGTGTGCGTGTGTGTGCCAAGACCCCTCCCGACAGCATGTCTGACGGAACGTCAGAAGTGTGTCACGGGCGTGGTGAAATGGGCAGGGCAGGAGACATGACACGACTTTCCGGCGCGGTACGCGGTGTCGTCACCGTGCTCGTCGCCCTGCTGACCGTGACCGCCGCGTCCACGACCGCGCGGGCGGACGCCGACCCCGTGGCCCCCCTGGCCCCCGCGGACTTCGTGGCCCTGAGAACCGTGGACCCGACGATCCTCCAGGAGATGCGCTACTTCACCCCGCACAACTTCGTCGGTGCACGCATCGACGGCTACCGGCAGCCGATCTGCATCCTCACCCGGCCGGCCGCCGAGGCCCTGCACCAGGCCCAGAAGAACCTGCTCGGCCGGGGATACACGCTCAAGGTGTACGACTGCTACCGCCCCCAGCGCGCCGTGAACCACTTCGTCCGCTGGGCCGAGGACCTGAACGACGAGACGACGAAGGGGGAGTTCTACCCGAACGTCGACAAGACCCGTCTGTTCGAGGACGGTTACATCGCCGAGAAGTCCGGACACAGCCGCGGCTCGACCATGGACCTGACCATCGTGAAGCTCCCCGCCGCCCCGACCAGGCCCTACGTGCCCGGTGAGCCCCTTGTGCCGTGCTACGCGCCGCAGCAGCAGCGCTTCCCCGACAACTCGGTCGACATGGGCACCGGATTCGACTGCTTCGACACCTTGGCCCACACCATGGACCCGCGCGTCCAAGGGCTGCAACGGGCCAACCGGACGCTCCTGAAAAGCACTCTGGAAGACCTCGGTTTCGTGAACCTCGCCGAGGAGTGGTGGCACTACACCTTCAAGCCCGAGCCCTACCCCGACACCTACTTCGACTTCCCCGTGTCCGCCAGGTCTCTCGCCCAGGGGTATTGAGCCGCCTCGGTACGACGCCCTCCCCAAGATCGGATACGCTCCGCCGGGTGTCCGAAACTCTGCACTCCACTTCGAACTCCGCGCGCGACTCCCACTGTTCGAGTTGCGGAGCGCCCTACGGGGAGGGCGCCACCGGCTGGCCCCGCACCTGTCCGGCCTGCGCCACCGTGGCCTACCGCAACCCGCTGCCGGTCGCCGTCGCGCTCCAGCCCGTGTACGACACGAAGGGCACCGCCCTGGTCGTCATCACCCGAACCATCGCCCCCGCGCGCGGGGGCATCGCGCTGCCCGGCGGCTACATCGACGACCGCGAGGACTGGCGCCAGGCCGTCGTGCGCGAACTCCGGGAAGAGACCGGCATCGACGCGGCGCCCCGCGAGGTGCGGCTCGCCGACGCCATGAGCTCTCCCGACGGCCACCTCCTGCTGTTCGGGCTGCTGCCGGAGCGCCCCGCGGACCGCCTCCCGGCGACCGCCCCCACGGACGAGACCGAGGGCTGGCACCTTCTGCACAGGCCCGAGGAGCTCGCCTTCCCCCTGCACACGCTCGCCCTGCGGGCGTTCTTCGAGGGCCGCTACATCTGAGCTCACCGCTCGTCGAGTCCGCGTACCCGCACCCGGTGGGACGGCACGTGCACGCCGTCCTCACCCTCCCGCTCGACGACGACCCGCGGCCCCTCCCAGCGGGCGACGTACCGCTCGACCTCCGGCTCCTCCCAGCCGTCGCCCGCGTCCCGCACGACCACGCCACCACCCGTCCGCCCCCGCACCGGCGCCCACACCTCCAACTCCAGCCGGCCGTCGTCTCCGCGCACCGGTATGACGGCGCCCGCGCGCGCGAGCACCGGAATACGCGACGGCGGGGCGTCCACGAGCACCTGCCCCGGCCCCTGATACGCCCGCCCCGTCGCCGTGTCGTACCAGCGCCCCCGCGGCAACTGCACCGCTCGCCGGTCGCCGCCGGGGGCGAGCACCGGGGCCACCAGAAGGCAGTCACCCAGCAGGAAGGCGTCCTCGCAGTCCCGCAACGCCCGGTTGCCGGGCGCCCCCCACCACACCGGACGCACATAAGGGGCCCCCGTACGCCGGGCCAGATGCGCCAGCGTCACGAAGTACGGCAGCAGCCGCCGACGCTCGACGAGCGCCGTCCGCGCGTGCTCCAGCACCTCGGCGCCGAACTCCCACGGCTCCCGGTACCCCGCCCGCACGCTCGCGCGCGTGCGGAACAGCGGCAGGTACGCGCCCAGCTGGAGCCGGCGCAGATACAGCTCGGGAGACGGACCGCCGTCGAAGCCACTCACGTCGGAACCCGCATACGGCACTCCGCACAGCCCGAGCCCCAGCACCAGGGACAGCGACGCCCGCAACCCCGGCCAACCCGTGGTGACCTCCCCCGACCAGACGCCGCCGTAATGCTGCACGCCCGCCCAGCCGGACCGTGAGACGACGAAGGGACGCTGCTGCGGCACCAGCTCCCGCAACCCCTCGTAGGCCGCCGAGGCCATGCACAGGCCGTACACGTTGTGGGCCTCGCGATGGTCACCCCCGCGTCCCTCCAGAGCATGCCGGGCCGACCGGGGCAACGTCGACTCCCCGAAGGCGGCGATCACCGTCGGTTCGTTCATGTCGTGCCAGAAGCCGGCGAACCCCTGCGCGATCCGCTCCGCGTAGAGACCTCCCCACCACCGCCGCACGCGCGCGTGGGTGAAGTCCGGGAAAACGGCCTCCCCGGGCCGGGCGACTCCCTTGACGAGCCGCCCCGACGCATCCCGTACGAACGCGTCCCCCGCCACCCCGCCGTCGTACACGGCGTTGCCCGGCACGGCCTTGACCGCCGGGCCGACGGCCGACACCAGGCGTATCCCGTCCCGTCGCAGGTCCTCGGCGAGCACCGCCGGCTTCGGGAAGCGCTCCTGATCGACGGTGAACACCTGGTGCTCGTCGTAGTGGTCGACACCCAGGTGGACGGCGTCGAGCGGCAGACCGTGCTCCTGATGGCCCGCCACCGTCCGGCGCACCTCGTCCTCGCTTCCCCGGCCCCGGCCCGCGAGCTGATGACCGAGCGCCCACGCGGGCGGCAGCGCGGGCGCCCCGGTGAGCGAGACCCAGGCGAGCAGCACGCGCGCGGGGGTGCCCACCACCACCCAGCAGCGCAACGGACCGCCGTCCATCCGCACCTCGCACCCCCCGGACCGGTCGTGCCCGGAGCCGGCCCCCTCCTCGCCCTCCCGCAGCGTGACCGTGCCGTCCCAGGAGGTGTCGTGGAACACCAGGTGAGTGGCCGCGTCGGCCACGACCAGCTGCACCGGCATCGTCAGGGGGAGGGGGTCGTCCCCAGGGCCGAACGCCCGCCCGGGATCCGTGTTCCACAGCCGGTACGTCCCGTCGCGCAGCCGCGGCCCGGACGCCCGCCCGCCGAGACCGAAGAACCGCGCGTCCGCCGCCACCTCCGAACGCTGCATCCAGCGCGCCGGGCCGCCCCCTTCCGGTTCCCACCACCGGGGCGGCAGCTCCCGCCGCAACATCACGCCTCCGGGCGTGCACACCTCGATGGCACCGTGCCGTGACACCACGACCGTCACCCGCTCGGCGATGACCCGCCACCCGCCGTCCTTGTCGGGCTCCAGCACCGCTCGGGGATCCGGCTCCGGACAGCGGCCGGTCAGCGCGTACGACGGCTCGGGCTCGGCCCCGTCCCAACCCCAGAACACCGCGCCGTTCACGGCGACGCGGATCCTCAGCTCGGAGCGACTGAACCGGAGCGTCCCACCGCCGGGCCCCGGCTCCACCTCCTGCACAGGCCCCGGCACCCGCGCGCGCTCCGGACCCCGCACCGGCAGGGCGGCGGCGTCGGCACGGTTCCTGCGCCAAGCGGCCCGCACCGTCCGCAATCCCTGGGCAGCTCCCGCGGAACCGACCGCCTTCATCGAACGCACCAGGTCACGACCGTCCATGCTGTTCACCCTGTCACTGACCGCGCGACGCGCGCGGGTCGTTCAACTGCCGTTCACCCGTGGTGAGGCCACATCTTCACGAGACGGACTGTGGGGAACCCACCCTGGTGCAGAAGTCGATCACATGGCATCGTCCGTGTCAGCCGCGTCACGCGCACCACCCCAGCTCGTGCGCGGGCGACGCACACGACGCGTACAGCCCGGGAGCCGCCCCATGCCGACCGTGAACCCCGAGCCGCTCTGGCGGCCCGATCCGCAGCGCATCGCCCAGGCCCAGGTCACGAAGTTCCAAGCCTGGGCGGCCGACCAGCACGGAGCCCCGTCCGACGGCGGCTATCCGGCACTGCACCGCTGGTCCGTGGACGAGCTGGAAACGTTCTGGAAAGCCGTCACGGAGTGGTTCGACGTACGGTTCTCGACGCCCTACGCGCGCGTGCTGGGCGACCGCTCCATGCCCGGCGCCCAGTGGTTCCCCGGAGCGACGCTGAACTACGCCGAGCACGCCTTGCGCGCGGCCGCCACCCGCCCGGCCGAACCGGCCCTCCTGTACGTCGACGAATCCAATGAACCGAGCCCGGTGACCTGGTCCGAGCTGCGCCGCCAGGTCGGATCACTGGCTGCCGAACTGCGCGCACTCGGCGTCCGCCCCGGTGACCGCGTCAGCGGCTACCTCCCGAACATCCCGCAGGCCGTCGTAGCCCTCCTGGCGACGGCCGCCGTGGGCGGTGTCTGGACCTCCTGCGCCCCCGACTTCGGCGCCCGCAGCGTCCTCGACCGCTTCCAGCAGGTCGAACCCGTCGTCCTGTTCACGGTCGACGGCTACCGCTACGGCGGCAAGGAGCACGACCGCCGTGACGTCGTCGCCGAGCTCCGCGCCGAACTGCCCACCCTGCGCGCCGTCGTCCACATCCCCCTGCTGGGCACGGAGCCGCCCCAGGGAGCCCTGGAATGGTCGGCCCTGACGGCCGCGGACGAGGCACCCGTCTTCGAACAGGTTCCCTTCGACCACCCCCTGTGGGTGCTCTACTCCTCCGGTACCACCGGCCTGCCCAAGGCGATCGTCCAGTCTCAGGGCGGCATTCTGATCGAGCACCTCAAGCAGCTCGGCCTGCACTGCGACCTGGGCCCCGACGACCGCTTCTTCTGGTACACCTCGACCGGCTGGATGATGTGGAACTTCCTCGTCTCCGGCCTGCTGACCGGCACGACGATCGTCCTCTACGACGGCAGCCCCGGCTATCCCGACACGGGCGCCCAGTGGCGGATCGCCGAGCGCACGGGCGCCACCCTGTACGGCACCTCGGCCGCGTACGTCATGGCCTGCCGCAAGGCGGAGGTGCACCCGGCCCGCGACTTCGACCTCTCCAAGGTCCAGTGCGTCGCCACCACGGGATCCCCGCTGCCGCCCGACGGCTTCCGCTGGCTGCACGACGAGGTTCGCGACAACCTGTGGATCGCCTCCGTCAGCGGCGGCACGGACGTGTGCTCCTGCTTCGCCGGCGCCGTCCCGACCCTCCCGGTCCACATCGGCGAGCTCCAGGCGCCCGGCCTCGGCACCGACCTGCAGTCCTGGGACGCCGACGGTCACCCCGTGATCGACGAGGTCGGCGAACTCGTCGTCACCCATCCCATGCCGTCCATGCCGGTCCGGTTCTGGAACGACCCCGACGGCAGCCGCTACCGCGACAGCTACTTCGACACCTACCCGGGCGTATGGCGCCACGGCGACTGGATCACCGTCACCTCACGCGGTTCCGTCGTCATCCACGGCCGCTCCGACTCCACGCTCAACCGCCAGGGCGTACGCATGGGCTCCGCCGACATCTACGAGGTCGTCGAACGGCTCCCCGAGATCAAGGAATCCCTGGTCATCGGCATCGAGCAGCCCGACGGCGGCTACTGGATGCCCCTCTTCGTGCACCTCGCCCCGGGAGCCGTACTCGACGAGGCGCTCCTCGGCCGCATCAAACAGGCCATCCGCGAACAGCTCTCGCCGCGCCATGTGCCCGACGAGGTCATCGAGGTACCCGGAGTCCCGCACACCCTCACCGGCAAACGCATCGAGGTCCCGGTCAAACGCCTCCTCCAGGGCACCGCCCTGGAAAAGGCGGTCAACCCGGGCTCCATCGACAACGTCGACCTCCTGCACTTCTACGAGGACCTCGCCCGCAAGCGGGCCTGAGCCGCCGCGGACGGCCTCGGACTCACCCGGAACCACCACCACAAAGTCCGAGGCCGACCGATACCGGGCGCCGCGCCCCCTCCGGTCGCCACTCCCCGTCACCACCACGATCGTCATCGGGCCCCTCGACCGCCTGCCCTGCCTTCGACCATGACACCCGCATGACCTGCATGTATTTGCGCACCGAGGTTCGCGATCCGACCACGCGAGGCCCGTTGTCAGTGCCGCCGGTTACTGTGAGTGAGCATTGATCGACTCACAGGGGGAAACATGGCACACACCGACGACCGGACCATGCGACGTGTCCTGCGCCGTGAGATCGCCGGCACCATCGGCCTGCTCACCGACGAACACGACTTCCGTGCCATGCGGCGCTACCGCACCTTCACGTTCGACGATCACGCCGTCTACCTCCGACAGGTCGAAGACCTCCTGAAGACACGCGCCATGCAGGGCACCCACACCACCGTGGCCCTCTTCGACCCGCAGGAATACGCCGAGTACTGCACCGGCAGGGGACTCGACCCCGACATCCCCGCCAACCGCACCCGCTTCACGGCCGAACTCGCCACCACGGGCCCCACCATCCCCTACGAGGGTCAGCCCCTCGCCGACCTCCTGCCCGCCCTCGTCGACGAAGCCGTACGCCAGGCGACCTGGGAGTACGCGGCGACCCTGCTCGCCCGCCTCGGCGCCTGCGCGACGTGCGGCGAGGACATCGGCCGCGCCGCCTTCACCCGCGCGTCGGACCTCGTCGCCCGCATCCTCGACACGGCGCCACCCGGCGACCGGCACCTGGTGTGCAGCGTGACCGGCACTCCCGAAACACTCGTCGCCGTACTCCACGCGGACGACGAGGCCGACGGCGCCACCCAACTCGACGAGGCCGAAGCACTCGAGTTCACCACCGTCCTCGCCCTCGGCCTCGCCACCCGGAGCCCCGGCGGCCTGGTCATGCGCACCACGGCCCCCGACACCGCCGACCGGATCTACGGGTGGCGGCTGCGCGGCGACGGCCTCGAATCCCTGACCGCCGGCGAGGTCTTCGACGCCTACTGCACCGACGTGGAGTCCGGCGACCTCATCTCACCCGAGTCCAACGTGGACTACTGCTTCCCACCGGACCTCGGCGAGGAGGGAAAGACCCCGGGCCACCGCCACTGACCGAAAGGGACGACGAGGACCCCCAGACACAGCAGGGGCGCTCCACCCGAAGGCGGAGCGCCCCTGATTCACCGACCGATCGCCGGCCGGAACCGACTACTCGCCGGAGAGCACCGCCTGCGCCGCGGTGCGCGCCTCGTCGGCGCTGTCCGCCGCACGCGCGGCAGCCGCGGCACGCTCGCACTGCGCCAGCGTGTACTTCGCCAGCGCGGTACGCACGTAAGGAATCGACGCCGCCCCCATGGAAAGAGAGGTGACTCCCAGACCCGTCAGCACACACGCGAGCAGCGGATCGGACGCGGCCTCGCCACACACACCGCAGCTCTTGCCCTCGGCCCGGGCCGCCTCGGCGGACAGGGCCACGAGGTCCAGCAGAGCGGGCTGCCACGGATCCTGTAGCCGGGACACCGCACCCACCTGCCGGTCGGCGGCGAACGTGTACTGCGCGAGGTCGTTCGTGCCCAGCGAAAGGAACTCGACCTCTTGCAGGATCGAACGAGCCCGCAGAGCGGCCGACGGGATCTCCACCATCGCACCGAACTTGGCCCGCAGCCCCGCCTCGCGGCAGGCGTCCGCGAACGCCTTCGCGTCCGCACGGTCCGCCACCATCGGCGCCATGACCTCGAGGTAGACGGGCAGCCCCTCGGCGGCCTTCGCCAACGCCGTCAGCTGGGTCCGCAGCACGTCGGGGTGGTCCAGCAGGGTCCGAAGTCCACGCACGCCCAGAGCCGGGTTGGGCTCGTCGGCCGGAGTGAGGAAGTCCAACGGCTTGTCGGCGCCCGCATCCAGCACGCGCACGACGACTCGTCCCTCGGGGAACGCCTCGAGCACCTTCCGATAGGCCTCGACCTGCTTCTCCTCGGACGGCGCGCTCTTGCTGTCGTCGAGGAAGAGGAACTCGGTACGGAAGAGTCCGACACCTTCCGCACCGGCTTCCACGGCGGCCGGCACATCGGCGGGCCCCCCGACGTTCGCCAGCAGCGGCACCTTGTGGCCGTCGGCGGTGGCACCCGGGCCGGTCGCGGCGGACAGCGCCGCCCTGCGCTCAGCGGCGGCGGCCTCGAGCTGGGCCTTCTTCTCTTCGCTCGGGTTCACGAAGATGTCGCCGGTGCTGCCGTCGACGGCGATCACCGTTCCCTCGGCGAGCTCACCGGCACCGGGCAGGGCCACGACGGCCGGCACGCCGAGCGCACGCGCCAGGATGGCGCTGTGGCTCGTCGGCCCGCCCTCCTCCGTCACGAAACCGAGCACGAGCGTGGGGTCCAGCAGCGCGGTGTCGGCGGGCGCCAGGTCCCGGGCCACCAGCACGTAGGGCTCGTCACTGTCCGGGACACCGGGCATCGGAACGCCCAGCAGACGGGCGACGATACGATTCCGCACATCGTCGAGGTCGGCCACACGACCGGCGAGGTACTCGCCGGCTCCGGCCAGCAACTCACGGTAGGCGGCGAAAGCGTCGTACACGGCACGCTCGGCCGTGCTCCCCACGGCGATGCGCCGATCCACGTCGACCATCAGCTCGGGGTCCTGGGCCATCAGGGCCTGCGCCTCGAGCACCGCCTGGGCTTCGCCCCCCGCCAGATTGCCGCGCGCCATCAGATCGGCTGCCACAGCTTCCACGGCCTTGCGGGCGCGCCCCTGTTCGCGCTCCGCCTCCTCCGCCGGGATCTGTTTGGCGGGCGGTTCGAGCACCGCCGTTCCCATGTGCCGAACCTCGCCGATCGCCACACCGTGACTCACGCCGACGCCTCGCAGCGTTGTCTCCATCTCACCCGTCTCCGATAGTGCGGCGGGTCCCGCCGCCGCGGTGGTTGTCCTGCGTGCCGTCCGAATGACGGCGTCAGCACTACTGCCAGGAAAAGAGAACGTCGCCGGTCTTGACGTCGCCGTCTGCACGGAGTTCGCCGAGCGCGTCGGCCGTGGCCTCCAGCGCGACGACCGGGCACACCGGGGACTTGCCGGCCTCCTCCACGGCGGCCGGGTTCCATCGCACGATGCTCTGCCCGCGCGTCACGGTGTCGCCCTTGTTCACCAGGAGCTCGAAGCCCTCGCCATTGAGCTGCACGGTGTCGATCCCGAGATGGGTGAGTACCCCATGTCCCTCGGAGTCGACCACGACGAAGGCGTGCGGGTGGAGGGAGACGATGACTCCGTCCACGGGTGCGACGGCCTCGGAGGGCTCACGCACCGGGTCGATCGCCGTGCCCGGGCCGACCATGGCCCCGGAGAAGACCGGGTCCGGCACGGCCGCCAGCCCGATGGCGCGTCCTACTAGGGGGGACGTCACGGTGGTCATGGGAAGCCTCCCAGGGGTGGAGATGTATATGGACCGTCACTGCGAGTCCACGGCGGCGCACTGTGCAGCAGGGTATGTCATAAGAAGTACCGGTTCCGCACGAGAACACCCGATCCGTGGTCTAGACCACTAGCCTAGTCGATTTGCAGCTGCTCCGCGGCCCCGTGTACAGTCGTACTCCTGCTTGAGGGTGAGTGACGCGATCAAGCGCGCTTACCGAGCAGCACCCAACTTGTCAGATCCTATCTCTGGATCATCTTCCGCATGTCTGCGGAACGGTGGTCAGGGGGACGGAAAAACCCTGATAGAGTCGGAAACGCAAGACCGAAGGGAAGCGCCCGGAGGAAAGCCTGAGAGAGTCTCTCGGGTGAGTACAAAGGAAGCGTCCGTTCCTTG
>NZ_JBIWMA010000049.1:0-22310 GCF_044766465.1 Streptomyces sp. NPDC102259 | reverse complement strand
CCCTCAACGCGTTCCAGATCGCCTTCGAGGGACGCCTGACCCCGAGCAACAACTGACCATCAACAACCAGGATCAGCCGTTAAATTGACACACCCGGTGCCGCAGGACGTCCGGATCGTCGAGGCGTATCTGCTGGCGGAACTCAGGAAGTGGGCCGTATCGGCCCGCCTCCGTACCCGTCCCGTCTGTTCGACCCTGTCGGGGGCTGCCTGGCTGGCACAGCGTGTGGTTGCCGCTACGCGCTCGCCTGCTTGCTGCTGGTCGGGCGGGCAGCGGGGCTGTGGGTGAGGATGCTGCGGAGTTCGGCGGTCTGCTTGTCGATGGCCTGGGGGCCGTTGCCGGTGAGCAGCCGCACGGACGGCTCGTAGGCCGTTTGCGGGGCGGACATGTTGAGGGAGGACGCGACGGTGAAGCCGGCTTCCTTGATGGCCACGTCGACGAAGTAGGGGAGCCGGGTCTTGCTGCCGGGGACGTGCGGGTAGAGAAAACTCAGCGCGAACAGCTCGCCCATCTTGGGGACGGTCGCGATGGCGGCGGCGAGGAACGGGTTGTCCTTCACGGAGTAGGCGGCGCCCTGCGCGTCGATGCGCTGGCGGGTGGAGGTCACCGCGATGGGCGCGTGGCAGATCAACGAGATGGTGACGCCGTTCTCCCGGGCCGTGTGGAGGGTTTCGCCGAGCCACGGGTTGTCGCGGAAGTCGACCATGGGAGCGTGACCGCCGGGGGTGTGGATGAAGTCGAAGTCGGCGAAGGTGAACGCATCGGCCGCATCGCGGTGGCGCTGGACGAGTTCCTGCAGTGAGTGGAAGGTGGCCTCGGGCAGCTTGTCGAGGCGGCGGATCAGTTCGGGGCGGTACTCGGCGAGCTCCGGTTCGCTGTTGGGCAGTAGCTCGGAGACGGGGATCCGGCCGATGTGCCGCTCCAGCAAGCGGACTTCCTGTTCGCGGCGGGCGACCAGCTCGGGGTAGCGCTGCCGGAAGCCGTTGACGTCGAACGAGCGGCGGCGCTGCTGCCTGCGCAGGGGGATGGTCTTGGCGCCGATCTTCTCGATGTAGTGCATGGACAGGGCCATGCCGTTGATGTCGAGTTGCGGGGCGTTGCCGTCGGGGGTGGCGAAGGTGAACTCGTAGTCGTTCTCGAACTCCATGAGCATCTGAGCCATCTCGACCAGGAAGAACCCGGTCGAGATCGACTTGACCTCGACCGGCTTGGCCAGCGGCAGCTGGCGGCCGGACGAGATGATGATCAGTGCGCGACGCTTGGTTTTGGGCACGATGGCTCCTTCAGCGGGCCTCGGTGGTGTGGGACGGGTGGGCCCGTCCGGCCCACTCCTGATTGCATTGCTGCTGGTTGTGCGGGGACGAATTGCCCGGGCCGCCGGCCGAGAGGCGTCCGAAGGCGCTTCGCTGGAGAAGGACCTGCCGCCTTCCGGTGGGGGCCTGGGCGGGTGGGCCGCCCAGGCTCTCTCAGGCTCCGGCGGTACGGGTGCACGCCGTGGAGCGGGCGTGTCACGGCCCGAGGGCCGGAAGTTCTTAACTGCCGTCCGCGGCCTTGGACACGTGCGCCCACTCGGCCCAGCTCTCCAGGCGCTGCTGGTACACCGCGGGTACCCACTGGGTGGGCTGCTCACCGAAGAGCACGCGCAGCGGCGGCTCCTCGGCGTCGACAAGCTGGAGGATCGCACCGCCGACACCCTCGGGGCCGGGCATCTGGGCGGCGGCGCTCATCTCGGTCAGCGACGCGTGCAGGGGGTCGTAGATGTCCTGGCGGTGCGCGGTGAAGATCGACGAGTCCTTGAAGTCGGTGGCGAAGCCGCCGGGCTCGATCACCGTGACCTTGATCCCGAAGGGCGCGACTTCCTGGGAGAGTGCCTCGCTCAAGCCTTCCAGCGCCCACTTGGAGGCGCTGTAGCCGCCCGCGCCGCCCATGGTGGTCAGCCCCATGACCGAGGAGATCTGGACGATGTGGCCGCTGCCCTGCGCACGCAGGACGGGCAGCACCGCCTGGGTGACGCGGAAGACACCGAAGACATTGGTCTCCAGCTCGTCACGCAGTTCCTGCTCGCCGAGTTCCTCCACGGCGCCGACCAGGGCGTAACCGGCGTTGTTGACCACCACGTCCAGCCGACCGAACCGCTCCTTGGCCGCCGCGACCGCCTCGAACACCTGCGTACGGTCGGTGACGTCCAGAGGCAGCGGCAGCACCGCGTCACCGAACCGCTCGACCAGGTCGGTCAGCGTTTCGGTGTTGCGGGCGGTGGCCGCGACCTGGTCGCCGCGCTCCAGGGCGGCGAGGGCGAACTCGCGGCCGAAACCGCGCGACGAACCGGTGATGAACCAGACCTTGCTCATGACGTAGACCTCCTGTGGGGATGGATGGCCAACCTAAAGCGGGATGACTATCCCGATTAACTATACGGGATGAACGTCCCGCTTTCGAGCTGGCTGTGGAGGCGGGCGGCAGTGATCCACAGCCCCAACGCTCAGCGGCCTTGCACTGCTGTCACCTGGAAACGGAGTCTCGACTCAGGGCCTGGACCTCCTGCGGGAAGCTCGCCCCGGTGGGCTCCTCCGACGCCGTCCACAGGCGGCGGGCGGCCACCGGGTCGCCGGCCGCGGCCGTGCGGCCCACGAGGGTCGGGGCGCCTTCTCCCGGGCCTCCAGCAGACCGAGCACCGACGGCACCAGCCGCCTCCACAAGCGAGACGAACAGACGAACCACGCCCATCTCTCCCGCCGCCAGACGGAGTTCATGCCCACCCAGCCCGAACCAAACGATCACGTTCGGAAAGGAGGATGTGCAGTTTCAGAGGGACCGGTTCGGGTGCGGTTGGGTCGGCAGCACTCGAACAGGGGATGTGGGCTGTGACAGCGCACGGCGCAGTTGTCGGTTCTCCACGGTCAGCTGGTTAACAGCGCGCACCAGGTGAGCGACGTCGGTCCGCAGCTGGGACAGCTCCTCTGCGTCCTTGGCTCGGAGCTCCTTGAGTTTGACGATCTGTTGGCGCAGACGGATTTCGGAGTCCGGCATCTGTCCGCGTGCCCTGACCTGCGCGTAGAAGGCGTTCTTGAGGTCTGGGTGACGCTGGGTGAGCGCGTTGCGCGGTACGCCGGCTTCCTGGGCCAGGGCGACGATCGTCAGCGCGCCGTTGGAGTGCTGCATGGTTCCCTGCAGGATGCGGTGCATGGCCGCGCGGATACGGTCGCGTTCGTCGGGTGCGGGGCTCATGCGGTGCCGTCCTGGAGGCTGGTGCGGGTGCGGTGGTGGGCGTCGGCGAGGTCGCGCAGCCGGGTGGCGTTGTCGCGCAGGCGCTCGCCCAGCGGGCCGGGCACGTGGCCTGCCTGCTCTTCAAGCGAGGTGGCGCGGAGGCGGAGGCCGGTGGCGTGCTGGTCGGTGCGGGCGATGTTCCCGCAGGCGGGGACGCACTGGTCGAGGCTGGGGGTGTCTTTGAGGCCGCGGTGGCACAGGGCTTTGTCGCGTTTGTAGACGCACATCAGCAGCGTGTGGGGATTGTCGTAGACGGCCAGGTGGGGATTGGCGAGGATCTGTCGGGCCTGCCGTGCTGTGATGACGGTGCCGGTGTACTGGGGCGCGGTGGCGGGGGCCTTGATGGCGCGGCGGGCGGCGGGCCCGGAGATGCCGAGGCCGTCCTCGAGAGCGGCGTTGAGGTCGGCGACGGTGTCGATGGTGGCACGGGCCGTCTCGACGTCGAGGAGGTCGTGGATGCCGTCTCGGCTGCGTGCGGCATATCCGGCCGCTACGGAAGTCCGCAGATGGCCGTACTGAATCGCGAGTGCGACCAGGCCCCCGGGGCGGCGGGCGATGTGCCAGGCCAGGCTCCTGCGGAACCGTTCGGTTCCGATCCTGCCGTGCGGATCCGGCGGGATGGCCTCGTGGGCCAGCCCGCGGGTGGCTGCCTCGTGGTTGGCCCAGGTGATGAAGTCCTCGACCCGGGTGCCCAGGGTGTGCACGGTGAGGGAGCCGGTGCCGGCCCGGGTGCCGCGCAGGTCGTGGGTGTGGTGGTCGAACAGCAGCTGCCCTGGGGGAACCATGCGTTCCAGGACACGGATGGCGTTCACGACGGGGGCGATGGCCACCCAGGGGGCATCGCGGATTTCGCCCTCGGAGCGGTGGTTGCCGTCTTCGTCTCGGGCGGTCTTGTACACGGTGCTGGTGATCAGGTGCCGCCCCGTGCGCCCCGCCCTGTCCGGCTGTGGGTCGGGGCAGCATCCGCTGCGCAGTCCGGCCGCCTCGCCGGGACGCATCCCGGTCAGGTAGGCGATGACGATGAAGCAGGCCGTGTCCAACTGGCGCATCAGGAAGCCTGCTTCGGTGTAGTCGAGGGCCTCTTTCCAGGGGGTGCCGCCGAGTGTGCCGGTGACCGGGACACGGAGTGGGCAGGGGCCGGGCCGGTCCAGGGCGGCCTGCCGCCAGCCGTGATCGCGGGTGGTGCTGTAGACCTGGCTCAGGGAGGCGCCGGTGAGCGCAGAGATATAGGCGCCGGCGATTGTGGTTCTGCCCAGCCACTGTGTGGTCGGAATCGGTAGTTGGCCGGCGTCGATGCGGTCCATGAAGGCCCGAAGCGCGGCTCGTGAGGCGTGCGTGGCGGTGTTGCTGGCAGCCGCGGCATGCAGCCGGTTGCGTTCAGCCCAGGCCGCCAGGATGTCATCGCTGAACTCGTCGACCGTGCGGATCGCCCATACGAGCAGGGGGCCCATGGTCTGCTCGGCGATCGCCTCGGCGGCGTTCTCGCCGCCTGGCGTCGCCGGCGGCAGGTAGTCGTCCACCCCCTCGGTCTCCCACGGTGGGCAGCCGATTCCGCTGGTACGGGCACTGAGCTGGTCGAAGACCCACAGCCGGGTCAGCGACGACAGCACGCTGTGCACCGTGATGCGGGCCGCGCCGCTGTCGCGCAGGTGACGGCCGTACTCACTCAGTACCTGGGTCGTGCAGTCGCTCAGCGTGGTGATGCCCCGGTCGGTGAGCCACACGGCGAGTCGGCACCAGGTCCCGATCGTCTGGCAGAGCGCCTTGGGTGCCTGGCGTGAGCGCCAGGTGGGATGGCGCTCACGCAGGAACACGGCGGGCAGTTCACCGTTGATCAAGGCCCAGGCGGCCAGCCGCATCTCCTCCCGGAACGGGTCGGGGAACGTTGGCCAGTGGATGGTGCTGTGTGTGACGCCCGGGTTGGCGTTGATAGGGATCAGCGGCCAGGCCGGCGCCGCGTAGCTCGCGATGGGGCCGTTGTAGCCGCCGACGATCCGGTGGGCGGGGATAACGGGGGTGTTGGGTCCGGGAAGGATACTGACGGGGGCCGGGGTGGCCGTCACGGGTCGAGGTCTCCGTTGAGCAGCAGGGCGATGAGTTCGCGGTCGGTGTCGGTCACGTCGGCCAGGGCGCGGGTCCACACTGCGGTGCCGAGCTGGCCCTTGAGGTGTTCCAGTCGGGTGTGTCCGTCCTCCCACTGGCGGTGCCACTGGCCTGGGTCCAGGGCGGTGCGCAGGTTGTCGAGTGCGTGGTCCAGGTGGGCCAGGCGGCTGTGGTGTGCGGGGTGGATCCGGGCGTTGGGGCAGGCCAGGCACATCAGGAACGAGGCCCCGCAGCCGCCGCCGTGTCCGGGGTAGGGGCTGTTGTCGTAGTCATGGCAGTCGGCGGTGGCGGTCGGCTGGTCGGCAGGATCGGCTTTCTCGCGCAGTTCGGCGGCGAGCACGGTAGCGTGGGCTTGGGTCACGACGGCTTCGGCTGCCTCGGCGATGATCGGGATTGCTCTCTGGCGGACCTGGGGGTCGGTCAGGGTGTAGATGCGGTCGTGGGTGGCCTGGCTGTTCTGTCCGGGTGCGCGCCGGTGCAGGGTGTTCACCGTCCGTCGCCCCCTGCGGAACGGTGAGGAGGAGAAGCCCTGCTGCGTCGCCCACTGCTTGGCTGTACGGCCGGAGATGCCGAACCCGAACACCCCGATGCCCGACTTCTTGCTGGTCTCGTCGTGCGGGTGCTCCAGTGGGGCCTTGGCGGAGCGCCAGATCAAGAAGCGGTCCGTGCCGGGGCTCAGCGTGTGCACGGCCGCGCGGGCGAATACCGTGACCTCTAGTGCCTGCGTGATGAGCCGCCCGGGGGAGGTGGCTCCGTTGTCGGTGAGGTTGCGGGTCTCGAAGTACCGTCCGGTGCCCCGTTTGTGCTTCTCCAGCTCGACCCGGTAGATCCGTGGGCCGTCGCTGCCGGCGTCCGGGGCCGCTTGCGGCACCTTCAACCGGTTGATCACCGACAGGTTCCAGCCGTGCTCGGCCATCAGCAGCACCCCCAGCGCGACCGTCTCCATCCGGGTCAAGAACAGCCGCTGCCACGTGTGTTCGGGCCGCTCCCCGCCCAGCACCCGCGCATAGCGGGCGAGCACCCGGCCACGCTGGCGACGCACTCTGGTGTCGTGGGGTGCCTCACCAGTCCGGGCCAGACAGTCCAGCGCCTCACCCAGCAGCCATGCCTCGCTGCCGCGAGGGAACGTTCCTGACCGCCATTGGGCGAGGTGGCGGGCGTTGTCCGTGATCCGCAGATGTGCGGCACGGAACATTCTCCGCGCCGTGGTGACGATCGCGTCGAACTCGGCTTCCTGGAAGGACACTTCCTTTGCCGTGGGCTGCAGGACGCGGCGGGCGAGCGCTTCGCGTGCCGCAGCGGACAGCCGCGGGTCGTCCAGCAGCAGCCCTCGCACGGTGGTGATCTGGCGGTAGCCGAACCGGGTGCTCTGTCGGCTGAGCCTCCACTGCTGCCACACCCCCGCGGTCAGCTGGTCGAGGTCGGCAACCGGTGCGTCCAGCGAGGCCAGGTACGCGGTAAACGCCTGCAAGGGCAGCCAGAAATACCTGCTGCTGTGGTGCGAGGTCCACCGGCTCGGCACGCACCGCGCGGCGAACAAGCGGGCCAGCGACCGGCGCAAAGCATCCTCGACCGGCAGAGTACGGAAGTCGTAGACCGCGACGGCTCCCGATCGGTCGCGGTGCTCGACTACGAGGCCATCGTCCATCAAAACCGGCGGTCTGCGCACCGGCGCTGTCGGCAAGGGCGCCGCACGCCCGCGCCGGTTCACCCTGCCGTCCGCGGGGTGACCTGCAGCTTGGCGTCGATGTCCTGGATGCCCTCGGCCTCCCGAGCCAGACGCGCGAACACCTCATCCATCTCACGCGCCGGCCGTTCCCCTTGGCGCAACGGGGGCGCAGTGGCCAGCAGCGACCGCAGCTGAAGGTCGGCGACGGGGGACAGATACCGCTCGCGGGTCGTCTCAAGGGAGGCATGACCCAACAGGTCCTGCACCATCCGCCACGGATCTCCATACAGCATCCGGTAGTCCCGCCGCTCCTCTGGGCTCAGACCGAACCTCTGGTCCATCAAGTGGTGCAGGATCACCAGCATGTAGAGGGCGAAGCTGTGCCGGCAGGAATGCGGCGTCGCATACGGAGTCCACTTGCGATGCGGGTCCAGCCGACGCCCCGGCTCCGGATCCAACACCGCCCGGCACCGCCGGTTCGCCGCCGTGAAGACGTTGTTCCACGAATGCGGCTGGAACGGCAGACCCATCTCGTTCAGCCACAGCCACAACGGCTCCGGTCCCTCCGGGCCTTCGGTGTACCACGTCATCCGTTCGTCCGCGGTCGCCTCCGTCAGCGCGACGCGGCCCGTCACGCCCTGACGGTCGCACCAGTACACCGTCGGCTTCGGTCCCCGGCTCACCCGGGTGACCAGCCGCATCCCCGCCACGCCGTCGTACCGGCCCCGGGCCTGGGCCTTGCGGATGGCCTCGGCGCGCGAGGAGTCGATGTAGTTCTCGATATCGCCCACCACATGAGCCTCGACGTAGTAGGTACGGGCCTTCTTGGAACGCGTGACCGCCGCCGCGAGGCGCCCCGTGTAGTAACGGCCGCCCTCCAGACGCAGTGACGGCACCTCGAACGTCAGCAGTGAGGCGCCCTCCAGCCGCCGTACCCCCGACGAGGTCAGCAAGCGCACGAAGGCGACGTTGCGGTCCTCCAGGCGGCCCACCCAGCCCGGCGAGGGAAGACCGTCAGTGCCGTAACCGCGCAGCCCGATGTCCACCCAAAGCCGGAACGTCCGGGGTGTCAGCCAGTGGACATTGCTGCCCCGGGCGTCCTTCGCCTTCCCGTCCGGCACCTCGACGATCTGCCCATGCCAGCCGACCACGCGATGCATCGGCACCGGGTTGCGCGGCAGGAACTCGTTCCCCGGCTTCGTCGCCCACGTGTACAGGTTCATCAGCGCGGCCAGTTCACGATTCCATTTGTTCCCGCCCACCCGCACCGGGTTCTCGGGCGACGTCTGGCGCCAGAACTGGAAGTCGTCGACATCCGACTCGACCGCCTGCGTCCAGACCTTTCCGTGCTGCCACAGAAAGTTGAGGAACAGGCAGAGGTCCGTGATGTAGTTCCGCTTCGTCTCTTTTGTGTATCCCCGGAACGGGCTACTGCGCGTGTACAGGCTGAGGAGTTCGTCGATGCGGTAGTCCGGCGCCAGCAGAATCGGGTCACCGGGCCGGATGCCGGTTGACGCCTCGCGCTCCGCCAGATCAGTCCACCCCGCCAGAACAGGTGCCCGCGGGGCGGCGAACGGCGCTGGCTTGGGAACCCAGAAGACACGCCACTTGCTCATCGCGCCACCCTGTCAGATCGGCTTCAACACGCCGATTCAATAGGGATGGCCTGCCACTTCGCCCACCACCCCGGTCCCGACGGAGACACCCATCTGTGCGGCTGGCGTTCCCGTGGCATGAACAGTGCCGACCACCTGTACGTCAAGTCCGCGGCCGACGCGTGGCTCCGCGGCCGCGGTAAGCGGGCGGCCTTCGCGTTCACACAGCCGGACGGGGTGCCGATCGGATCGGTGGTAGACATCCAGCTCGAGCACAGAGGGCTCCGCGTGCACTTGGACCAGGCCGTGGCGCCGGACTGGGACGGCGAGTGTGAGCCGGTGCTGGGCGTGTCCGTGCCGGTGGACCGGGACACCCTGATCCGGCGTTGGTACGTGCACCGCATCCGGTTGGACAGTGACGGTGCTGCCCGGCGGGTCCAGATCGGCACCGAGGCCTTCGCCCGCCCCACCGAATGGTTCGGCTTTGACGACTGCGAGATGACGGAGCGAGGTCTGTCGACGCCGGCGGTCGAGCGCATCGTCAAAACCCGCAGTACGCCACCTCCTACCCGGTGGTCACCCGGTAAGGCCAAGCAGCTGCCCGAACCGGATGCGCTGGCCCAAGGACTGCTTCGCCGGCTGCTGTACGCACGCCGGGTCGACTCGATGGCCATCGCGAAGCAGGTCCAACAGGAGGCCGCCGGCCTGAACGGGGTGAGCCCGGAGGTCCGGAACCAGCTGGAGACCGCAGCGATCCGTCGATCAGGACGACGCTGCCACCCGCCCGGGCGATTTTCGCCAGCACCCGCTCCAGCCTGGGGGCACGCGCGGCCAGCAGGTCGATCATCTCCTTCAGCCACCGGTCCACGGTGGTGCGCGAGAGGCCGTTGCCGCCGGCGAGGTCGGCAAGCCGCTGGTCATGCCGCAGCGCGGCCAGCACGATCACCGCGATTCGCCCGGCCTGACGCTTGCGCCATCGCGAGCGGATCTTCTTCAGCTGGGCGGACAGCAGCCCGGTCAGGAAGGTGAGGGTCTGCGTGGACAGCTCCAGCCGACACTGGTAGACGAGCTCGCCGTGGTCCCCGGCCGGGGTGATTTTGTAGGCATACTTCATCAACCAGAGCCGGGGGCCGCTCAGTTACGGGGCCGTGGCGGGAGATTTACGCCCGGATGGTGAAGGTGCCGTTCGGCAGCTTGTGCAGCCAGCCCCGGACCGCCAGCTTCGACAGCTTGCCGCGCAGCGGCTCCAGTCGGCCCGGCACCACCGCGTCGATGCCCAGCTCGGCGCCGACATCCGGGCCGCCCGTGGCCTGCACAATCTGAAGCATCCGCCGGTAGTCGCCCGGCAGTGCGGACGCATCCACCACCTCCCGGCGGTGCGGCACCTTCAGAATTGACCGGCCCGCGACCTGCACCTGCTGCGGCAAACCGGCGTCCTGTCCGGCGGCCTCGGCCTCCTGTTCGTACAGTCGGCGCAGTACCCGCTCCGCGACCGCGAGTTCCTCACGCTCGGCGTCCACCTCGGCCAACTGCTTGGCCAGCGACTCGGCAAGCTCGTCCAGCTCAGCCCGACGTCCTGCGATCTTCTCCAGCGACGACACGCTTTCCCCTCCCCAACGGCCAGACACCCTCAGGGAACCGTAGAAGCCCCGCCGAACGCCTCGCGGCCGAAGCCAAGAACCCCCCATCCGGGACGTGCCAGACGATCTACACTCCGGCCTCCCGCCCTCGACCAGCACAAGTACGCCACCGACCACCCACGCCAGCACCGCTGACCAGGACGAATTCAGGCTGTACAGGACTCAACGACGCATACCGGACGTGGTTTGGTGGCCTATTGCCAAGCCGCACCACGGTCAGCGTCACCGACCTGGTCCTGGACGCAGCAGTGGAAATCGACGTGATCGCCGCGATCCCCAAGAGCACCAGCATGGCTGGAACTCCCCAAATCGCTACCCTGACTTTCGCTCTGCCCTCGGCCTTTCGTGTTTCGGTCGTCAGCTTCGGTTGCCGCCCCATTCGTCGTCGCGGTGCGTGTACGGGCACGTAGGCGGCCCGCTCGTCACATCGGGTGGGCGCCCGTTGCCACGGTCCGGTCGGTGGACCTGCTCCTCATCGGCGTTCGAGGAGATCGACATCGCAGACATCCCGGATCCTCCCCGGGCTGTTGTCGGTCAGCCTGGTCCGGGAAAGCGCCGAGCCGACTGATCGTGTCGGTGATCTCTTCCGTCCATGGCCAGTGGCGGGCGAATCGCAGGCGCCGCCCGCGTGCGGTCGCGATGAGTTGGGAAGCGGCGGAGAACAGCCGCCGCCTCCCACGGCAGCAGCGACCGGCAAGTCAAGGGCCATGGCTTCCGGGTCGAGACAGCGTGACGGCGGTGGTGCCGGCCGGGCCGGCACCAGTCGCGGTCACCTCATCACCCCACCCCTCGCTCCCAGGCTGTTGGATCGAGGACCGTCCTTCGCAGACGGGTCGTGGTCCCGGACATAGACGGTGACTCGCGCCCCGTTGACATGGGTTGTTCCGTACTCGCGGAAGTGGCGCCGCAGGGTGCTTGTTTTCGCTTCCTCCTGCGGGTCGGTCGGCGAGTGCACACCCACCGCGCGGACCGCGACGATTCGGTCGAAGTCCAGCATGCGTGCCGCTATGTCCTGGGCGGGAAGCTCGATACCGGCGAGTGTGTTCGACGAAACGGGATCCTGTGCCAGGGCGAGATCTGTCAGAAAACGGGTGTCCCCGGGGTTGGCCGCGGTCAGGATCCGCTGCTGGCCGGAGAGATAGAGCAGCCCGTCGCCGGGACGGCCTTCCTTTCGCACGGCGGCGCCGATGGCGGTGGCGTCATTGCTCCGGCTCTGGGGCGTCCTCAGCGCCAGGCTCGGCGGGACGAGCGCGGCCAGCACGGCAACCGCCGCGGTCCACGCAATCCACGCGTTGCGGGAAGACTGCTGCCGCCGGTGGAAGTAGTCCATCCAGGCGCCCAGCAGCAAGGCGATTCCGATATTGCTGTAGAGCACATACCGGTCGACGAAGAGCGGCTTGACGAGGGAGGCGGTCAGCAGGAGAAGGCCCGGAAGCACAAGGATCGGCACAGCCAGCGCGGAAAGCCGCACGGGCCCCCTCGCCCCCAGGGGTGTTCGGGCACACGCCACGCCGACGACCGCCACCACCAGGAAGTAACGAAGCCGAACCGGTCCGCCGATCCAGGACACCTGCTCCGACTGCCCCGCACTGCAGATCGCCAGCGGCAACAGTCCGGCCACAACGCCCGCGGCAGCCACACTCCACGCCTTCAACACCGGTCGTGGAACACGGGAGACGATCAGTGTGACGCCGTGTGCGACCAGGGCGAGGACAGCGAACTCATGGAACAGACAGGCCAGCAGCATGGTGGAGCCGTAGACCGCCCACCGCCACCGGGCGCGATGCGGGACGCCGGCCACGAGCGCACAGGTGGCCCAGGTGACCAGGGCACAGACCATGGCATACGAGCGGCCTTCCTGCGCGTACTTCTGTACCTGGGGAAGGAGCGGAAACACCAGCCCGGCCAGCAACCCGGCACGGGGTCCCGCCAGGCGTAGTGCCAGCAGCCCGACTCCGCTCGCCGCCACGGACATTGCCAGCACAGAGGGCAGCCGCAACGTCAGCAGCCCTCCGCCGAAGAGGGCGAAGATCTCATGCATCACGGCGTAGTAGAGGGCATGGACCAGATCAATATGCTGGGCCGTGAGCCATATCTGCGAAAGATCGCGGTGCGCGAGCTGATAGGTGACGGACTCGTCCCCCCACATGGTGTTCTGTCTGCGGATGCCCCAGAGCCCCAGAGCGATGGTCAGCGACAAGGGCGCGATGACGACAACGGCTTTGGCCGGGCGCGGTGTTGGCCCACGGGCGGGTACGGGAGGGGAGACCGTCCTGGCCACGGTGGGGGCACGTTCATCAAGGGACATCGGCGACAGGGCCTTTCAGCAGTGGCGAAAACTCCGCCAGCGTGCCGGGACCTCGTTGACCGGATGCTGATCCAACCTGACCGGCCGATCAGGAAGGCGGGCCGGCGCTGTGCGAGGCTGCGCGACATGCGCATCCTTGTGGTCGAAGACGAGGTGGACCTTGCCCGCACCCTGCACACCGGTCTGACCGCCGAGGGCTACAGCGTCGACCTCGCCCATGACGGCCGACAGGGACTGTGGATGGCCCGGACCGGCGAATACGCCCTGGTCGTACTGGACTTGATGCTGCCCGGACTCAACGGCTACAAGATTTGCGCCCAGCTGCGCCGGGAGGGCAACGCGACCCCCATCCTGGTACTCACCGCCAAGGACGGGGACTGGGATCAGGCGGAGGCCCTGGACACGGGGGCCGATGACTACCTGGCCAAACCCTTCTCCTACACGGTGCTCGTCGCACGGCTGCGGGCCCTGGTCAGACGAGCCGCCGCGGTCGCCCCGCCCGTCCTCGCCGTGGGCGACCTCTCGTTGGACGTCGCCGGCCGGGTCTGCCGCCGGGCCGGGACCCGGGTGGAACTCACCCCCCGGGAGTTCGCCGTGCTGGAGCTGCTGGCCCGCCGGGCGGGCCAGGCGGTCTCCAAAGCGGACCTGCTGTATCACGCGTGGCCAGACGAAGCATGGGATCCCAACCTGGTGGAGGCGCGTGTCAGCGCGCTGCGCAAGAAGGTGGACGCCGCGTTCGACCGACAGTCCCTGCAGACCATTCGGGGTACCGGCTACCGACTGGTGGACGACCGTGAACGCGACTGAGCCGCGACGCCGCTGTTGGCCGCGTTCGGTACGAGCCCGTACGGCCCTGGCCGCCGCCTCGACCGCCGCCGTCATCCTGCTCGGCATCGGCTGGTGGGTACACCACGAGGTCTACCGCCAGAGCACGCAGATCGCCGAAGACCAAGCCAAGGAACAGCTCTGGTCTCTCTGCGACCAGTTGCGCCAGGGTGTCATTCCCGACTCCACAAACACCGTGCCGTACGAGGTCGTCGCGACCGGCCGACGCGGCGCTGTCGCCTATGGCGGAGGCATGGACGACTTCGATCCCGGCACCCACCACGTGCTGCCCGCCCCGCCGAAAGCCCTGCAGGTCGAGCGCATCACCACCGTCCGCCTGCCTGCGAACCCCCACTACGACCCCAGTGACAAATTCTCCGTAGCTGGCGGGACCCATCAGGTCGTAACAGCCGACATCTGGGCCGATGAACTGAGCGGCGCCAAAGCCGCCGCTCTGGGCGTCGCCGCCGAGGAGAACCTGCGGGTCTATGTGGTGGTGCTCCCGAACACCGCCCAGGCAATCGCCAAGACCACCGACCTGTTGCTCCTGCGGGCCGGGCTCGTCGGCCTCGTACTGATCGCCGCCGTCACCTACTTCGCCGTCCGTATCGCGCTGCGGCCGGTCGAAGCCATCCGTGTCCTCACCGCCTCGGTCACCGCGAGCGACCCCCGCGAACGCGTCACCGTCCCCGCCACGGGACACGAGATCACCGCCCTGGCCACCACCATCAACTCCACCCTCCAACGCCTCGACGACGCCGCCGCCCAGCAACGCCGCTTCGTCGCGGACGCCGCGCACGAACTGCGCAGCCCCCTCACCACACTGCTGGCCAGCCTGGAAGTCGCACTCGCCTACCCGGAACGCACCGACTGGCCCGCCGCGGCCACCACCGCCGCACGACAGACCCGCCGCCTCCAGGCCCTCGCCGAAGACCTGCTGCTCCTCGCGCGCCTCGACACCCGCACCCCCACAGCCGGCCCCGAGACCGTCGACCTGACAGCCCTCGCCTCCCGGCTGACCGAGCAATACCCCATCACTGAACGGCCGTTGACCCTCACCTGCGACAGCACCGCCCCCGCACACGTACACGGAAACCCCGGCGAATACGAGCGGCTGCTACGCAACCTCGTCGACAACGCCGCCCGCCATGCCGCACACCGCATCCAGATCACCGTCCGGAACGAGGACGACTGGGTCGTCCTGACGGTGCACGACGACGGACCGGGTGTGCCAGCCGAGGACGCCGAGCGCATCTTCGAACGCTTCGTCCGGCTCGATGACGCCCGCTCCCGCGACCACGGCGGCACCGGCCTGGGCCTCGCCATCGCCCGCGACCTGGCCCACCGCCACCGAGGCACCCTCACCCTCACCTCCCGGACCCTCGGAGCATGCTTCCAGCTACGCCTTCCCCGAGCCCCCACCCGAGCCGAAGAATGACGCGCTTCACCGCGGCAACCCTTCGGAACCGGAAGACCACCAGATGACCACGCCCACCGCCACTGCCGCAGAAGCGATCATCCACTTCACCCGCTACCTGGCTGAGCCCGGCTGCTGTGGACCTCCATAGCCCGAGCCGCGCGCGGCTCGGAGATCACCGCCTGCCGCCACGACGACTTGGTCGGCCGACTCCGTGCGGCCGGCCTCGCCGCGATCGCCGACCTCGGCTTCGTCGGCCTCGACGGTGGTGACGACAGCAGCGACCCGGCGGTCATCACCGGCTACAAGAAGCCCAAGGAGCTCCCGCCCGCGAAGAAGCAGGTCAGCCAGCTGATCGCCGCAGAACGAGCCGTCTGCGAACACGCCTTCGCACACCTGAAGAACTGGCGCGTACTGACCCGGCTCCGCCTCGACGTGAAGTGGGCCACCCGGCTCGTCCGCGCGCTGATGGTCCTCAACTGGCACGAGATCGCCCGCTGACCGACGATCTTCACCGCAGACAGCCGCCGCCGACCAGCACGAGCATGACCTCACCCACCCACACCACCCCCATGGCCTGCACGTTCAAGATGAACACAACTCATTACGCAGGAAGTTGACGTCCTGACCGACAAGCTCACCGTGAGCGTCCTGGGCACCGGCATCGTGGGCGTCGCGATGGCACGAAACCTCGCCCGCTCCGGACACACCCGTCCGCGCCTGGAACCGCAGCAGCGCGAAGGCCGAACCGCGACGGCGTCGCGATCGCCGACACTCCTGCCGAGGCGGTCGAGGGCGCCGACCTGGTCCTCACCATGGTGTACGACGGCCCCGCCGCCCTGGACGTCATGCGGCAGGCCGCGTCCGCCCTGCGTCCGGGCACCGTGTGGGTGCAGCCGTCCAGCGCCGGGGTCGAGGCGATCGGCAGCCTGGCCGGCTTCGCCGGGGAGCACGGACTGGTCTTCTTCGGCCCCGGTGCTGGGCACCCGTCAGCCCGCCGAGGCCGGACAGCTGCTCGTCCTCGCGGCCGGTCCGAGCGAGCACCGCGAGGCCGTGACGCCGGTCCTCGACGCCGTCGGCGCCCGCACCGTGTGGACCGGCGAGGACGCGGCCGAGGGCAGCGCCCCCGGCTCAAGCTGGTCGCCAACAGCTGGGTCCTCGCCACCACCGCCGCGGCCGGCGAGGTCCTGGCCCTGGCGGCAGGCACTCGGCGTCGACCCGCAGAGCTTCTTCGACCTCATCGCCGACGGTCCGCTCGACATGGGCTACCTGCGCGCCAAGGCCGGGCTCGTCCTGGACGACAGGCTCACGCCGGCCCAGTTCGCCGTGTCGACCGCCGTCAAGGACGCCCGACTGATCGTCCAGGCGGGAGAGCGGAACGGCGTCCGCCTCGACGTGGCCGCCGCGAGCGGAGAACGCCTGGAACGCGCCGCCGCCCAGGGCCGCGGCGACGAGGACATGGCCGCCGCCTACTTCGCGAGCTTCGACGAGAAGCCGTCCGCCTGACCAGCCCGCCCAAGCACCGAGGAGTCCTGATGTCCAAGCCGCCGCTGCGGCCGGAGGCGGCAGAGCTGCTGCGTCGCCCCAACCCCTGCGTCATGGCGACCCTGCGCTCGGACGGCGCGCCCGTGTCCACCCCCACCTGGTACGTCTGGGAGGATGGTCGGGCCCTGATCTCCCTGGACGAGGGCCGGATCCGCCTCAAACACCTGGGTCGCGACCCGCGCATCACCCTCACCGTCCTCGACGGGGACGACTGGTACACGCACATCACCCTGATCGGCCGGGTCGTCGAGATGTACGACGACGAGGGCCTCGCCGACGCCGACCGTATCGCCACGCACTACACCGGCAAGCCCTACCCGGACCGCGTCCGTGCCCGGGTCAGCGCCTGGATCGAGATCGAGCGCTGGCACGGCTGGGGCGCCCACCGCGACAGCGATCAGGCATTCACGTGACCACGGTCCCCACCCGCGGCGCGACCATGCGTGCTCTCGTCCTCGACCGGCCCGGCGGCCCCGACAACCTTGCGTTTCACCGACGTTCCCGTGCCCGAGCCGGGCCCTGGACAGGTGCGGGTGCGGGTGGAGGCATGCGGTCTGAACCCGGTCGACTACCAGGTTTGCGGCGGGAGGCCACCCCGACTGGACCTGGCCGCATGTCCTCGGCCTCGACTGCAGGAGCTGGCAGGGCGTCACGTACGGGGGAAGTACCGGGAACGGTGGCGCGAGTACGTCACTGACCTCCACGTCGAGTTCCGGGCGGAGTCGGCGTAGCGCCGCGTTGCTCGGATCAGCGAAGCCCCATCGAGCTTCGTGGCCGAGCTCGCCCCGGCAATCCTTCGCCCATTGAAGCCTGCTCGCCGGAATTGCGGATCCTCTGGCGGCGGGATGGCAGCGGACCTGACGCACTATCGGGCTTCGGGCGTATCGCCGGGCTGCGGAACGCCGCATGCAACGGCGCCAGGCAATGCGTATGCCGTGGTCCGACGGATGCCCTCCCGGCGCGTCCGACGCGGAACACCAGGGCACACTTCCCGCCCCAGCGGGCTTGGTGAGGCCATCAGGCCCCTGGCAGCCCGGTCGCGGCGAGAACGGCTCCGACTTCTGGCGAAGCGAGCTTGAACGGCGTGGTGCCGAGCCCGACGACAAGGGGCTCGGCACCACGGATCGCATGACTGCTCGCAGGGCTATTTCTTGTAGCCCGACACCTTTGCGATCCACTTGATGAACTCGCCCGGGTCGGTGTTCGCGCCGTGGCCTTCGTCCCAGTACATCAGGGAGTTGACGTCGTCGCCCAGGTTGTCGGCGCTCGCGGCGAGGTTGCCGACGATGCTGAGCGAGGTGTCGCTGTCCTTGGTGCCGACGCGGATCCACCAGTGCTTGGAGCGACCCGGGTTCCGGTGCCCGAGGTGGTACATCGGGTTCATCAGGTCGAGCTTCTCGGGGATGTCGCCGGCGAGGCGGGCGCTGCTGCTGCCCTCGTGACGCAGGCGGTAGAGGGTGAAGTGCCGGTACTGGGTGGTTCCCGTGCCGAACTCGTTGTTGATGTCCCCGCTCATCGGGTCGGTCGAGTCCGCCGCGGGGAACTCGAGCATGTCGAATGCCGGCGGCCCAGGTGAAGGCCGCCCGGTCGTGCTTCCAGGTGATGAAGGCGTTCTCGGCCAGGTACGCGGACCGGTCGGAGTCCGACAGACTCTTGAGGTAGGTGGTGGCCGCCGGCTGGAGGTAGGTCTCCAGCAGGTAGTCGTCGTAGTTGCGGGCCGTCAGGTTGCCGAAGCCGCCCAGCCCCTTCAGCTTGAGGGACGCCTGGTACGCGACGAACCCGGAGGCCAGCTCCTTGGAGTCGGTCTGGTCGACCGGCTCGCCGGTGCTCAGCTTGTTGCCGCCCCCAGTTCCACTCGTACGCCATGTCGGCGTGTTCGAGGTCGGAGATGGGGCACCAGGCGCCGGTCGCGAAGATCGCGTCGGACGCGTCGGCGGCGCCCAGCTCCTTGAGGTACGTGTTGTACAGCTTGCTGTCACCCGAAGCGCCCAGCAGAGCGGACACGGCACCGCCGGCGCTGCTTCCCGTGGAGACGATCCGGTCGGTGTCGCCGGGGATGCGTCCCTTGTTGAAGCGGACGTAGCGCACGGCTGCCTTCAGGTCCACGATGACGGCGGGTGCGGTGCCGTAGTAGGTGCCGTTGGAGTCCTTGAGGGTCCGGCCCCGGGCGCCCGGTTCCACGACGACGTAACCAGCCGCCAGGCCCAGCTTCCCGAGGTTGACCGTCTCGCCGGCGCCGTTCACCTGCCCGCCGCTGCCCGACTCCACGCCGCCCGACCCGGTGTCGCCGGACGCCGAGGGGCTCGGCGAGACGCTGGGGGACGTACCGCCCATCCCCGCAGGCGGGTTGTAGGGGGCACCGCCCACCCCGGTCGCCGTCGTGATGGACGACGGCATGTAACCGCCTACGGAGTTGGCGAAGAGAATAGGGGCGTCGGTCGTGTCCACGGCCTTGCCGTCGATCTTGACGGGGACGCTGACGTTCAGGCTCTGGTACTCCTCGTCCATTCATGGCGTATGGATAGCTTCGACGTGCCCCTGTACGGTTGCCCGCCTACCAGTCGCGGGCGGCGCGCTGGAGGGCGTCGCGCACCCGGACCACGTCGGGATTTGTCTCGGCACCAGGCCGCTGCACCAGGAACAGGGTGTTCAGCGGCGGTTCCTCCGACTCGTGCAGGAGGGCGAGACGGCCGGAGTCGAGGTATTCCTGGCACAGCGAGCGGGGCAGCACGCTCACGCCGGCACCGGCGTTGACCGCGGACAGGACCGCGTACAGATTGGGGACGGTGACCGCGGCCCGGCCGGTGAGCTGCTTGCCGAAGACGGCCCGCCAGTAACGCCGCACGATGGGCAGGTCCTCGGCGTAGGTGACCAGCGGGACCTCGCGCAGGGAGGCGCACAGATCGTCGGCCTGCGGGTGCGCGGCGATGCGCTCGGCCCACGTGGGTGAGGCGACCAGCAGGTACTCCTCGTCGGCGAGCGGCACCGACTCCAGGGCGCGGCCACGGGGGCGCCGGGTGGCGATGACCAGGTCGTGGCGGCCCGCCCGCATCTCTTCCAAGAGCGGTTCGGGCAGCCCTTGGGCGACGCGCAACTGGACGCCGGCGGCGGCGAGCGGCGCCAGGGCGGGCAGGACGCGCACGCACAGCAGTTCCGACGGGCCGGCGAGGTGTACGGGAGTCGCGGGCCCGGCCAGGGGGCCGCCGCCCTCGAGGGCGGCAAGCGCGTCGAGCGGGCCCGCGGTCTGGGCGGCGAGTTCGTGGGCGAGGGGAGTGGGTTCCACACCGCGCGGCAGCCGGGTGAACAACTCGCGGCCGGTCTGCTGCTCCAGGGTGCGGATCTGCGCGGTCACCGTGGGCTGGGACAGCCCGAGCACGGGCGCGGCTGCGGTGAAGGTGCCGGCGCGGTAGACGGCCAGGAAGGTCCGCAGCAGGTTGAGGTCGGCATGCGCCGGAAGGCGCCTGCCGACGCCGGCCACGGTCTCGGCGATGTCGGGCGTCCGGTTCTCCATGTCAGCCATCATATCGATCGTTCACATCGGAGTTTCGATAGCTGACATCGGGACTTCTATCGATAGTCCGATGGAGTGCGGGCCTGACGTCATGCCGTGTCGCCGAGTGTGAAGTCTCGGGACATGTTTGACGGTTCGTCATCAGCCTTCTGGCTGTCCTCGCGTTTGGATACGACTCGCTTGGACGCACTCGGACTCACGACGACGATCCCGTCCACGATCTCGATGCCAGCGAACTGTTCCTCGGACCAGGACTCGTACTCCTCCGCCACCGCGCGAAGGAACGGGCCCAGGCGCGGGCGACCGCCTCGAAGTGAGAGCCGAGGATCTTCGAGCGGTGCGTGGGTCGGGAGGACTGCCACACCTGTTCTGAGCGGCGCGTTCCACCAGGTCCGCCATGAGCAGCGTGATCAGCTGGTCGAGTCGCCAGGAAAGGGTGGCGCAATAATGTGCACAAAAGAGCTAGCTATATTGTCAACAATTTTGTAGCGTGCCCCATACCTCGAGCCCGACGCGCCGGCCCAATGCGGCTATGACAAAGGAGTCTCCCATGCGGCGGTTTCCTGCATCCCTCAGAAGCGTTGCCCTGGCACGCCCCGCACGTGCCCGCTCAGGCCGCGCCCTCGCGCGCAAGCAGCTGCTGAGCGGCATGGCCATCGCGGGCTCCCTCGCACTGGCGGTCTCCGCGGCACCCACTGTGGCGGTCGCGGCCCCCGCCGCCCGCACCACCGACGCCGAGGACGCGGCGCTGGCCTTCGACCCGGCCGACTACACGACGATCACGGTCACCGTCGACGGCGAGCCGATGAACGTGCGCTGGTACAAGGAGATCTGCTACGTCGCGAACCCCGTCGCCGCGGCCGCGCAGCAGCCCGGCCTCGGCGGCGGCGCCACCACGATCTCCAACACCGCGTGCGGCTACCAGAGCATGAACGTGTTCGTGCCTGAGAGTGCCTTCGACAACCAGCGGGCGCCCCTCTACTTCGCGGTCAACAACGGTGGTTGGTTCGCCAGTTACGTCAAGTCGAGCGTGACCAGCGGCGCCTCCTACGACAGTTCGACCAGCAATGTGGGTGCGGCCCTGAAGGCCGGCTACGTCTTCGCGGACATCGCCAACCGCAGCCGCGGCCTGGTCGGTGCCGACGGCTCGTCCCCCGGCAAGGCCCCGTCCGCCGTCGTCGACGCCAAGGCCGCGGTCCGCTACCTCCGCCTCAACGACCGTGTGATGCCCGGCAGCGCCGAGCGGATCGTCGTCAACGGCACCAGCGGTGGCGGCGCGCTCTCCTCGATCCTCGGCGCCTCCGGCAACAGCTCCGCGTACAACCGCTACCTCGCGCAGATCGGCGCCGCGGGCATCGACTCCACGGGCCGCAGCACCCTGGGTGACGACGTCTTCGCTATCAACGCGTACTGCCCGATCACCGACCTCGGCAACGCGGACGTCGCCTACGAGTGGCTCTACAACATCCTCGGCACCCGCGACGAGACCGGCTCGAACGCCTCGGCCGACGCCGCCGCCGAGATCGCGGCCAAGTTCCCGGCGTACGAGAAGAGCCTCGGGCTGCGTAACCCCGACGGCACCAGGCTCACCGCCGCGACCATGCTGAAGACCATCAAGCAGGAGGTCATCCGCTCCGCCGAGACCTACATGAAGACGGGCTCCGCCAACACCGTTCCGGCGCTCGGCGAGAACTTCGTCGTCACGTCCGGCCCCATGGGTGCCGGCGGCACGACGACGACGGCCTCGTATGTCAACGACTGGATCGACGTCGACAACGACACCGACAAGGTGATCTCGCTCGACACGGACAGGTACCTCGACTTCGTCGCCACCCAGGCCAAGCTCAAGACGACGCCCGCCTTCGACGCCGTGGGCGTTTTCGGGAACACCACCAGCGGAACCGAGACCAACCTTTTCGGCCCGTTCACCCAGAAGTACATGAACTACACCGAGTACAGCTGGGACCACAACGACGTGGCCGGCGACGGCAGCGGTCTCGACGACACCGGCCTCACCTGGGACGAGTACATCAAGAAGTCGAGTACGACCGTCGACGACCAGCTCCACCTGATCAACCCGATGGACTTCGTCGGCACGAAGGCCGACACCGCGCCGAACTGGTACGTGCGCAACGGCACCCGTGACAGGGACACCTCGTTCATCGTCTCGATCAACCTCGACCGGGCGCTCGCGGCGGACGAGGACGTCAAGAATGTCGACTACCAGATGGCCTGGAACCAGCCGCACTCCGGCAATTACGACGTGCCCGAGGCCATGGCCTGGATCGCGAAGGTCGTCGCCAAGGCCGGCGACCCGCTGGCCACCGGCCACCGGGGCTAGAGATCGTCTTCAAAGGTCAGATCCAGAGCAGGATTGAGGCGATGGTGACGGCGGCGTGGTAGGACTCGCGTGTCTTGTCGTAGCGAGTG
>NZ_JBIWMA010000048.1:0-22418 GCF_044766465.1 Streptomyces sp. NPDC102259 | reverse complement strand
CTCAACGCGTTCCAGATCGCCTTCGAGGGACGCCTGACCCCGAGCAACAACTGACCATCAACAACCAGGATCAGCCGTTAAATTGACACACCCCCGTCTACCGCTTGATCAGAGATGCGAGGAGCGCTCCTGACCTGCACAGATGGGACCTGTGGAGAGTCCTGGACGTTGCTGCGGAAGCGCACTTCTCAGATGAGGAGTGCTGACCTGTATCTGCAGGTCGCGTCCAGCGCGTCGGCCGTGGGATCAGACGGGTGAGGTGCTGCTGGTCGAGACAGTCCGCAACACCGGCTCGCATCAGGCGATAATGATCAGCTGCCTGTACGTATCACTTGGGGGGTCTTGTGAGTCTGAGTCCGCGTGAGGTGTTTCTCCGCCTTGTTCATGGGGTCGCCGACGGGAACTCAAGCGAGTTGCCTGACCTGTACGGCGAGGTTACCGATGTCCGGCATCCGATGGCGACGCCGGAGTCCGAGCCGTTGACGAGTCGGCGTGCGCTCCGGGAGCACTTCACGGTGCCGCCGGAAATGCGGGAGTCCTTGCCGAAGAGGAGTGTCGTCGATGTCGTCGTCCACGAGACCGCCGATCCTGAAGTGATCGTCGCCGAGTTCGCCTACGAGTTCACGTTGCCGGACGACTCCAGGTCCAAGGTGCCCTGCGTCTTCGTCATCCGTGTGCGGGACGGTCAGATCATCGAGTCTCGCGACTACATCGACCCGATCCGTACGTACACGGCACGCGGGGACCTCGACCGCCTCCTCGCGTCGTTGCGCAAGGGCGTTTCCTAACCTCGCGCTTTCCGAGGTGGGCTGTCCATCTGTTGATGATGAACGTAGAAAGTGCCTCTGACCAGCGAGAATGAGGATTGCTGAGATCCTTGTTCCCGCCACCGCCGGAGGCACTTTCCAGGTGAAGAAGCGTATCGGGTTCTATCCGCGTGTCCGAGCCGAGGGCGGTGGTCGCGGCGTGGTTTCGCAGGCCGGTGCGGTGCTGCTGGTCGAGACGGCCCGCAAGACCGGTCTGGATGCGGCGATGTCGGCGGCGCTTGAGCCGTGGCGCAAGCCGCGGGCGGTGCACGATCCGGGAAAGAACCTGCTCGATGTGGCGCTTGCCCTCGCGCTGGGCGGAGACGGCCTAGCCGACGTGGCCCTGTTGCGGGCTGAGCCGGCCGTGTTCGGGCCGGTGGCCTCCGCCCCGACGGTCTCTCGCCTGGTCGGACAGCTGGCCTCGGGCGGCAAGCGGGTCCTGGCCGCGCTGCGCACCGCCCGTGCCGAAGTGCGTGAACACGTCTGGCGGTTGGCCGGTGACGCGGCGCCGGATGCGGGCGGGCTTGTGATCGTGGACATCGACGGGGTCCTCGTCCTGGCGCACTCCGAGAAGCAGGACGCCGCCGCGACCTGGAAGAAGACGTTCGGGCACCACCCGCTGATGGGGTTCGTCGACCACGGCCGCGGCGGGTCTGACGAGCCGGTCCTGGGCCTGCTGCGGCCCGGCAACGCTGGCTCCAACACCGCCGCCGACCACATCGAAGCCACGAAACTGGCCCTGGCCCAGCTGCCGAAACGGCTCCGGCGCGGGCGTCAGACGCTGATCCGTACCGACTCCGGCGGCGGCACCCACGAGTTCGTCGCCTGGCTCGCCCGGCGCGGGCGCTGGCTGTCGTACTCGGTCGGGATGACCATCACCGACGCCGTCCACCAGGCCGTCCTGAAGGTCCCGGCCTCGGCCTGGACGCCGGCCGTGGAACCCGACGGCGACATCCGCGACGGCGCCTGGGTGGCCGAACTCGCCGGCGACTGCCTGACGGGCTGGCCGAAGGGCCTGCGGCTGATCGTGCGCAAGGAGCGGCCGCACCCCGGTGCCCAGTTGCGTTTCACCGACGCCGACGGCATGCGGTTGACCCTCAAACTCGCCTGCTGTCTCATCACTCACCGACAACTCGGCTCATTGTGTTAGCCCTTGTTAATCCGCCGATGTGGGGCCGCCAGGTGGAGTCATTTCTCACCTACAAAATCGCGTCCCCCAGGCATGGGGTGGAGTCAGAACTGACCTAAGCAGCTGGCCGTTGCGGTGGCGGCGCGACGGGGCTCAAGGTGACGGGCGGGCGTAAGGCGGGCGCCCTGGGGTAGGCGGGCCGTGCTGGCGGGGAAGCGGCGGAACGCCTGGGGAGGTCGACGCCGCTTCCCCGCCTACCCTCAACCGAGCTCCCACAGGCACGTACAGAGCCGGCGGGGCAGCCGACCCGATGACCGTCGTGCAATGCTGCCCGGACGCGCAGCGTGAATTTCGTGTGATGGTCATGTGGGACGGGGCGGGGCGCATGGGGCAGACCGCAGGGGATGAGGGACAGAAGACGGGAGGCTGCGGTCCGCTGGCGGCGTCGGCTGCCTATGACGGCGAGTCCTCCTGTATCGGCGCCGCGCGGCATCTGGCCACCGGCTTCCTCACCGAGGTGCAGGCCGTGCACGGGCTGCCGGTGTCGGAGCGGGCGCTGGGGATGACGCAGCTGGTGGTCAGCGAGCTGGTCACCAGCGCGGTGAAATACGCGCCAGGCCCGGTCATGCTCGATATGCAGATCGATGGCGGTGCGGTACGGGTGTCGGTGTGGGACAGCGATCCGGTCCTTCCGGACGTCGCCGCCACCGACCCGCAGCGCGTCGGGCGGCACGGCCTGGAAATCACCCTCCTGTCAGCCAGGGCTATGAGGTCCACCGTGAACCGGTCGGCAAACGCGTCACGGCGCTGATCGCGCTGGCCGACGACCCCGGCGGGAGCATCGCCGGCCGCACCGCTCCCTGAGGGCAAGGCTCGATAGCGTGACCGACGTGCATGAAGGGCTCGATCAGGGGCAGACGCATCGGATGCCGTCGTCCCCGTCTGTGCTCGCCGCCCAGGTGCGGCACGTGCTCAGCGAGGCAGGCTTCTACCTGTCGCGGAGACGGACGGCGGGATGCCGGGCCTGCGGGTGAGCGAGGTACCCGAAGGTCTGCTGGTCAGGTGGGCGGCATCCGACGAATTCACCGCGCTGGCCGCCAGCCAGCCGGGCCGTACAACGAACGACAGCATGCGGGCGGTGGTGCAGGCCACGGTGTCCGGACTTCTCATGCAGCGCGGGCACATTGTCACAGCGGCAGAGGAAGACGGGATTCTCGTTCTGTCACCCGCCGCGGCACCAACCCGGCAACGCTAGAGGCCACCCACAGACACACGCCGACAGGGCGTCCACACTGACCGGGAACCCTCCAGGTCGCCGACGCCACGCCCTGCCCTGCTCAACGAGCGTTGCGCTGATTGCGTGGGCGCTTTACCTCACTATGATCGCATCATGGTGGTGAGGAGTGATCCACGATGGCAGATCCGAACCAACCGAAGTGGCCCCCGCGCCAGAACAAGGGAACGCCGCCGCCTCCTCCTCCTCCGGGTGCCCCTGGTTTGAGCCCCCCGGATCCCTCGGGCCCGGGGAGGTCGGCTTCGACGGCGCCGCGGAACGGCCTGGGAATCGCGGCCCTGATCCTGGGCATCATCGGCCTCATCCCCGGGATCATCCCGCTCCTGTTCTGGATGGCGGGCATCTTGGGCATCGTGGCCCTGGTCCTCGGGATCATCGGCGCCCGGCTGAATATGCTCTCACCGGCAGGGTCCCCTTTGATTCGCTGGCCGTCGTGGTGCTTCTAAGTTGTCGGCGACGGCTGAAAAGTGGACCGGTAGCGGCGCTTGAAAGTTGACCCCCTCCAGGGGCCTGGCGCGTTGAGTCAGACCGGGGGAGTGGTGATCAGCGTGGAGGACTGGGCGGAGATCCGCCGGCTTCACCGGGCCGAGCAGATGCCGGTGCGGGCGATCGCAAGGAAGCTGGGGATCTCGAGAAACACCGTCCGCAGGGCGATCGCGGACGACGCGCCGCCGTCCGCACCGATCCACCAACTGCTCTGCAAGAAGACGAACCAGAACGGTGTCACATGAGGAGACCCGTCCGGACGCACGGACACACCGAGATGTTCTTCTCCTGGGCCGGGCGATTGCGAACAGCGACCACAGCCAGAAACACGGGGTCACTCATGCGCCCATCCCACCCGCACTTCTGGCAGAACGTCTCGGGCATGCGCCCTACTCCCGTGGGACTGGGCCGGCCAGACCGTTTTCCCAGGCCCAGGCGGCGATGCCCACCCGGTTGCGGGCCTTCAGCTTCGCCTGGACGTTCGCGATGTGGGTCTTGGCCGTGCCCGCTGAGATGAAGAGTTTCTCACCGATCTCGGCGTTGGTGAGGCCCTCGGCGACCAGCCGGGCAATCTCATGCTCCCGGGCGGTGAGAGGCGACAGAGCCGTGGGCGCTGCTGGGGCGGGGGCAGGGGCGAGGGTCTGGAGCAGGCGGACCGTGATCTGGGGGCTGATGAGGATGTCCCCGGCCATCGCGGCTCTGACACCCTCGATCAGCAGTCCGGGGCCCGAGCGCTTGAGCAGGAACCCGCAGGCGCCGTCGTGCAGTGCCGTGCGTACGTAGTCGTCGTGGTCGAAGGTGGTGACGACGAGGACATGCATCGGGTTGGGTACGTCCGGACCGGCGAGGCGGCGGGTGAGTTCGAGGCCGTTCAGGACCGGCATGCGGATGTCGGCGAGGATCAGGTCTGGGCTCAGGGTGCGGGCGAGGTGGACGGCGGTGAGGCCGTCCGCCGCCTCGCCGACCACGGTCATGTCGGGCTGCGAGCCAAGAATCAGGCGGAAGCCGCTGCGTACGTCCTCCTGATCGTCGGCGATCAGGATGCGGGTCGGGCCGAGGGGCGTCGTCATGAGGTCTCTTCCGGAAGCGTGGCAGGGAGGATGGCGATGAGCTGCCAGCCGCCGTCGCCGTGCGGCCCCGCCGAGAGGGTTCCGCCGAGGGCCTGGGCGTGCTCGGTGAGTGCGGGGAGACCGAGGCCGCCCCGCCAGGCGCGGCGGCGGACCGGGGCAGGGCGGGCGCCGCGGTCATTGGTGACCCGGATCTCCACGGTGGTGGCGGTGGGGGTGAACGTGACTGTGGCGCGGGGGGCGTCGGGGGCGTGCCGGCGGATGTTGGTCAGCGCCTCGACGACGATGCGGTACGCGGCGGAGCCCGCCTCGCGGGAGAGCGCATGCGTGGCCAAAGGAGGCAGGTCCAGATGCGCTTCGGTGGCTCCCGCTGAAGTGAAGTCCGCTATCAGCGAGGGCAGTTGGGACACGCCGGGGAGCGGCTCGGTGGCGGGTGCCTCCCGACCGTGCAGCATCTGTACGGTCCGGTCCATCGCGGCCAGGGCGCTCAGGCCCGCCTTTTCGATGCGTTCCAGGGCGAGCACCGTATAGGAGGGGTCGGCGGAGGCGACGAAGCGGGCCGCCTGGGCTTGGACGACGATCCCGCTGATGTCATGGGCGACGAAGTCGTGCAGGTCGCGGGACAGCTGAAGACGCTGAGCGCTGCGGGCCTCGGCCACCGCGCTCCGGCGACGCAGTTCCTGGCGGCGGGGGTAGGCGCCGGCCACCAACGCGCCGGCTACGGGAAGCAGCCAGAAGGTGGCGATTCCGATGGATTCCAGGAAGGACTCACCGTCGACCAGCGGCAGCGGCCAAAGGGTCACCGCAAGGGCGGTCAGCGGGAGGGCCGACTTGAGTTCGCGCAGGGGTGACCAGCGGGTGACCACGGCCAGAAGGAGCAGCAGGACGGCGGTCTCCGCCAGCTTCCAGCCGGAGCCCAAACCAGCCTCCGGCAGAACGAAGCTGGTGGTCAGGGAGAGAACCGCGCAGACCGTGGTCGGGCGGGCGAGGCGGCCGAGCCGTTGACGAACCGCGGCACGGGGGCGGGCAACGGCCCACACCAGCGTGCCCGCGGCCGCGAGCGACGGCAGAGCGCCAAACACCCTGACGACCGGGCCGGTTGATTCCCACATGGTGATCAGCGTACGGATGTGCGATGTGGCGGGGCTCTCTGCCGAACGGCATAGGAGGGCCGGGCGGCGGCGCGATCTTTGTGCCGATCGGCGGATGGGGTCGACGCGCACCAGGGGTGAAGCTTGAGCCGTTCAACCGACCACGGCAATGCAAACACCCCGCAAAGAAAAGGAGTTCATCATGCGCAACGCCACAATCGGCGCTACAGCAGCCATCGTCCTCGCCGGGCTGGTAGCTGCCGGGCCCGCTCCTGCAGCCCCGGCTGCGTCCGTCGAGAAGAAGCCGGCGAGGACCGCGAGCGTCCATGGGGAAGCGCGAATCTCCTACATCGAGTCGATCAACGACGACATCCGCTTCACCATCCATGCCGAACAGACGCCGTTCACCCGGCCGGTGCCCCCCAAGGCTCCTGAGGGACTGTCCACAGATGCCCGGGGCACACTGAAGTTCTCCCATACCCTCCGGGGCGGAGCCACGGGGTGGGCGGAGGCCCAGGTGGACTGCCTGGTCACCAGCGGCCGGACGGCGACCCTGACCGCAGTCGTAACGAAGTCGAACGTCGAGGAGATCGGCGCCCGGCTGGGCATTAGCGTTCAGCAGGGTGGGAAGGGCGAGCCGGACCGGCTCGGCTTCTCCTGGGGAGTGGTGAACGTCGACCCCGAGCACGTCGACGAGAACGGCCAGCCCGTCAGGCCGCAGGCCGGTACGTGCATGGCCCCCGCACCGTTCACGACCGTGATCAAGGGCGGCTTCAAGGTGGTCCACGCGGAGATCACCAAGTCTCCCGCGCAGCCCGAGGCGGCGATCCGCCGTGGCTGACACCCTGGCCGCCGGGACGCCCGTACCGGCCGCGCTGCAGGTCCCCCGTTCCATCCGCCTGGCGGCGCACGCCGCCGGGTGGACCCGCACAGGACGACGATCGACGGGCGCGGCGGGATGGTGTCAGCAGTCATGGGCAGCCTCCCTGTTGGTGAGGGTGAGAGCAGGCGCCGTCACAGCCAGTCCGGGGAGCCGGGCAGTTAGTCGTGGTCGGTTGGTTCGGGTCATGCCCACCCAGGGCGTGCAGCCCCCGCACCCGACCTGGTCACGCCAGCGGTGACAAGGTGTAAGGCTCTTGCCGCAACGGGTGCTAGCTGCGACGACGCCAGATCAAGTACACGATCCCAGAGCCGGAGAACCAGCCGGGCAGCGTCGGGCTCAATCGCCTGATCGACTACCAAGATCCGCGGCCAGCGCCGCGTAGATGTACTCGCTGCCCCAGCGATCCCCGTCGAGGTCGTTCTCGACCAGGTGCGCCTCCCGGCGCATCCCGAGGCGCTCACAGACCCGCACAGACCCGGTGTTCTCCACATCCAGCCGTGCGTAGAGCCGGTGCACGCCCAGCGTGTCGAAGGCCAACTTGGCCAGCGCCGCGGCCGCCTCGGTCGCGTAGCCGTGCCCCTCGTGACGTGGGTGGAGAGTCCAGCCGATCTCGGCCTGGGCGGCGCGGGCATCGGCCAGGGTGAGGCTCACCTCGCCGAGGACGCCGGGCTCATCGCGTCGGCAGACAGCGAGCGCCAGCTTGTCCCCGTCGGCGCGCCAGGCCGTCTGCGCCGCGCGCTCGGCGGCAACCTGCTCGCTGCGCTCACGCGTGTGCGCCGGCCGGTACAAGTAGCGCGCCACGCTCGGCAGGCTCTGGTAGGCGTACAGGCCGTCGGCGTCGCCGGGAGTGAACAGACGCAGAGACAACCGGGCCGTAGTCAACGGCAGCAGCGAGGCGACGTCCATGCGGACCTCCGGGACGCGGATGTGGATCAAGATACGGGCTGATTTTCGCATCACGACTGTCCGGCAGCCACGCCTTCTCACAGCAGCGCCCGACAAGCCCCACTCCACCACGAGGCGCGGCACGCACCGGCTAGTCGACCGTCCCAGTCAGGATCTCGACGTCGCCACCGAGAACCCCGCACCGATGGCCGACATCGCCACGGCCCTTCGTGACGGGCTGCAAGCACGAGACTGGCACGTGCGGTTGCTCGAGACCGCTCCGCTGTCGGCCCGCTTCACGATCACCGACCCCGCCACCGGGGAAGAGTGCGAGGTCGACATCCTCAGGAATCTTCTGGCGTCCCGTCGCGCAGAGCCGCTACGGCCCCGTCCTCGCAGAAGAAGACGTGATCGGCACCAAGGTCCGTGCGCTCGGCGACCGCGGCGCCCCTCGTGACCTGATCGACGTGTTCGAGGCCTCCCGGCGCTGGAACACCGCCGAACTCGAGGAATTCGGCCGACGTCACGCCCGCGGGCGCTTCGACCGCCAGGACCTCCAGGCCAACCTCGCGGGTGCCGTCTGGACCGACGACGAGGCATTCGCCGCATACGGCCTCGACGCGGCCACCATCACCGCCCTACACCGCTGGGCAGTGGCCTGGGCCGACGATCTCGCAGCCCGCATTCTCGAGGAAGCCGACGAGCCGGACCTCGACTGAGTGCCGGTGGTCTTCAGTAACCTGCCCGACGGTCATAAACCGACCATGGCAGCCCGGCCCCGGTCAGCGAAGTGCGAGTCCGGCGTGCGGCGGGCCCGTTGCAAGGCGGCGATACGAGCGTGTGGGCGGCGTCCGCATGACTGCGGTGCAGGACCGCGCAACCGGGCACTGGGTGTCCGGCCACAATCGCGGCAGTCTCGGGACGAGCCGGTCGCGTGGCCGGTCGCGGTGATGACGTCCCCCTGCCCGGCCAACTACGGCTCGGCCTGAACGACATGCTCCGGGCGGCCGCGCCGAGAAGACGTACAAGCTGCCGGCCTACGACGGGCAGCTCCCCTGATAACGCTCGGAGGGGGGTTTGTTGGTGTGCCGAGTGCTTGCTGGCTTGGGGTGTTGTGGTTTCGCTGAGAAGTCGAGTGGGCGGTTAGGTCGGGGTGGGCGGGGGTCTGAGCTGGGGTTGTGTGTTCTGTGTGGAGGGTGGCGGGGTGTGTTGTAGGTAGTTCTAGCGCGTAATGGCTCGTTTGGTGTTTTTGCTGGTGCGCGCTGTTTTGCCTGGTGGGCGGGTGGGCGGGTGGGCGGGTGGGTGGGGGGTTAGCGGGTGCGGGGGCGGTGGTGGGTTTCTGCGAGGTGGTCGAGTTGTACCGCGTCGAGGGCAGCTTTGGTGAGGCGTTCGGTGCCGTCGTGGATGGCGGTGATGGCTACTTGGCGGATGAGCCTTGTGAGAGATCCGATGCGGCCGGCGGTGCGCTGGTGGAGGTAGGCGGCGTGCCGGGGGAGGACGCCGGGTTTGTGCTGGTGGAGGTCGAGGGCGTTGTCGATGTCGGTGATGACGTCGCGGAAGGGTTCGCGGGTGCCGTGGCGGGCGGGGAGGGGGCCGCAGGTGATGAGGGTGGCGCGTCCGGCGATCTGGGCGCCGCGGGTGCCGCTGAACAGGGGTGTGTCGGTGACGTTGATGCCGGCGTAGACGAACGTGGCGGGGAGGCGTTCGGTGAGGTCTTTGAGGAGGTCGGCGGTTTGGGCGCCGGTGGTGGTGCGGGGGTTGAGGCGGTGGATTTCGTCGATGAGGACGAGTCGGACACCGGCTTGGGTGTAGGTGTGGCAGACGGCGTCGGTGATCTGGGTCTAGGTCATGCGGGTGGTGGTGGGGATGCCGAGGTAGCGGGCGAATTCGGTGATGAGGGTTTTCGCGGTGGCGCCGGGCGGGACCAGGACGTATGCGACGGGGACTGCGGCGTGTGCTGTTGCGGGCGGGGGCGGGTTTTTGCGGGTGTGGGCGAGGTGGCAGGCGCGGCCGACGTGGAGGAGGGCGGTGCCGATGCCGTGAGCGCTGGTGTCCTTACCGAGGACCAGGCCGTGGTCGGGCACAGCCTCACCCCGGACTATGTGCGCTGGCAGACCGGCCGCAACCGCGAGCAGCTCGGGCGCGAGCGGCTGGACCTGGTCCTGCTGCACAACCCGGAGCGCGCCCACCCCTGGCGACCGCCTGGCCCTGCACCACGCGATGCGGGAGGCGTTCGTCGTCCTCGAGGAAGCCGTGGCAGCCGGGCGCGTGGCCGGGTACGGCGTCGCCACGTGGGCGGGCCTGGAGGAGGAAGCGTTCACGGTGGAGGAACTGCTCGCCCTGGCCACCGAAGCCGCCGGCGGACACCACCACCTGGCCGCCGTCCAGCTGCCGGTCAGCCTGGTGATGATGGCGCCGATCGTCCAGGCCCTGGACGGCCGGGGGCCGTGCCGCTCCCGGCCGCAGTCGGGGCGGGGCTGAGGGTGATGGCGTCGGCGCCGCTGCACGGCGGTGAGCTCCCCGGCATGGTCGACCAGGAGCTCGCCGACCTCATCCGGCCGGGCCTGACCCCCGCACAGGCGTGTGTTCTGGCGGTCGCTTCATGCCCAGGAGCGACGGACGTCCTTCTGGCTGCCTCCGGTGCGTCACACTGGAGTCAGGCGGCCGACGCCGTCGCCCAACCCTCCCTGACCGCCGCCAAGTTACGGGAGATCACTGGTGTATTCGCCGCCTCCTGACCCGGACACCGGACAGCGCATGCGCGCCCACCACGCCCGCGCCGCCCAGGCTCTGGACGTACGAGTCGAGCCGGGCGGGGAGTTCTGGGGGTGGGCCGGGCGCACCCTGGGTGCCCCGGCCCGCACCGCCACCGGCCAACCGGCATGGCTGCGGCTCGTGTCCGCCTTGGAGGACAAGGCCTCGGGGAAGCTGTGGGACGGCGCCCTGGATGCCCAGCACGCCTTCGGTGACCTCGACAGGCACCGGCCCGCCCTCCTGGCCGTCCACGACGCCGTCGACGACGGCACCGCCTACCGGGCGGAGCTGTCCGTCCGCGTCGACCAGCCGGTCCTGTCCGACGACCCGGTCCTCCAGCGCGACCTCCAGCTGCCGGACTCCTGGTGGGCCGACCTCACCGGGGCGCTGGAGAAGGTGGCGGCCGTCGACACCGGCCGCGTCGCCGTACGACAGCAGTACATGGACCGGGCCATCCCCGAGTTCGTCGGTATCCCGGCCCCGGTCGCGCCCTGCTGGACCACTGCCCATGCTGACGTGCACTGGGCGAACCTCTGTGCCCCGCTGAGGATCTTGGACTGGGAGGGCTGGGGCCGTGCTCCGGAGGGGTTCGATGCCGCCACGCTCTACGCCTACTCGCTGCTCCAGGAGGACGTCGCCGCCCGCGTCCGCGACGCCTTCCCCGTCCTGGGCAGCCCGGCCGGCCTCGCCGCCGAAGCGACCGTGTGCGCCCAACTGCTGCAGACCGTGAGCCGCGGCGACAACCTCACCCTCGCCGACCCGCTCCGAGACTGGTCCGAGGAACTGCGCCGCCGCTGACGGCCCCTACGAAGGTGGGCGCTGAGCCCAGCTGGTCACCCCTGGGAGCTGACGTCAGGGGCGTGGCAGAGAAGTCTTGCCGCGGCTCGTTCTCACCCTGCGACCGGAGCTGCTGCGTCTCCTCGATGAGCATGCGCACCGGCCGCCACCGCGGCCGCGCGCACCGTCGCCGAAAGGGAGTCGAGCACGGTGACGTCGGGCCGGGCACGCGCGAGCTGGGCGACGACGTCGCGCCGGCGCTCGTACTGCGGATGCGCGCCGACCACGAGCACGGCGTCACCGCGTGCGGCATGGAAACCGAGCTCGTACAGCACGACCGGCTGGACCGTTTCCGCGCAGAACCAGACGAGGATCACGTCGGCCCGCCGCAGGGCGGCGTACTCCCAACCGACCTGGCCGTCGTGCGCCCGGGGATCATCCTGCGGGAACGAGGCACGGCGCGGGTTGAGGACAGTCGCCTCGCAGCAAAGTTCCTCCAGCTGCCGGACCGCGTCCCGCTGCCAGTCGGGACATCCCGTGATACCGCCCGCGACGAACAGCGCGGTACCCGGATTCTCGAACTCGCCCGGGGCTTCGACGTACTTCATGCCGTGGCCGTCCAGCGCGCGGGGCACACGGCCGCCTCGAACGTCGCGCCAGGCGTGAGCCTCCGGTACGCCCAGCCGTCCGGGAGACGTGGACTGCCACCGGCGTCCAGTTCGAGCGGCACACTCGCGTACTCGGTACAGGTCCCGGAGCCGGCGGGGTGGTGGCACCGGACCGCGAGCCGGCCGTCACCGCCCCTGGGCCGACGGCCTGTGAGGACCCAGACAGCCGCGGCAGCGGCGAGACCGGCGACCACGGCGACGGCAAGCGGAAAGCTCATGGCCGCAGCGTACGGAGTGCGTGAGATGTGTCGGCTTCGTGTCAGTGGGAGTGTGTCAGTCACGGTTGAGCAGGGAAACGGTGTTCCTGCTGGTCGTCGGCCTGTGGCTGGAGCTTGCCACTGACACGACGGTGGTACTTCGCGACCTTGCGGCTGTCATGGGTCGGTACATTCCCAGCTGGCTCACTGCCACGAAGACGGCACATCTCACCTTCGTCCAGATTCAACGGCGACTGCTACGGGTGACCCCGGACGTCGTCCCCGCACCGATGCCGTCGAGCACCAGCAGCCGACCTCCGTCGCTCGCGTCGCCGCCACGCGGGAACGGCAGGACGTTGCGCTGCGCGAACGCGCCCTGGCCGTAGCCCGCTCCCCTAACCTGTCAAACCATCACACACGACGACGCGTCACCAACGAAGCAGACCCACAGCCGCACGTCGCGGACGCTGTACCCCTGCGAATTGGCGTAGCCGGGAGTGTCGTTGGCACCGTTGCTGTCCGAACCGAGCTTGGTGTAGCTGTGCCAGTTCCAGGATCCGTTCTCCCACTTGTAGTACGTGGTGTAGAGCCCCGCGCCCTTGTTGTCGGAGCAGTTGTCCCAGATCGTGAAGTTCCAGCTCGTGTCGAAGACCTCGTAACCGCCGGCCGTTCCGACCTGCCACCAGTTGTAGTCGCCGTACACGGACGCACAGCCGTCGGACGTCTGCTGGTAGTAAGTGGCCGCCTGCGCCTGGCCGGAGAAGGCCACCACGATACCGGCGGCGGCAGCCGCGACCGCCAGCTTCCTCCGGGCCCCGCTGAACGAAAAGCGTCGCGTCATGGTCATCCCCTGAGATCCGTGACTGTCTCCCCGTGAGTGAACGGGGAGCGGTGAATGCACATGATGCTTGACATGTTCATAGAGTTGTTGGCATTGCGTGCCCGGCTGTTGGCACTCAGCGCACTGTCGGCATTCCGCTGTGCTGGCTCTGCTGCCGGTGGTCACGCGGTGTGGTGCCGTACAGCGTCTTGAAGGCGCGGCTGAAGGATGTGGGCTCCGGGAATCCCCAGCGTGCGGCGATGGCGCTGATGGACCGGGCGTCGAGGCGGGGGTCGGCCAGGTCGCGGTGGATGTGTTCCAGTCTGCTGCGGCGTATGCCGTCGGCGATCGTCGTCGCCTGGCCCCGGTAGAGCCGGTGGAGGTAGCGGACGGAGATCTGGTGGGCGGCGGCGATGGAGGCCGGCGTGAGGCCGGGATCCGCGAGGTGTTGCTGGATGAACGCGTTGATCCGGGTGCGCAGGACGGTTTGCTGCGTTTCGGTCGGCAGGAGATTCTCGGTCCGGGCGGCCTGGGCGAGCATGGCGCTGAGCAGGTCCAGTGTGACGCGTGCGAGGCGGGGCGCGTCGCATTCCTCGTACTGGGGTGCGTGGTTCATCAGGTCGGTGAGGTAATGGCGGAAGAGCGCGCCGATGCCTGTCTGTCCCTGAATGCGGGTCAGGGTGAGCCGGTCGAGGGTGTTGGAGTGCAGGGGCAGTCTGTCCCGGGGTATCTGCACGATCAGTGAGGAGACGTCGGGGCGGTCACGGGCGGCGGTTTGGGCCTGGCAGGGCCGGGAGGAGTCGTAGAGCACCAGATCACCCTCGCCCACTTCGACGTGTCGGCCCGATTGGCTGAGCCCGGCCTCTCCGCGGACGGTGAGCCACAGCTGGAACACCTCGGGGTCACTCTGTCGGATCTGTGCCGGGGTTCGGCGCGCGTCGAGGGGCGGGTAGCTTTGCGCGAAGGTCTGGATGTCGCCCAGGTGCAGTGCCTGGGAGCTGGCGAGGAAGTCATCCAGGTGATCGCTGGCCATCGTGGTGCGAAAGTGGTCCCGGGAGACTATTGAATGCCAGTAGTCGAATCGTTCGGTTCCCGACAGATGTTCCGTCGAAAACGCCGTCCAGATCATTTGTCCCGTCAGTCCTTTCTCCTGAGGGCCCCAGTTCCCGCAGCCCCGTCCAGGGACGCCCGGCAGGTGCCCCGATTCACCCAAATCATCCGACCGCGAAATGCAGGATCAGACAGTCGAATGCATGCTGGCCTGCGGGTCAGCGATATTCTTTCTGCTGTCTGGGCATCAGATCGCCTGGCCGCTTGGATGCCCGGAGTTGGCGGTCGGTGGACTGTTGGCTGTGGAGTGCCTCTTGTCGGTAGGTGCTCGGTGGGATTCCGTAGGCCCTGCGGAATGCGCGGGTGAATTCCGAGGCGTGGACGAAGCCCCAGCGTGCGGCCAGGAAGCCGATGGGCTTGTCAGCCAGTTGCAGATCGGCGAGGTCCCGGCGGCAGCCCTCCAGGCGCTGCTGCCGGATCCACGCGCTTACGGTGACACCCTGCGCCTGGAACAGCTTGTGCAGGTACCGCACGGAGATGTGGTGGGAGGCGGCGATGGCGGCGGGCGACAACTGCGGGTCACCGAGGTTGCGTTCGATGAAGGAGTGGATGCCGGCCATGAGCGCGTGGTGGCGGCTCTCGGGCGGAACGCCGTCTTCGGTGTCCGTGTGGTGCGCGAGGAACGCGGTGATCAGGTCCACGGTGAGCCCGCCCAGACGTATGGCGTCCTGCGGCCGACATGCGTGGGACCCAGGTGCCAGGCGGATCAAGAACTGTGACAGGAGGGACCCCATACCGCTGTCGCCCGGCAACGGCGCCCCGAGGAGGCGGTCCACCTTCGCCGCAGGGAGAGGAATCGCCGTACGGGGCACGTTCACGACGATCCCCTCGACTGCACCGCCGTCTTCGGGGAAGGCCGAGGCGTCGCTCGGGTGCGAGCTGTCGTACAGCAACAGATCCCCGGCCCCAACCGACGCGTCCCGCCGGCAGTGGGAGATGCTCTGCCGGCCTCTCAGTGTCAGGGCCAGGTGGTACAGCTCGGGGTCGGAGCGCCGCACCAGCGCCGACGTGCGACGCGAGCGCAATGACGGATAGGACAGCACCGACACCTGAGCGGCCCCGAGGTCCAGCAGCCGGAAGCAGGCGCAGAAGTCGTCGGCGTGGTCGCTGGTGATCTCCGTGGGCGTGAACGTCTGCGACGTCATCTCCCGCCACCACGCGAAGCGATCGGCTACCGGTAAATCCTCACTGCGCAACACGGTCTCGATCACGTGACCACCCCCCCTCCCATCATGTCCTCATCAAGCCATCGAAGGGTAGGGCGGCCGGCTCTGTGTGTGTACGGAGCGAAAGACCATGACGGACTGGGTGTCCGTCATGCTCACTCGACTCCCAGCTCCGCGAGGGCAGCGCACTGTTCCTGTGTGAGCTTGTCTCGCCTCGATTTGGTGTTCGATACCCATACACCGAGCTTCACGAGCACCGTTTCCGTCTGGCCATCGACCACGATCTGTTCAGCGTGGCCGCGCGGTACAGGCCGGTGGGCGCCTTCCCGTTCCACCCACTGTGCGAGGGCCGCCAAGCCTCACTGGAACGCCTGCTGCGCCTTGCTCGGGCCCTTCCGCACGCTTGGTGGCAGGGGCCGGAGACGGCGCCTCAAGCGGCTGCACCCCCAGCCTGGATAGCCGCTCTTGCTGCTCGGTGGACAGCTGCGCCCAGGTGCCCGGCTTCCGCTGCTGCTGGAGCCATCGACCGATGTCGTCGCCGTCCATGAGTACGCAGGGTGCGATGTCGGGCAGGCTGCCGTCGGCGTCGACCAGGTCGGCGAGTACGCGGTAGTGGCGTTGCCAGTCCAGCGGCCACGGGCAGTCCCAGTCGGGGTCGATCGCGGTGAGCTGTGCCGCGCGCACGTCGGCCCGCTCGGGGTCCTTGCCCAGGCCGTTCTTCGCTCCCTTTCGGCGGAGGTTGGCCATGTGCTGTCCGATGGGCACCATCGCCTCGCCTTCGCCCCACATGGCGTCCTGGCGTGGAGCGAGGTGCCCGGTGGCCTGCCGGTAAGACCGGAGCGCGGCGAGCTTGTTCTCCCATGCCTCTTCGCCCGGCTCCCAGACCATCCCGGCCTCCGGGGCGTCCAGCAGCTCCTTGCGGTGGGGATCGAGCTCGCCGGCGCGCAGCGTCTTGCGCTGCTGGTGCACCCACCGCCCAAGGGGAAAGTCCTTCGTCACGCCGACTTCGACCTCGACGTCGTAGGAAACGGCGTAGAGCCCGGTGATCTTGTTTTCCTTCCGCCATCGGAGCAGGGCTTGGTAGCCCTCGAGCCAGACCAGGGACTCGGGCCGGTAGACGAGGGTGCGCAGGAAGGCCGCGATGGTCGCCGCGTCGCGCGGGCTGGAGAAGTGGAGCAGCGCCGACTCGACCGCACCATCGGTGTTGTCGTGCTCCTGGTCCTCGCCGTCGCCCTCGCCGCCGGCGGCTCCGACGATCTGGCCGTCTTCGTCTCGCCGGATGTGCACCTTGCGTTTGCCGCTGGTGAGGGCTCGGGAGGCGAGTTGCTCGACGAGTCGTTCGTCATGACTGCGGAGGGCGCTGTCACGTTGACTGACCGGGTGCGATGATCTTCTGGTTGATCACGCTGGGAGGGGTCGTCCGTGAGGAGCGCGTCGCCGTCGTACAGGGGGCACCGGTACCCGGTCGAGGTGATCTCCCACTGCGTGTGGCTGTACTTCCGCTTCCCGCTCAGCTTCCGCGAGGTCGAGGAGCTGATGCTCGAGCGCGGCGTGATCGTCTCCTACGAGACAGTGCGCCGCTGGTGCGCCAAGTTCGGCCAGGCCTACGCGAACGGACTGCGCCGCCGCCGGCCCCGGCCCGGGGACAAGTGGCACCTGGACGAGGTGTTCGTCAGGATCAACGGGGAGCTGAAGTACCTGTGGCGGGCTGTCGACCAGGACGGCAACGTACTCGACATCCTCGTCCAGAACTGGCGGGACAAGGCCGCCGCCCGACGCTTCTTCCGCAGGCTGATGAAGAAGACCCGGTCAGTGCCGCGGGTGGTCATCACGGACAAGCTCCGCTCCTACGGCACGGCCCACCGTGAGGTCATGCCCTTGGTCGAGCACCGTTCCCACAAGGGACTGAACAACCGGGCGGAGAACAGCCACCAGCCCACCAGACAGCGTGAACGCGCGATGAAAGGCTTCCGCAGCGTGGGCGCCGCCCAGCGGTTCCTGTCCGCGTTGAGCGGCATCTCACCCCACTTCCGGCCCCATCGCCACCTGGTGGCCGCCGCCGACCACCGAGCCGAGATGACCATCCGCTTCGCCATCTGGGACCAGATCACCAGTGCTGCCAGCCGGCCCGCCACGGCCTGAACACAGGCCCGGACCGCGGGCCCACCACGCCCCGACGCACCATCAGACAGTCACGCACCCAACAACGTGACAACGCCCCCCGCGGGCGTAGAACCTCCTGGCGTCGGCGGTCCACTGCCCGAGCGGGAACCCGGCGAGCGAGGCTGGCCACCCCTCGCCTTCCGTCTCCTGGTCTTCGACGGCGGGCACGCGGAACGTGAACGGCACCTTCAAGTCGCCGTGCTCGCGGGCGTAGATGACGGCGGCCTCCACGCCGCGCCGCCAGTGCTCGTGCTCCGGGTTGAGGACACGCAGGTTGATGATGACGCCCCCGGGGCCCTCCCCGCTCCCGCCCGTGCTCTTCCCGCTCTCGTCCTTGCTGACGGGCTTGTAGCGGCTCGGTGCCTGCTGCTCCGCGAGGGTCTCCACGATCCTGGCGTCGTGCGCCCGCAGCGCCTCCAAGAGCTTGGCCAGCCCGCCGAAGGCCCGGGAGGTGAGCATGTTGTCCGCCGTCTCGCCCAGCCCGAGCAGCACCGGCCCGAGCAGCACCGGCACGACCAGCGACGCCATCTTCCCCTCGCCCGGCTGCATCCGCAGCGCCCGGCCGACCGCCTGGACCAGGTCCGGCATGGAGCCCCGCACATCCGCCCAGTAGACGGAGTCGCAGTTCTTGGTGTCGACCGCTTCCCCGAGCACCTTCCCGAGCACAGGAAGCACTTCTCCACGACCGTGTCGTCCGTGGTGATCCCAGCGGCGAACTCGCCCAGCAGACGCCGCCGGTGCAGCGGCTTGTGGTCCCCGCACAGCCAGTCCGCCCAGATCGTGGCCGGGTACAGCTCGGGGTCGCTGGCGTGCAGCTGCGCGGCGACATCGGGGAGCCCGGCCGCGAAGGCTTCGGCCTCCTTGACGACGTGGTGGAAGACCAGCGTGCGGCTAAAGCCCTCCTCCGCTGACGCCTTCACCAGCGCGGTCTGCAGAGCGGCCATCCGGGCCCCGCGGACCTCAGCCGACCGGCCCTCAGCGCCCAAGAGCTGCGCGGCCTGGAGCGCGGTGTCAGTGACGTCCACGCATACGACCTGGTAGGGGGCACAAATTCCCCGATCGATGGCCTCCGAGAGGGTCAAAGTGAACGCCCTGCTACCGAACGGGCCGTTGGGGTCGTCGTCCATGCTCGCGACCAGCTCGCCGGGTGCGCCGGCCTCGTCCTTGTCCCCGAGCTGCCACAGCCGTGGCATGGCCGTCATGTACAGACGGCGCAGGGACGGGATCTTCTGGTTGTCGTGAACGACCGCCCACGGCTTCCCGATCCGGCCCGAAACCCGGTGGGCCTCGTCCACGACGATCAGGTCCCAAGCCGCCAAACCCGCAGCGTGCGCCCGCTCCAGCGTGCCCAGACCGAGGCTGGCGTACGTGGCGTACACGGTCACCTTGTCCAGGCCCCGCGTCCACTCCACCAGCTCGTACACGTGCGTTCGAAGCCCTCGCTCAGGCACAAGTGATCTTGCAGGCAATTCGAGAGCACGCAGGACCGCGTCAATGGCTTCTCGCTGGGCCGCCCTCGGCATTCGTGACGAGGATTCTAGGGGGCCCGCCGCGGCGGCGACGTTCGATGTTTCGCGTAGGCGTTGAACGGGTGGTGGGTGCCCCACCGTCTTGCCACGTGGGACACCCACAAGTGCTGGTTGTCTAATCCCAGCAGCCTCTACGCAAACGCACCGGCCTCACACGTCATGAGTGTAGCGAGCGCTCCGAGAGCAGCTGCGGCGACGGCCTCACCCAGCCATGGAGACAGTGCGATGATCGCGATGATGATGCGGAACCAACTGCGTCGCGTTGGCTGACCACAGAGAGAATTTCGTAACATGACACCTTTCCTTCGCCTGTGTTGCGAGTGAGGGTCCGGCCAGACTTGTTACGAAGTATGGCAAGGTTGTAGCAGCCACCCCCCGGTGATCGCTAGACAACCGCATATTTCGCCTTGGGAATTATCGAGATCGGTTTCAACTCGTTCTCCGCAGGCACCGGCAGTCCCACACGCCACTCGCCCAAGTGCGTTGCTGCCCTCCGGAGTTTCCGCATCGGGTTCCTGAAGCCGTACCGGCGGCACGGCTGCGCCCTCCGGGGCGAATGGCGTGGCGACTCGTAGAGTGCCGGCCCGGCCCGCACTGTTCAATGACATGAGGCGTGGTCCTGGTGCGCGGCCAGCAGCTGGCTCTCGCCGCCGGTCGCCGTGGAGGCCGTCCGGACGGGGCCCCCGACGGACTGCCGCGCAAGGAGATTGACCCGTGCACCGTCGGCGACCAGGAGCAGGGCGAACAGCCAGGCGACCAGGAAGCCGATGGAGTACAGGAAGCCGGCGCAGATCGATCTTTACGGCCCCCCCCGCAGATGAAGCAGCAAGGAGGGCCTATGAGAATGCGGCCTACGGCATCGAGGAACAATTCGTGAACTACTTCAACGGAAAGCTGAAGTGATGGGTGATCGACAGGCTTGGCTAAAGTTGCTAGCCGCTGCTCGCGACTCTGGTGAGATCAACCGCATCTCATGTCAGAATTGTGGTCGATCCGAATTGAAGATTCGTTACATCGTCGACAGCGAGAGTCGAATCGGCTATGCCTTGTTCTGGTGCGAGGCGTGCCTGCACGGTGTCACAGTGTCGCGTGTACGTGCTCCAGAAGGAATTCTGACGTATGCCCTTGACGATCCGACGTCGGCCGAAGGCGTACCAGAATTCATTCATCTGGAGTGAGGGCCTTGCGGATTTCCGAGGTGCGCATTACGCAGATCAGCCCTAACGGCACTTCGTAGCATTCCGTGCGCCCGATGCCTACCTACCTGTCTCAGGAGGGCATCGGGCGCGCGGCTGTCCAGCCATCTGTAGTACCGAGTTCGACAACGCGGCGTGCCGCAGGAGCTCTGCCCAGCCTGGACACCGACCGGCCGCGCCGCGGTCCTCACCTGGTACCAAAAGCCCCGACCGTGGCCCTGGTGCGCAGCGGATACTGGCCTCCATAGTTGATTTACGAAGCTCAGCAGGGGATGGCGGCACTGACCCGCTGGGGTTGTTAGCCGGCTTTGAGGTCACCGGTGGGGGTGATCTCGATGGTGCGTTTGAGCTTGTTGCCATGGGTCCAGTCCAGGGCGCGGTCGTATTGGAGACGTACGACGACGATGCCGCGGTCGATACCGGTCTGACGGGACGAAGGTTTCGATCTTGGTGAAGGGGGTGGGACGTTGCGCGAGGCACCGGTAGACGGCAGCGTGCTCGGGCGAGCATCTTCTCCGGTCGCCTCTCGGTAGCCCGTCGTTGCTCCCAATCGCCCCAGTCGCACGGTTCGTTGGCTGTGACTGAGCGCTTCAGTTGGCGGGTTTCGCCAAATACCGCGCTCAGGATGTGCCCAGGTGCCGCCGACAACTCGTCGAGGTCGAAATCCAGGAGCCATTCGGTCACGGGCCAGGCAGGATGCCCCCTGTGAACCATGTCCTGTGCGGGCTCGCTGCCAATGCGGCCCTGCCGTCCGCGCTGGTCGACCGGCTGACCGCGGTCGCGGACGCCGGCATCGCCGCAGACCTCGCTCATCGGGCGGACCTCAGTCATGCGCAGGCGCTTGAGCTGGCCTCACGCGTTGAGGAGAGCGCTGTGTGGTTGGCGTACGCGGGGCGGCTGACTGTCGCCGACGTCGATCCCGTGGCACAGCCGCGCGTTGCACTCGCTCTGCTCGACGAGCGTGCCGGCAGCCCGGAGTGGGCGCGTCTCCTCGCGGCAGATCCGGTCGTCGAGCGCCGGGAGAAGCTGGCCGCCTGCTCCGCCCTTCCGCCCGATGTGGTGGAGACGCTCGCCGCGGACTCGGACGTACGGGTCGTGGCGGAGCTCGCCTTGTGGACGACGCCGGAAGTAGCCGCCAGGCTTGCGGGGCATCCGCATGCCGAGGTCCGCCGGGCGGTGGCGGCCAACGAGGCGACGCCCCCGGCCGTACTGGCGGCGCTGCTCACCGGGGAGGGGCTGCCTCCGGCGCGGTGGTGCCTGGTCTGCGACCGAGAAGAGACCCCTTTCGTACACGTTCCGCAATGTCCGCGGCTCGACTGCGATCTGCTGCCGGGCGCCTCCTGCGACGGCTCCCACGAGTCCACCATGCACGACATGCAGCAAATGGCACTGCGGAACCCGGCCACACCCACCGAAGCCGTCGTCAGCTTCGTGGACCATCCTTCGCTGCTGCTGCGCTGGGCGCTCGCCGCCCGCCCCGACCTGCCGTCGCAGGTGTGCGGACAGCTCGCCGTGGATCCCCACCCCGGAGTCCGAGCCGACCTCGCCGAGAATCCAGCGATCGACGACGCCCTGGTCCGCGTACTGGCCAGCGACCGTGACCACGACGTGCGGCGCAGGCTCGCCCACAACCCCCACGTGCCGCTCGACGTGCTCACCCACTTGGCCGGGGCTGCCAAGATCGGCGCCACCCTGCTGCCGCGGATCGCCGCCGCCTCCCCCGACGAGGTCAAGGAGCTGGCCCAGTCGCCGAACCCGGCCGCGCGGATGCTCCTGGCCCAACGACGCGATCTGCCGCCCGCGATACGCGACGCGCTGGCCGCCGACCCCGACGCGAAAGTGGTCAAGTCCATCGCGCCGCACCCGGGCCTGTCCGAAGCCCAACTGCGCGCCATGCTTGACCGGCACGGAGTCCGGGTCGCCGCCAAGGTGGCAGTCAACCCGGACGCGACTCCGGCGCTGCTGGAGGACCTGGCCCGGCACGAACCATCGGTACAGAAAGCGTTCCGCGAGGTGGCCCGGCATCGCAATGCGACGGCCCCGGCGTTGCTCGCCTGCCTGGCTGACAATCAGGCGAGGCCCATAGCCGCCCGCCATCCGGCCCTCCCCCCGCCGGTCATCGTAGAGCTGCTCACCGACACCGACTGGCAGGTGGTGGAAGCGGCGGCCGCCAACCCGTCGCTGCCGCTCGCCGTGATGTCGGATCTGGTGCCCCAGCTGTAATTACCCTGCCCACCAACTGAACGCTCGGCCCCGCCAGCTCAAGCGCTAACCCGCCAACTGAAGCGCTCAGCCACAGAGGGGGGGTGTGTCAATTTAACGGCTGATCCTGGTTGTTGATGGTCAGTTGTTGCTCGGGGTCAGGCGTCCCTCGAAGGCGATCTGGAACGCGTTGAG
>NZ_JBIWMA010000047.1:10538-26643 GCF_044766465.1 Streptomyces sp. NPDC102259 | reverse complement strand
CACTCGCTACGACAAGACACGCGAGTCCTACCACGCCGCCGTCACCATCGCCTCAATCCTGCTCTGGATCTGACCTTTGAAGACGATCTCTAGGGGCGGTCAGGTGTTCAGGGCCTCTTCGACGGTGGGGCGGCAGTCGATGATGGCGTCGATGCCGACCAGCTGCAGCACATGCACGACAGGCTCCTGGGCTCCGGCGAGGCGGAGCCATCCCTGGGCGTCGCTCACGAGATGTCCGGCCGCCCAGGGTTGGCCTGTCTGCCGGGATACACTCCCCCGCTGGGGGATTGTCCTCGCCTGCCCGTACCGGTGCGGCCGGCAGGTGGCTCGATGTGAAGGAGTCCGAACGTGGATGCCCCACATGCGGTGGGCGGAACCGGCCCGGTAACGCCCGGGAAGGTCGCGTTGGAGGTGAGCCCGTTGCCCGGCGGTCGTTGTGGGATACGTGCCCGTGGTGAGATCAGCGCCCTCACGCGTCCGTCCTGGGAGCAGGCTCTTACGGAGCTGGCCCGGCGGCACGCGGGTGTGTCGTACGTGGAGCTGTCGGACGTGGTGTTCGTCGACGTGGCCGGGGTGAGCGCGCTGGCGGTCACCGCCATGAACCTGCAGGGCGGACGGGTCGTGGTGGAGCATCCGCCGCCGCAGTTGCCCCGGATTTTGGAGCTGTTCTGGCCGGGTCTGGACCGGATCGAGGTGGCTCTGTGATGAGCACGGTGACCACCCACGAGGCGTTCGTGCACCCGGCCCTGTTCTACCGCACCGATCAGGAGTACACGCGGCAGACGGTGTCGTTCCTGCGCGAAGGGCTGGACAACGGCGAGTCGATGGCCGTCGCGGTGCCCGGCCCCAACCTGGAACTGATCAGGAGCGGACTGGGCGCGGAGGCCGAGGGCATCCTGTTCCTGGACATGACCGAGGCCGGCCGCAATCCCGGGCGGATCATCCCCAAGGTGCTGCGCGGATTCGCCGACGCACACCCGCAGGGGCGGGTGCGGATCATCGGTGAACCGATCTGGGCGGGGCGCAGCGCGGTGGAGTACCCGGCGTGCGCGCAGCACGAGGCTCTGATCAACGCCGCCTTCGAGGGCAGGGCGGTGACGATCCTGTGCCCGTACGACGAGGTGCGGCTGGATCCGCAGGTGATCGCCGATGCGCGGGTTACCCACCCGACCCTCATCAGCGGGGAGGGCCGTGAGTGGGTCAGCGACGTCTACGACTGGCAGGCGGTCGTCTCACGCTACAACCAGGAGCTGCCGACGGTGCCGGACGCCGCGGTCTTCTCCTACGGCGGAGAGGACCTTCCGGCGGTCCGCCATTTCGCTCTCGCCCAGTCCACGCGGCTGGGCCTGGCCGGTGAACGGCTGGTCGATGCGGAGCTGGCGGTCGCGGAGCTGACGACCAACAGCGTGGTGCACGGCGGAGGCCGTGGGACGCTCGCGATCTGGGCCGAAAGGGGACAGCTCGTGATCGAGGTCCGTGATGCGGGCCGGCTGACTGATCCGCTGGCCGGCCGCCGCCCGCCAGAGCGCGGGCAGGTGGGCGGCCGAGGCCTGATGCTGGTCAACTACGTGTCCGATCTGGTGCGCGTACACGCCGGCGACGACGGCACGACGGTGCGCTTCTACCTCAGCCTGTAACCGCACGTGGGCGGCCCGCCTGTCCGGGGGGCCGCCTGCCCCTCCTGCTTTCACGCAGCACCGATTGACGAGTCGCGGCGCCCTCAGGCCGGGCGGTTCGACATCGGCGGGCGGGCGATGCACGAACTGTGTCCCGGAGTCCTGGGCCGTTTCCACTGGCCCGGCGACACCTCCTGACGTCAGCCGACTCGCCGCACGAGCCTGCCGCGAGCTCGCTGGAAGGCGTGACCAGCGCGCCGATCGTCGTACGGGTGACACTCCTGCCACCGGTGCCGGAAGGCTGGTGCCCTGACCCGCCTCGCGGAAACCTGCCCCGACATCACCCTCACCCACGAACAAGTACCGCTGTAAGCAGCTTGAGCACGCGAAACGGCGCACCGCAGCGGGGGTGTCGACTTCGGTGGCGCCCGGCCTGCACGGCCTCTTGGAGGTAGGTGTCTCGTCGTCCGGGTGCCTTGGAACTGATGGCGGAATCTGTGTCGGCCCTACTGCCCCGGGGGGATGGGGCGTAGGGCCGACAGACGCTCGGGGGGCCAGGGGGAGGGCCTGTCCCAAGCTATGTCGAGCTGCTGCCCGCTCCTGGGGAGGGTATGCCTGCGCATCTCACCTGTCAGTGGCGGAGAGCAGCACGCGTCCCTCCTCGGTCAGCACCAGCGCTCGGCGGTGCCGTGCAGGTCGCCGTACCGTGCCCATCCCTGCCCGGCGCAAGGCCTACGCCAACGACCAGGCGCCCGATGTCCTGATCGCGCTCTCGGGCGGCTCCAACCGCTCCAAGAGCGACAAAGACCCCGCTGACAGCCCGACGCCCTGAACTACCTCGCCCGTCACCTACACACATGTCCGCTGCAAGCAGCTCGATCACACGCAGCGGTGCGCCGCCCCGGGAAGGGACGGCGCACCGGCGGAGGCGTCATCGACGGCGGCGGCCGTCTGAGGCTCCCGCCCCCGAGATGTCAGGCGGGTCAGTGGCGGCCGCCACTGACCCGCCCTGTAGCTCGGAGCGAAGGCCGCGCGCCTGCCGGGCGGGGTCCGATGGGCCGGCGTCGTTTGCCGCTCATGTGGAAGTCGTCGGCGTGGACCTGGATCGGCGGGCGTCCGGTGCCGATGTCCAGCTCGACCGTCCAGTCCGGCGGTTCAGGGCGGCGGTGCCGGCCGTGCTCGGATTCTGCCTGCCGCTGCTGCACGGCGGCGATCTTCGCACGCGTGGGCTGCGGGTCCGGGGTTGAGGCGTGCCGCGGAGGCCCGGGCGTCCTGGTTCGTCCTCGCGGGCCGGCGGGTCCGCGTGTCGGCCTTCGCGGGTCCGGGTTGCTGGCTAGCGCAGGGCGTCCTGGATGTTGTCGCGGGTGTCGAGCACGGTGTCGGCGCCGGTGATTTCCAGGAGGTGCCGTAGCTGGCGGGGTGGGCCTGCCACGCGCAGCGAGGTCGTGTGGTGGATGTGCAGCAGCAGGTTCAGGAAGGTCGAGTCGGCGAAGGAGATGCCGGAGACGTCGACCACGACGCGGGAGCGTTTGCGGGCTGCGGTGTCGAGTGCTTCCTCGAGCGGGGCGATGGTGTTGGTGTCGTAGTCGCCGTGTGCGACGACGACCCATGCCCCGTCCTGCTCGTACTGCACCGTGGCTTTGCCGTCGGGTCCGTGGCTCATGTCGAGATCATGCCCGGCTGCCGGCGAGGGTGGTAGGTCGCCCGTGCATGGTGGCCGGGAGGGGTGAGGGGTCAGGCGCTGCGCGGACGCCGTCCGTGTCCGGTTGTCTTCTTTGCCGCGGCGGTCTTCCTGGCCGGCTGCTTCTTCCCCGCCGTCTTCTTGGCCGTGGTCTTCTTCGGCAGCTCGTGGACGTCGGCGTCCTCGCCGCGGGAGGCTTTCGCCTTGGATACGGATTCCTCGAGCGCGGCCATCAGGTCGAGGACCCGGCCCGGTTTCTCCGGCTCGGGCATCTCGGGGAGCGGCTTCTCCTCCCGCTTGGCTTCAATGATCTTCTCCATGGCCTCGGTGTAGGTGTCTTTGAAGTCGTCGCCTTCGAGGTCGTCGCGCGACATCGACTCCATCAGGGCGAGTGCTCCCTTGATCTCGTCCTCGGAGACGTCCACCGGCGGCGGCAGCAGCTCCGAGGGGTCGCGGATCTCGTCGGGCCAGTGCATGGCGTGCAGGACGATGGCGTCGCCGCGGACCCGCAGCATGCCGAGCCGTTCGCGCCCGGACCACGCGTATTTGGCGATGGCGACTTTCGAGGAGCGTTCCAGGGCCTGGCGGAGCAGCTTGTAGGGCTTGGCGGCGACGGTGCCGTCGGGGGAGAGGTAGTAGCCCTCGCCGATCCGGATCGGGTCGATGTCGTCCGCGGCGACGAAGGCGTCGATCTCGATCGCCTTCGCTGTTGGCAGGGGCAGGTCGCGCAGTTCTTCGTCGCTGATGGCGACGATCTGGTCCTTGGCGTACTCGTAGCCCTTGCCGATCTCTGTGTTTGACACCTCGCGGTCCTCGAGCTCGCAGATCTTGCGGGTGCGGATCCGGCCCATGTCCTCCAAGTGGTACTGGTGGAAGCGGATCGAGTGGTCCTCGGTGGCGGACTGGACGTGGATCGGGACGGTGACCAGGCCGAAGCTGATGGCACCGGACCAGATGGTTCGGGGCATGGAAAACCTCCGTGACAGGCCCCGAGCACGAACAGCCTACGAAGGCTGCGCCCGGTCCGCACCAGCTCAACGCGGGCAGCCGTCGCCCCGTGGAAAGCCGGGACCCGGTAAGCACAGCGGGTCCCAGAGGACTACGGCAGTGAGTGTCGTCCCTGCGGGGTCTACCGTCGGCGCGCCGCGGAACGTGCCGATCGCTCTCAGGCTGGCGCCCGCCGGACGGCGCCGAGGACGGTTCCGCCATGTGACTCCGGCGGGCGATGCAGACGGGGGTCCGCCGTCGGGCCTATGAGGCAATGGCCTCGCCGGTGATCCGGGTGATGGGCTCGTCGAAGGCACGGTGGTCGGCGCGGACGTGTCGCATGCGGGACCATGGCCTGCCGCCTTGGACCGAAACAGTCAGTGCGGGGCGAGTTCAAGGTCGTATAGACAGAGTCAGGCCTCCGGGTAGCGCGATCAGGTTGGCCCGCTTGCGGTGGGGCGGGTTATCCGCGTGTGACACGGGCCCGCTGTGGGCGGGCGGGGCGAGGACGGTCCCAGGCGTAGGCGTCGGGCTGTCTGTGTCCATCGGATGGCAGCTGTCCTGCGTGTCGGGCTGCCGCCCCTGAGCCGGTGATATGTCGGGCGGGGCCGGTCGGAGAAGGGCAACTTCGAGAAGGACACGTACCTCTTCGACGTACTGCGGATCCTCGATCGGTGTGGTGCCGCCGGTGAGGGAAGGGCGGTGGCCGGCGGACGCGGTAAGAAGCTGTTGGGCGTCACCGTGTCCGTGGCGAGCGGCTTCGGCGATGAGAAACCATGCGTGCTCTTTCCAGTTCTCCCCGGAGCGGAGTGCGACCAGAGCGAGCCGGAATAGTGCGCCTGGATGGCCGGCTGCGGCCGCCGATCCCAGAAAGTCGGCGGCCGTGGACAGTTCGTCTCGGCCCAGAGCCTTTGAGCCGAGCCGGTACAACGAGTTCGCCTCCTGGCGCGCCTCGCTGTCCGGCTCGTACAGGTCGCTCAGAGGGCCGAAGTCGCCGTCGGGACGATCCCAGAAGTCGGAGGGCCCGGCCATCTTGTCCAGGAGTGCCAGCAGCTCGGCCGACACTGTCGGCGCCGGGCGGCCGCCGCTGCCCTCAGTGAAGCGGCGCACAACCGTCACCTGTCCTTTTCCGCGCGTTGAGTCTTCTTGCGGTGCCCATCCCGGATGAATGTGCTCAGCTCGCTGCGCAACGCGCTGACGGCTGCGTACCGGGCCCGGTGGATCCGGGCCGGGGCTATGCCCAGGGCCTTGGAGATCTCTGCGTCGTCGAGACCCTGGCTCTGCAGCTGCACCACCGTGCGGCGCATGCTGAGCGGCATCGCTTCGATCGCCGGCTGCACCAGCTCCTTCAGCGGATCGACGTCCTTACTGGGCGGGGTGGAGTCCGTCACCAGCGCGGTGTCGTCCATCAGATCGATCCGCTTCTGGGCGCGCAGCGTGTCGATGGCCAGACGCGATGAGGTCGTGCGTAGGTAGGCCCCGATTCGCACGTCTGGTTCCAGCTGCGCGGCTGCGGCCTTCCTCGCCACTCTCATAAACGCCTCCTGGGCGACGTCCTCGCAGGCCTGCTCCGAGAGCTTGCCGATGTACATGCTGCTCAGGAACTGTGTTTCCTGAGCTATGAAGGTGTCGTAGTAGTCCAGCAGCCTCTTGCTGAGGTCTACCTTCGTCTCCGCGAAGACGGAGGGCTCCGCCGCAGCTTCACCCGCTACCACGGACGGTTTCCCTTCATGGACAGCGAGAACGGGTTGGTGCCGTCCCCTCCGCCGTCCATGAGGACGACCAGCGTGAGCGACGTACAGGCGTGGGCTTCGACGTTGACCTGTACAAGGACACGGGTGTCGGGCAGGGAGGCCTTGCCGTGGTGAGGCAGGCGGCAGTTTGCGTGCTCCGTCGTGCCGGTGCCGCGTTGCCGCCGGTCCCAGTACACCTGCACCATGACGGCCGCCGCCTGCGCGGTGGCCGTTACGGCCGAAACGAGTCCGGCCCAGTCCAAGGGCGACGTCATGTGAGTTGGTCTCCGTCGGGTTTCAGTGGCGCGCAGACGGCGCCTTCACCTACTCGACGATCGACCCTTCCCTGTTCTCCCCCATAGATCGGAGATCTCCGAAACTGCCCGCAGAGGCAGCGGATTTGACCGGCCATGTACGGCGACGCGTCCAGCACCTGTAGCGGACGGGCGGGGGTGAGGTCCTGCTTCTGGCCGTACTGCTGAAGCAGACGGCGCGGGGACGGCCTACCCCAAATACGCCGCCCCCGCACCGCCGGTCCGGCTTCTCTCCCAGACGGGAGAAGCCAACGTGCGGAGATTACGGGACGGGCCGTTCGCGCACCGACTCATAGGAGATGGTCACGCCGCGCTCAAGCATCAGCTCCTCGACCTCGCGGAACGACAGCAGGAAGCGGAAGTACAGCCACACGCAATGGGAGATGACCTCGACCGGGTACCGGTGCCCCTTGTACGACAGCGACGCGCTCCCCACGGACGACCCCTCCCCAGCTAACGTGACAGTGCCCCACCACTGTCTCCAAACCCGGCAGCCGTTCGACGAACAGCGCGCCTTCGCGCCACTCCTTCCAGCGCCTGCATGACCCGCAAACTCGACTCTGGGCAACGAGAACAACGGCGTTGTGAATGCCCCACCCTGTCGAAGCGCGAACTCAACTGGAGGGCGTGACCGGGGCCCGCAAGCCGAGCCACTGATCGGCGTCCCAGGCCCGGAACCGTTCCGCTTCGGTGAACCCCAGCTTTGCCGCAAGGCGCATCGAGCGGGCGTTGGCGGTCTGAGTGGCGAGCACCACCGGCTCACCCGGAAGGACGTTTTCGAGCCAGTCCAGAGCCGCCGCGCACGCTTCGGCGGCATACCCGAATCCCCACGCCTGCGGCAGGAACAAGTAACCGAGATCAACTTTCCCCACGGCAGCAGGGCAAACGTGCTCCGTTACTCTCCTGAGCAGGACCTGGCCGATCATCACCCCGTCGAGATCGACGACGAAACTCCCGGACCGCCGCCCGGGCACCTCTGGCATCTCGCCCTCAAGCTCGTCACGCGGCCGGGGGCCGCCGAGGTAGGTGTGCACCTCCGGCGAGACGTGCAGCTCGATGAACGCCGCACGGTCCCTGGCCTCGGGCTCACGCAGTACGAGCCTCTCGGTCTTGATCGGTGCAGGCGGCCACGCAACGGGTCCGAGATCATTCATGTCGGCCAGCCAATCAGCGGCCTCGGTAGCGATCAAGACTCGCGGTCCCTCTTGACTTCTTATCCCCCTGAGATGTCTTGACACAGCCCGTTTCGGCTCGCGATCAGGTCGTGGTCGAGGGGGTGTGTGATAGGGGAGCCCGCCCGGCCGTGGCGCGGGCCCCGGTGCGGTGATGTCGGGGGGCCGCATCGCGGTGGCGCCCGGCGATGCGGTGCGGAGGTGCGGTGGTGCGCACCGAGTTGGCGCGGTGCGTGGGTGCGGTGGAGTGCACCACGGTGGTGCGGTGGTGCGCCGAGGATGCGCGCCGGACCGCATCACCGCCGTCCCGAAGGTGCGCTACGCGGTGGTGCGGTGCGGCGGGTGCGCTTCCATCGCCTGCTTCATCCCGGCGGCCTCCAGCTGGCGCAGGACGTCGGCGACGTCGCCGTGGTCCTCGGTGAGGATGTTCTCGGTGAAGCGGGTGATGGTGTCGGCGATGCCCGGTGCACCGGCCAGGCACACGCTGTGGCAGAGGAGCTCCAGCAGCAGTCGCCCGAGTGCCGCGGCGAGGACGAGTGCGCGCAGGGCTCCGCGTCGTGGTCGTCCACGGCGGTGATGGGGATGAAGACGCCCGCGGCGACGTCCAGGAGCAGCCGGTGCAGCTCCGGGCCCGTGTCGTCGGCGACCGCGCAGGCGGTGTCGATGTCGCCGGCCTGCATCGCTCGGATGTAGGCGAAGGCGTCGGCGACGTCGTCGGGCTCCATCGGGGCGAGCGGCGTGGTGACGGTGTTCTCGGGCATGACACTCCTCATGTTCGTGCCGCTCCGCTGATCGCGGCGGCCTCGAAGACACCCTCGAACCGCAGCCCTGTGGACAGAGTCCGAGCACCGACGGTGAGCAGCCACGGCCGGGCCCTTCACCACGTTTCTCCTTGACCTGGTCCGCTACGTGCGACATACCGCCCATTTTGATGGGGGAGAAATCTCCGTCCCGGCACGCTGCGCGAGGGCCGGGGAAAAGCCGCTGCCGTCCAGGAAACGCAGCTGCGAGACTGCGCAGATGACCACGCAGCGGCTGCCGTTCCCGGTCCCGGACGAACGCGCCCACCTCTTCGTCGACAGCTACGCCGACATGCACGACCTCGTTGAGGACCTGGTCGTGCCCACCGGCGTACCCGAAGCCGCGGCGACGGTCCTGCGCACCGCCCGCGAGCTGCTGCGCCAGTCGTACTACTGCTACGAGTTCTCCACCGTGGCGGTCATGCACTCCTTGATCGCGGTGGAGGTCGTGCTGCGCGACCGCATCCCGGGCGCGGGCAAGAAGCCGCTGCAGAAGCTCATCGAGCAGGGCGCCGACGCGGGGATCCTGACGGCCCGGCAGGCGGAGTATCTCGACTACGGCCGGAAGATCCGCAACGGCATGGCGCACGGCCAGACCACGCACGCGGTGATGCCTCCGGCCATGGCGGTGCCGATGGTGACCACCTCGTTCGCGATCGTCACCGAGCTCTGTGCCGCGCCCGCCTGATGATCACGTCTGGGTAAAGGCGTCCGATGGAATGTCACACGAGCATGATCATCCGGACCTGTATTAGGTGACAGCGGATCTCTGTCGGGAGAGCCGCGCACCTGATGAGGAGCTCCACCGTGACGTACACCAGCAGTGCCCGGCAGCCCGAACCGGAGCCGCGCCCCACCTCGACAAGGGGTGCTGAGCGCACTGGACGCGGCCCGGAAAGCAGTGCCGCGTCCAGTGCCGCGAACGATTCCAACGTCGTTCCCATCACTGCAGCTCACACCGCCCGCCAGGGTCTCCACCGGCACGCCGACACCTCTCTCCCTTCCCCTGAAGAGTCAGCGAAGGGGAAGAAGTCCACTCCCACGGCCGTGAAGGTTCGGGCTGACGCGCTGCGGATGCTGGGGTGCGTGCGGATAGCCACGGTGCAGCAGATGGCTCAGGTGATCACGGCAGAGGACAAGGACGGCCGATCGTACGTGCGCAGGGCGATGTCGAAACTGGCGGAGCTCGGACTGGCGGAGACGAACGGCAAGGACGGCAAGCACCCGATCTGGAACCTGACTCCGGCGGGGCAGAAGGCTCTGGCCGACGGCAACGAGCTGCCGTCCCGCCCGAAGGCCGGCACCGGAGCGAAGGCCGTTCGCGCCGGGTTCGGCCCGCACGGCGTCGCGGTGACCGACACGATCCTCGCCTACGGCAACCGGCGCTCCCTGACCGACTGGCAAGTGGAGGTGAACCACGCCATCAAGGAGATCGGCCTGAGCTTCAACACCGACGCAGTCCTCGCCCAGCCCACCGCGACCAGCGAGGTCCGCCTCTTCGAACTCGACAACGGCACCATGTCCCAGGCCCGCCTCGCGCGTGAGGTCTGGGACTACGAGCGCTACGCCGGGCACCGGGTCTGGGAGGGAGCCCGCGGCACCATCGGCCGCACGTTCCCGTTCTGGCAGCGCCACCGCTACACCCGCTCCGAACGCTTCCCGCGGCTGCACGTCGTCCTGGCGGGCAAGGAGGAGCACCTGCTCGACAACCGCCGCCAGGCGCTCACCGCCGACGTGAAGGGCATCGCCATCGCGGTCTGGGTGAACACCTTGCCCCGGCTGCAGCGCGGCGAGCCCTGGTACGAGATCGGCGTCGACGACCCGGACCGGCGCCGTCAGCGATACCCCGAGCCCGCCGGCCGCTGACGCCGCACGCGACGCCGGGCACGCCCTCGCCGCGAAGGGGGCTGTCCGCCGTCCGGCCCGGCGGGCGGAACGAGCACCGAAGTCACCGTGCCACCGCGCGGGACGACCGGGATCCAGGCACGCACCGTGCCCCGGCCACGGCGTACCAAGGAGACGTCGACGCAATTACCAGCTGAGGAGACCCGTGAGCATCAGGCGCAACAGGCGGGACAAGCACGAGGACATCGCGGCCGCGGCTGCCTGGCCGTACGGCCCAGGCACCTACATGTGGAACGCGCTGGCACGGCTGCGCAGTACGCACAGCGACCCTGTCGTCGGCCTCAAGCCGTTCGCCCTGCCAGCGGGTGTCCTGTCCTTCGTCCAGGCACCGGACGTCGTCCTCGCGTCGCGGATACAGCTGACCGGGACGCAGACCACCAGCGACCTGCACGACATGATCTCCACCGCCACGCGCGGCATCAGCTGGGACGCCCGGACCCTCGGCCCCGACGTGGCCTTGGACATCATGGTGGGCAGGCGCCACGACCTCGCCCTGCACAAGGACCACCTGACCGGTCTCACCCGGCTCCTGCTGGACGCCGCCGACACCATCGGCACGCCGGGAACTGCCCGTTCGGGCCGCTGCTTCTACTGCGGCGGGACCGGGCTCGCCCGCCCGCTGTGGAAGCGGTAGTTGTCAGCCGGCCACGACGTCGCGTAGTTCCCGTACGGCGCGTTCGCGGTGGTGCTGGGCGGGGATCGCCTCGTACAGGTCCAGGGCGCGACGGCGGACCAGGCCGGTGCGGTAGCCCACGGGCAGTGCGGTCAGGGCGGCGACCGTACGACGGCACGCCTGCTCGGTGTCGCCGTCGTGATGGGCGCAGGCGGCGCCGTCGATGTTCAGCAGAGTGCGCGTCATGGCGCTGGTCGGCGCGGACAGCTCCAGGGCGCGCTGCTGGCTCTCGTTCGCGCGGCGGGTGTCCCCGAGGGTGGTGAAGGCGTGGCTGAGGTGGACGTGGTGCTTCTGCTCGCCGTACGTCAGCCAGGTGTCCGACCGCTCGCTCTCGGGGAGCCGGTCCATGAGGGCGTCGGCGGCCTCGAGCGCGGCGCGGGCCTGTTCGCTCTGGTGGTTGAGGGCGTAGGCGCGGGCGGCGACGGCCGCCGCCAGCACCGCGGCGGCGGTCGGCCGGGTGCCGGCGGCAAGCCGGGCCCGGGCGGCGAGGTCGGCCGCTGCCTTCGGAGCGCCGTAGTTGAGCGGGACCATTGCCTCCCGGGCAAGCACCCAGGCGTGCAGCTGGTCGTCGCCGGATTCGGCGGCGGCCCGGGCGGCGGTGCCGAACCAGGCGCGGGACTCGCGGCGGCTGCCCAGGTCGTGCAGCACGATCGCGGTCATCCCGGCCATCTGCCCGGCCGTCCGGCACAGCCTGGCTCGTACGGGGGCGGGCTGCGGGACGGTGAGCAGCGGGCGCAGGGTGGTGAAGTCCGTGACCAGGTCGGCGAGCACGCGGGTGGGCTGCTGTCCGTGGTAGCCGTACCCGTAGCTCTCGGCAGCGGCCTCCAGGTCGGCCAGGTCCTGGGGAGCGTCGGGGGAGAGGGTCTGGTCGACGTCGGTCCGGGCGGCGGTGAGTGCGGCGAGGGCCGGAGCGGTGAGGCCGGCGGCCAGCGCGCCACGCAGCAGGTTGCGGCGCTTCATCGGATCTTCTCCATGGTCGGACTCCGTGCTGTGGGCGGCGGTGTCTTCCCAGGGTTGCGCAGCAAGCCCCAGTAGGGCACCGGGAATGCGCAGTCCGCTGGCGATTCGCTCGACAGTCGTGAGGGCGGTGACAGATGTGGTGCCCCGGGCGATCTGGCTGACCCGCTCGGCTTTGAGCGCACACGCTTCGGCGATCCGGTTGAAGGAGATCCCCACGTCGTGGGCCATGGCGAAGACGACGGTGAAGTCCCGCTCGCGCAGGGCCCGGACGAACACCGGGTCGGTCAGCAGGCGGCGCGGCACTTGGGCGGGTGACGGCGGTAAGTCGTCCACAAGTCCCCCAGAACTCTCGTGGAATGACGAAGCGTCAGCCCAACGACCATACCCATCGTGGGGGCCCCGTCACGGGGTTATCGCCCGTGTGGTTCGCGGCTGTACTGGCGGTGTTCGCGGCCGTGCCGTCAGGGCTCGGCCACCAGCCCCGTAGGAGGATTCCATGCAGAGTCCCGCCACGCCCCCGCCCGCCACGTCCGGGCCGTCGACCGGCGGCCTGGTCCGCTCCCGCCGGTCGATCGTCGCCGCCCGGGGCCGCAACGCCATCCCCTCGGACGGCGGCGGCACCGGCAAGAGCGACGGCAACGACTGACGGACCGGGAGCCCTGACGCGATGACGCACACGTCCATCGCGGCGTGCCTGGGCGAGGACTTCCTCGCCCAGGCACTGCACCGCGAATACCGCCACGTACCCGGCGCCCTCGATGTCGCCGGGATCATGACCTGGGACGACCTCAACCAGATCCTCGCCGCACACCGCCTGGAACCGCCGCGCATGCGGCTGTCCCGCGACGGCGAGACACTGCTGGTCGGCGGCTACACCACGCCGGTGGCCACCCGTCGGCACACGGTGTGGCACCGCCTGCACCCGGCCGAACTGCACGCCCGCCTCCAGGAGGGCGCATCCCTCGCCCTGGACAGCGTCGACGAACTCCACCCGCCCCTCGCCCGCCTCTGCGAAGCGATCGAGCGCGACCTCCGCACCCGCGTCCAGGCGAACCTGTACGCCTCGTGGACCAGCACCGAGGGGTTCGGCGTTCACTGGGACGACCACGACACCGTCATCGTCCAGCTGGACGGCGCGAAGCGGTGGCGGATCTACGGCACCACCCGACCGTTCCCGCTCTACCGCGACATCGAGGACCCGGGCGAGGCGCCCACCGAGCCGGTTGCCGACCTGGTCCTGTGGCCGGGCGACGTCCTGTACGTGCCGCGCGGCGTATGGCACGCGGTCTGTGCCGACCAGGGCACCCGCTCCCTGCATGTCACCTGCGGCCTGCAGACCCACACCGCGACCGACCTGATGGCGTGGGTGTCCGAGCAGCTGCTCACGCACGAGGACTGGCGGCGCGATCTGCCGCTGCTCGCCGCGCCGGATGTCCAGGCCGACGCCGTGGACGGGATGCGCAAGCGGCTCGCGGAACTGCTGGACGACCCGACGCTACTCGCCCGCTACCGGGCCGCGATGGACGGGCAGGCCGTCGGCCGGATGGTGCCGAGCCTGCCGTACATCGACACCGTCCCCGCCGATCCGCACCTGCGGGTTCGGCTGACGACCGCCCGCGCGGTGCTGGACGTCGGCGAGGACGTGGTGACGCTGTCCGCCGCCGGGAGCACCTTCGAGTTCGCTCCGGCGGCGGAGGCGGTGCTGCGCCCGCTGGTCGACGGCCGCACCGTGGATCTGGCCGCGCTCGCGGAAACAGCCGGCCTGGATGTGGAGGACGTCGCCGGGCTGGTCCAGGAGCTCGTTGCCGGGCAGGCCGCGACGGTGGGGAGCCTGCTGTGACAGCGGAGCTCGCTCTGGGCACCTACCGGTGCCGGGCGATCCCGGAGGCGGCCGTCCGTGCGGCCGCCTCCGGCGCGCAGTGGATCGACACCGCCCCCAACTACGCCACCGGCCGCGCCCAGGAGTTGCTGGCCCCGGCCCTGGCCGCCCGCCCGTCCCTGCGGATCGCGACGAAGGCCGGCTACTTCACCGCGGCCACCGGTGCCGACGCCGTGAACGCCGGTGTCCTGACCGAGGACCAAGCGGTGACCGGGCACAGCCTCGCTCCGGACTACGTGCGCTGGCAGACCGGCCGCAACCGCGCCCAGCTCGGGCGGGAGCGTCTGGACCTGGTCCTGCTGCACAACCCGGAGCGCGCCCACCCCGGCGACCGTCCCGCCCTGCACCGCGCGATGCGGGAGGCGTTCGTCGTCCTCGAGGAAGCCGTGGCAGCCGGGAGCGCGGCCGGGTACGGCATCGCCACGTGGGCGGGCCTGGAAGAAGAGGCGTTCACGGTCGGAGAGCTGCTCGCCCTGGCCGCCGAAGCCGCGGGCGGCCAGCACCACCTGGTCGCGGTCCAGATGCCGGTGAGCCTGGTGATGATGACGCCGATCGCGCAGGCCCTGCACGGCCGTGGCCCGCTCCCGGCCGCCGCCGGGGCGGGGCTGCGGGTGATGGCCTCCGCGCCGCTGCACGGCGGTGAGCTCCCCGGCATGGTCGACCAGGAGCTCGCCGACCTCATCCGTCCGGGCCTGACCCCCGCACAGGCGTGCGTTCTGGCAGTCGCGTCATGCCCAGGAGTGACGGACGTCCTTCTGGCCGCCTCCGGTGCGCCACACTGGAGGGAGGCGGCCGAAGCCGTCGACCAACCCTCGCTGACCGCCGCCAAGTTGCGGGAGATCACTGGTGTACTCGCCTCCCCCTGACCCGGACACCGAACAGCGCATGCGCGCCCGCCACGCCCGCGCCGCGAAGGCCCTGGACGTACGAGTCGAGCCGGGCGGGGAGTTCTGGGGTTGGGCCGGGCGCACCCTGGGTGCCCCGGCCCGCACCGCCACCGGGCAACCGGCGTGGCTGCGGCTTGTGTCCTCCCTGGAGGACAAGGCGTCGGGGAAGCTGTGGGACGGCGCCCTGGACGCACAGCACGCCTTCGGGGACCTTGACGGGCGCCGGCCCGCCCTCCTGGCTGTCCACGACGCCGTCGACGACGGCACCGCCTACCGGGCGGAGCTGTCAGCCCGCGTCGACCAGCCGGTCCTGTCCGACGACCCGGTCCTCCAGCGCGACATCCAGCTGCCGGACTCCTGGTGGCAGGACCTCGCCGGGACGCTGGAGAAGGTGGCGGTCGTCGACACCGACCGCGTCGCCGTACGACAGCAGTACATGGACCAGGCGATCCCAGAGTTCGTGGGCATCCCGGCCCCGGCCGTGACCTGCTGGACCGCCGCCCACTCCGACCTGCACTGGGCCAACGTCACCGCACCGCTGAGAATTCTCGACTGGGAGGGCTGGGGGCGAGCTCCGGAAGGGTTCGACGCCGCCACGCTCTACGCCTACACGCTGCTCCAGGAGAACGTCGCCGCTCGAGTCCGCGCCGCCTTTCCCGTCCTGGGGAGCCCGGCCGGCCTCGCCGCCGAAGCGACCGTGTGCGCCCAGCTGCTCCAAACCGTGGCCCGCGGCGACAACCTGACCCTCGAAGACCAGCTCCGGGACTGGTCCGAGGAACTCCGCCGCCGCTGACGAATCAGCCCGCCCAGCCGATGTCCCGGACCTCGATCGCGCCGGCGTGCGGCATGTACTGGATCCAGCACTGTCGGCCGAACGCCTCCCGGATCTCTTCCACGGAGCCCGGGTCACGCGCATCGGGCCAGGCCCTCGGATCCATCCGCGCGACCTCCACGAGCGCCATCACCTCCAGCCGGGCCTGGTCGTCCGGCAGCTGCGCCATGACCTCGACCGCGAGTTCCTCCACCACCACGCCGTACCGCATCCCGCACACCCCCGTGTGATCGACTCGGGCAGCAGCGTACGAAGGAACGGCCGACCGCGTTCGGGCCTGTGGATAACCCAGGGCGGTGGGGCGCGGGGACCACGAAGCCTCTGGGGCTCAACCAGCCTCGGAGGCTTGTTCCTTGCTTCGACTGCTCGCGCGAGTGGCCGGAGACCCACCCCGTTCCCCCGGCGGCGCCGATCCGGCAGCGTGACCCGAGCGCCTCATTTCCGGGCCCAAAGTAGAACGAGCCCAGCTCGGAGCCCGTGAGTCCCGGAGTTTGTGACTTCGGGACTCACGGGCTCTGTCCCACCGGCCTTCCCTCCCCGAGGCGGGGGGGGGGGGGGGGGGCCGCGCCGCCCCCCCCGGGGGGGGGGGGGGGCGCCCCGGGCCCCCCCCCCCCCGGCCCCCCTAAATAGAGGGAGTGGTGAAAAAAAAAAAAGGTTTTGTTTTTT
>NZ_JBIWMA010000047.1:0-10528 GCF_044766465.1 Streptomyces sp. NPDC102259 | reverse complement strand
TCGCCGCCCGTGTCTCTGCCCCCCCCCCCCCCCCCCCCCCCCCCCCCCCCCCCCCCCCCCCCGGCGCGGCCCCCCCCCCCCCCCCCCCCCCCCCCGCCTCGGGGAGGGGGCGTCACCCCTGGGGGCCGCTGACCAGCGGAGACGAACTTTCGTCGCGGAATTATCAGAAATCTCGTGGGATGAATTGCTGTTCTTTCCATACGGCACCGCCAGTAGAACTTCATGTGCGAGACGGGTTGGTGCCACATGTTCGAGCAGGTAGCGGAAGTAACAGACGAGTCCCCCCAGGGGGGTGGTAAGCGGTCGAAGGGCACGAAACGGCGCAATCTTGAGCAGCACGCGGCGGACTGCGCGCTGAACGAACGCCTTCGGCTCCGCAACTTCGACCCCGACTATTGGGAGATGAAGCTCCTGCGCGACGACCTTTGGGTCTACGGCTGGCGGTGCCTGCGCGCATGGATGCGGGACGGGACGATCATCGAGAAGTGCGGGGAGCGCGGTGTCCCCCTAGGGGTCCGCTACTTCGAGGTCGAGATCCTCAAGCGGCGTGGCGACATCCGTGACGAGATCGCCCACAACAGCGTCGAGAGCGCCGTGTGCAGGTTCACCGAGGAACTCCTCCCCGATGGCGGGTGGGATCCGGAGGGGGGCGCGACGATGCGCACCTACTTCGTGAAGACCCTGTACGCCTTCCGCGACGTGTTCAAGAAGTGGGCCTACGGCTATCGCCGGCGCCTGTTCGAGGCCGCGGATCCCATCGCCGCGGAGCCCTACGAGGACATGTGGGGTCCCAGATACGTCCGTTCCCCCGACGACGCGTTCGTCCTCCAGGAGACCATCCAGCGGATCCTGGACGGCGCCGGTCCCGAGGTGCGCGCGATCTGCGGCCTGATCTGGGAGTCCAAGGTGACCCAGAAGGCGATCGGCGCCGAGCTCGGGATGACGTCCCGGATGGTTGAGGGACACATGGCCCGCCTGCGCGCCCGCGCGAAGGTCATGGCGTCCCGGGGCGAGATCGAGGCCCTGTACGGCCGTGCCGCCGCCCGTAAGGCGGTTGGCCAGTGAACAACGGCAACGGGCTCGACCTGCGAACCGCGCTTCTGCTCCTGGTCGGCGGGATCGCCACATACATCGCCCTGCTTCACCCCGCGGTCGGCGTCGCACTCCTGGTCGGCGTCGGCGTGGCGGGCCTCCTGCACCTGTTGCTCAAGTAGTGCCCGGGCCCGGAATCCGTCTGGGAGTCCCGGAGTCACAGACTTCGGGACTCACGCAGGCGACACCGTGACCAGCCCGCCCAACAGCCGCTTCGCCGCATAGGGCGCCGTGTTGCGCTGCGCGTTGAGGTAGGGGTTGCGCCGGCCTCCACAGCGCTCCGGAGTTCGCCCAGGTCACCCTGGGCATGCGGCGTGGTCGGGCCGCTGACATCCCCGTTGCGACCCCTTCGACCATGCCCGCGGGTGCCGCCGGCCTGGGTGCGGGATTCGGAATGGTCGTCCGCCCTCGCCCCACGGTGACTCCCGTGCGGGCCGCCAGAAGCGACGGCTATGCGGAAGGGATCGCCGACCTGGTCCTCCTGAGCATCGCGTGTACGAGGCTGCGGTCTTCCCACTCACCACTGATGGGGTGAGCGATGAGGAACAAGAGGCCCGTCGCACCGTCGCGTACCGACTCTCCGCCTACGACGGTCTGCCCCGTTCCGTTCGGGTGTCGGCGGCCGCCGCGTTGGAGGCCCTTGATGACGGCTTGGACGCCGAACGTGCCCGAGCTGCGGTGAAGGATCTGTCACTCGTGGTCTACGACTGCCGCGGCACTCGTTGAATCCTGGGCAACGCTAACGCTGCCGATCGTCCAGAGCCGGATGCGGCCTTACTCGGTCGCCGCGGCGCGCTTCTTCTTCGCCTGCCGCTTGGCCGGTGGCGGTGGTTCTTCGCCGGAGGCGCCGTTGTTCATTCGGGCGCTGGCTTCCAGGACCTGGTCGATGATGCGGCGGCGCATCTCACTCTCGGGGTCCTCGCCCAGATTTTGGGCCAGGCGCTCCGCGGTCAGGTAGTAGCCGGTCAGGACCGGCTGCTCGAAGTAGCGGTTGAGCTGGCTCAGCGTCTGCCCGTACATCTGCAGGTAGGTGCGGTTGAGGAAGGCAGAGAGCGCCGCAGCGACGCTCGCGATGGCGGCGACGAAGACCTTGGTCTGGCCGTTGCCGAAGTACAGGCCGGCGGCGAAGCAGCCCACGATCACCAGCAGGCCCAACCCCATGGCCCGTTGCGAGGACCGGAAGGAACGGTCGGCTTGATCGGTGGCGATGCGGTGGTATTCGTCGATCTGGGACTGGTTGAGTTCCAGCAGTGTGGCCAGGGGGGTGACGGTCTTGAGGTCCGCGAGCTTCTGCGCGTCGATCTCCTTCTGCAGCTCGGCTGCCTCTTCAGCCGCCTGTAACTGGAGACCCTCCAGACGGATCTGTTTGACCAGCAGGTAGATCGCGATCCCCGAGACCGCGGTCACTGTGACGCCTATCAGGATCCACAGCCATAGCGGCACCGCAGCCGCGCCACCTTGGACGATGCCCCAGCTCGCCACGACCGCAATGATCACCACCAAAGGGGAAAGGGACGGTTGGGAGCCTGATCGGCGGTAATGGCCGCCACGGACGGTGGGTGCGCTCGGCAAGGAACCCCCTGGATTTCTGCGTACGGCGCCACGGCCGTGCAGTGATCAGTTCAACCGGGTGAGTGTGGCAGCCAGCCCTCTCCCCGCCCAGCATCTGACCAGCCAACTGCGGCCGCACAGAGGCCGAACCGCCACTGCCGACGGGCGCACAGGCGACCGCTGGGTACGCCCGGACTGGTTCAAGGTCCCGTACCACCCGCGCACGGAAGACCGCATCCGGGCTGCTCGGAAGCTGCCCCGCCGCTGAGAGTGGTAGACCACGGCACACGACACCCATCACGCAAGGCGATGTGTACCGCACTGTGCGAAACCGGTACGGTCACCGCATGTCTGGGGATCACAACACAGAAGGCGCCGCTCGCACGGGAGTTGGCGCGGGTGTGGTCAGCGCCGAACTACCGGCGCAGAGCGGACCACCGCTGACGGAGTTCGAGCTCTCGGTCGGCGAGCGCAAGATCCTCCAGTTCAAGAAGAAGCCCCAGATCACCGCAGTCGCCGAACTGGTGTGGAACGCCCTGGACGCCAACGCCACCGAGGTCCACGTCGAACTGCGCCGCTCCAGTCTGACGGCGATCACCGACGTCGTAGTGACCGACAACGGCCACGGCATGACACCCGAGCGGGCACGCACCGCCTTCCAAGCCTTCGGCAACACCTGGAAGACCAGTAGGACGCACACCGAAGGCGGTGAGCGCATCCTGCACGGCCGCAACGGTGAAGGCCGCCTCTTTGCCTTCGCCCTGGGCGACCAGCTCACCTGGGAGTCCGCTGCCTGGGAGTCCATGGCTTTTGGCGACACCTTGGTTGGAGTCCGGATCCGCGGCAACGCCGACCATGCCACCGTCTGGCAGGTTGAGGAGACAGAGCCGACCCGGGAGAAGCCCGGCACGACGGTCCGCATCTCCGTTCCCCAGGGCAAGCCCCTGAGCAGCCTGGAGCGCGACGACGCCGCCGCGAACCTCACCGCGAAGCTGGCGTTCTACCTCCGGGCCTATCCGCACGTGCACGTCACGTTCGACGGCAAACGGCTCGACCCCAGCGACATCATCGTGGGCGAACCCATCGACCTGGAATTGGACCTGCCGGAGGAATACGCCAACGCGGACCCGCCCCCGGTCGTGACCTTTGTCGAGTGGAACAAGCGGATGAGCGACCGCAGGATGCTCATCTGCAACGCCGACGGCATCGCCCTCGGCGAGCACGGCAGCGACTGGTCCGACGGCATCATCAGCTTCACCCCGTACCTGCGCGCCAACCTTTTCAACGGCCTGTCCGTCGATGACCTGCACGGCCTGACCATGTCCCACTCCGGGCTCCTGGACGCGGCCCTCAAGGCCGTCCAGAAGCACCTGGCCGTTCGCGGTGCCCAGATCTCGGCAGAGGTCGTGCGACAGCTGAAGACCGAAGGCATCTACCCCTACGACGACCAGCTGGCGACCGGCGCGCTCGCCATAGAGCGCCAGACCTTCGACGTCGTCGTCACCGCCGCCCGCCACGCGCTTCCCAACAAAAGGGCCGCCCGCAGCCTGTCCGTCAACCTCATCCGCACAGCCCTGGAGAGCAACCCCAGCGACCTCCACACCATCCTCGAAAAGGTCCTGGCCCTCAGCGACGACGACCGCCGGCACCTGAAGAACCTTCTCGATAGCACCGACCTGACCCACGTCATCGGCGCGGCCACCACCGTCACCAACCGCCTGAACTTCATCCAGGCCCTGCGCAAGATCCTCGCCGACGACCACCTCCGCAAGAACCTGCGCGAGGTCGACCAGCTCCACCCCATGGTCAACAAGAACCTCTGGCTGTTCGGCGAGGACTGGCACATGACCAGGAGCGAAATCGGCCTCACCAACGTCCTTCAGGCCCACCTGGAAGACCACCTCGGTGAAGACGTCGTCCTGGAGCACGAACTCGAGGCCGTCACTCAGCCGGACGGGCGCAGCGGCCGGGTCGACATCCTGATGTTCCGCAGCCGCCGGGACGACAACTCCACTGAACGCCTCGTCATCGAGCTCAAGCGACCGACCGTGAAGGTCGGCCCGAAGGAACTCACCCAGATCAAGAACTACGCCCGGGCCATCATCGACGACCCCCAGTACAGCGGGGTCGGCTGCAAATGGCGCTTCTACCTCATCACCTACGACTACTCCGACAAGATCCTTCGCGACATCCGGCAGACGGACCGCCCCGCCGGCCTCGCCGACGTACAGGACGACTACGAGGTCTGGGTCAAGAGCTGGGGCGAGATCCTCGACGCTGGGGAGAAGAAGCTGCGGTTCTTCCAGGAGCAGCTGAACTACGAGGCGACCGACGACCGCGTCACCCAGCACCTACGCGAGAGCTACTCACACTTCATTCCCGATGCCCTGGCACAGCCGCAAGGCCAGAGCGAAGACACCGAGCCAGCCAGCCCGGAACAGGAACAGTGAAAAGGCGAGGCGCCACGATCTCCTGCTGCCAGTTCGGCGTGGCGGGGGAGTCCACATCTGTTCGCTGATCCGGCACAGCCGCTCACATCCGAACAGGGCCGGTCAATCTGCGCCGTGATGACGTTGATGTCTGCGCCGCCGTCCGTGAACGTGCTGGACTGGCGGCGTCCCGTACGCAACTCCAGAGGAGGGGCCATGGGCGAGGTCGCCACGGCCGTGTCCGACGAAGCGTTCGCCGCACTTGCCGAGAACCTGCGCCACATCCTTGAGACCCGCGCGCTGCTGTGCGTCATCGCGCCGGAGGACGTCCAGGGCGAAGCCGTGGTGGAGGCCGCTCTCAGCCGCTGCGACGGGGCCGACTCCGGCGTGGTCACGACCGCCGCGCCGGGCAACCTCGCGGCGCTCCTGGACGCGTTCCACGCCGCTCTGCACCTCGGTGTCCGGCCGCGACGGCTGGCCGACGCGCAGCGGGCTGTCGAGAACGAACTCGCCCGGCGCTCCTGGCCAGTTGTGGTCGTACGCGATGCCCATCTGCTGCGGACCGAGGCCCTGCAGTACGTCTATGGGCTGTGGAGCTTGTTCCAGGACCGCGAACGCCGAATGCCCGTCGTCCTGGTGGGGCCCGAGCGGATCCGGTCCGTGTTGCGCCGGCCATCACTCGCCAGCCTGGAGAGCTGCATCTTCATCTGGCACCGACTCACGCCCTCACCCTAAAGACACGAGACCCCGGACCGTGACGGCCCGGGGTCTCGTGTCGGAGGTCGTCTCAGTAGTCGTCCCGGTCGGAGGGCGGTCCGTACTGCTCGATGAGGTCGCAGGTGCAGGTGCCGCCGTCGTACACCGACTTATCGCACTCGGCATGGTGGTCCTGCTGCGGCAGCGGCTTCACCGGGACGGGACGCTCGGTGACTGCGGCGGGCAGGGCCGGGGCGGCCTGGTGGGCGGTGCGGAACTCGGTGTCGACCACGGTGGAGGCTATTTCGTCCTTCCGCCACTTCGCGGGGTTGTTGTACGGCACGAGGCCGCCCGCGTAGGCCATGCGCAGAAGTTCGGCCTTGGTGTGGTTGCGCATCAGCTCGTTCATGCGCTGCATCCGCGCTGTGCCCGGCGCCGCCTGGCGTTCTTCCTCCGTCACGGTGTCGCCCTGGTCGTGGTCCTCCTGCGCGTGCGCGTCCGACGGCGCGGGCTGGACGGAACTGTCGTCCACCGCCGGGCTGGACGGTGCCGGCACCGCTGCCTTTGCCCAGGGCACGCCCAGGGCGGCGAGGGCGGCCTGCTGGTCGGGGGTGAGCTTGTCCCGCCTCACACGGATGTTCGAATTCCATACGCCCAGTTTCACGATCACCGGCTCCGTCTCGCCGTCGACCACGATCTCCTCAGCGTGACCGCGCGGTACAGGCCGGTGGGCGCCTTCCCGCTCCACCCACTGCGCGAGGGCCGCAAGCCCGCGCTGGAACGCCTGTTCCGCCTTGCTCGAACCCTTCGACGTACGCTTCGCTGACGGTGCGGGAGACGGGGCCTCAAGCGGTTGTACGCCCAGCTGGGACAGCCGTTCCTGCTGCTCGGTGGACAACTGCGCCCAGGTGCCCGCCTCGCGTTGCCGTGCGAGCCATTTGCCGATGTCGTCGCCCTCGAACAGGACGCCCGGCTGGATGGCCGGCAGGACGCCGTCGGCGTCGACCAGGTCGGCGAGGACGCGGTAGTGCCGCTGCCAGTCGAGCGGCCACGGGCAGTCCCAGTCCGGGTCGATCGCCGCGAGCTGTGCTGCCCGCGCCGCGGCGCGCTCGGGGTCCTTCCCGAGGCCGCCCTTCCTGCGGAGATTGGCCGCATGCTGCCCGACGGGCACCATCGCCTCGCCCTCGCCCCACACGGCGTCCTGACGCGGAGCGAGATGTCCCGTGGCCTGCCGGTAGGAGCGCAGCGCGGCGAGCTTGGTCTCCCACGCCTCTTCGCCCGGCTCCCAGACCATCCCGACCTCGGGCGCGTCCAGCAGGGTCTTGCGCCGCTCTTCCAGTTCACCTGCCCGCAGTGCCTTGCGCTGCTGGTGGACCCATCGGCCAAGGGGAAAAGCCTTTGTCACCCCCACTTCGACCTCAACGTCGTAGGGCACGGCGTAGAGCCCGGCGATCTCGTTCTCCGCCCGCCAGCGCAGCAGGGCCTGGTAGCCCTCCAGCCACACCAGCGACTCCGGCCGGTAGACCCGGGTGCGCAGGAAAGCGGCGATCGTCGACGCGTCCCTGGGAGAGGAGAAGTGGAGCAGCGCGGACTCGGCAGCGGCGTCGGTGTCGTCCTGCTCCTGGTCCTCGCCGTCGCCGCCGGCCCCGACGATCCGCCCGTCCTCATCGCGCCGGACGTGGACCTTGCGCTTGCCGCTCGTGAGGGCGCGGGAGGCGAGCTGCTCAACGAGTCGTTCATCATGACTGCGGAGTCCTTGGAGGACCGCTACAAGGGGGCGGAAGCTGGCGGAGGCGACCATGTCGGTCGGGTCCTCGCCCGGCTCCAGGAAGATCGGCACGATGATCCTCGCGACCTTGGTGGAGCCGTCGCGGTTCAGCCTCAGCGCCCGGCCGATGTTCTGCACGATCTCCACCTGCGAGCCGCGGGTGTCGGCGAAGCAGATCGCCTCGACTCCGCGCTCGCCGGTGATGTCGACGCCTTCCCCGAGCACGCGAACGCTCGCGAGGAACGCCCTGTGCACGCGCCGGTTGTTGGCGTCGATGCCGTTGGCGAACTGGCGCAGCGCCTCCCGCCGTTCGGACACGAGGTGGTCGCCGCAAAGCCACGCCGACCACACCCGGTCCGGCGGGACGTGGCGGCCGGCCTCCAGGCCGTAGAACTCCGCGTCGATCGACGACGCCGGGAGCTCCTTCTCCGCCTTGACCATGGTCTCGTCATCGGTCTCGGTGACGTACAGCTCGGCAGCGGTTTCCGGCAGCTTCTCCGCGAACGCCGCGGCCTCCTCCACCTTCTGGTGGAAAGTCATGACCGTACGCAGGTTGTACGCGGCGGCGTGCTCCAGGAGGGCGGTCTGCAGCAGGGCCAGGCGCCGGCCTCGCTGCGCCTCCTCCGATTCCCCGAGGACGGGGGAGGGGTCGCGGATCTCCAGGACGTCGATCTCGAACGGGGCGAGGATTTCGCGCTCGATCGCCTCCGAGAGCCCGAGTTCAGCCCCAGGCAGCCAGGCGCCGAACATGCCGTCCGGGTCGTCGGCCATGCTCGCGATCTCCGCCTCCTGGCCGTCGGCGCCCTTCTGCGGCCGGGGCGAGGCGAGGATGCGCGGGGTGGCGGTCAGGTACAGCCGGAAGTCCGCCGGGATCCGGGCGTTGTCGTGGATCGCCGCCCACGGCCTCCCAAGATCGCCAGTGGTTCCGTGGGCTTCGTCCACGATGGCGAGCGAAAAACCGTCCATGCGCTGGCCGTACAGCCGGTCTCCGCCTGCCAGGGCGGCCTCCAGCGGCCCGCGGACGCGTCCCTGGCCCATCGGGTCGTCGAAGTCCTCGCGGTCCACGAGAGAGGCGTACGTGGCGAACACGACGACCGGCCCGTGGGCGGCCCACAGGGCGAGCTGGATCGGGTTGGTGGTGGTGCGCACCCCGAGCTTGTTCAGCACCGGGTCGTTCTCCAGCGAGCACACCGCGACCATGGGGGAGCGGTGCCCCACAGCCCGCCACGCCTGGGCGGTCTGCACGAGCAGGTCCAGGGTCGGCACGGTCACGAGGATCCGGCCCTCGGGGAAGCACTCCAGCGCACTCGCGGCAGCCATGATTGTTTTGCCGGAGCCGGTCGCTGACACGATCGTGCCACGGGCACCCTGAGGGGGCACAGATGACCTTGCAGGGAATCCGACCCACCTACGAAAGGCCAACTTCTGGGTGACCTGGTGTTTCTTGAGCGGAATCCTGCTCATCGTCCGTCCTTTTCCGCCGTGTCGTACAGCCAGGCGTTCTGAAGCCTTTCCAGCGCGGTTTCCTCCTGGCCTTCCTGCGTCCAGATTCCTTCGAGCCAGAGCGGGGTGCTGTCGATCCTCTCGCACAGCACGAAGCAGGCGGGCAGGTCCATGAGAACGATCTCGCCCGCGAACATGCCGCCGGTCCCGTAGCGCTGCCACAGCCGCTCGAGCCGCGCCCTGCGCTCGTGCAGGTACGTCTCCAGGGTCTGCGGGTAGGCGTCCCGCTCCGCCATGCGAACGGTCCGCAGGGCGATGCCCACGGCCTCCCGGTCCGACTCCTGGTCCCACTGGTCGGAGTTGGTGCCGGTCACGGCCGCGTAGTGCTGCCCGCAGACGTCCAGGACGCGCTCGACAAGTTCCGCCGGCGCCTCGCCGCCCTCTGCCTCGCGGGCAGAAGGCCGGCCCCCGTCCACCGGCTGCGCAGCGGGGTGGTCACCGGCGCGGACTGCTGCCCCCAGGTACAGGCCGTAGTGGTCCAGGTAGGCCAGGAGGAACAGGGCCAGGGCGCGGCCGGGGTCGCTGGCGTGCTCGATGTAGGGCTGTTCGCTGGTCCAGCCGAACGTGGCCTGGTGGGGCCGGGGATGTACGCCGGGGGTGTGCGGATCGGGGAAGGTGACAGCGCGGGTGAAGAAGTCGTCCAGGCGGCGGACCAGATCCGCATCCGGGTCCTCCGGCTCACGGCCACGCACGGTCGCGGTGGCGTTCTCCAGGATGGCGGTCAGATACCGCCTGCGGGCCTCCTCCTGCTGCCGGAGCTCGCTGTCCGGGCTCTCCTCCACCACCTCCACCACGCGGTACAGGCCCTGGTCCCCGTACACCCCGCCCGGCTTCTCCAGCGCCTTGCGGACCTCGGTGACGGCCTCCTCGACCGAGCGCCCGTAGGCGTAGTGCGTCAGCAGGGACGCGCCCGGGTGCTCCGGATCGGTGCGCTGCGCCACGATCCGGTAGCGGATCAGCTCCGGGTCCATCCCTGAAGTAACCTCACGTTGAATTTCCTTCCGCGCTTCAAAGCGCCTTTCGAAGCCCGACGGATTCAAAGAGTCCTCGCTTCCCGCGCCCCGCCCGGAGTGGTTGGGGGGTATCCCGTGTTTCCGCCAACGGTACATGCTGCATCAATCTGATGCACGCGGTACACTGGAACCCACACGAACGAGCGCCCCCCACCCCAGTAGCCAGCCCCGCCCGCACCGGCGGGCCCCAAGGGACTGGAGGCGCAGCCGGAAGGACCGTCAGGCGGGGGAGCGCAGCGGACCCGCCCAGGAGTCCGCAGGACTCCCCAACTCCCATACTGGAGGCCCCACTAGCTGCACCTGACACGCCCTCAGCGGGAGAGCGCGCACCGCGCGCCGCGCCGGTCGCGCAGCGGCCGGCCCCACCGGATCCTGGAGCGCAGCGAAGGGATCCGCCCGTGCTCCGCACGGGCAGCGGGAGCGCAGCGACCGCCCCTCTTGCACATCGCGCAGCGATGTGGTACCCGCTCCGCGGG
>NZ_JBIWMA010000046.1:0-26959 GCF_044766465.1 Streptomyces sp. NPDC102259 | reverse complement strand
AACACAGCCCACTCGGCATCCGAAAGCTCATGACGACGCACCACGACAAACATGATGCCTCATTACCTGACCACCTTTGAAGACGATCTCTAGGGGCCGGAAGACGTAGCGGTAGCCCGATGCGGGGCCATGTACGACCCAGACCCGGACGCGGCCCTGCCCGTGCCGTTCGGCTACGTCGTCGGTGACTACGGGCCAGCGGAACACGAGACCTTCAGCGAGGGCTTCCATGTGCTGCACAATCCGTGGGCCCGCACACCCCTCGCAGCGAGCGCTCTGGACGGTTTCACCGATCACCGCCTGCAGCCGGACGGCAGACTGCTCACCACCATCCGCCACCCCGACTACTTCGTCTCCCAGACCATGATCATCCAAGGCGGAAAGGCGGCCCTGCCGACGGCTCGCCTTCGCGTTCAGCAGTATCTGGCCGACGATGCAGGCCGCCGATAGCCTCCTGCCCCACCACATTCCGATCGCGTGACCGACGACCGCACAGATGCCGTCGGTCACGCTCCCGGTCGAGTTACCCGTTGTCAACGCGACTGCATCCAGAGGCCGCCGTACGCGACGACGGCGCCGCCGACCGCGGTTGCGGCCCCTCGGATCAGATGAAGGCCGGCCTCGTTGCGGATCCGCCGGGCGCGCTTGGCCCACCGGGTCTTCGATGGGAGGGGTTCCGGGTCCGGGCTGTTGCCCGTACGCTCGGGCTTGGACATGAGCTTTCCCTTCGTCGGGGTTGTTCGGTCTTCTGCAGACGGCTCCCTGCCCACCAGGGGGCCGTCGCCGTTTCTGGCGACAGCCGTGCCGTGTCCACTCCCTGAGACGCATCCCGGATCCCGGGGTGAACTGGAGCAACAAAAGCACCTCGAAAGGGCCTCTGACCAGCGGAAACAGTAGTTTGTTCAAACTTGTTTGTGCGGGTTGTAGGCGGTCTAAGACCAGCTGATGTGAGTTCAGGTGAGGTCAAGTGCTGCCTGAGCGGGTCCATGTGGGATCACACGGGGTGTCGTGTGGCGAGATACCGGGTGGGACTGAGCTTTTCTGTGTCTAACTGGGCTTGTTCGTGGCAGAGTTGTCGGATGCCGCGAATGCTTCGAATGCCCGGTAAAGATGTGCTGCCGCCCGGTCCCAAGCGGGATCTCGTCGCCGAGCTCTTTGTGCACTACCGGCTGGCGATGCGTCCTCCGCTTCCGAAGATCGCGGCGCTCACCGGTACTGAGTCCAACCCTCAAAAGGTGAGTAGGGAAACCATCCGCCGCTTGCTCACCGGGACAACGACCAGCCAGTGGGGGGTCGTCGACGCGCTCCTGCTCGCTCTGTGCCAGCTGCAAGATCGGGATCCCGACGGCCGCCGCTGGCCGGAGCCGGACGACAGCCGCTGGGACGAGAACGATCCGACGACATGCCGCGAACATCTGCGCCGCCTGTGGAACGACGACATTGACGGCCTCGAGCCGGACGAAGCACCGGCAACTCCACCTGCCGCGCCGGTGCCCCCGGCCCGGCAGGCTTCCGGCGGGTGGGGCGGCACTCCGCAATCTGCAGCAGACGACCCATGGGCTGCTGGGATCGCTTCCCAATCCACGCCGCAGACCCGCGGCTACTCCGACGAACCACCGTTCTGACGCTGGTCCCCGGTTGCGAGAAGGTGTCCCGGCCAGGGAGACCCCTGCGGCCCGGAGCCGTCGTGGGCTCCGGGCCGCAGGGGCGGTTACATGCCGAGTACGCGGCGTACGACATCGGCCGGGTCCAGGCCCAACACCCAGGAAACGAGGGCCGCGCCCAGGACGAGCGCGGTGGTGGCGCCGGCCTTGTTGGCGAAGCCCTTGACGAACTCCTCGCCGGACAGCTTCACCAGCTTCCAGGCGATGGCACGCGTGCGGGCGGCGATGATGCGCAGACGCTGGGCGAGGCGGCGCCGCCGGTTCGGGCGCTCGGGTACGGCGGCCTGGTGGCCGAGGGAGGGCTGAACGGGCAGCGCGGGATCGACGTCCCGGTTCATGGCGGGGCTCCTCTGTGCGGGGAGAGCAGGGAACGCGGACACCTGTCGTGGTGTCGTCCGCGGGGTGTGCGCCGCGCGGTCGGCGGTCCTGCGGCTCTCTGCCTGAGAGCGTCCCTGTGGAGCCTCGGCTCTGGCCCAGGGTGGCGTGTCCAGCGTATCGGCGGTGTGGAGATTCGTTCCCTCGGGCGTCTGGTGAGTACTCATCAGCAGCACCTTTCAGTAGGAGTGTTGTCGGGCGGGCAGCACAGTGGCCTGCGACCGGTGCTTGCGTCGCGGGCTCATGAACGCCGGTGTCCGCATCTCTTGGGCCCCGGGAGGGGGCATGGACAGGGATCCGGGAGAGGACGTTCGGGAGACGCAGTGGAGGCCCCGACCATTGGTCGGGGCCTCCACTGCGTACAGAGGTAATGGGGCGCAGGAGCGCGTCTGTGACGTGCGGCGTAGACGGTTACCAGATGGCGGTGACGAGCACTTCGACCACCGCGATGCCGATGGTCAGGGTTCCGGCGCAGACGGCGGCCCCGCGGACGACGGCGTCGGGGACGGGGGAGCCGGCCCACCGGGCGGCTCCGAAACCGATCACACTCGCCAGGACAGCCGCCAGGCTGAGCACGGCCAGCGTGAGGAACAGGAGGTCATGCACGCTCATGCGGCACTCTGCTGTTGCTCGCGGACGCCGTTGACGTGCAGCTGGGCGGGGATCCAGATCTTCCGCTCGCTGGCGGCCTGATAGAGAACCTTCCTGAAGCGGTACCGACGGGTTCGGACGGAGCCGATCTTCGACTTGAGGCGCTCCGCGATCTCCCGTCCGCATACCCTTCGCAGGTCAGGCGCACTACGGCGCGGGTCTCGGCCGGCTGGGCGTCCAGCAGGTCCATGAAGGCCGTCGAGAACAGGATCGTCTCCGGCTCGCCGTGGTGCGGCAGGGCAGTCAGCAGGCGGAAGAACGCCTCCGGGTCGAGCAGCGCGGCTTCTACCTGCGCGATGCGTTCCCGCTCCCTGGCCCAGCGCAGGTAGATACGGCGGAAGTCCCACATGCACCTGCCGATGAAGTAGGTCATCAGGCAGCAAGGGCCCTTGCTGCCACCGAACTCGGGGTTCCAGCCCCCGTCGACGAGCGCCTTCGTGCGGAACGCCACCCGCGCGCTCATGAGGACGTCGACGATGATGTCGTCCCGCTCTGCGTCGCTGCTGTGCAGGAGCTGCTTGTTCTCGCGGCTCACGAAGAAGGGGATGCCGGCCTTCTCGAACTCTGAGCGGCGAGGGCGATGAAGGTGCCGGAGCGGAGCATGCCGCGCAGGATCGGCATGCTGTCGCGGATCAGACGGTCCTCGAACACCTCATACTCCAGGCCCTCGAAGCCTCCCAGAGCAAGATCCGCGACGAGAGCGGCATCACGCTGGATCCGCAGCCTGCGAGGGTCAGGAAGGAAGCCGTCCACGGCCTCCGCGATCGCATTCGTATCAGACATAAAGCCCACCTCGGTCGGCGGTGTCCCTCGACCAGCCCCATATCGCTAGTAGATTGTCGCAGCTTATTTTTGCTGTGCGGTTGGGTAGAGGTGGCGCAGTTTCACGCGGGCGTCGTCGGTGGTGAAGTGCCAGTCGACTTGGCGCTGGTCGCTGTTGGTCTGCTGCTGCCAGGCGGCGAGTTCGGCGTTGAGCACGGCGAGGTCGTCGATGCGGCGGTCCAGGCACTGGCGGGTGAGCGCGGAGAGCTCGATCTCGGCGATGTTGAGCCAGGAGCCGTGTTTGGGGGTGTGGTGGATCTCCAGGCGCTGTGCCAGCGCGAAGGCCTTCTCCGGGTCGAACGCTTCATAGAGCGAGGCGATGGAGTGGGTGTTGAGGTTGTCCATCACCAGCACGACCGTGGCGGCGTCGGGATAGTCCACGGTCAGCAGGTGTTCGACCTGGCGCGCCCAGTCGACCTTGGTCCGGCGGGGCTGGGCATCCACGCGTCGCCATCCGCGCAGCGGTTCGACCCAGCAGAAGATCGAGCAGGTCTCCGAGCGGACGTACTCGTTGTCCTCGCGGCCGTCACGGCCGGGCCGCGGGGGAAGCGGATCGCGGACGTGGCCGAGCAACTGGTACGGCTTCTCGTCCATGCACACCACCGGACGCTCCGGGTCGCGGGGGCGGCGGTAGACCGCGAGGACGCCTTCCATCGCCGCGGCGAAGGCCGCATTCGCGGCTGGCGGGATGGTCCAGCACTTCTTCAGGTGAGGACGCAGTTCCGTTTTTTTAAGATCCGGCCGATCGTGGAGTGGTCCAGGTCCGGGATGTCCTCGATCAGCGCCACGTGCCTCTCCAGCAGGCGCAGCGACCACCGGGCGTGACCCTTGGGCGGCGTCGAGCAGGCCAGCGCGATCAGCCTCGCCTCGACCTCACCGGTCACCGGGGAGGGCACCGGGGGGCAGGCGCGTTCCTTCCGGCCGACCGTGGCCCACACATCGCCGCCGGTCTCCGCGTACCGCTTCGAGATCAGCCGGACCGACTCGCACGACACCCCGACCCGGTCCGCGATCACCGTCCGCGGATCGACCTCGCCGACCGACGTATCCAGCGCGAGCAACACCCGCGCCCGTCTGACCATCGACGCGCTACGGACTCCCGTCGTGGTCACCCGCACCAACGCCTGACGATCCTCAGCACTCAAGGCAACCGGATACTTCTTCTGCGACGACATGGCACCCCCGCCCGGCCGAAGTGAAGCGACGAGGGGAAACTGCCCGACCGTCAACTCCACCAATCAGAGCCACACTTAGCAGCGACAATCTACTAGTACGGCGGCGGTCTCGTCCGGCGAGACAGCCACGACTACGTCCAAGCCGGCACCACGCCCTTCTTCGCCGCCCTCGAGCTCGCCACCGGCAAGGTCATCGGCTCCCTCCACCGCCGCCCCTGGCCAGCGGAGTTCAGGAAGTTCCTTGCCAAGCCGGACAAGGAAGTCCCGGCTGATTTGCGGGTGCATCGTCACTGCCGACCAGCTGCGCCTTCACAGTGATGTCAAAGAAGCGTTCCTTTCGCGGGGTCGCGGGTGTTTCAGAAGCAAATCAGTGCGTTTGCGCGGTCTACGGCCGTCTACCACCTGTCGGCCTGCGTCGGACACATGGATAGGGTCGCGGTACCCGAGCTGGAGAGGTAGCCGCATGGACGCCGAGATCGTGATCGCGCAGACGACGAGTGACGACGAGGAGCTAGCGAAGACCCTTGCTCGAGGTGCTGTTGAGAGCAAGTTGGCGGCGGGCGTTCACATCGATGCGCCCATCACCGCCTTCTACTGGTGGCAGGGGAAAGTCGAGGTGGCTCAGGAGTGGCGGATCTCCTACATGACGTCGTCGGATTGCCTCCCCGCGCTGGAAGCATGGCTGCATGAGAAGCACCCGTACGACGTCCCCCAGTGGGTCACGCTGCCCGTGACCGGAGGGTCGGAGGCGTACCTGTCCTGGGTCGTCGACGAGACGCGCCCGCAGTAGAGGTCACCACTGCAGTGCCTCGCTCTCACCGATCCTGTGCGCTTGGACGCTTCACAGCGTCGCGAACGTCAGCAGGTGGCTGGCCAGATCATGCTCGGTGTCGGGGAGCCCGGCAGCGATGGCCTGCGCCCGCTGTCGGCCCATGGTGTTGGGCTTCGACTCCGCTGCTGCTGCGAACTGGTGCGCGACGTAGGCCCCGCGGTCTACGTCGCCGCCGCGCAGAAGTGCGGCCGCCAAGTCCCCCAGGACGACCACTCCAGACTCGGGTAGTTCACCGCCAAGTCGCTCGACTGCGGAGTCGGCTGTGCCCGTCAGTTCCTGACGCTTGAGTTCGCCGTAGACCGAGAGGGTTAAGGAGTCCATCCGGTACGGCGTCACGAAGCGGACCCACGCCTGCTCGCTCGTATGGTCGGCGAAGTCATAGGCGAACTTGGCCTGGTCCAGCGCGCGAAGGGCGCCAGCGTCATCGCCTGTCTGAGCGGCCTCCTCCGCGTACCGGCCCAGGGCCCATGCTGCGGCGGTGGCATTGCCACGTCCGCGTACGTCCTGAGCTGCCTGCGAAAGCATCTCCAGCGCCTTCGCAGGGCTGGGCGCACCGTAGCTCGCGTAGCCCAGAGCCAGGGCGCGCAGAGGGGGGTGCCCGGCCTTCTTCGCGCACTCCGAGGTCACCCCGTAATAAGAGGTGGCCTTGTCGTGCTCCCCGAGATCCCAGGCAACCCATCCGGCAAGAGCTGCGGTCTCTCCCGCCGCGACGGTCAGCGCTCGCTCGTGGGTTCCGGCGCGGGGAAGGGCTGCGGTGATCGCGTCCAGGTGCGCCTCGACCCGAGCCTGCAGACTGAGTGCGCTCTCGTTGAGCTCGTCCACGTGCAACCGGGCAGCATGATCAATAAGCACCCCGGCTGACTCAGGGTCGATCTTGGAACCCTTGCTGAGTGCATAGGCCAGCCGGCCCCACGGCTCGGCAGCCGCAGCCGCACCGATGACTGCGCCTCCCAGCAGCGTTCGGCGATTCACGTCGTCCAGGTCCTCCGCTTCGGCCTTGTTCTTCTCTCGCCGCCTGGCGCGGGCGGCTTTTGCCTCGCGCAGTAGCGGCTCCAGCGGGACACCGCAGGCCAAAGCGATGTTCCCCAGAGTGTGGTTCGTCGGAACGTTGGCACCGTTCTCGTACCGATTGACCTCTCGGCGGGTCATCGTTGCCCGGCCGGAAGCGGCGTTGATCGCACCGGCCTGCTCGTCCTGCGTCCGATTCGCGTTACGCCGCAGGTGGCGGAGCAGCTCGGCAAATGGATCCCCTGCCATGAGTCTGACCCCTATCCGTGGGAGAAAGCCAATACTTCCCTCAACTCCACCCTGATTTTCCCCCCTTGACAAAGATTTCCCCCCTCCGGTTTCCCCTGTTCCGGATCGCGCAGCCACGGTGGCATGTGCTCATGACCACGCACCGGACAGCAATGCCACCCCGGCCTCGGGGCGACGACGGTGGCGCCCACGTCGTCGGCGCCGCGACCCCTCGGTGTCCGCTGGCCTCTCACGTCTTCGAGATGGCCATGGCGCCGGTAGATGTGCACGTTGCTCAAGCACGACGAACCACGGTCACAGTGCTGAAGCACTGGTCGTTGCCGGAGACACCGGCAGAGGACGCTCAGCTCGTCGTCTCGGAGTTGGTGTCCAACGCGATCATCCACGGTTCCGGGGATGTCCGACTGCGACTGCAACACGACGACCACGAGCTTCGAATCCGAGTCACCGACGACAGCACCATGCCGGCGAGGCGACGACGTGCAAGGGCCGCCAGCCTCGGTGGTCGAGGGCTGCACCTCGTCGCCTGCCTGTCGCTTCGGTGGGGCGTCGCGGACGGCGGCCGAACGGCATACGCGGTCATCCCCACTCTCACGGAGGCCCCCCCCATGTCGCCGCACAACGCAGTCAAGCTCGGACCCGACATGTTGAGCCTCGTTGCCCTCGACCGGGGGCGTGGGAAGTACACGGGCGGTGGGTCGTCGACCGCTGGCAATGAGCACCCGATAGGGCCCCGCACCTCTCCCCGGGTGAAGCACCAAGCCCGAATTGGCCAACTCCGACGCATCCGGGAGCACTTCTACCGACAGGTCGTTGACACGCAGGACGATCAGCGGCTCCGCGTGCTGGCGTACAGCTTGGTACCGAGTCCGAGGGCCCGACCTGACGAGGACTGGCGGACGCTTCAGGCTGAGGCCGACCAGCTCGGTTACGCGATCGCCGCCCGGCTCCACGACGTGGCGGTCCCGGTGACCACGACGTACTTCCCGGCATCCAGTGCGAGTCAGGGCGTATACACGCCGCCTTGGGATCGACCTGGTTGGCGGGAAGCCGAGCGGCAGCTCCGAGCGGGCTTGGCCGACGGCGTGCTCGTCCTCGACCGGCACAACATCAGCTTCGATGACGACGAGTACCACGCCGTGATCAAACACCTTGGCGAGAACTGCCGGGCGTTCCTCCACCTCGTGATCCCCGAGGAGCCCGTCGCGCCGACTTGAAGGCGTCCACTGCGCTGGATGGACAGGAAGGGCTGGGGCTGGCGGCAGATCAGCGCCCAGATCACCCTGATCGCCACCGTGAGCGTCGTACTCGCCTTCACCTTCAAATACACCTGACCGAGGGCTGACCGTGACTTTCGAGGGACATACCGATCGTGCACCGCGCCTCCTGCCGCACCGCGAGCAGGGCGAAGCGCTCCTCGCCATCAGGGAGGCCGCTCCGTCGGCGCCCAGGGAAGAGGGCATCGACCTCTTCGCCGTGCCCGCCGGTGAGGTTCAGGGGCGTGGCCTCAACCTCTCGCGCTTTCACCGGCTCTCGCGCCTGCCAGCCGTGCCGGACGGATCGACCTCGCCGTCGGCTGACGGCCCGCCGGACGCGGCCTGACTCCTCAAGGGAGCACGACGGCGACCACCGCTGCTCCGGATGCCGTCACCGGTTGCCTACACCGTCCCATCCATCCCCGAGTAAAGGTCGCAGATGAACCGTCCCGTTCTCGCTCTGGCCACCACCATCGCCCTCGCGTCCGCGCTGCACATCGCCCAGCCTCACCTACAGCACCGCCAGTCCCTGGAGTTGGCGGTGCACCAGGCCCACGGCCGCATGCTCGAAGTCGCCACTACACACCTGGACTTGGACCCGATCTGGGTGCGCAACCATCCCGATCACGTCAAGGACGACGAATCGGGTCCGCTCCTGATGTCCAGTGGTGGCTTGAGTTCTGGCGCACCGGCCTCAATCTCAGGGTGTTCACCCCCGCCCTCCTGCGGCAGAACGCGCGGAACTTCATGAAGGACCCGATGGCCCTCAAGGCGTGGGCTCTGACCCGCCACGGGCGTGCTCTGCAGTCCCGGGGGCGATGGGACCGCATGCACGTGGCGTTGCTCGACGCGGCGTTCGAGGAGGCCGGCGGTCCGGCCCAGTACCCCGAGTTGGAACTTGCCCCGGCCTCGGCCCTCTGAGGCACGACGACACCCTGACGAGAGGATGATCATGACTGTTCCCACTCACGAATCGCCACCGGCTCCGGCCACGGCGAACGACCACAGGTTGCGCGCTCTTCTCCTCGACATCGACGGCGTCCTGCTCGGCACACGTCCGGTGATGCGGAAGGCGTGGCAGAGGGTCCAGGAGATCCATGGCGTCGCGCTCCCCTTCCGCGACTACGAGCGCCACCTGGGCCGCGAGTTCGGAGACATCATGCAGCGACTGGGCGTGACCGACGCCGAAGCGGTCCGCCGGACATACGAGGCGGAGTCCGTGGCCACCGCGCACCTCGAGCAGGAGTTCGCCGGCATCGTCGAGACGCTCCACGCCTTCGTGGCCGCCGACTGGCGGCTGGGCGTCGTGACGTCCAAGCACGTCGACCGGGCGGCCCCGCTCCTCGCGCGCCTAGGGTGCCCCTTCGCGACCATCCGCACGCCCGCCGGAGCGGGCCGGACGAAGCCAGCCCCGGACCCGCTCCTCCTGGCGCTGGTCGACCTGGGAGTCGACCCCGCCTCCGCCGTCTACGTGGGTGACATGGCGGTCGACCAGGAGTCGGCCGCACGCGCCGGCGTCCCCTATGTGCACGCTGGATGGGGCTATGGGCAGCCGACGGCCCCCGACCCCGAGACGGCCGCTTCGCCCAAGGACCTGCTGAGCCTTCTCCTCCCCGCCAAGCAGCTCGTCGAGGGGAGCACGGTGTGAGCGCCCGCACGGCTGGCGGCCTCGGCCTGGTCCGCTCCTCCAACGCCGGGAAGCCGACGTGGACTCTCGTCGGAACCGGCGCCCTGGCGCACGCGCGGACCGACCACATCCACACCACGGACCTGGAAGCGACGACCGTCGACAAGCAGGTACTGCGCTCCGGCGTCGAAGACGTCATGGAGGCCGTCGACCGCTACAGCGCCAAGTTGGCCACCACCCCAGGCGGAGCCGACTGGCTCCACGTCCAGCACGTCCCCGTGCGACGCTTCGTCGCCGAGATCGTGCGCAAGCTCCTGGCCCTGAACTCCTGGGCACCGTTCGCCTCCGCCCCAGGGCCCCTGACCCTGGCCCCCTACGAAGGACTCGTGGGACTGCGTTCGAGCAGCTCGCGTGAGTACCTGGCCTACACGGTGACGTGGTCCGGCGTCGCGTACGTGCTCGGTGCTGCGGCACCGCACAACCCGACCCGCTCCGCCCAGCTCCGGAACCACACCTGGACGAGTACGGCGAACACGGAGCCGAGTCCGCTCCCCTCGGATCTCGGACGGCAGGACGTTCTGGCGCTGTCGTGGACCTCCCGCCACGCTGCCACGCTGATCCCGGTTCTCGCCGAACTGGCGCGCAGCGGGCAGAGGAGTCTCCTGCTCGATCTCGCCACTGATGCCGCCGAGCGGTGCAGCGCGGGACCGGCAACGGGTATCGAGCTGCGCTCGGCTCCGAGCGACCTCTTCACCCTCTCCGGCACCGCCGAGGGCCTCCACCGTCCCGACGACGAGCACGTCGTCCAGGTGGGAGGCCACGGCGTCCAACTTGCCCGGCTCGTAGGGCTCTTGTCCGTGCTCTTGGAGACCAGCGGGGGCTGCACCCAGCCGTCGTGGCGGACGGTGGTGCGGGCGGAGAGCTGGCTCGACGACATCCTGTCGACCACCCGGCCGCACACCGTCCTGCTGAGCAACGACACCAGCCCCCTGGGTGTGCTGGCGGCGCACGCCGCCGAGCGGCACGGAGCGAACTCGGTGCACGTCCAGCACGGGGCGTGGACGGCGGAATCGGTCGCCTGGCCGGCCCTGCACAGCCGCGACATCATCGTCATGGGCGAGCGGGACCTCGCCCTGGGGCGAGGGTGGGCGCGCCACCCCGAGGCTGAAGTGCACGTGCTCGGGCAGCCCCGCTTGGACGTCCTCGCTGGCCTGAGCCGCCAGGCACAGCGGCGGTACCTGGAGAAGCTGCTCGCTTCGGGGGGCCGACGTGGGCCGACCCGGATCGCGGTGTGGGCATGCCAGCCCTTCAACCCCGGTCACCTCAAGTCCCACGCGGACCTCCTCCTGGACGGGCTCGCCGAGGCGGGCGGCGACTGGGGGCTCGTCATCGCTCCCCACCCGGCGCAGGGAGCCGACGCCTTCACCGCTCTGGTGAAGCGGGACGGCGGGACGCCGGTCGCGGTGGCCGATCCCCGGGTCGGAGCGCGAGGCTGCCTCGCCGGCGCTGACGCCATAGCGAGCGCGTACTCGACGTGCGGGATCGAAGCCGCGCTGCTCGGCATCCCGGTCCTCGAAATCGGCCCGCCGGGCGAACGAACCTTGGGCCTGGCCGGTCACGGACTGGCGACCCGGTGCGAGGCCACCGGGGACGTCGCCGAAGCGCTCTCCGGCGTGCGTGGGGGCCCGGCTCCGATCCCGCGGGCGGCCCTGGACGCGGTCTGCCGATGGCGCGGAGACAGCGCCGCTCGGATCGCCCGGCTCATCACCGACCGCGCCCCCTCCGGCCCGAGGGTCGACGACTCCACCCACCACCACCCGGGCGCCGCTGCGTCGCCCAAGGACGAAGGAGCATCCGTCCGATGACATCCCTCACGGCCGACAGCATCGCCGAGCTGTTCTCCGGCGCCGTCACGCTGGCCAAGTCCGGCGAGAAGATCAGCCCCCGGGGCATGGCCACCCACGAAGTCCGCGACGTGCACCTGCTGCTCACTCAGCCGCGTGCCCGCCTGCTCTACGCCCCGCCCGCCCGCATCGTGAATCCGGCCTTCGCCGTCGCCGAGACGGTCTGGCACCTGTCCGGATCCGAGGCGCCGTGGATCTTTGACTACAACAACCGGCTGCGGCAGTTCGCCGACGACGGCGTCCTCCTGGGTGCGTATGGCCCCAGGATGCGGAACTGGGGCGGCAAGGTCGACCAGCTCGCCCGCGTCGTGGAGATCCTCCAGGCCGACCCCGACTCCCGGCGAGCCCTGATCCAGCTCTACGACCCGGCCCAGGATGCCGCCGGGCACAAGGACGTGCCCTGCACTCTCGGGTTCCGGTTCCACCTGCGCGCTGGCCGCCTGCACATGGCGACCATGATGCGCGGCCAGGACGTATGGATCGGCATGCCGTACGACGTGTTCTTCTACACCGTGCTGCACGAGCTGGTCGCCGGATGGCTCGACGCGGAACTCGGCGAGTTTCACCTGCACATCGGCTCGTTGCACATCTACGACGAGCACATCGAGCAGGCCGACACGCTCACGTCGCTCCCGGCGAGCGGGATCATGCCCGACCTGCGAACGCCCTGGAACGGCTTCGACGGCCTGCTCGACCAGGTCGAGTCCCGTGACGTGACCGGGCACCCCGGCTGGGACGCGATGGCCGAGACGCTGCGCAGCTACCGGCTGTGGAAGGACGGCAAGCGTGAGCAGGCGTGGCGGGGGGCCAACACGATCGACGGGCCCCTCGGCCAGGCCCTCACCGCCTGGTACGGAGAGCTGGAGCGGCTCTCGGCCAAGCGCGCCGCGACGGTCGGGGCAAGGTGACCGCCGCCATGAAGCGCACCCCCTCCGTGATCCTCGGCCTGTGCTCGTACACGCACGATTCCTCGGCCGCCCTTCTCGTGGACGGTGAACTCGTTGGCTTCGTCGAGGAGGAACGCCTCTCCGAGCAGAAGCACACCAAGCTCTACCCGGCCCGCGCCATGGGCTGGCTCCTCGACCAGGCCAAGCTGAGCGCCACCGACGTGGACGCCGTCGCCTACAACTTCCAGCCCGCCCGCTACCTCGCCGAGTCGCCCGCCGCCCTGCGCATGGCGTTCTCGCCGATGACACGCGACCGGAGCCTGGCCCGCGCCCACGGGTTCGCCAAGGTCGCCCTGCGGACCCGGCGGCGGCTGCGCGTCCTCGGCAGCCAGTTCCCTTCGGCCCGCGTCACACCGGTCCTGCACCACCGCGCCCACCAGCTCACGGCCTTCGTCTCCTCCGGCTGGGAGGAAGCCGCCGTACTCGTGGTCGACAGCCTCGGTGAGCGGCAGACCACCACCATCGCCCACGGCCACGGCGTTCAGCGCCCTCGCGTCCAGACCCTGGAAGCGATCAACGACCCGGACTCCCTCGGGTACGTGTACGGCGCCGTCACCGAGCACCTGGGCTGGCGGCGGGGCGACGAGGAGGGCACCGTCATGGCGCTGGCCGCCCTCGGTGACCCCGCCCGGTTCCGCCACCTGTTCACCACGGCCGTCCGCACGACGGCCACGGGCTTCCGCATCCACCCTGGCTACTTCCCGACGCGCACCCTCACCTCGGGATACCCGAGGACATCCCGGCGGTTCGTCGCCGAGACCTGCCCCGAGCGGCACCCGAGCGAACCGCTCACCGACGTCCACCGAGACCTGGCGGCTGCCCTCCAGGAGCGGACCGAGCAGGTGATGGTCCACCTCGCCCGCCGCGCCCGTGTGCTCACCGGCTCCCGGCGCCTGTGCGTGGGTGGCGGCGTCGCCACGAACTGCGTGAGCATCGGGAAGATCATCGAGGCTGGCATCTTCGACGAGGTGTTCGTCCCGCCGGCACCGGGGGACGCCGGAACCGCGATCGGGGCCGCCCTCGCCGTGCACGTCGACGCGCGTACGCCTCGCCCGGTCGCCGGCATCGCCCGCCGCTGTTACCTCGGCCCCTCCTACGAGAACCAGCCCCTCGACCTGACTCCCTGGCCCGGCCTCCACCAGAAGACCCTCGGCATCGAGACCGCCGAGTTCCTCGCCGACCAGCTCGCACACGGCGTGATCGCCGGACTCTTCCAGGGAGGGGTCGAAGCCGGGCCGCGCGCTCTGGGCAACCGCTCGATCCTCGCCTCCCCGCTGGAGCCCGGCGTCGTCGAGCGGCTGAACGCCACCGTGAAGTTCCGCGAGCCGTTCCGGCCCTTCGCCCCTATGGTCCCCGCCGAGCGCGCCGCCGAGTTCTTCACCCTCGGCCAGCCGGCGCCGTACATGTCGATGGCCTCCGGGGTGACAGACCTGACGCGCGAGCGGGTGCCGGCCATCGTGCACGCCAACGGCACCTCCCGCCTGCAGACCGTCACCCGGTTGCAGAACCCGTTCATGCACGCGGTGCTGACCGCCTTCGGCCGCCGGACCGGCATTCCCGTGCTGATCAACACCTCCCTCAACGTCAAGGGCAAGCCGATCTGCGGGACGCCCGAGATGGCCCTGGACTGCCTGGCCAGCTCCGGCCTCGACGCCCTGCTCCTCGAAGGGCGGTGGATCACCAAATGAAGATCGGGTACAGCTTCTGGGGCTTTCTCGGCAACGGCGTCACCGACACCCCCGACGGAGGCCGCAGCCACCGCCGCCCCTTCATCGACGCCCTCCTTGCCCGCGGTCACGAGATCGTCTTCCTCCAGCCCGACCGCGACCGCCTCGAAGCCGGTGACGACCTCGGCGGCGCGTATACCTTCAACGACGGCCTGCCCGGCATCGACGCCCAATTCCTGGAGTGGCGCTGGGCCATCCCTGGCCGCAACACCACCGTGTGCGGCAGCGAGGGGCACACCTGCGACCTCCACCGGCAGGCCCAGCTCATCAACCACTACACGGCCCGGCACCGGACGCCCACCGTCATCTGGGACAAGGACCGCACCCTGCGCGCCGAGAGCGTGTGGCGCCGCACGGCCCACACCCGCGTCTGCGAGGCCGCGCTCACCCCGACCCCCGGCGCGCACTCGCTGCTCTTTCCCGTCGCCGAGGACCTCCTCGCCCAGACCGATCCCCTCACCCTCGCGGCGCGGCCTCGGGATCTCGCGCTCGGCTACGTGGGCAACCAGTACGACCGCGACGAGCCCTTCGACCGCTTCTTCGCCCCGGCAGCCGCCCGCGTCGAGCACCTGGTCGCCGGCAAGTGGACGAAGACCGGCCGCTGGCCGCACGTCCGCTTCGCGGGCCGGATCCCGTTCGAGGACGCCGTCGGCGTCTACGGCCGGTCCCTGGCCACGGTGCTCATGCTGCCCGAGCGGTACGCCGCCGTCGGGCAGATGACCCAGCGCATCTTCGAGGCTGTGCTGGCCGGCTGCCTGCCGCTGGCCCCGGCGGACATCCGCTTCGCCGACCGGTTCGTCCCGAAGGAGCTGGTCGTGCGCTCCGGCGACGACGTGCTCGAACGCCTCTCCTACCTGCGCGAGATCGCCGGCACCGAGCAGCACGCCGCCCTGATCGCCGCATGTGTGGACCGGCTGCGCCTGTTCGGCCTGTGCAAGCAGGTCAACACCCTGGAGTCCGTCCTGCACGGCCTCCTCCAGGCCACCGCGACCGAGCGGGGAGCTGTCTGATGCAGACCGCTCGATCGACCACGGCGCGCGGATCCTCCGGGCGCGTCCCGGAGGATGGGTCCGCCGGACACCCGAACCTCTCTACGCTGGAGCACCATGAAGAAGGTCGCCATCGTCGGCTGCGGAGGCAGCGGCAAATCCCACGTGGCCCGCGAACTGGGCAGGATCCTCGACGCCCCGGTGACGCACCTGGACGCCGCGTTCTACGACGACGAGTGGAACGCGTTGCCCATGGACAAGTTCACCGACGTCCAGCGCGAGCTGGTCGCGCAGCCGCGGTGGGTGATCGACGGCAACTACAACTCGACGCTGCAGGTACGGCTCGAAGCCTGCGACACGGTGGTCCTGATGGACGTGTCGACCGTGGCGGCGCTGTACGGGATCTTCTCCCGGCAGATCCGGCATGGCGCGGGGCACAAGGGCAACGGGGTGCACAACCGGATCCACTGGGGCGTGATCAAGTACGTCGCCACGTACCGGCGCAAGATGCGGCCCCGCGTGATGGCGAAGATCGAGGAGTTCGGCTCCGGCGCCGATGTGGTGCTGCTGGCCAACCGGCGTCAGACGCGCCGCTGGCTGCGGAAGGTCGCCGCCGAGCAGTCCTGACCGGCCCGTGCCCCCGGTCAGGGGGTGCGGCATGAACGAGCCCAACCCGTTCCTGGACCCCGTCCGGCAGCCGGAGCTGTACGGACACGCCTCGCGGCTGGCCGGGCGGACCAGCGCCCTGATGCGCGCCAAGACCGCTGGTCACCCGGTGCCCGAGACCATCGTCAGCCTGGTGCAGACCCATCACGCCCAGCCGGACCGGCTCGGCGTGGTGCTCGACATCGGATGCGGTCGCGGCACGAGCAGCCTCATCCTCGCCGAGCAGCTCCGGCCCGAGCGCGTCGTTGGCCTGGACGCCGCCCCCTCCCTGCTCGCCCAGGCGCGCGAGCGCGCCAAGGACCTGCCCGACAGCACGGCGGAGTTCGTCGAAGGCGACTTCCACGACCTCCCTCTGCCCGACAGGTCGAGCGATGTCGTCGTCGCCGCGTTCTGCCTGTACCACTCGCCGCGCCCCCAGGACGTCGTCGGACAGATCGCCAGGGTCCTCGCCCCCGGTGGTGTGGCCGTGCTCGTCACCAAGGGCCTCGACAGCTACCGGGAGATGGACCAGCTGGTCGCCTGCGCCGGTCTCGATCCGCGTGCCGCCCAGCACGAGAGCCTTTACACCGCAGCCCACAGCGACAACCTGGCCGACATTGCCGCCTCCTCGCTCGACGTGATCGCCGTCCTGGACGAGGAGCACATCTTCACCTTCGACGGCCACGACCACTCGGCGCAGTACCTGGCCACCAACCCCAAGTACGACCTGCCGCCCGGCTTGTACGGCAACCCCGGGGCCCTGGCGGCGACCCTGCACGAGTTCCTTCCCGACCAGCCGCTGACTACCCGGTCCCGGATCACCTTCGTCGTCGCCCAGCCGAACGATGGGCGGCCGGCATGACCCTCGCGCCCTTCACCAAGCCCTACGCGGAACCGGAGCGTGCGGCGGGGGCGGTGCGCCACTACCAGTGGCTCACCGAGCACGCCAAGCCACTGCGGCAGCCGGCGCTCCTCACCGTCCGAGCGAACAGCCTGACGTTCGAACGGATCGAAGGTCGCTCGGTACGCCCGGACGACCTCCCGCGCGTCGCGGCACTGCTGGGCCACGCCCACGGTGCCGCCTGGGCCAGCGACCTGCGGTCCGTGTCGCTGGACACCCCGCACCACTTCCGGGACGGGACCAGGTTCGACGACTACCTCGGCCCCCGGAAGCGCGCCCTGCGGCGACGCCACGAACAGGGCTACCTGCCGAACAAGACCGCGCTGCACGCGATGTTCGGCCTGCTGGAAACGACGGCCCAAGGGCCCTGCGCCTTCTACAAGGACAGCAACCCCCGGAACTTCATCGTCACCAGCAGGGACATCGTCGCCGTCGACACCGACGACCTGTCCCTGGCCCCGATGGGCTACGACCTCGCCAAGCTCATCGCGACGCTCCACCTGACCTACGGGCCGCTCCCGGACCAAGCCGTCACCACCGCCCTGCTCGCGTACAACGCGGCAGCTCTACGACACGACGCCCGGCTGGGTACGACGGACCGAAACCAGCTCGACAGCTCTCTGCCCCTGCACGCCGTGCTCACCGCCCCGTACGTCGGTCGCAACGGCTACCGCTACAGCCTGCCCCTCCGTTTCAGCCACTGAGGAGCCTCATGATCACCACCGAACTCGTCTTCGTCCGGCACGGCCAGGCCCAGTGCAACGCCGACGGCCTCGTCGGAGGCCCGCGCACCTGCACCGGCCTGACCAACCTCGGATATGCCCAGGCCGAACAGGCCGCACGCCGCCTGGCCACCGAGCACCTGAAGAAGCCCTTCGACGTCATCTACACCGGCCCGCGGATCCGTCTCGTCCAGACCGGCGAGATCATCGCCCAGACGCTCCAGATCCCCGTGCACCACGACGACCGACTCGACGGCCCGGTCCACGGCGACGCCGACGGCCGGCCCTGGGACGCGGTGAAGACGGCCGCCGACGGCGGGCCGCACGCCCACCCCGACACACCCTGGGCCAACGGCTCCGACACCTGGAACGGGTTCCTGGAGCGCGCCAGCCGGAACCTGAGCCAGCTCATCGAGGAGAACCGGGGCAAGCGCGTCATCTTCGCGGCCCACGGGGAGACGGTGATCACCGCGCACACCCTGCTGCTAGGCATCCCGATCGGCTCGCACGCCGGATTCACCCACAACCACGCCTCCATCACCCGCTGGCAGCACCACCGCAACCGCCTGGGCCAGAACCGCTGGATGCTCGACCGGCACAACGACACCGAGCACCTCAGTCTCCTCACGCCGGAGCCGACCCCGTGATCGCGACCTCGCGCGACCCTCGAATACAACTGGCGCACCTCCTCCTCGGCGCAGTCGACATCGCAGCGGACCCCGCGCCCCCGTCCCGCGTCGTACGCCTGGTGGCCGGCGACGGGCGTCAGTTCATCGCGAAGCAGCACGCGGAGCGAGACCGGTACGCCGGAGAACTCCACGCCTACCGGGCGTGGGTCACCCATCTGAGCGGCCACGCGCCGGAGTTGGTCGGCCGGGACGATGGCACCCGCACCCTGCTGCTCACCGCGCTCGCGGGCGACCGCGCGGACACCTTCGCTCCGGGCTCACCCGAGGAGGAGCTGGCCCACCACGAGGCCGGGCACGTGCTGGGCAAGCTGCACCGGGCCACGGCCATGCCCCAGGGCGGTGCCGTCGGCGCTTCGCTCGCCGAGCGGTTCCAGGGGTGGATCGGCCGGGCCGTCCACGCCGACCTGCTCGACGCGGCCGAGGAGAACCTGCTGAAGCACCACGCGGTGACCCTGGGCGCCAGCCACATGGACAGCGCGATCTGCCACCTCGACTACCAGCCGCGCAACTGGCTGCTCGGCGACACCTTCGGCATCTACGACTTCGAGCACATGCGACGCGACGCCCGGGTCCGCGACTTCGCCCGGCTCGAATTCCGACGCTGGCAGGCCGCACCCCACCTGCGCACCGCGTTCTTCGACGGCTACGGACGCTCGCTCAACGACACCGAACGCCGCCTCCTGGAGTCTTTCGGCGCCATCGAGGCGGCCACAGCCCTGGTCAAGGGCCACCAGGAGAACGACACCGCCCTCAGCGCACACGGCAGAACGGTCCTGTCCCGGCTCACCTGACCAGCCCCTTAGACGACACCCCTCTGGAGATCCCCGTGCCACAGCACGAGCAGCCCCCGACCAACGCTTCCCCCCGACGGGCCGTGGTTACCGGCTCCGCCGGATTCATCGGCTCCCACCTCGCCCACGCCCTCGTTCAGGCCGGCACCACCGTGATCGGCGTGGACCGCCGAGACCCGTCCTCCGACCCGACGGCCGCCGCCAACCTCGCCGCGCTGCGGGGCCGCCAGGGATACCACCACGTCACGGCCGACCTCCTCCACTGCGCGATCGAACCGCTCCTGATCGACGCCGACGCCGTCTTCCACCTCGCAGGCATCCCCGGGGTACGGCCCTCCTGGGGACCGCAGTTCGGCGACTACCTCGCGTCCAACGTGCTGGCCACCCACCGCGTCCTCGAAGCCTCCACCCGGATCGGCGTTCCTCGACTGGTCGTCGCCTCCTCGTCCAGCGTCTACGGACCGACCGATGGCGACGCGAGCAGCGAGACCGACCGCCCCAACCCCGCCTCCCCGTACGCCGTGACCAAGCTGGCCGAGGAGCAGCTCTGCCTCGCCTACGCCGAGCGCCCCATCGGCCCCAGCGTCGTCGCCCTGCGGTACTTCACCGTCTACGGCCCCCGCCAGCGTGCCGACATGTTCACCCACCGTGCCCTGTATGCCGCCCTGACCGGACAACCCCTGCGCTTGTACGGAGACGGTCACCAGCGCCGCGACTTCACCTACATCGACGACGTGGTCACCGCCACGATCGCCGCCGGCGTCGTCCCGAACGCACACGGCGCCATCAACGTCGGCGGCGGCTCGAACGCCTCCCTGCTGGACGTGATCAACATCGCCAACAGCCTCACCGGCCGCGAGATCCAGCTCCACCAGGACCACGTGCGCAACGGGGACGTGATCCTCACGCGTGCCGACCCGGGCCGCGCCGGAGAGGTCCTCGGATGGCAGCCGCGCGTCGACCTCCACAGCGGACTGCGCGCCCACATGCAGGCGCTGGCCGCCCCGGTGCCGGACTACAGCCGTGCCGCATAGGCGACCCCGTCGGATCATGAGAGGAGTGCTCATGGAAACCCCCGAGCGGGCACGGCTGGACGCCTTCTTCCGGAGGATTACCGCGCAGTTCCCCGCCGGGCAGGCGATCACGACGCTGGTCATCACGCACCTGCTCCCGGAACGCCCCGCGTTCTTGCGCGCCATGGCCGCGGTGTCCACGATCGGCGCCGTCCTCCCCAAGCCCCGGTCGATCCACCAGCCGACCCTCGACACCGTCCGCCGCACCCTGCCGGTCCACGACCTGAGCAGGGGGCGGTTCACCGACGAGACCCAGGCCCTGCACTACCTGGAGGACACGGCCGGCGGCCAGGACGTCGTCCTGGTCGACATCGGCGGGTACTTCGCGGCCAGCCTCGACACCCTCATGGAGAAGTTCTCCGGCCGCATACTCGGCGTCGTCGAGGACACCGAGAACGGACACCAGCGGTACGCGGCCCTCGGCTCGCTGCCGTGCCCGGTTGTGTCCGTGGCCCGCTCCCCGCTCAAGGCCTGCGAGGACCACCTTGTCGGCCGGTCCATCGTGTTCTCCACCGACGCCCTCGTCCGCGCCCGCGGGGATATCCTCACGAGCCGCAGCGCCTGCGTCATCGGCTTCGGCAAGATCGGCCGCTCCATTGCGCAGACCCTGCGCGCCCAGGATTTGCGCGTCACCGTGTACGACAACGACGCGGTCAAGCGGGTACAGGCGCACGCCCTTGGCTTCCGCACCAGCACGTCCACCACTGAGGCCGTCCACGACGCGGAACTCGTGCTGTGCGCCACCGGCAATCTCGCCCTCCGGCACGAGGATTTCGCTTCCCTGCGCAACGGCGCGTACCTCGGATCGGCGACGTCCTCAGAGGACGAACTCGAACTCGGCAGCCTCGACGACCTCTACGAACGCCAACTCGTCGGACCCCAGTTGACCCGGTACGAGGTCACCGGCCACTACTTCTACGTTCTCGCCGACGGCGGTGCCGTCAACTTCGTGCACGGCGCCGCCGTCGGCACCTACATCCACCTCGTCCAAGCCGAGATACTCGCCGCCACCGCCGCACTCAGCCACGCGCGACTCCAGCCCGGACTGCACGAGATGCCGGCGGCCGACCGCGACACCATCGCCAGAACCTGGCTTCGCCACTTCGAAAGGTGACCTCGTTGCCACTCTCCACCGAACACGTCCGCGCGGTCACGGAGGCGTACCTCGCCCGCCACCCGGACGAGCGCGCCTCCCTGACGATGCTGTTCGCCGTGCTCGCGGGCTCGGACGATCCCACCAGCCGGAAGACCTTCCCCGCCCACGTGACCTGCAGCGCCGTCCTCATCAACGGTGAACGGCACGTGCTCCACATCCTGCACAAGGCGTCCGGAAAACTTCTGGCGCCCGGCGGGCACAACGAACCGTCCGACCAGCTCCTGCGCGACGCCGCCCTACGCGAACTGCACGAAGAGGCCGGCATCCCGCCCAGCGCCGTCGTCCCCCTCGCCAGCCACGAGGACATCCCCCTCGACATCGACGTGCACGCGATCGACGTGAACCCGTCGAAGAACGAGCCGGCCCACCACCACCTGGACTTCCGCTGGGCCTTCCACCTCCGAGCCAAACACGCAGTGACGCTGCAGGAGGAGGAGGTCGACGGCTACCAGTGGCGGTCGTTCGCGACCGCCGCCTCACCCACCGTCCGCGCCAAGCTCGCCCAGCTCACCTGAATCCCCCGCCCGACCACCAGGAGGACACCGTGGCCGCCACCACAACCCAACCAACCGACGCCGAACCGCGCCGACACATCGCCGTCGTACCCTGCCGCTGGGGTGCTTCTCGCTTCCCCGGCAAACCACTGGCCCTACTCGGCGGCAAGCCGCTGCTCTGGCACGTCCACCAGCGCTGCCTGGAGGCCAAACGCCTCGATGGAGCCATCGTCGCGACGGACGACGAACGCATCGAAGCGGCGTGCCGCGAACTCGGCATCGACTGCATCCGTACCGGGGAGCACCTCACCGGCACCGACCGCGTCGCGGAGGTCGCCGAACGCCTGCCGGCCGACGGGTACATCAACGTCCAGGGCGACGAGCCGTTCATCGCACCCGGTGCGATCGACGCCATCTCGGAAGCTCTGGAGCACCTGCCTCCGGGCACGCTCGCCGTGAACGCGTACACCGAACTGGTCGACATCGCCGCTGCCCTGGACAACAACGTCGTCAAGGTCGTTGTCGCCGCCCAGGGCGACGCCCTGATGTTCTCGCGCCATCCCATTCCCTATCCGAAGGGGGAGCGGCCGAAGTACGCCCGTCAGCTGGGCCTCTACGGGTTCACTGGCCAATCTCTTCAGCGCTTCCGGCAACTTCGGCAGGGGCCCTTGGAGCGCGCCGAGGGAGTGGAGTTGTTGCGCTTCGTCGAGCACGGCCACGCTGTACGGATGGTGCCTGTCACGGACGACGGCGTCGCGGTGGACACTCCAGGGGATCTCGCGCGAGCCAGCATCATGCTCGCCCAGTACGCGCAAGCATGACTTCTACTCACCGACCAGCTATTCCAGAACAGGAAGCGATGCCAGTCCGCGAACGAGACGGGTGCGCCGCCAGTCCAGTTGATCATGGCGCGGCCAGCCGGATTCCGGGAAACCGAGTCAGTACCGCTCGGAGGGCGATCTCCGCCTCGGCCTTGGCTAGGGGAGCGCCGACACAGCGATGGATGCCATGGCCGAAGCTGAGATGAGCGCCGGCATCTCGGTCCAAGTCGAGCAGGTCCGGCGACGGGGACCGCTCGTTGTCGGTGCGGGAGCTGGCGCGGGAGCTCGGGCTGCGCAGCCCTGCGTCGGTGGTCTATCACCGGGCGAACCTGGAGGAGCGCGGGGCGCTGGTCCGTGACGGGCGCAGGTGGCAGAGTTGCCGCCTGACCGGTTAGCGAGGACGGTGCGGCGTGGTACGTGCACGGCGAGGCTGGGGTGGCCGCGTCAGCGGCGCAACCCTGTCGTACCGACCCGAAAAGGGCCGGAGTCCTGTGTCCCCGAACCCTGCCGAGGGACGTGCTTGGATGTCGGGCAGCAGCTCAGGGCCGGCCCTGTCCGAGCGGTCCGGGGAGTCCGGGGAGTCCGTCACCCTTCCCGGACCGAGTGAATGCCGGGGAGGGCGACGCCCTCCCCGGCTGCGAACTGGATGCGGGTGGGACGGCGCACCCGGGTTTCCCAAGGGATCCGACCGGGACGCGCGGCCCGGCGACGGACACCTTGCGCGAGGGCTGACGCTGGCCCCCGGAGACAGTCTGGTCAAGAACCGCCCCGCGCCTGGTTGTCAGTTGAGGACCTGGAGTTCTGCGAATGGGACCTGGATCTGGGTTTGCCGGGTTTCGGTGAGCTGGCCGGCCTGTCCACCGCCGCCGGTGGTGACTTGCCAGTCGATGGTCCAGGTCGACGTTGCGGTGATCCGGTAGCGGCCCCCGGCCTGGTCGGCGGAGGTCCGGGTGTAGGCGTGTCCGCACGTAGGGGAGTCCGACTTGCCGGCCGCCGCGGTGTACTGCGTGCCGGGCCCGGTACACGTCACGACAGCGCCGTCGCCCATCGTCCACACGATCTTCGTGACGTTGGCGGTGGCTGTGACCGTCACCGCGCCTGCCGACGCGCTCGCCGTGTTCGGCCCGTACGTGGTGGGGCTCTGGTGGACCCACATCCACATCGGCATCCCGACCAGATACTTCCCCGCTGCTCGCGGGCTGGCGATGTCGGGGCCGGCGAGCTGCATGGAGTCGACGGCCCGCTGGGCGAGGACGGCCGGGTCGACGGTGGCCGCTGCGGGTGGCGGGTCGGCGAGCCACTGATTGCGGACGATGGTGTTGAGGCTGTCGAGGTAGTGGCAGGTCTGCTCGTAGACGGCGCCGTCGCCGGGCGTGTGTCCTTCCCAGTCCAGGGATCCGGCCGGGGGCTGCGGTGTGAGCAGCTCGTACACGCACGTCCAGGGGTTGCTGCTGGTGCCGCTTGCGCTGCCGCCCTGCGGTCCACTGCCCCCCTGGCCGCCGGTGCTGCTGCTGGCCTGTCCGGGGGCGTCGGCCTCCACCTCGCAGATGAAGACGTCGCACTCCACACCGCCGCCGAGCCCGCGAGGGCGGTGGGCGCCGTGCCGATGACGGCCAGGACGGCGAGACCGACGGCTGCCGCAGTACGGCGGGGGCGGGTCAGCACTTCTTGCCCTGGGGCTCGTCACGGACCACACGCCAGCCCTGTGGCCACTTCTCCAGCGTGGTGGCGATCAGGTATTTGGTGAGCCGGTTGGCGGGCAGCTCGACGGGCTTGCGGGTGTCGGCGACGACGGGCTGCCACTGGGAGACGTCCAGGCAGCTGGACAGCATCACCTTGGGCGTCTTGCTGTCCAGGTCGGTGCCGGTGACCGCCGACTGCGAGACGGTCACCTTGCCGATGTAGACCCTGCCCCGGGCGTGCGCACGCCCCGCGGCGTTCTCCGCGACGGACAGCGCCTCGGAGGCGGCGTACTGCTTCAGACCCGCCGAGGTGCCGTCACGGTCGGCGTAGAAGGCCTGCATCTCGCCCCAGTAACTCTGGTAGACCTCGAGCGCGGTCTTCTTCGCCGCGGCTTCCGGGTCCGCCGGCGCCGTCGACACGGGCGCGGCCGACGCCGTGAGGGTGGGGGCGGTGGACTCCGCGGCAGTGCTGTCGTCCCCGCTGCTGCACCCGGCCAGGGCCGCGCTCGCGCAGAGGATGGCCGTCAGGGCGGTGAAACGGGTGCGGGTGCGAAGTGCTCCGATGACTAACGGTCTGCTGATGGATTGTCTGGTCACGTTCCCTCTCCGTCATGACACGGGTGTGGTGCACGTGTGCAACCGCAAGGCTACGCATATGCCTGCCAACTCCCCAAGGAGCTTCCAGAGTTGATCGGTGGGCTCGGTTGTTGCCCGCGCCTGCGGTTGGTGTGAGCGGTGTGCTGCGCAGCGGGGGCCGGTGGGCCAAGGACACTGCGCGGCCCAGCGTTGATCGGGGAGCCTGCCCGCTTGTGACGGGCAGCCGCCTCGCGGCGAGAGGCCCCGGACCGATGACTGCGCAACCGGCCCCGCCGCCGACTGCGCAGGACGGGGCGGCGGTGATGCGCAGGTCCTCCTGCGCAGTCGGACCGGCGGTGGCGGCGTACGGTGTCCTGGCTGTGCGCAATGGTCTGCGCAACGCTGTGACCTGCGGTGGTCGGGCCTGTGGGGTGGATTCGAGGGATCGTTGCAACACGCGGTGAGTTGATCAAGTGCGAGCAGTGTAAGTAGCGGCGGCAGGGTGGTGTTGCTCTCTGGTGGCCGTCGGCTGAGCAACTACCAGAAGTCACCGACTGGCCGCGCTACTCAACTCTTGAGTGACCAGGCCAGAATGAAGCCTTATGAACGACGGATCGAGCTGGCCCGTGGACAAACTGAGCGCACTCCGCCTCGGTAGAAGGCTCGTTGCGGAAGTTACAGCGTCGAGGCCGGGCCGCCGGGCATTTGTGGACGTCCGTCCCAAGAGGAGCGATCCCGACGCCCAAGCGCAGGGCGAGGGATGGGTTCGCAGCGACGCTGAACGCAGCTTCCGTCTTGAGCACTGGGAGTACGACTGCGATCGCATCGACGGCTTCGACTACGACATCGGAGCAGTCCTCATCGGGTCCGCTGACGCCACGGACGAGTCCGAACTGATCACGGTGCTCGACGCATGGGGCGCCCGGCCTGGCCTCTTCGTCTACCCCTGGGAGAGCGAAGACCCCAAGTAATACGACGAGGAAGCCGTCAGCTCCTGCAGACGATCAGCTGGCGTTGCCCAACCGAGCGTCTTGCGAGGGCGGCTGTTCAACTCGGCCGCTACCGCATCAAGGTGCTCGCGAGTGTGGACCGAAAGGTCGGTGCCCTTGGGGAAGTACTGCCGCAGCAGGCCGTTGGTGTTCTCGTTCGAGCCGCGCTGCCACGGGCTGCCGGGGTCGCAGAAGTAGACCGGGACGCTGGTGGCGGCGCTGAAGCCGCGGTGAGCGGCCATCTCGGTGCCTTGATCCCAGGTCAGAGATCGCTTCAGACTGGGTGGCAGGGGGTTGATCGTGGCAATGAGGGCGTCGCGCACGGCTGCGGAGTTGTAGCCGTCTGGCAGGTGGACCAGCATCAGGTAACGGGTGCTGCGCTCGACCAGGGTGGCGATCGCGGAGTGCTTCTTGCGGCCGAGGATCAGGTCGCCTTCCCAGTGCCCGGGGACGACCCGGTCGGCTGCCTCGCGCGGCCGTTGGCTGATCATGACCTTGTTCCTGACTGCCCTGAAGCGCCGGCGGTCGGCCAGGCGGCGAGGGAGCCGTCTGACACGTCCGGTGCGCAGAGTATGGGTCAGTTCGCGGCGGAGTTCTGTGCGGCCTTGGGCGTAAAGGGCCTGGTAGATGGTCTCGTGGCTCACGTGCATGTCTGGCCGCTGGTCGAAGCGTCTGCGCAGAGCGTGACAGATCTGCTCGGGGCTCCAGCGCAGGTTCAGGTGCGACTGGATGAAGTCGTGCAGCTCCGGGTTCTGGCCGATCTTCCCGGTCTTGGGGCGGGGCCGGCGGGCGTCGGCGCGGCGCTGGGCGGTATAGGGACGGTAGTGCCAGCGGCCGTCGGCCAGGATGGTGCCGTTGCGGCGGACTTCGCGGCTGATCGTCGATGGGCTTCGGCCCAGCTCGGCGGCGATCGCCCGGATGGTGGCCTTCTCCAGTAGCCGGTCGGCTATGTGGACGCGGTCGGCCTCGCGGAGATAGCGCGAGGGATCGCTCGATACATCGACAGGTGCCGCATTGAGCGGTGGATATGCCTTGATCCGACCCGAGGCACCTCGTCCGTTGCGCCATCGTTCGCCGGTGCGGGTGCTGATGCCGACGGCCCTAGAGATCGTCTTCAAAGGTGGTCAGGTAATGAGGCATCATGTTTGTCGTGGTGCGTCGTCATGAGCTTTCGGATGCCGAGTGGGCTGTGTT
>NZ_JBIWMA010000045.1:0-28189 GCF_044766465.1 Streptomyces sp. NPDC102259 | reverse complement strand
TGCCCCCCCCCCCCCCCGTGCGGGGGGGGGGCGCCCCCGGGGCGGCCCCGGGGGGGGGGCGGGGGCGGGGGGCGGGCCGCGGGGGGGGGGGGGGCCGGGGGGGCGCCCCCCCCCCCCACCAAAAGGGGTGAACGGTCGTAACTTTCCCGTGCGGGTCGCGTTCGGTCGCGCTAGGAGATCATCCGACTGCGAAACGTCACGTCACTCGCGTCCCACGGGTCTCACGTCAGGGCCGGCTCCCGTCGCTCGGCGCGCCGTCGGGCGGCGACCGCAGGGTCGAGCGCCGGTACGGCGGCCAGCAGCTGTCTGGTGTACGGGTCGCGCGGCGACTCGTACACCTCGTCGGCGGGCCCCTCCTCGACCACACGGCCGCGCCGCATCACCGCGACCCGGTCGCTGACCTGGCGCACCACGGCCAGGTCATGGGCGACGAAGACCAGCGCGAGGCCGAGTTCGCGCTGGAGTTCGCCGAGCAGGGCGACGACCTGGGCCTGGGTGGTCACGTCGAGCGCGGAGACCGGCTCGTCGCACACGATGACGCGCGGCTCGGCCGCGAGCGCCCGCGCGATGCCCACGCGCTGGCGCTGACCTCCGCTGAACTCGTGCGGGTAGCGGTCGTAGTGCGCCGCTTCGAGCCCCACGCGCTCCAGCAGTTCCGTCACACGCCCCCTGACGCCCGCCTCGTCCCTCCCCCGCACGCCCCGCACGCCCCGCGCGCCCGATGCGCGGAGCGGGTCGGCGATGGACTCGCCGACGCTGCGGCGGGGGTTCAGGGAGGAGACGGGATCCTGGAAGACCATCTGCACGGTCGGGTTCACTCCCGACGACACCCGTCCCTCGTACCGGACCTCGCCGGCCGTCGGCTCCAGCAGTCCGACCAGCATCCGGCCGAGCGTCGTCTTGCCGCTGCCGCTCTCCCCGACGACGCCGACGGTCTCGCCCCGGTGGACGGTCAGCGACACGCCGTCGACGGCCGCGAAGGCCCGCTTGCCGCGCCCGAACTCGCGGCGCAGCCCGTGCGCCTCCAGCACGACCTCGCTCGACGGCTGGACGGCCGCGCGCCGCACGTCCGCGAGCGACCCGCCCGCGTCCGGCCGCCGTACGTCCGGCCCTTGCACGTCCGGCCCCTGTACCTCCGGCTCCTGTACACCAGTTCCCTGTACGCCAGTTCCCCGTACGCCAGCTCTCTGTACGTCAGGTCCCCGTGCGTCAGGCTTCGCCGGCCCGTCGTCGGCCGCCCGGCGTGCCTCCACCCGGGGCACGGCTGCGAGCAGCTCGCGTGTGTACGGCTGCGCGGGGGCCGCCAGCACGGCTCCGACCGGCCCGTGCTCGACGAGCCGGCCGTGCCGCATGACCAGCACCTCGTCGACGCTCTCCGCCGCCACGCCCACGTCGTGCGTGACCAGCAGCAGCCCCATTCCGGTCTCCTCGCGCAGGGTGTGCAGCAGGTCGAGGATCTGGGCCTGGACGGTCACGTCGAGCGCGGTCGTCGGCTCGTCGGCGATCAGCAGGTCGGGCTCGCAGGCCAGCGCCATGGCGATGAGGGCGCGCTGGCGCATGCCGCCGCTGAACTCGTGCGGCCGCGACCGGGAGCGCCGGACCGGGTCCGGAATTCCCACCCTCTCCAAGACCTGCACGGCACGCGCGCGTGCCGTACGACGGGACACCCGCGTGTGCACGCGGTACACCTCGGCGATCTGGTCGCCGATCGCGTAGTACGGGTCGAGGGAGGACAGCGGGTCCTGGAAGACCATCGCCGCCCGGCCGCCGCGCAGCCGCCGCAGTTCCTCGTCGGACGCGGTCCGTACGTCGGTCCCGGCGACCCGTACGGAACCGCCGACGACGGCCCCGGTCCCCCGGTGCAGTCCCAGGAGGGCCGAGGCGACCGTGGACTTGCCGGAGCCGGACTCGCCGACGAGGCCGAGGGCGGCGCCCTCCGCCAGGCGGAAGGAGAGGCCGTCGACGGCCCGCAGCGCGCCGAACTCGACCGTGAGGTCCGTGACTTCCACCAGGCTCATGTGAGCACCACCCGTCGGTCGGCCACCGCGTACAGGACGTCCGCGACGGCGTTGGCGAGGACCACGAAGAAACCGATGACCAGGACCATCCCGACGACCACCGGAAGGTCCACGACGTTGACCGCGTGCACCAGCTCCTGTCCGATGCCGGGAAGCCCGAAGAGGGTCTCGGTGAGCACCGCGCCGCCGACCGCGGAGCCGAAGTTGTTGGCGTTCAGCGCGATGACCGGCGCGAACGCCCCGCGCAGCGCGTGCCGCCCGATGATCGACCGCTCGCCGACGCCGTACGCGCGGAAGGTGCGGATGTGGTCCTCGGCGAGGGTCTCCAGCATCGACGACCGGGTCAGCCGGGCGAACGACGCGGCCTCGATGAGGGCGAGCGAGAGCCAGGGCAGCAGCAGGTTCCACGCCCACTGCTCGGGGTCGTCGGTGAGGTTCACGTACTGCGGGAAGGGCAGCAGTTGCAGCTCGCCGCAGACGACGATCATCAGGATGAGGCCGATCACGAACACGGGCGTGGCCGTCCCGGCCAGGGTGACGGCGGTCAGGACGCGCTCGGTGAGCCGCCCGCGCCGCCAGGCCGACAGGACGCCGGTGCCGACGCCGAGGATCAGCCACACCACCATCGCGCCGAGGACGAGCGACAGGCTCACCGGCAGCTTGGTCAGGATCAGCCGGGTGACCTGCTGATCGCTCTGGTACGACAGCCCCAGGCAGGGCGCCGGGCAGCGCTCCACGGAGGTGCCGGTCGAGTAGTCCTGGCCCGCGACGAGGCCCCCCAGGAAGTGCCCGTAGCGCACGTAGAGAGGTTCGTCGAGGCGCAGTTGCTCGGCGACCTGGTGCACCTGGGCCGGCGAGCAGCGCGGACCGCAGGTGATCTGGGCGACGTCGCCGGGGGTGACGTAGAAGACGACGTAGACGATCACCGAGATGGCGAACAGGGTGAGGATCGTGCCGATGCCCCGGCGCAGCACGAAGCCGCCGAGGCCGCCGAGGCCGCTCATGAGGACGTCTCCTTCTCGGCAGCGGTGTCCGCTCGGTGCTCCCGTCGGCGTCCCGTCCCCACCCGCAGCCGGGAGGCCGCGCGCGGGTCGAGCGCCGTGCGCACGCCGTCGCCGAGGACGGTCAGCGCGAGGACGGTGACGAAGAGGGCGCCGGCGGGCAGCAGCAGGTACTGCGGGGCCGCCTGGTACCAGACGTCGGCGGCGGTGAGCATCTGTCCCCAGGACGGCGTCGGCGGCTTCACACCGACCCCGAGGAAGGACAGCGCGGCCTCGACGGAGATGTTCTGCGGCACGAGCAGCGCCGCGTACGTGATGACGGGGGCGGCGAGCCCGGGCAGCAGTTCCCGGCGGGCGATCCGCCAGGTGCCCCAGCCGCTGAGCCGGGCCGCCGACACGTAGTCGAGCCCCTTGAGGGTCAGCGTCTGGGCGCGCACCACCTTGGCGACGTTGCCCCAGGCGATGAGGCCGATGACCAGGGTGACCAGCACGGGCCGGGGGAAGCTCGCCGGGACGATCGCGAGCAGCGCCAACGACATGATCATCAGCGGCAGGGCGACGAAGATGTCGGTGATCCGGCTCAACAGTTGATCAACCCATCGGTTGCCGAGCGCGGCGGCGATGCCCAGGGTGACGCCGATGGCCACCTGGATCACGGTCGCGGCCAGCGCGACGCCCAGGGACACCCGGGCGCCGTGCACCAGACGGGCGAACAGGTCGCGTCCGGTCTGCGGTTCGACGCCGAGCCAGTGGTCGCCGCCGATGCCGCCGAACGGGCCGACGGGCACGCCCCCGCGCGCGGAGTCGATGAGGGAGGGGTGGTAGGTGGTCGGGTCCTGGCCCTCGATGGCGGTGAGCAGCGGCGCGGCGAGCGCGACCAGGACGAGCAACGCGACGACGACCGCCGCGACGAGGGCGGCGCGCTGCGCTCGCAGCCGCCGCCAGAACTGACGGGCGCCCGAGGCCCCCGGGACCGACGCGGGGTCCGTACCGGGGGCCTGGGCGGCGATGACGGCCTGGGCGGCCGCCTTGGTGACTGCCTCGCTCACGGTGCTACTTCACCGCGACCTGCGAGGGATCCAGGACGCCGTCCCAGTCGCTGATGACGATGTTGCGGATGTCCTCGCCGTACAGCCGCTTGTAGACCGGGTGGAACAGCGGCACGGTCAGCGCCTGCTCGCCGATCTTCTTGTCGAGTGCGCCCCACCTCTTGGCTGCGGCGTCGAGATCGGTCAACTTGTTGATCGCGTCAATCTCGGCATTGACCGACTTGTCGTTCAGGAAGCCCGTGTTGAAGTTCGCGCCGTCCTTGACGATCTGCCGGCCGTCGAAGATCGGGGCGAGGAACGGACCGCCGGAGGGCCAGTCGGCGCCCCAGTGGGCCAGGAAGAAGCCGGGCTCGGTCTTCACGTCGTGGATCGTGTCGGAGTAGTCGTTGTCCTCCAGGCCCTGGAGCTTGACGGTGATGCCGGCCTTCTTGAGCGCGTCCTGGATCGCGGTCGCGATCTCCGGGCTGGTCTCGAAGTCCTGGCTGTTGGAGTGGGTGAGGGTGATGGTCAGCCCGTTCGGGTGACCGGCCTCCTTCAACAGCTCCTTGGCCTTCGCCGCGTCGCCGGTCTTCCCCGCCGGGAAGAGGTCGTAGGGCTCGTGACCGAAGGACTTCTGGTTCGGCAGGTAGGTGGTGGCGGCCTCGGCGAGCGACGAGCCGCCCGCCGCGTTGACGACCGACGACCGGTCGACGGCGTACGAGATCGCCTGTCGCACCCGGATGTCGTCGAACGGCTTCACGTTCGGGTTGAACGCGATGTAGTCGGTGTAGCCGAAGTGACCGGTGCCGACCCGCGCGGCGAGTGCCTTGTCGCCGCTGACCTTGGCGAGTTCGGCCGGGCCGAGGTTGGTGTCCGTGGTGATGGCGGTGGCGTCCGCCCCCTGGGACGCGGACAGCCGCTGGTTGATCACCGAGGAGTCGAGCCCGGACCGTACGTCGATCTTGTCGGGATACGCCTTGCGCTCGGCGTCCGTCTTCGCGGACCAGTAGGTGTTGCGCTCCAGGGTGAGGCGCTCGCCGTCGTTCTCGTTCTTGACGACCTTGTAGGGGCCGGACGAGACCGGGTGCTCCTCGTACTTCGTACCGGTGTCCTTGGCCTTCGGGACGGGCGCGAACTGCGTCTGCGTGGCCAGGTACGGGAACTCGCCCTCGGGCTTGTTCAGATGGAAGACGATCGTCCGGCTGTCCGGCGTCTCGATGGCGGCGAGGCCCTTGGGGTCCTTGTACGGCCCCTGGTAGTCGGCCGCGCCGACCAGCCAGTCCCGTAGGTAGGGCGCGCCGCCGGAGAGCTCGGGCGCGAAGGACCGCTCGATGCCGTACTTGACGTCGGCCGAGGTGATCGCGGTCCCGTCCTCGTACTTGAGGCCCTCCTTGAGGGTGTACGTCCACACGGTGGCGTCCTCGTTGGGGCGACCGGTGTCGGTGGCGAGGTCGGGGACGACCTCGGTGCCGGGGGCGCCGTTCTCGCGGTTGCGCGTGGTGAGGGTTCTGAAGACCAGGGTGGGGACCTTGCCGCCGCCGGAGGTGTAGAGGCGGGCCGGGTCGAAGTCCTCTTGGGGGTTGCGGTTCAGGATGGTGAGCGTCCCGCCCTGGTGCGGGGCGGAGTCGCCGCCGGAGGCCTTGGCATCGTTGTCCTCAGGCCCGCAGGCGGCGGCGCCCGCGGCCACCACCAGGCTGACGGATGCCGCGGCGACGCGGCGCGCTATGAGGGACGGTTGACGCATCGGAATGACGACCTCTCGGTTGACGGTCTCGCCACCCCTTCCGGGGCATCTCGGTATCCGAGACATATGGACGAGGAGTGAGACGAAAGTGAACAGACGTCCGCCCCGGCGCCGGGTCGTCGAAGAGCCGTGACCACGTCAACGGCTGGAAAAGCAGGAGAATTCGCGACGCACGCGCCTGGGGGCGGCGTCAGCGACAGTGGATGTCGGCCACGCAGAGCGCGGTCACGCCGAAGAGCGCCAGCTCGATGGCGGCGCTCCTGTCGACGGGATGACTAGACCACATACGCAGCAATATGGAGGAACTTTTTGGGCATGTCAACGCGCCCCCTGTGACACCTGTCCTCCCCTGTGGCTCAACTGCTGGGATAGGGCCAGGCGTTGGGCAGGCAGTGGATCCCGTCGTGGTCGAGGAATTTCGTCTGCTGCTGCATGACCGGCGCCAGCTCGCCGTCCTTGTCGCAGGTGACGTGGCTGTAGCCGAGACGGTGGCCGACCTCGTGGTTGATCAGCATCTGCCGGTAGGCGTACATCTTGTCGCCGAAGGTCTCCGACCCCTGGGCCCACCGATAGGCGTTGATCATCACGCGTTCGGTGGAGGCGGAGTCGCAGGAGACGTTGTCCTCCGTGGTGTCCAGACCCGACTTGGCGCACCACACCGCGGTGGTGCCCGGACTGGCGAGCGTGATGACGAAGTCGGCCTTGCCCGAGTGGATCCGCTCGAAGGTGCGGGCGCCGTCGTGGGCCCAGCTGCGGGCGTCGTTGAGCGTCTTCTGCACGGCCTGCGCGAAGAGTTCGCCGTCGAGCCCGAGGCCCTGTTCCACGTCCACCCGGTAGGTGTACTTCTGCCCCTTGCCGGGGGCCTTGTCCACGCCCGCGACGGCGTCGAACTTTCCCGACCCCTTGAGCTTGGCGCTGAGCGCGTACTTCGTGGCCATCCCCTGCGCGTACGTCAGCGTGGCCACGCCGCCGGCCGCCCCTGCCGCGCCGGCGGACACGGACGGGCTCGGCCGGTCCTCCCCGCGCGCGGCGGCGTCGTCGACGGCCTCACGGGTCTGCCCGGAGGCGGACCGCGACCGGCCGGAGTCGTCGTCCCGGCCGGTGGCGACCTGCCCGGCCACGACGACGGCCAACACCGTGGTGACGGCGGCGGCCGCGATACCGCCGAACGTCCGCCCCCTGACTCCTTGAGCGGTCACGGGCCCACCGGCGGAGGGCAGGTGGTCGTCGTCCCCGTCGCGCCCGTCGGCGCCGACCGCGACGGCCGCACGGGAGACGGCGTCCCGGTCGATGGTGGCGGTGGCGTATGGATCCTGCACGCGCGAGGCCGCGGACGGCGTTCTCGCGCGCGTGAACACATCTTCATCGTCCTCGCCGAAGGCATCGAGGTAGTCCTGACGAGGGCCCTGGCGGGAACCTTGACGGGGGCTCTGACGCGGGCCGTCCTGGGGCATGGGTCGCTGACGCGGTATCACGGGCTGCCCGGTACCCGCTGATCGTCCTCTCAAGTCACCCCAGCCTCCCCCGCCTTCGCGCTGCTCGGGGTGACCGCCGCGCACCTGCGGGAAGCCATGGGCCGGAGTCCCGTCGGGAAAGGGGAAGCGGGGCACTCCGTGCGAGGGGGTTCCGTCGTACCCCGGGGGCGGTACCTGGACGCGGGCGCCGCGCGGGTCTCCCTGGAGGGGCGGCTCCGGAGGAGCCCCCTGCGACGCGCCCTTGGAGCCGCCCTTGGCGGCACTCTTGGGCGCGGGTCCACGCCGGCTGTGGCGTCCCACGTCGGTCTCAGCCTCCCGAGTTCTCGGTCGCGGTGGCGGTGTCGGCCAGGAGCTCCCGGAACGCCGTCGCCACCGTCTCGGGATACTCCATCATCGCCACGTGCCCGGCGTCGGGCAGCGTGAGCAGGCGGGAGTCACGGAAGGTGCGGGCGGCCCGCTGCGCCATGCGGAAACCGACGAGCTGGTCGCGACCACCGTAGACCAGGAGGGTCGGTGCGAGGACGCGCTCGGCCTGACGCCAGAGCCCGTGTTGGCCTCCCAGCGTGTACGCGCTGAGCAGGCCGCGCGTGGAACGCGTCAGCGCGTCCCAGAAGTACGGCAGCTGAAGGCGGCGCTCCAGCTCCTCCACCGCGTGGCGGAACGCGTCCGGACTGACCCGCCCGGGATCGCCGTAACAGAGCGCCGTGACACCGCGGACGCGCTGCTCGGCGGTCCACTCGCGGGTGAACCTGGTGAAGAGCGCGGCCACCCCGGGCAGCCCGACCAGTCCCGTGGGCACCGCCGTCCGCTGCACCCGCAACTCCGGCAGCGCGGGCGACACCAGCGTCAGCGTCCGCACCAGGTCGGGCCGGACCGCGGCGACGCGCGTGGACACCGCGCCGCCGAGCGAGTTGCCGAACAGGTGCACGGGTCCGCGATCGACGGCGTCGAGATAGCGGATGACGGCACGCGCGTGTGCCGTGATGGAGTAGTTGCCGTCGTCCGGCGGCGGGGAGTCGCCGAAGCCCGGCAGATCCAAGGCCTCGCTCGCCACCGCCCCGTCGAGCAGCGCCATCAGCGCGGACCAGTTCTGCGAGGAACCGCCCAGGCCGTGCACGTACAGCGCGGGCTCGAGCCCCTCGCGCACGGGCGGCCTGGAACGGACCGTCAACGTGACCCCCGGCAGCCCGACCGACCGGAGCCGCTCGCCCTCGGCGACCCGGACGGCGATCGCCTTCGGCAGCACACTGGTGGGCGGCACGGAGGGCAGCTCGGTCGAAGACATGCGGGCAATGTTACGAGACGATCACGCGCGCCTTTGTGTGTTCGCCATCACACGCGCGGGTCGCACGCGCGTGTGGCTCGGGCGCCGCGCCGACACCGCGCCCGAGCCATACCGGCGCGAATCGGGGGCACTCAGCACAGCGATCGCTTGGCGTCCGAAACGGGTGTCTCCTAGGCTCGTACCGAGGGCACCCGCTTGTGGCCCCTGCACCTCGCAGGGACGTTCGTAGGAAGGGAGCCCACCATGGCCGTTGACCCCACCGACCCGGAGACGTTCGAAGAGGACGACGACTTCGGGGAGCTCGACGTCGAGGCGCCGGAGAACGACGCCGCCGAGCAGTACAAGGACGTCACCCCGGAACGCGACGACTCTCTGGAGGACGTGGATCCCACCCGGGCCAACGAAGCCGACCTTGTCGAACAGGCCCGCGTCGTGTCGCTCGACGAGGACGACTATCGCTGACATGCGCCGAGCTGGAGCGGGGCGGAGTATGCCCGTAACATCCCGGTCCGAAACTGTTTACACCGCTTTTGTCGTCGTCCAGTCCGTGAAATTCTGCACGCGCACCGCGCACACCAGGGTTACCGAAAAGTACGATGGCGACGCGGCGCTCACCGCATGAGGACCACTTTGGGAGGCGGCGTGACAGCCATCGAGCAGACAGAGGCGGCGCGCCCGCGAGGCACCCGCTTGCCGCGCCGTGCCCGACGGAACCAGCTGCTGGGCGCCGCCCAGGAAGTCTTCGTGGCGCAGGGCTACCACTCCGCCGCCATGGACGACATCGCCGAGCGGGCCGGAGTCAGCAAGCCGGTGCTGTACCAGCACTTCCCCGGCAAGCTCGACCTGTACCTGGCCCTGCTGGACCAGCACTGCGAGTCGCTCATCCAGGCCGTGCGCGGCGCGCTCGCCTCGACGACCGACAACAAGCAGCGGGTCCGCGCCACGATGGACGCGTATTTCGCGTACGTCGAGGACGACGGCGGCGCCTTCCGTCTGGTCTTCGAGTCGGACCTGACGAACGAGCCCGCGGTGCGCGAGCGCGTCGACAAGGTGACCACCGAGTGCGCCGAGGCGATCTGCGAGGTCATCGCGGAGGACACGGGCCTCTCCCGCGCGGAGTCGATGCTGCTCGCCTCGGGTCTGGGCGGCCTCGCCCAGGTCGTGGCGCGGTCCTGGCTGCACAGCGACCGCAGCGTGCCGCGCGACCAGGCGGTGCAGCTGCTGGCCTCGCTGGCCTGGCGGGGCATCGCCGGTTTCCCGCTGCACGGCACCGATCAGCACTGACCGCGGGGACGCCCGGCCGTTTGTTCCCGCCCGCTGTTCGCTCCTGGCGTGGACGGCCGCGCCGTGAACGTCCCCTCACCGGGCTAATGTGTGCAGCGTACGGCGCGGACGCCCGCGCACCTCATGACCGTCGGAGGGACATAGCCGTGGAGGTCAAGATCGGCGTGCTGCACGCACCCCGCGAGATCGTTCTGGAGAGCGGTCAGACTCCCGAGGAGGTCGAGCGCGTGGTGGCCGAGGCCCTGGCCGGAAAGTCGCAGCTGCTCAGCCTCGTGGACCAGCACGGCCGCAAGGTCCTGGTTCCGGCCGACCGCCTGGCCTACGTCGAGCTGGGCGAGCCCGCTCCGCGCAAGGTGGGCTTCGGCGCTCTGTAGGCGAAGCACGTGAGTGGGGCCCGGCGACCAGATGGTCGCCGGGCCCCACTCACGTTCTCGCCGCCGAACGTTCTCGCCGCCGGATTCGCGGCGGTTTTTCGCTGTCGGCGTCTTCTCCACAGACGGAGCACAACCCGGCCACAGAGGAGGATTGCATTCCGCAGGTCACGGGTATGACGGGCTACGACCTTGATGCAGAGCCCCACCGTCCGGGAGGGACCCATATGATCTTGGAAGCGCTCGGCTCCGCTGTGCTCGGTCTCGTGCTCGCGTGGGCGGCGGTCCACCGCTTCTCCCACCGTCTGCCGGTCCGCACCCTCGTCTTCGCGACGGGCGTCGCGGGAGCCCTGTTCGGTGACTTCGTCACCCACAGCGCGCTGGGCCCCGGCATCGGCCTGGCGAGTCTTCTCGGCGCCGCGATCGTCTCCGCCGCCTCGCTCTCCCTGCTGCTGCGCCCGGCCGGCCGGCTCCGCCGGTCGGCCCCGGCCTGAGGCCGGCGGCGGCCGGCGGGCCGACGGGACCGACTAGGCCGCCAGCCCCAGCGCCGCCATCCGCTTCGTGTGCGCCTCGGTGATCCGGGAGAACATCCGGCCGACCTCGGCGAGGTCGAAGCCGTCCGCGACACCGCCCACGAGCATCGTCGACAGCGCGTCGCGGTCCGCGACCACCCGCTGGGACTGCGACAGGGCCTCGCCCATCAGCCGCCGCGCCCACAGCGCGAGCCGTCCGCCCACCCGCGGGTCGGCGTCGATCGCGCCACGCACCCGGTCCACCGCGAAGCCGGCGTGGCCGGTGTCGTCCAGCACGGCCAGCACCAGGGCGCGGCTGTCGGTGTCCAGGCGCACCGCGACCTCGCGGTAGAAGTCGCTGGCGATCGAGTCGCCGACGTACGCCTTGACGAGGCCCTCCAGCCAGTCCGACGGGGCCGTCTGCCGGTGGAAGCCGTCGAGCGCGGCGACGAACGGCTCCATCGCCAGCGTCGGCTCCTCACCGATCTCGGTGAGCCGGTCGTGCAGCCGCTCGAAGTGGTGGAACTCGGCCGACGCCATCTTCGCCAGCTCCGCCTTGTCCTCCAGCGTGGGCGCCAGTTTGGCGTCCTCCGCGAGCCGCTCGAACGCCGCCAGCTCGCCGTACGCCAACGCACCCAGCAGATCCACGACCGCGGCCCGGTACTGCGGGTCGGCCGCGGCCGTCGTCCAGTCCTGGGCGGCGATGCCGGTGGCGGTGTTCTCAGGCTTGTCAGAGGTCGTCATGAAGCGCACAATAGCCCGCTCACCGTACGGTGGAAGTCCCTGGTCAATCAGTGTGACGACGAAGACGTACGGGACCACCTCCGGCACTGTGACAACCACAACGTGACCGAATCGGCCATCACGTGTGCATGATTCCGGGGTATGGTGGTAATGCGCCTGCCGAATATTCGACGGGCTGCATGTATGAGGATGCCCGGTCGGTGGCCCGATCGGCTCCGACCCGACAGCCCTCCTCGCCCGTACGGCACTGCGCGTACGGCAACCCGGAGGGGACCCCCTCAGCGGTACGAGCGCTAGAGCGTCGGCAGAGGTCCCGTGTCTTGCCGGCTGGCCCGTGAGGCAGCCGACGTCCCCCGGCACGGTCCTGACACGACCCCCGCGTTCGCCTCGCACCGCGCACACAGAAGAGGCAGCACCCTGACTACGTTCCGAGAGCTCGGCATCCTTTCCGAGACCGTCGAGGCCCTTGAGGCCGTCGGCATCATCAGTCCCTTCCCGATCCAGGAGATGACCCTCCCGGTGGCCCTCACGGGCACGGACGTCATCGGCCAGGCGAAGACCGGCACCGGCAAGACCCTCGGCTTCGGACTCCCGCTCCTCGAGCGCGTGACCGTCCCCGCCGACGTCGAAGCAGGCCGCGCCCGTCCCGAGGACCTCACCGACGCCCCGCAGGCGCTCATCGTCGTCCCCACCCGTGAGCTGTGCACGCAGGTCACCAACGACCTGCTGACCGCGGGCAAGGTGCGCAACGTGCGCGTTCTCGCCATCTACGGCGGCCGCGCCTACGAGCCCCAGGTCGAGGCCCTCAAGAAGGGCGTCGACGTGGTCGTCGGCACCCCGGGCCGCCTGCTGGACCTCGCGGGCCAGAAGAAGCTCGACCTCAAGCACATCAAGTCGCTCGTCCTGGACGAGGCCGACGAGATGCTCGACCTGGGCTTCCTGCCCGACGTCGAGAAGATCATCAACATGCTTCCGGCGAAGCGTCAGACCATGCTGTTCTCGGCGACCATGCCGGGCGCGGTCATCGGTCTCGCGCGCCGCTACATGTCGCAGCCCACGCACATCAACGCCACGTCGCCGGACGACGCGGGCAGGACCGTCGCGAACACCAAGCAGCACGTGTACCGCGCGCACAACATGGACAAGCCCGAGATGGTCTCGCGCATCCTGCAGGCCGACGGCCGCGGGCTGGTCATGGTGTTCTGCCGTACCAAGCGCACGGCGGCCGACCTGGCCGACCAGCTCCAGCAGCGCGGCTTCGCCTCCGGCGCGGTCCACGGCGACCTCGGCCAGGGCGCCCGCGAGCAGGCGCTGCGCGCCTTCCGCAACGGCAAGGTCGACGTCCTCGTCTGCACCGACGTGGCCGCCCGCGGCATCGACGTCGAGGGCGTCACACACGTCATCAACTACCAGTCCCCCGAGGACGAGAAGACGTACCTGCACCGCATCGGCCGTACCGGCCGCGCGGGCGCCAAGGGCATCGCGATCACGCTGGTCGACTGGGACGACATCCCGCGCTGGCAGCTCATCAACAAGGCGCTGGAGCTCGACTTCGGCAACCCGCCGGAGACGTACTCCACCTCTCCGCACTTCTTCGAGGAACTCGGCATCCCCGCGGGCACCAAGGGTGTCCTGCCGCGCTCCGAGCGCACCCGCGCCGGGCTCGACGCGGAGGAGCTCGAGGACCTCGGCGAGCCGGGCGGCCGCGGAGCGCGCGGTCGTGGTGACCGCGGCGACCGTGGTGACCGGGGCGGTCGTGGCGACCGAGGTGGCCGTGGCGACCAAGGTGGCCGTGGTGACCGAGACGGTCGCGGTGACCGAGACGGTCGCGGTGACCGAGACGGTCGCGGTGACCGCGGTGGCCGTGGCGAGTCCCGCTCCGACGAGCAGACCGCAGGGCGCTCCGACGAGTTCGAGCGTTCGGCCCGTACGCCCCGTCGCCGTCGCCGTACGCGCAACGGCTCGCCGCTCGACGCGACGCCCGCCGGGACCACGGCTGCCGAGCAGGCCCCCGTGGCCGAGCCGACGCCCGTGGCGGACGAGACCGCCGGCCCGCGTACCCCGCGCCGTCGGCGCCGTACCCGCAACGGCTCCGGGCACGAGGCCGCCGTCGTGACGGCCGTGCCGGCCGACGCGGCGACCGTCGAGCCCGTCGCCGAGGCGGCGGAAGCTGCCGTGGCGACCGCGGAGGGCACCGCCCCGGAGACCGCTCCGGAGGCCGCGCCGCGCCGCCGCCGTACCCGCAAGACCGCGCAGACCGCGCAGACCGCACCGGCCACGGTGACGGAGCTGCCGGCCGTCGAAGCCCCCGCCGTCGAGGCCCCCGCGGCCGAGGCCGCCGTCGACACGGCGGAGGCGACGGAGACCAGGCCGCGCCGCCGCACCCGCAAGGCGACGGCTCCGGCCGATGCCGTGGCCGAAGCCGTGGTCGAGGCCGTCGAGGCGGCCCCGGAGGCCATCGCGGCCGTCGCCACCGCCGAGACCGTGGTCAAGCCGCGTCGCGCCCGTAAGACGGCAGCCGCGGCCCCCGCCGAAGCCGCCGTCGACACGGCAGAGGCGACCGAGGCCAAGCCCCGCCGCCGCACCACCCGCAAGACCGCCCAGCCCGAGACGACGGCCACCACCGCCGACATCCCGGCCCAGGCCACCCAGGAAGCGGAAGCCACCAAGCCGCGCCGCACCCGCAAGACCGCCACCACCCCGGCCCCGGCCGAGGCCGAGACCGCGGTCGACACGGCGGAGGGTACGGAGGCCAAGCCGCGTCGCCGCGCCACGCGCAAGGCGACTGTCGCGGTCGAAGCCACCACGGACACGGCCGAGGCCACCGAGGCCAAGCCGCGCCGCACCCGCAAGACGGCAGCCCCGGCGGTCGTCGAGGCACCCGCGGTCGTCGAGACCCCGGCGGTCGTCGAGCCCGAGGCCAAGCCGCGTCGCACCCGTAAGGCAGCGGCTCCGGCCGAGGTCGCGGTCGACACGGCCGAGGCCACGGAGGCCAAGCCGCGCCGTACCCGCAAGACGGCCGCCACGGCGACGGAGCCGATCGCGGAGGCCGCAGCGGCCGCCGCGGCGGCGGTCAAGCCGCGTCGCGCCCGTAAGACGGCAGCCGCGGCCCCGGCCGAAGCCGCCGTCGACACGGCAGAGGCAACCGAGGCGACCGAGGCCAAGCCCCGCCGCCGCACCACCCGCAAGGCCGCCCAGCCCGAGACGACGGCTACCACCGCCGACATCCCGGCCCAGGCCACCCAGGAAGCGGAAGCCACCAAGCCGCGCCGCACCCGCAAGACCGCCACCACCCCGGCCCCGGCCGAGGCCGAGACCGCGGTCGACACGGCGGAGGCGAAGCCGAGGGTGCGTCGCACCCGCAAGGCGACGGTCGCCGCGGAGCCCGCGGACGGCTGATCGACCGGCCTGGCATGACGGCCCGACGGCCCGGTCCCTCCTCGGCGAGGGGCCGGGCCGTCGGCGTTCCCGGGCGAGGTCCCACCGACGGCGCGCGGAGGGCCCTCCCGGTAGCCTCGGGGCGTGACCAGGCCCAGCACCAGCAGCCCCTTCCCGCCGCCCGCCGGCGCGCGCTCGTATCCGCTGCGGACCGAGCGCGGTGAGTTCGCCGTCGTCGACGCGCCCGTGCCCGCCGGCGTCGAGCAGCGGGGTGTCGCGCTGTTGCTGCCCGGCTTCACCGGGAGCAAGGAGGACTTCCACCGGATGCACGAGCCGCTCGCGGCTCGCGGCTACCGGGCCATCGCCGTGGACGGACGAGGGCAGAACGAGTCCGACGGGCCGGCCGTCGACGAATCCGCCTACGCGCGCGAGGAGTTGGCGCGGGACGTGCTGGCGCAGGCGGCGGCCCTCGACACCCCTGTGCATCTGGTGGGGCACTCCCTCGGCGGTCAGATCGCCCGGGCCGCCGTCCTTCTCGACCACTCCCCCTTCGTGTCGTTCACGCTCGTCTCCTCGGGCCCGGCCGAGATCTCGGACTCCCAGAAGCAGCGCGTGAAGCTGCTGCACGACGCGCTCGCGGTGATGTCGATGCCGCAGGTGTGGGAGGCGATCCTGGCGATGGGGCCGCCCGAGGAGGTCGGCGGTCCGGCCCGCGGGTCCGCCGCGCCGGAGCTGTTGCGGCTGCGCTGGCTGAACCACAAGCCCGCTCAACTCCTGGTGACCGGGCGTCAGTTGTGCGTGGAGCCGGACCGGGTCGGTGAACTCGCGGCCGTTCCGCTGCCGTTCCATGTCCTGTCGGGTGCGCGGGACGACACCTGGCCGGTGCCCCTCCTCGACGCCATGGCCGTGGAGCTGCGGGCGCACCGGACGGTCGTGCCGGGCGCCGAGCACTCGCCGAACCAGGACCAGCCGCTGCCGACGGCCCACGCGCTGGCCGACTTCTGGGACCGTCACCCCGGGCGATAGGGCCGGTCCTGCGCCGGGCGTCGGGGCCGGTCCTGCGCCGGGCGTCAGAGCCGGACTGCGGGTCGTGCCCTAGTACTGCGTCTGCACGTGCTCCCAGAAGCCGTCCCGCAGGGCGCGTCTCAGGTCGGCCTGGCCGCGCAGGGAGTACTGGAGGATGCCTTCCGCCTCCACGAGAAGGTCCTGGTCGACGGAGCCGGGGAGGTAGGGGTGGCCCGGCAGCAGCTCGGCCAGCGACTCCCTGCCCCGGGCCGCCAGCCACTTCGCCGCCACCTGCGCACCGACGAAGCGGACGGCCTCGCGGGTGGGCCGGTTCGCGCCGGGACCCTCGTAGGCCGGGGCGGTGCGCCGTGAGACGTACGGCTTGAAGAAGTCGAGGTCGAGGGTGCGCTGGCTGTCGACCTCCCAGAGCAGCGGCTCGGCCTGGTTGCGGCCCTCCGGCGCCTCGATGCCCCAGAGGTGCACCCGGGCGCCGTACCCCTGGGCGGCCTCCACCGCCGAGACCAGGTCCTCGTCGCCGCCCAGCAGGGCCGCGTCGCTGATGGCCCGGTGCCGGGCCAGGGACTCCAGGTCGGTCCGGATCAGCGAATCGACGCCCTTCTGCTGGTTGTTGGCGTTCAGGTTGCCCAACCGCACCTTCACGTCGGGGAGTTCGGCGATGCACTGCTGCTCGGTGGTGTGGATGCGGCGCCGGGCGCCGTCGTACCAGTAGACGCGCAGCAGCCGGCTGTCGGCGAAGATCGAGCGGGCGCGGTCGATGAGCGCCTCGATCAGGCCCTCGGCGTCGAGGTCGAAGGCCCGGCGGTCCTCGGTCCCGGCCACCAGACGTCCCGCGGCCGCGTACAGGTACCCCGCGTCGACGAAGATCGCGTGGGTCGAGGGCGTCTTGGCCACCTCGGCGAGCATGCGTGTCAGCAGCGCGTTCGTGCGGTCGATACGGGCGGCGAGGGCCGGGAGGTCGTCGTTCATCGCTTCCATTGTTCCGGTGGTCACGCTGCGAACACAACCGGTCCCGTTCAGTCCCCGCAAACCCCCTTACTCGTCAGTAATTAGTTGTTCGAAAAATTTCTTTAGCGTAGGGAATGTTTGTAACACGCATCCCGTTGACTCCCTGTGTAACCAAGTAGTTCTCCTCAGGAGGATGACCAGACGAAGGGAGAAGCCAATGCGCTTCGAAATCATGCGACTCGACGACGTCGACGGCACGGCCGTGGACTGCACCGTCGTGGACGCCGCCTCCGTCAACCGGATCGTTCAGCAGGCCGCAGCCATCGGGCAGCGGTTGTGGATCCGTCCGGCCGACACCTCGGCCTCGTAACACGGGTCCCGCACAGGTTTCAGAACCCCCTACGGCGATGCCGTAGGGGGTTCTGCATGTACCGGGGCTCTGCATGTACCGGGGCCCGGTCAGCCGGCCCTGATCACCTGGGTGATCCCGTTGATGATCTGCTGCACGGCGATCGCGGAGAGCATCATGCCCGCGAGCCGCGTCACCAGGACCACGCCGCCGTCCTTGATGACCCGGATGATCAGCAGCGAGTAGCGCATCACCAGCCACAGCACGACATGGATGGCGAGGATGGCCACCCAGACCGAGATCTGCATGGCCGCGCCGTCGGCCTTCTGCACGGCGAGGATGACGGAGACGATCGCACCGGGCCCGGCCAGCAGCGGCATGCCCAGCGGGACGAGCGCGACGTTGACGTCCTTGGTCTGCTTCGGCTCGTCGGTCTTGCCGGTGAGCAGGTCGAGCGCGATCAGCAGGAGCAGCAGGCCTCCCGCGATCATCAGCGCGGGGACGGAGACATGCAGATAGTCGAGGATCTGGTGCCCGAGGAGCCCGAAGACGGTGATCACGCCGCCGGCCACACAGACCGCCTGGAAGGCCATCCGCTTCTGCACCTTGCCAGGGCGTCCGGCGGTCAGCGCGAGGAAGATCGGGGTGATCCCGGGGGGATCCATGATGACGAAAAGGGTGAGGAAGAGGGAGCCGAAGACGGCGACGTCGAACATCAGTGCAGGAGCCTTGCGGGAAAGGGGTGGACCGGACGGGCGGAGGCGAGCCTCAGGCTCCGCCGGTGCCCGGCACCGGGAACGCCCCGGTGGCGCGCCGCGTGATCTCCCCGTACACCTCGGGGTCGGTCGTGTACTCGCCGAGCCGGCAGGTCTTGCGACTGCCGTGGTAGTCCGACGAGCCGGTGACCAGCAGCCCCAGCTCGGCGGCGAACCCGCGCAGCCGTGCGCGCGTGTGCGCGTCGTGGTCCATGTGGTCGACCTCGACGCCGTCGAGACCGGCGGCCGCCAGCTCGGCGATCACGGACTCCGGCACCGTGCGGCCGCGCTTGCTCGCGCCCGGGTGCGCGAAGACGGTGACCCCGCCGGCGCCCTTGACCAGCCGGATCGCCTCGAAGGGATCGGTCTCGTGCTTCTCGACATGGGCCCGGCCGCCGTCGGCCAGCCAGTGCCCGGTGAAGGCGTCGTTCACGGTCGGCACGACGCCGAGTTCCACCAGGGCGGTGGCGACGTGCGGCCGCCCGACGGATCCCTCCCCCGCGATCCGCGCGACCTGCTCCCAGGTGACGGGGACGCCCAGCTCGTTGAGCCGGGTGACCATTCCCCGCGCCCGCGGCACCCGGTCGTCGCGCACCAGCTCGCGCTCGGCGAGCAGGGCGGGCTCCTCGGGGTCGAACAGATAGGCCAGCAGGTGCATGCCGATGCCGTCGACACGGCAGGACAGCTCGGCGCCGGTCACGAGCGTGAGCCCCGGCGGCAGCGCGGCAAGGGCCTCGGCGTGTCCCCGGGTGGTGTCGTGATCGGTCAGCGCGACGACGTCCAGACCGGCGGCACCCGCGTTGCGGACCAGCTCGGCCGGGGTGTCCGTACCGTCGGAGGCCGTGGAGTGGCAGTGCAGATCGATGCGCACGACGCGGGCTCCAGGCGGTGACGGGACGGAAGGGGACGCTTCAGCATAGCCGGTAATCAGACCACCCCTGTCACACCCAAAACCACCGAGCACCCCCTACACACCCACCACCGAAACACCCGCGACACCACCGGCCTCAGGGGCGCGGCGCACACGCACGCGACACGGGCACCCCGGGGACGCGACACACGCGGCACCGCCACCCCCCAGGAGCGCGGGGAACTGCGCGACCAGCCACGACGGCGCAGCAGGCTCCCACGGCCGGAAGCACGACGCACCCCCCAAGCCGCCGAGCCCAGCCGCCCAGCCGCCCAGCCCAGCGGAGCGCTAAGGCTTGAGCAGGCGCGGCGACAGCGCCCCGCACGGCACAAGTTCCAGCTCGGCCCCCGCGTCCCGCAGATCGGTGAGCACCAGCTCGTCGTACATCAGCAGCCCGGACTGCTCGGGCCACACCACGGCCCACAGCCACAGGCCGCGCGCCTCTCCCGCGAAGACGGCCCGGTCGTCCGGGGTGGCGGAGACATGCCAGAGCGGGGTCGGACGGCCGGCGGCCAGGACCTTGGCCTCCGGGGGTTTCTCGACGCTCATGTACGGGCCCGGGTCCGGTCCGTCGACCCCGGCGTAACGCGCACCGAGTCCGACGCCCAGCTCCTCGGCGACCAGGACCAGCTCACCCATACCGCCGAGCGGGCCGGGCCCGGAGCAGGCCACCGCGGTGGCGCGGCCTCCGCTGCGGTCGTCCCCCGCGTACATGACGCCCGTGAAGAGCCAGCCGACAGGCAGCGGCCACGGCATCCACACCGGCACCTGTGTGCGATGCACGACGACGCCGAGGGCCTCGACGCTGGGCGGGATCACGGGCTGAAGCGGATGCACCGTCCCGTGCACATCGCACTGCCAGGAATCGGCGAAGAGTCCGGGAGCCCTGACCCGGCCACCACACTTCGGGCAACTGGGTTCGCCCCTCATAGAGCCCCACGGTCCTACCCGAGCACGCCCACGTCAAGGACGATCACCCGTCCGGACGGAAGTGACTTGCTCCCCAGATTTACGTGCAGCTTGCATTAATTAGGCGATCTAACATATCGTGTGTATATACCAACTACCTTCGAGAGGTGAGCGGAGTGAGCGGAACCATGGACCCGTTCGATGCGGGAGCCGGAAGCATCCTGCGGCAGCCGAAGGCGGTGTGGGCGACGGCCGGCGCGTCCGTCGTCGCCTTCATGGGCATCGGCCTCGTCGACCCGATCCTGCCGTCCATCGCCCAGGGGCTGGACGCCACGGCCGGCCAGGTCTCCCTGCTCTTCACCTCGTACTTCCTGATCACCGCGTTCGCGATGCTGGTCACCGGCTTCGTCTCCAGCCGGATCGGCGGCCGCAGGACGCTGCTGGCGGGCCTCGCCCTCGTCGTCGTCTTCGCGGCTCTCGCGGGCACCTCGGGCTCGGTCGGCGAACTCGTCGGCTTCCGGGCGGGCTGGGGGCTCGGCAACGCGCTGTTCGTGTCGACCGCCCTCGCGGTGATCGTCGGCGCGGCGGCCGGCGGCAGTGCGGCCGCCATCCTGCTGTACGAGTCCGCCCTCGGCCTCGGCATGGCCTGCGGGCCGCTGCTCGGCGCGCTGCTCGGCGACGCCAGCTGGCGCTACCCCTTCTTCGGCACCGCGTTCCTGATGGCGATCGGCTTCCTGTGCATCACGGTGTTCCTGAAGGACCAGCCGAAGCCGGCCCGGAAGATCTCCGTCCTGGACCCGATCAAGGCGCTCGGCCACGGCGGTCTCGCCTCCGTGGCGGCCTCGGCGTTCTTCTACAACTACACGTTCTTCACCGTGCTGGCCTTCACCCCGTTCGTGCTGAACATGACCCCCTACAAGTCGGGGGCGGTGTTCTTCGCCTGGGGCGTGCTGCTCGCCGTCTTCTCGGTCCTCGTGGCGCCGCGGCTCCAGGAGCGGTTCGGCTCGCTGAAGGTGCTCGGCGGCTCGCTCGTGCTGCTCGCCGTCGACGTGTTCGCCCTCGGGTACGGCGACCACACCACGGCGATCGTCTGCACGATCCTGTCGGGCGCGTTCATCGGCGTGAACAACACCGTCTACACCGAGCTGGCGCTCGGCGTCTCGGACGCCCCTCGCCCGGTGGCGAGCGCCGGCTACAACTTCGTGCGGTGGTTCGCGGCCGCGGCCGCGCCGTACTTCGCGCCGAAGATCGAGGAGTGGACCGACATCCATGTCCCGTTCGTCGTCGCGGCGGTCACCGCGGTGCTCGGCGCGGTCGTGGTCGTCGTCCGGCGCAAGGCGCTCACGCACGAAGCCGAGGAGCTGGAGCCCAAGCACGCGACGGAGGACGGGGTCGCGGTCTTCGCCGGCTGAGCCGACCCGGCGTCAACTGACGAGCGACGCACGAGCGTTGGTGACATGGGTCACCCCAGACCTCAATCGAGCGGGACGGATTTCCGGGACGGATCCCGGAGGTCCGTCCCGTTCGTCAGCCAGCGCTCCTGGAGGGCCTGGGCGCCGTGCACGCGCTTCCAGGCGGCCTCGTTGGGGGTCATGGGGAGCAGGGGCAGGAAGCGGACCGGATCGAGCGGCTCGTCGAGGTCGAGATCCTCGACCAGACCGCCCGGCTCGGCGACCAGGACCGAGGTGAACGGGGCGCCGGGCCACAGGGGTTCACCCACGTCGAGTGAGCTGCCGGGAGCCACGACCACGCCCTCGACCTGCGGGGACGCGGCGAGCACGGCCAGCGGACGGAGCACCTTGTCGGTGTCGGACGCGCCCGGCCTGACGGACAGCACCAGCTCGGCACGCGGCCCCCCGACCGGATCGGCGAGCATCGCCGTCGGGTCGCTCATCGGCTGCGCGGACATGCCGAGCGTGGCGTAGCGGACGACGTCGCCCTCGTGGAAACGCAGCACCTCGAGGCGGTCCGTACCGAGGAAGGTGACCGCGGCGCGGGCGTCCGGCTCGCCGAGCGCGCTGCGCAGACGGGCCTCTACCAGAGGAAGAACATCAACCATGCGGCGAGCATAGAACTCGTCGGTGCTGGGCAAAGCAGCGCCTTGACACTTCCGTCGACTGCTATTCTGGCCCGGTGGTTCGGGGCAGCACGCAGAAGCGTAGCGATCTTGCCCCGACGCAGACGAGACTCCCTTACGAGGGACCGGCTGGAGGAGGTGGGGCTGTCATGGATCGAAGTCACCCGTGCAGTACCACTCGCTCTTCCTGCCGCTGACGCAGCTGCTCCGGCTTCTTGGCCCCCGGCTGGTCGCCATCTCTCGCGCTCATCTTCATGCGGAAGAGCACTTCGTTTCTTTTGTCACCTGATCTGCTCGATCTGTCTGATCCGCCAGATCTCTCCGGTCTGATTCAGTAGCGAAGCTCGCCACCGCGACGGAGCGGTGCTCCCCGCTTTGTGGACGTGCCAAACCTCCGCACTCAGGACGTCCTCATTCCGGGCAGTTCCACCCGTCGTGGCGGTCTTTCTTTGCTAGTCGCGAAGGAGCCTGCCATGTCGATGATCCGCGACCTCCGTGCCGTTGTCCGCCCGGCCCGCCCCTCCCTGCGCAAGGGGGGCGGGCGCATGGACACCGGCGCCTACGACACCACCCGCGACCCCGCGACGCCGTCGGCCGTCGTCGACTGCGCGGTCTACCGCGACGGCTCGCGCGTCGCGTACACGCAGCCGCCGACCCCGCAGGAGGCCATGCGCCGGGTGCGGCGCGACGGAGGCTTCGTGTGGATCGGCCTGCACGAGCCGACCGAGGCCGAATTCGCCGGTATCGCCAGCGAGTTCGGGCTGCACCCGCTGGCCGTGGAGGACGCCGTGCAGGCGCACCAGCGGCCCAAGCTGGAGCGCTACGACGACTCCCTCTTCACGGTCTTCAAGACCATCCACTACATCGAGCACGACCGGCTCACGGCCAACAGCGAGGTCGTCGAGACCGGTGAGGTCATGTGCTTCACCGGCAAGGACTTCTTCATCACCGTCCGGCACGGCGGCCAGGGCTCGCTGCGCGCGCTGCGCCACCGCCTCCAGGACGACCCCGAGCTGCTCGCCAAGGGCCCCTCGGCGGTGCTGCACGCCATCGCCGACCACGTCGTCGACGGCTACATCGCGGTCGCGGACGCCGTCCAGGACGACATCGACGAGGTCGAGACGGAGGTGTTCTCGCCGGGACGCAAGGGCACCCCGCGCGGCACGGACGCCGGCCGGATCTACCAACTCAAGCGTGAGGTACTGGAGTTCAAGCGCGCGGTGTCGCCGCTGCTGCGGCCGATGCAGCTGCTGAGCGAGCGGCCGATGCGGCTGGTCGACCCCGACATCCAGAAGTACTTCCGGGACGTCGCCGACCACCTCGCCCGGGTCCAGGAGCAGGTCATCGGCTTCGACGAACTGCTCAACTCGATCCTCCAGGCCAACCTCGCGCAGGCGTCCGTCGCGCAGAACGAGGACATGCGCAAGATCACGTCCTGGGCCGCCATCATCGCCGTACCGACGATGGTGTGCGGGGTGTACGGGATGAACTTCGACTACATGCCGGAACTGCACTGGAAGTTCGGCTACCCCGTGGTCATGTCGGCCATGGTGGCGCTCTGTGTCGGCATCCACCGCACCCTGAAGCGCAACGGCTGGCTGTGAGGGCCCCGGCGCCGGTTGACTAGGGTGAACCCATGACAAGAGAGCTGCTGCTCGACCAGGCCCTCGTCGAGGAGGCCACCAAGAAGTCCGGCCTCGTCTGGGTCCGGGGCGCCGGCGAACCGGCCGAGCGTGCGCTCTGGCACGTGTGGCACGAGGGCGCGGTCTGTGTGGTCGGCGACGGGCCCGGGGAGCAGCCCCTGGCCGGACTGACCGAGGGCGGCTCTGCCGAGGTCACCGTCCGCAGCAAGGACAAGGGCGGCCGGCTGGTCTCCTGGACGGCGAAGGTCGTAGCCCTCGCGCCCGGCTCCGAGGCCTGGCAGGCGGCGGTCGCCGAGCTCAAGGGCAAGCGGCTGAACGCGCCCGACGGCGAGGCGATGACCGGGCGCTGGGCGCGCGAGTGCCGGGTGCTCCGCCTGGAGCCGACGGGAGCCACGTTGCCGCTGCCCGACGGGGATCTGGCGGCACGGCCGGTGCCCTCGCCCGCCACCACGCGAGAGCCGGCGCCCGCGGGGCTGCCGAAGCTGCTGCTGCGCAAGCGCAAACGCGCCTGACCGATGCCGCGAGCGGCCGGTTCCGCGAGCGGCGGCTCACGAGGTCGGGAGCTGCTTCCCGTAGTCGACCGTCTCGTCCTTCGCCGGTTCCTTCAGGGCGAAGTCCTTGCCCCACGAGGAGAAACTCAGCGTTCCGGCGCCTCCGGCGCGCTCCAGGCGCAGCGGGTAGGGCTTGCCCTCCAGCGACACGTCCAGCTTGCCGCCGGAGCCGCCGTCGCCGGTGATGCGGATCGTACGGACGCCGGACTGCTCGTGGTGGCCGTCGGTGGCCAGCGAGCCGTGCAGTGTCAGCAGACCGTCGAGGAGGAGGTCCTTGTCCGTGAAGCCGCTGAACTTCTTGTACGAGGGATCGCCCGTCGGCACCTTCACGTACTTGCCGTCGAGCTTGTCGGCGGCCGCCGTGTCCGAACCGCCGTCGCCGGACTTGCCGTCCTCGTTGTTCCAGAACGCCGCGTCGGCCTTCAGGTACAGCTGCTCGCCGACCCGCAGGAGGTGGAAGGTGGCCCCCTCCGCGGTGACCGACCCGGTGCCGCCGTCCGCCTTCAGGCTCATGTCCAGCTTGTACGTGTGCCCGCTGGTGACCACGCTCCCGGCCAGCCGCACCGCGTCCACGGCGCCGGCGGCCGCCTTCGCCTTCGACTGGATCTGCGCGGCGGACAGCTTGCCCACCCCGTTCGTGCCCGCGTCCGGATCCTCGCTGCACCCGCTCAGTCCCATGCCCACGACCAGTGCGCACATCGCGCTCACCAGCGAGGCGCGGCGGGTTCGGCCCTGGGGAATCGCAGTCACGGAGGAGGCCGCCTTTCTGCGGGGGTGTGCTGAGCGGCGTACGGCAGCGTACCGGGGTCGCGGCGGGCGAGCGGAGCCGGTCCGTCCGGACCGCCCACCAGGGCGGTTCCGATCGGGACGGGCTAGCCTGAAGCCCGCACGAGCGGGCAATGGGGAAAAGGACATCACCGGCAACAGCACGGCCGGCGGTACGGAGGAAGGAGGTGCGGTCATGGCAGCGGGCGCCCCGCGGATCTTCGTCTCGCACCTCTCCGGTGTTCCGGTCTTCGACCCCAGCGGCGACCAGGTGGGGCGGGTGCGCGACCTCGTCGTCATGCTGCGGGTGCGGCGGCGGCCCCCGAGGGTGCTCGGGCTGGTCGTCGAACTGTCCACGCGGCGCCGCATCTTCCTGCCCATGACCCGGGTCACCGGCATCGAGTCCGGTCAGGTCATCACCACCGGCGTGCTCAACGTCCGCCGCTTCGAGCAGCGGCCCACCGAGCGTCTCGTCTTCGGTGAGCTGCTCGACCGGCGGGTCACGCTCGGTGAGACCGGCGAGGAGGTCACCGTCCTCGACGTGTCGGTGCAGCAGCTGCCGGCCCGCCGGGACTGGGAGCTCGACCGGGTCTTCGTGCGCAAGGGGAAGAGGGCGACCGCCTTCCGGCGGGCGAAGGGCGAGACGCTGACCGTGGAGTGGTCGGCGGTCACCGGGTTCTCGCTGGAGGAGCACGGACAGGGCGCGGAGAGCCTCCTCGCCACCTTCGAGCAGCTGCGCCCCGCCGACCTCGCCAACGTCCTGCACCATCTGTCGCCGAAGCGGCGCGCCGAGGTCGCCGCCGCCCTCGACGACGACCGTCTCGCCGACGTCCTCGAAGAGCTCCCGGAGGACGACCAGATCGAGATCCTCGGCAAGCTGAAGGAGGAGCGCGCGGCGGACGTCCTGGAGGCCATGGACCCCGACGACGCGGCCGACCTGCTCTCCGAACTCCCGGAGCAGGACCAGGAGCGGCTGCTGAGCCTGATGCAGCCCGACGACGCGGCCGACATGCGGCGCCTGCTGTCGTACGAGGAGCACACCGCGGGCGGTCTGATGACCACCGAGCCGATCATCCTGCGTCCCGACTCCACCGTCGCCGACGCCCTCGCGCGGGTGCGCAACCGCGACCTCTCCCCCGCCCTCGCCGCCCAGGTCTACGTCTGCCGCCCGCCCGACGAGACCCCGACCGGCAAGTACCTCGGCACGGTCCACTTCCAGCGCCTGCTGCGCGACCCCCCGTACACGCTGGTCAGCTCGATGCTCGACGACGATCTCCAGGCCCTGGCGCCGGACGCGGCGCTGCCGGTGGTCGCCGGGTTCTTCGCGACGTACGACATGGTCGCGGCGCCCGTCGTCGACGAGGCGGGCTCGCTGCTGGGCGCGGTGACCGTGGACGACGTCCTGGACCACATGCTGCCGGAGGACTGGCGCGAGACGGAGTTCCACCTCGACGAGGACACGACCGAGGAGGTGGGCCCGCATGACTCCTGACCGCGAGCCGGGGCGCGCCGAGCGCACCCCGGCCGGCGCCACCGCGACCAGCCGCCCGCGGGCCCGGCTGGACCAGCCGCGGTCGCCCCGGCACCGGATCCTGCCCGAGTGGGACCCGGAGGCCTTCGGGCGGCTGTCGGAACGCATCGCGCGGTTCCTGGGCACCGGGCGGTTCATCGTCTGGATGACGATCGTCATCATCGCGTGGGTCCTGTGGAACATCTTCGCCCCGAGCGACCTCCGCTTCGACAACTACCCGTTCATCTTCCTGACCCTGATGCTGTCGCTCCAGGCCTCCTACGCGGCGCCGCTGATCCTGCTCGCGCAGAACCGGCAGGACGACCGTGACCGGGTCAACCTGGAGCAGGACCGCAAGTCGAACGAGCGGTCCATCGCCGACACCGAGTATCTGACCCGGGAGATCGCCGCCCTGCGGATCGGTCTCGGCGAGGTCGCGACCAGGGACTGGATCCGCTCGGAGCTCCAGGACATGGTCAAGGAACTGGAGGAGCGGCGGGACGGACATCGCGCACATGCCGTATTCCCGGCAGAACGGCCGCGGGGACGTGACGTAGAAGACCGGTGACGGGCTTACCTGCGCCACCGCAGGTCGCCGTACCATCGTCCTTATGGTTAGCGAAGACGCGGTGCGCGAGGCACTGGCGACGGTGAACGACCCCGAGATCAACCGGCCCATCACCGAGCTCGGGATGGTGAAGTCGGTGGAGATCTACGCGGACGGGACGGTCGCGGTCACCGTGTACCTGACGGTCTCCGGCTGCCCGATGCGCGAGACGATCACCCAGCGGGTGACCGACGCGGTCGCCGCGGTGGACGGCGTCACCCGCGTCGACGTCACCCTCGACGTCATGAGCGACGAGCAGCGCAAGGAGCTGGCGAACGCCCTGCGCGGCGGCCAGACCGAGCGCGAGGTCCCGTTCGCCAAGCCGGGCTCGCTCACCCGGGTGTACGCGGTCGCGTCCGGCAAGGGCGGCGTCGGCAAGTCGTCGGTGACCGTGAACCTGGCGGCGGCGATGGCGGCCGACGGCCTCAAGGTGGGCGTGGTCGACGCCGACATCTACGGCCACAGCGTGCCGCGCATGCTGGGCGCGGACGGCCGTCCCACCCAGGTCGAGAACATGATCATGCCGCCGTCCGCGCACGGCGTGAAGGTCATCTCCATCGGCATGTTCACCCCGGGCAACGCCCCGGTCGTCTGGCGCGGCCCGATGCTCCACCGCGCGCTCCAGCAGTTCCTGGCGGACGTGTACTGGGGCGACCTGGACGTGCTGCTGCTCGACCTCCCGCCGGGCACCGGCGACATCGCGATCTCTGTGGCGCAGCTCGTCCCGAACGCCGAGATCCTGGTCGTGACGACCCCGCAGCAGGCGGCGGCCGAGGTGGCCGAACGGGCGGGCTCCATCGCCGTCCAGACCCACCAGAAGATCGTCGGCGTGGTCGAGAACATGTCCGGTCTGCCCTGCCCGCACTGCGGGGAGATGGTCGACGTCTTCGGCACGGGCGGCGGACAGTCGGTGGCCGAGGGACTGACCCGCACGACCGGCGCCAACGTCCCGGTGCTCGGCTCCATCCCGATCGACGTCCGGCTGCGCGAGGGCGGCGACGAGGGCAAGCCGGTCGTCCTGACCGACCCGGAGTCCCCGGCGGGCTCCGCCCTGCGGGCCATCGCGGGCAAGCTGGGCGGCAGGCAGCGCGGTCTCTCGGGGCTGTCGCTCGGGATCACGCCCAGGAACAAGTTCTAGCCCGGCCACGGGTCCCGTACTTCCCTTCGTACGACAGCGGGGGGGGCGGCCCCCCCGGGGGGGGCCCCCCCCGGGGGGGGGGCGGGGGGGGGGGCCGGGGGGTGGGCGTTATTATGTGGAAACCCAGGCCGGGAGCCCGCAAGCCCCACCCCCAAGCCCCCCCC
>NZ_JBIWMA010000044.1:0-29089 GCF_044766465.1 Streptomyces sp. NPDC102259 | reverse complement strand
GTCGTCCAGCCGCTTCCGGCCCCGCAGGGACACCGGCAGCAGCGGTCCGACGAACTCCCACTCGGCATCGGACAGTTCATGGCGACGTATCACCCCACCATGATCCACCACTCAAGATCTTTTGAAGACACGGCCTAGCGGCAGAGCTCAGCAGCGTCGACCTTCACCCGCGCCAAAAGGCCAGGCTCCACCTGGGTCTACGACGATTGCGGGCGACGCCGGGATCTGGCCCAGCGGGAGCGCCGGGCCTTCTGGGGATGAGCCATGGTCGAGTTCCTGCAGCACACCGGAGCCCGGATCGAGGAGATGCTGGAGGCCAGTCATCACAGCCTGATCCAGTACCGGCTGCCCACGACGGGCGAGGTCGTGCCCCTGCTGCAGATTGCGCCCTCGAAGACCGATCAGGAGCGCGTCCTGCTGGTCAGCCCCGAATTCGCCGACGTCTTGAGCACCATCATCACCCGCGTCCGGGACCCGCGGACCGGCGCCGTCCCGCAGGTCGCCGCCTATGACCACAACGAACGCGTGTGGAATCCGCCCATGCCGCTGCTGTTCCAGTAGGACCGCAGCGGCGAGATCTCCGCCCTGAACGGCGAGTTCCTCCGCAGACGCCTCAACGACGTCCTCGACGCCACCGGCCTGACCGACGCCGACGGCTGCCCCCTGGACTTGGACCCGCACGACGTCCGGCACGTCTTCATCACCGACGCCATCCACAGCGGACTGCCGCCCCACATCGCGCAAGTCATCGCTGGGCACGCCGACATCAACACCACCATGGGCTACAACGCGATCTGCCCGGCCGAAGCCATCGAGGCCCACCGCGCGTTCATCGCCCGCCGCCGCTTCCTGCGCCCCAGCCGGGCGCCCGCACCCCCACCGCAGAGGAGTGGGATGCCTTCCTCAGCCACTTCGAGCGCCGCAAGCTCTCCATCGGCATCTGCGCTCGCGCGTTCGGTGCCTCGTGCATCCACGAACACGCCTGCCTCCGCTGCTCGATGCTCCGTCCCGAGCCCGACCAGCGCGGCCGCCTGGTCGAGATCCGCGACAACCTCCTGGCCCGCATCATCGAGGCCGAACGCGAGAGCCGGCTGGGCGAGCTGGAAGGGCTCGAGGTCAGTCTTGCCGGAGCCCAGGACAAGCTCGCTCAGCTGGATGCCCAACAAGTTCGCCGAAACACCGTCGTGGAGCTAGGCATCCCTACCTTCCACGACATCGCCGGCCGGAACGGCACCCTGCCCCCGCGCGGCCCGAGTGATCAGCCCTCGTGCCTGCACAGTTCAGTTGGGAACCGTCACCAGGACGCGACCTCGGCCGCCCGTATCAACACGGTCTTGGGCTTGGGCGATCTTCTCCAGCGGGTACACGTCGCCGATGGCGACGGTGAGCATGCCGACCGCCGCTGCGGCGGTGAGGTCGCGGGCCGCCTGCCGTTTCGCCGTTTCGGCGAAGTCGTCGCTGCCGAGCATGCGCAGCGTGACGTTGTTGAACAGCATGGGCCAGAAGGGAAGTCGGGGCCGGTCGTCCCGGGTGGCGTAGGCGGCGATCACCGCGCCGTTCGCCGCGACGAGGTGGTCCAGGTCCGCATTATCGGACAGGGCCACCTCGACGATTCGGTGCACGCCGTCGGGAGCGTTCGTGCGGATCGCGGCGGCGGGGTCGTCCTCGTCGAGCGCCACGGTGTGGGAGACGACGGCGGGGTCGACGCGGTTCAGGTCGCTGCCATGGCGCACGGTCCCGATCACCGTCGCGCCGCCCCACCGGGCGAGCTGCGCGGCCAGGGAGCCGACGCCGCCGAGCACACCATGCACGAGCACGAGTTGTCCGTCGACGGGGCCGTCGCTGAACACGGTGCGGTGGGCGGTGATTCCAGGGATGCCCAGGCCGGCGCCGAGTTCGTCGCTGAGGTGGTCGGGGAGCGGGACGGCCAGATCCGCAGGCACGACGGTGTACTGGGCTGCGGTGCCGAAGGGGCGGTAGGACTGGGCGCCGTACACCCATACCCGCTGCCCCACGCGGTGGGCGCCGACTCCGTCGCCCACCGCGTCGATGACTCCGGCGGCATCGCTGTGCGGGATCACCCGCGGGTAGGGCATCGAGGAGCCGAGCCAGCCGCGCCGCTTCTTGGTGTCGCCGGGGTTGACGCCCGAAACGGTGACGCGGACGCGGACCTCGCCGGGGCCGGCGGTGGGGTCGGGCAGTTCGCCGACGCGCAGGACATCGGCGGCAGGGCCCTGTTCGTCGTACCAGGATGCAAGCATGGACATACCTCCAGGGCCGGTCAGCTCGCGGGTTCGTCGAGCGGAAGGGGAGTGCTCTCGGTGGGCTCGTCACCGTCCAGAACAGCGTGTAGCCAGGCGCGTTCGGCGCTGCTGATGGCACGGGCGGTGAGCAGCATGCCGCGCCGGTAGGGGTCGGCCACCTCCTCGGCCCGCAACGGCTTGTCACCGTCGTAGAAGAAGCTCGCTGGCTCCTCCAGGAACTCAAGCCGTCTGCGCAGCACCGCGTGCTGTTCGGACACCTCGGGCAGGTGCGAGAGGAACGCCAGAACAGTGAAGAAGCGGGTGAAGTCGGTGATCTCATGGTCGGCCGGCTCGCGCAGCCGCTTCAGCAGTTCGGTGCGCCCGGCGCCGGTCAGGCTCAGCACGTACCGCGCTGGGCCCGCCCCCGGGTCGGCGCGCCGCTCCAGCAGGCCCGCCTTGGTCAGACGGTTGATCGCCGGATACAGACTGCCGTCGCTGACCGGCCGCGTGTACCCAGTCAGCTGCGAAACCCGCCGGCGCAGCTCGTGCCCGGGCAGAGCACCGCCGGCCAGGAAGCCCAGTATCGCTAATTCCAGCATGCCCTCACTATCTCACAATCACATCGAAACGATGTACACATCGAATCGATGTTACCTTGAGTCGGAATACCACCGTCGCGAGGAGAAAAACATGCCGCTTGAAGCCGTGAAGTCCGTGATGAACCGCTTCGTCGAGTTCATCAACACAGCCAATGAGGATCTTGGCCGCGAGGTCATCTCTCCCGACGCGGTGTTTCACGCACCGAGTCATCCGGAGCCGCTTCGAGGTCCCGAGGGCTACATGGAGGTCATCGGCATGATGCGCAGTGGATTCCCGGACGTGCAGTGGACCCTGGAGGAGATGATCGGCGAAGGCGACACGGTGGCTGCACGGTTCACGATGCGCGGCACGCACGACGGTGAGTTCTTCGGCATCCCCGCAAGCGGCAACAAGGTCTCGGTACAGGCCATGAACTTCTACTACCTGGCCGACGGCCGGATTGTCGGCGAACGAGGACAGCCCGACCTCCTTGGAGTCATGCAGCAGATCGGTGCCGTACCGGCACCATGATGCAGGCAAGGAGCGCATACGTTCGATGCGGGAGGAGGGCAGTCGCCCACCCAGATCCCACATACACCTCAGCTGCTAGTTCAGAGAAGGTCACGGGTGCCGGCAAACTGCTCCGCGAGGCGCTGGCGCGCTCGCCGAAGGTGGCCATCGCCAATTACGCGTGGCCCGGGCGTGAACGGCTCGGCATGCTCCGGGTCCGCGGCGACGCCATCGTCCTGCACGCGATGCACTGGCCCGACGCGATCCGCGACCCTGCCGAACTCCTCCCGGAGCCCGTCCAAGGACGTAGCCGATGGCGGCCGTGCGCTGTCGCCGCCCAGGACGGTGAAGTTGGCGGTGATGCCGGTCGGCCATCGTCCTTCGAGACATGGCCGCCGGCACTGCCACGGACGTCGCGATCACCCACGGCACGTACTGGGCCACCTACGGCACCCAGGTGCTGACCCAGGCGCGAGACGTCGACAGAAACCGTGTGCTGTGGCTGTACGGCGGCGACGTACCGGCCGACGGCAGCCCCGTCGCCGTGGCCTGCCGACTCCCCCACGGCTCCCGGCGGGTTCTCCGGTAGCGTCCGCCCATGATCGCCCTCGATGCGCTTATCCGTCTCTGCCAGCCGCCGGTCAATCCGCCACCCGCAGTGGACTGGACGCATGCCGAGCTGGCCCTCGGTACGGCGCTGCCCGCCGACTACAAACAGCTCGTCGAGACATACGGCGACGGCATCTTCGACGAGACGATCTGGCTGCTTGTACCGGACTCCGCCTACGACGACTGCAACCTGCACGCGCAGACGGCGGAACGGGACGAGATCCTGACCGACTTGTGGGAGTTCGAGGACAAGCCGGCTGGCCTACAGGAGGCGGGAGCGAAGGTCCTGCCGTGGGCATTCGAGGAGGGCACAGGGGCGTTCCTGTACTGGCTCGCGCGGCCCGGTCAGCACCCCGACGAGTGGACCGTGCTCTACAACGAGGGGCGCGGCCCCCTGTGGGAGCACCACGACATGGGGTGCCTGGCCTTCCTGCTGGCGGTGCTCACCGGAACGACGAAAACGGAGTACTTCGGCCACCTCTACGAAGTGCTGAAGCCGACGGAGCACCGCTTCGCGACGGCCGACCGGACCCTTGGGACGACGGGGCAATGACGCCGCCCACCGTTCTCGACCACCTGACTCGCCGCTGACACACCAAACTGAGCGCCGTACCTGGCCAGACCGGCCAGGTACGGCGCTCAGTCACAGCTCGGTCTCACCAACACCGGCGCAGCGCCGTCAGTAGGGCCGACCTGCCTCGGTGGTCGGCCCCGCTGCGGTCCGCTCGCTTTCGTCACCGGCGCTTGGAAAGAGCGGGCGGACACGGCGCCCTGGGCCCTGACGGCTGCACGTAGGCTGCCCCTGGCTCGGCCTAGTCACTGGGACAGGCTCGCCTGGGGGTGATTTACCTGATAGCTCGTCATCGGTCCGTAGCTGCAGGATCAGTGGCTCGCCGGGTGGGCAGAGTTCTGGGGCTGGTCGCCGCTGCGGCGGCCGTGCTGACGGCGCTGCTGTTGTCGCCTTTCGTGCTGGAGGACATCTCCGGTTCCAAGGGGGTGGACTGGAACAGGTTGAGTCAGGTCGGCGCGGCGTATGGCTTCACGTCGGCGATCGTCTCGGCCTTCGCCTTGGTCGGCGTCGCCGCTTCGCTGGTTGTTCAGAATCGCCAGGCCAGGGCGGAGCAGGTCCAGGGGATCCGCAGTTACTACCTTGAACTAGTCCGCCTGGAACTTGATGACATGGCTCTCTACCAGCCTGTTTGGGGCACCACGGACATTGCCGATCCCCATGAGCGCAAGCGGCATGTCTACGCCGATCTGATGATGAACTACGCGTGGATGGGCTTCGAAATCGGAACCATTCGCGAGCCTCTCCTGCGGGACATGCTGGCCGGGATGTTCACCGGAGAGGCTGGGCGGTACTACTGGAGCAGGGCCCAGATCTCGTGGACCGCCAGATCGTCCGGGAGCCGCATCGGTCGCCGGTTCCTGGCCATCGTGGGCGAGGAGCACGCTCGTGCTGTCGCTGCCGGACCACCAACACCGTCGGCCGCCGCACCTCGTCCACCTGACGTGCCCGTCGCCGGAGCAGCGCCCGCATGGCGGACGTCGGTCGGCGCCCTGATCGGTCTGGGCGCCGGTTTGGCGCTGGGATCGCTCCTTCGCAGCCGGCGCTGAAGGCTGTCGGCTACGGGTTGGATGATCAGGGCGTGACTGGTGTGATCACGGCGTCGGTGCCGACCTGGATAGCGTCCTTCACCGGGCTGAGCTCGCGCTGCTTCGGCAGGTTGGTTGCCTCGGTGCGACGCGAGCAGACCTCGGATCAGCAGCGCGGCCGGCCCTGGAGCCTGCCGCTGGAGGACCGAGTCCTGCTGGTCACGGCGTACTGGCGCACGAACTTGACGATGCGACAGCTGGCCCTGCTGTTCGGGATCTCCAAGTCGGCCGCTGACCGGATCATCGACCCCATCGGTCCGTTGCCGGCACTCCGGCAGCGGCAGCAGTTCCGCAAGGACACCGTGCTCATCGTGGACGGCACCCTGGTGCCCACCCGCGACCACTCGGTGGCCGAGCAGTCGAAGACCTACCGCTATTCCACTGCCCACCAGGTCGTCATCGTTGGTCTGCCAGTACGCGGCGACCAAGAGCACCCGGTCTTCCAGCGGCAGTGGCCAGGGACGCCCTCGGCGAGTCCGATCGGCGCCTTCTCGGCGCAGCAGCGTGACCAGCTTTCGAAAGTCGCGCGAGCGCAGCCCAGCGAACGGGGGTATCCAGGACGGTTCCGCTGCCGTGATCACTCCAGCCACAGCGGGATCTTCTCAGGGCGAACCACGCCCTGACCGCTCACATGGCCGGTGCGCCATGCCGCGTCGACGCGACGCTCAGGTCGTGTCGCGCTTCGCGGCCGACGGCGAGGGGGGTTGCTCGTCGCGGCTCTCCGAGGTGAAGGCGTCGCGGCGAGCGAGGGTCACCGAGAGAGGCAGGCCCAGCCGCTCGGCTGCGCGGCGCCGGACACGCACCTGAGCTTGGGTACGGGGTCGGAAGGAGGGGAGCCGCGAGCAGCCGCAGCCAGGGCGGTGATCGTAGGTCAGCCCCTCCGCGAGCACGGTCGCAACGACTGACCATGCTTTCGTGTCGCGTCGCCGGGGCGCGGCGAAGTCGTAGCCGGCGAAGACGAGCTGTTCACGACAGCCAGGACAGATGCGCTTCCGGATCGGCCACGTGCTGCCTTTGAAGGAGAGCCGGCACGCGATGCACACGTAGTGTCGGAAGGCGCCGTTGAACGCGTGATAGCACATGGCCTGACAGGGTACGCATCGTCCGCGTGCGGGCCCAACCGGATTCCTGGTGCCCCGATGGGATCGGCGGCCGCCGCCGGCCATCCAGGCGCGTTGTTCCGACTCGCTCTGGTCGCGCTCCGCTCCGGTAAGGACTGGAAGGACAACGCCTGGTTTCTCGTCGCCGAAGCCGCTCGGCACGGGCACGGTGACGCACAGCGGCCCAGGTGAGGTGTTCCTCTACAAAGGCACGAGCGCGGGAACGCTGTCGGCGCGGCCGTCGCCCGTGATGTCGCCGGGCGAGGTCAGTACGTTGTCCTGGTTCCAGCCCGTGCAGAGGGAGGTGTGCGGGGTGGGAGCCGCTGCTGGCGAAGTCGCGCCGCACGGCGGAGCCGGTGGACACGGTCACCGCGCGGGACAGAGTCAGCGGCGGACCGGAGCCGTCGGCGGGCGCAGCGTTGAGCGTGAAGGTGTACGTGCCATTGGGTACGAGCGCGCCCGCCGTGTCACGGAGGTTCCATCGCGCAGTGAGCGTGCCGTCCACCTCGCCGCCGGTGTACGTACGGACCACCCGGCCCGTTGTGACTGAATTGATCGGTGGTACTCCAGGATCCGTCCACCTGACCCACCACCCGTCGTTCAGGCTGGGGCGGTCGTGGTCGCTGGGCAGAAGGTGCGGCGGTATGCCTGAGGGGTGACGCCGATAGCGGCGTGGAGGTGCTGGCGCAGGGAGACGCCGGTGCCGAACCCGGCGCGGTGGGCGACGAGGTCGACGGGCCAGTCGGTGGTCTCCAGGTAGTGGCGTGCCAGGTCGACGCGCTGGTGGATCAGCCACTGTCCGGGGGTGGTGCCGGTCTCGTCGCGGAAGCGGCGGGTGAAGGTGCGCACGCTCATGTTCGCGTGAGCGGCCAGGTCAGCCAGGGTGAGGGATTCGGTGAGGCGCTCCATGGCCCATGCCTGGGTCGGGGCGGTTCCAAGGGTTGTCCGGTCGGGGACGGGGCGCTGGATGTACTGGGCCTGCCCGCCGTCTCTCCACGGCGGCACCACGCAGGAACGGGCAACGTCGTTGGCGATCTGGCTGCCGTGGTCGCGGCGGACGAGGTGCAGGCACAGGTCGATCCCGGCGGCGACGCCGGCGGAGGTGAGGATGTCGCCGTCGTCGACGAACAGCACGTCGGGGTCGATGCGAGTGGTGGTGAACATCCGCTGCAGGCGATCTGCTTCGCGCCAGTGCGTGGTGGCGGGACGGTGGTCGAGGAGTCCAGCGGCGGCCAGGACGTACGTAGCGGTGCAGATGCCCACGATCCGGGTGCCGGGGCGGATGGTGGCCAGGGCGTCGCGCAGTGCGGCGGGCAGGCGGCCCTCCTCGCGGATGGGGCCGAGGGTGTGGGAGGGCGGGATGACGACGGTGTCGACGTCTGCCAGTAGGGAGGCGTCATGGGTGACGGTGAGGCCGTAGTCGGCTTCGGCCCGTACCGGGCCGCCGTCGAGGCTGCACGTGGTCACGGTGTAGAGCCGGTTGCCCGCCGTGTCGCGGGCGGCGCCGAAGATGCGGGCGGGGATGCCGAGCTCGAAGGGGACGACGCCGTCCAGTGCCAGAACGCCAACGTGGTGCATGGCCAGATGTTTTCAGGCGATGACCAGCACGCCACTACTGGGGGCCCTCGGAGCCCGGCAGTCTGAGGACGCGCCGGAGAGAGCCGGCGCGAACCGCAACAAGCGCATCCCGGAAAGAGAACGCCTCCATGTCCCGAACCACCACTGCCCCCACCATGCGCGCTGTCTTCCAGGACACCGCCGGAGACCCAGTCGTCCTCAAGGTCGTCGAGACCCTGCGCCCGTTGCCGGGCCGGGGCGAGATCCTGGTCCGGGTGCACGCGGCGGGTGTGAACCCGGCCGACTGGAAAACCCGGCAGCGGGGGGTATTCGCCGACGGATCGCCGCTCCCCTTCACGCTGGGGTTCGACGTCTCCGGGGTGGTCGAGGAGACCGGCGACGGCGTGACCCTGTTCCAGTCGGGCGACGAGGTCTTCGGGATGCCGCGCTTCCCGCACCCGGCCGGCGCCTACGCCGAGTACGTCACCGCCCCAGCACGCCACTTCGCTCCCCGCCCCCAGGACCTGACCCACATCGAGTCGGGCGCGCTGCCGCTGGCCTCGCTCACCGCCTGGCAGGCCCTCGTCGACACCGCCGACGTCCGGCCCGGCCAGCGCGTCCTCATTCACGCCGCCGCGGGCGGCGTCGGCCATCTGGCCGTCCAGATCGCCAAGGCCCACGGCGCCCATGTGATCGGCACCGCCAGCGCCGCCAAGCACGACCTGCTGCGCTCCCTGGGTGCGGACGAACTCGTCGACTACCGCACCCAGAACTTCGCCGAGACCATCCGCGACGTCGACATCGTCCTGGACACCCTTGGCGGCGCCAACTGGGCCCATTCCATCCGCTCCCTGCGCCGGGGCGGAAGGCTGGTCTCGATACTGCCGCTGGACGACACCTTCCCCCACAAGGAAGCCGAGGCAGCCGGGGTGCGGGCAGGGTTCATGCTCGTCGAGCCCGACCAGCAGGGCCTGCGCGAGATCACCAAGCTGATCGAGGGCGGACGCTTGCGGGTGATCGCCGACGCGGTCTTCCCGCTGGAGGACGTCGCCGCCGCCCACACGCTGGGCGAGACCGGTCGCACCACCGGAAAGATCGTCCTTTCCGTCACGTCGTGACCAGCCCGCCTCCTGCGCTGCGGCCAGGGACTGCTTGCCCGCGGGTCGCACTGTCAGCACCGCGAACCGTGAGGTCAGCGCGCCTTTGCTGCCCTGCCTCCAGGTCACCTCGGTGAACCGCTCCGCACCCGTCTGCGCCGCGAAGACGGACACGGCTCGAGGTGGAGGGCGGTAGCGGGGAAGGGTCGGCGGCCCGAGCCCGCCATAAGCGGGCTGGTGCGGCTCGACATCCTCCGGATGCGCGACTTCCTTCCCGTTCAGGGCCAGGACATAGGACAGCCCCCGCTCCTGAAGACCGAGCCGGAACGGGGTGCTGACGCCGTAGCCGGCGTCGGCGACCACGACCGGCGCCTTCAACTGCCACTCGGCGAGTGTGTCCAGGAGGCCGAGCGCGAGACGCCACTTCTCCCGGTGCACCACGTCGTCGGGGACTCCTGCTCTCTGCGGCATCGGTCCGGCTCGTCCGTCCACTCACGCGGCAGATACAACTGCCATTCCAACGGGTACGAGGCGGCGTCGGTGGCGGCATGGACACTGACCGCGACCTGGCAGTTCGCTCGTTTGCCGACCGCTCCGCAGTACTGGCGGGCCACCCCGGCCGACGCCTTGCCGCACTTGGGGAACCACACATCGTCGATCACCCACACCTCGGGCATGACAACTGCGGACAGCCTCTCGGCGATCCGCCGCCGCACGGGCAGCGGATCCCGCGGCAACTGGCTCACGAACTGCTGCAGAGCCTGCATGTTCACTTCCGGCAGACGCTCGGCCATCGGCTGAACCGACTTGCGCCGCCCGTCGAGCATCAGGCCCCGCAGATGGCACTCGCCCCACCGGCGCTGGTCCCGCCGCGGCAACGACCCGAACACATCGGCAACGAACTCCGCCAACTCGCCCCGGAGCCGCTCCACTTCCCCCAACCTCACCCCGGGAAGCTGCCCACGATCAGGCGTGATCTCTCAAGGTAACGGAGTACTACTAGGAGCTGTCCGGCCGATCATGCGATTCTTGGCTCGTGATTGATCACGGTATTGCTCTGCCGTACTACCGCCTCCATGTGGTGCCTGCCGTCGTGGCGCTGGCGAGCCCGACATGGCAGCGAGAGGTGTGGCTCGATCCGGGTCAGTTCGAGGACCTCAACTACACGGTGCATGTGCTTTTCGACGACTTCTGCGATGCGGACAATCCGTCGCCCTGGCTGGGGCAGTGTCTTCGCAGCGAGGAGGAGGTTGAACTGATGGCAGGTCTTGGTACCGCCTACAACGCGGTGCAGGACTCGATCGGCTCCGCTGCCCGCGACGAGGTCTATCTGAACTCACCAGGCTGGTCTGCCGTAGTCGCCGCGGCAGCCCGGTTGGCCCAGGTGATGGTTTCCAATGATCACTCGGCGTTGAGCAAGCTGCATGACGCCGGCTATCGCTGGCCGCTCGGCGCCGAGCCGGTTGCGTCCGGGACGGATGACCAGCACGGCGATTCATGACCGCAGCCAGATGACCAGGGCCGCAGCGGTGACCGTTCCAAGGAAGACGTAGCCGCGCTTGTCGTACCGCGTTGCCACGGCCCGGGAGTTCTTCAGTCGATTGATGGTCCCTTCGACGGTGTTGCGCTTCTTGTACCGCTCCTCGTCGAAGCCCGGCGGTCGACCGCCTCGTGAACCTTTGCGGAGGCGGGCGGCCTGGCTATCGATCTTCTCCGGAAGTGTGCCGGATACCTCGTCGCTGCACGTACTCGCGGCAGGGGCCGTTGCAGTATCCCTTGCTGCCGCGATGCTGTTGGGTTTCTTGCGGGGCTTGCCCGGACCCAGGCGGAGAACGCGGATCTTCTCCAGTACCGGCACGAACTGCGTGCAGTCCGCTCGTTGTCCTGCGGTGATGATCAGGGACAGCGGGCGGCAGCGGCCGTCGGCACTCAGATGAATCTTGCTGGTGAAACCGCCCCGCGAGCGGCCCAGGCCCTCGCCTCGCTCACCACCTCCACCAGCCGGCCGAGGAGGCTCTGCCACGGCGGCTCGTCCTGATGTTCTGGCCCCTCCTCCCCTTTTGAGCGGCAGGTGCTGGCGGCGGGTCGTTTCTGGCGCCCGCGGCGTGCTGGTGCGCGCGCACGATGGTGGAGCCCACCGAGACGTCCCGGTCGATCTCGCCGACAGCGTCGGCTGCGGCCTGTTCCTGCTGTAGCAGCGTCTCCCAGGTGCCATCCGCCGACCACAATCGATGGCGTTCATAGACCGTCTTCCACGGTCCGAACCGCTCTGGCAGATCGCGCCAGTGCACCCCGGTCCGTACCCGATGCAGAATCCCATCGATCACCTGCCGGTGATCGCGCCATCGTCCCCACCGACCGTTGCCCACCGGCAGGAACGGCTCTAACCGCTCCCACTCCGCGTCTGACAGATCACCGCGCTCTCCCTGCCCCATACCTGAATAACGAGCAGACCAGGCGACAGTCACATGATCGGCCGGACAGCTCCTGGTAGGACTTGGTCAGCTTCACTCGGGGGTGGCGTGTGGGCATTGCCGGTAGCGTGATCGTCTGCCGCATGGAGGGTCCATGTGTGCGGCCGGTCCGTGCGAGGGATTCCGGTGGCGAGCGATGGGACCGTGATGAGCGAACTGACGAAGCCCAGAATCGAGGTTCCGGAGGGTGGTGCGCCCACCGAGCTGACGATCCGGGACCTCGTGGTCGGGGATGGAGCCAAGGCACAACCGGGCCGGGTCGTCCGGGTTCACTATGTGGGTGTCACGTTCGCGTCCGGTAGAGAGTTCGACTCTTCCTGGGAGGAGGACCGGCCGTTCAAGTTCGCCGTGGGCGGTGGCAGGGCCATCAAAGGCTGGGACCGGGGTGTGAGGGGAATGAAGGTCGGCGGCCGACGCGAGATCATCGTTCCCCCGCGTCTCGGCTACGGCGGGCAGTCGCCGGCTCCCTTGATCCCGGCGGGCTCGACGCTGATCTTCGTCGTGGACCTGCTTTCGGTCGTGGGCGGGGCCGCCGAAGCGAGCCCGGGCTCGACCGGCCCGGCCTGAGACCGCGCTTGAGATCTGCCGTGGAGCCGTAGGACCGAGCTCAGGTCGAAGGACCGGAAGGACGATCCCGCCTTGGTGATCGGTAGGATCGCCAGGCTGGAGGGGATGTGATGTTGCAGGTTCTGTACAGCGGGGCAACCAGAGAGCTCGAGCTCTCTGGGACGCGGCAAGGGCTCTTGACGCTCGGGCAGCTGCTGCGGGGGAAGGCCGGAAGCTGTGATCTCTCGGAGAGCCCGCACCCCTTCCCCTACGAGAGGTCGCTGTCCAAGATCGCGTTCCGGGAGGATCCGGAGCGCGACACCGCTTCGATCGTCATGGAGGACCAGGTCCTGCGGATCCAAGGAGGGCGGAAAGCCCTCGACCTCCTCGCCGACAACATCGAAGACTTCGCCTCCGAAGCAGATGCAAGCGATCACTGCCACGTCGACCCCCCGGCATGCGACTACATCGCGCCGGAATCGGACCCACTGGTGATCGCGTTCATGAGGTGAGCGGAGAGCCTTCGGCCACACGGCGGTTGAGAGCCCGCAGGCCTCGGCGCGAGAGAGCGACCGTGGGCCTGGTCGGGTTGCCGGTCGGCCTCGGGTGAGGCGGCGGACCATGACGCCGATCATCGCCCAGCGGATCATCGTCTCCGAATGGGTGGGGCTGGTCTCGTAGTCCCTGGCCAGGCGCCGGTGGGCGGTGAGCCACGAAAAGGTTCGCTCCACCGCCCACCGCTTGGGCTGGACCTCGATCGCGGACTCCTCGGGCCGCGAAGAAGGCGCCGCCCAGGAAGGCTGCGGCGAAGAAGACGGCCCGCGAGCCGAGAAAGTCGGCGTGAGGTGGCAGCACGTGTAGAGCGTTGCCGCTCACACGCCCTAGCTGGGCACTCGCCGCTGTGTGAGCGCTACGACGCCAAGGCCTTCGACGGGCGCGCAGCCGACTCCCACTTCCATCGCGGAAACGGCATCCGTAGAACCTGCACAGCCACTGGATTCCAGGCGAAGGAGTGGCCATGACCTTCAGCATGCGCCGCGCCATGCTCCAGGCGCATGCTGGAGAGGCAGCGACGAACCTAGCTGCGGCGCACACATCCGTTGACACCGCCTTGGTACAGCCGCGGCACGTCAGAAGGTTCTTGGTGGCCTTAAGGGCGCTGGCGCCGAGCGCGCCCGCACGACCTCGCGCCCGAGTATTCCCCGAAGCCCAGGCTCGCCTTGATCGTGACTACGAGGAGGGCGTGTGATGTCGGATCAGTTGAACGCCGCACTTTCGGGACAGGCCACCACAGCGCTTACCGAAGACGTCTCTCTCGCGACTCCACTGGCTGCGCCCCGTATCGCCGGTCGTGACGCTGCTTCGGCAGCTCTCGGTACGTACCAGCAGGCGCTCGCCGCGCCTGAAGCTACTGTCCGGCTCAAGGGAGATGCGGTGGAGGGGGTCGTCTACAGCGCGAGCCCAGGCGGACGAGAGACAGAGATCGTCGCGCTGGCCCGGCGCGACGCTACGGGCCTGGTCGACACGATCGACGTCTACGGTCGGCCGTGGCCGTTCATGGCCGTTCTGCTTGAAGTGATCGCGAAGACAGACCCCGCTCTCGCAGACCCGAGCCTAGGTCCGGACCGTATGTTCCGGAAGGGCCGACACCAGTTTGGGTAGACCATCCAGCCGTCCCGCCGCTGGCGCGGGACGTCACTCTGTACTCCCCGATCCTGCGCGAAGAGCCGACAGGGAAAGCTGTCGTCGGGCCCGTCCTCAAAGCGGCGGCGCAAAGTTTCAGCGACCTCAAGGTACGTACCGTTCTCGGCATTGAGGGCCAGTCGGGATTCGCGGTGGTGATCGACGAATACGTGGTCGGCGGTCACGTTCAGCAACTGGTCGACATCTTTACGCTCAACGAGGCGGGCGAGGTCGGAGGGATCCGAATCTTCACCCGGCCGTGGCTTGTGACCGCCCAGTTCCGTAAGAGTATGTACGCCCTGCTGAAAGACGCTCTCGGCCCCGGATTCTGGGAGGGGCCCGACGCGGAAGAACCCTTGCCGCACTCCATGACATGAGGCTCCGGCCGTGACTCAGGGACGTTCTCCTGGCGACATCCCACGATCACTGCGCCGCTTACGTGGAAGGCCGGGCACAAGACCTGCCTGGCGGTCCTAGACGGCGTCCCCACGGAGGACGCGGTGGCGTACGCGCGCCGGCACTACGACAGCCGCGCCGTCGAGACGCCCTGGCAGAAGCGGTACGTACGCCGCTTCGGCCCCGGGGACCGCTGAGGGCCGCCCGCCCCGATTCGCGGCAGGGGGACCGGCGCGTTTCCCTGGAAGTGTCAGACCCGGCACTTCGGCAAGAGGAGGCGTCATGGACATCCCTCCAGAACTCATCGAGGCGAAGAGAGCCGTGGAATTCGGCCTGCTCGCCCTGCCCGGGGTGAACGCGGTGGGGCTCGGCATGCGCGAGGAGAACGGCGAGCTGTTCGACGAGCTTTCCGTCGTCATCTACGTCGAGGACATGGCGCAGGTGCCGGACGGCCTTCCGGAACGGATCGGCGATGTGGGCGTGTGCATCGTCGAGAGGTCGGTCGAGCCCTGCGGCTTCCCCGACGTCGCCCGCTATCCCGACGTGCGGGGCGGCATCGCGATCAGGAAACCGCACGTGGGGACGGGGACGCTCGGTGCGGTGGTGGTGGACGCGCAGAGCCTGGAGCGGCTCGGCTTGAGCTGCTTCCACGTCACCGGGGACGCCCACGAGGCGTTCCCGCACTCGATCTGGCAGCCCGACAACCCGCCGATCGCCGTAGGAGTCAGCATTGACAAGGACGACAATCTCGGTGGGGTGGAGCGGGTCGACTTCCCGCAGACCGCCCCCTTGCCGTTCTCCCCGATACTGGCCGGGATGTCCGACGCGGCCCTGATCCACCTCGACGTGGCCGCCGCGGCCGGACGACTCCCGTCCCCGGCGATCGCCGACCAGGGCCCGGGACAGCCCAACCTGGTCGGGGCGGTCACCGCGACGGCGGACCTGAACGCGCCCGGCTGGCTGCCGCACCGCATACGGAAACGCGGATTCGCCACGGGCCCTACCAACGGACTGGCCTACCACCGCTTCCTGACCGTCAACTGGGAGCCGGGCGGCCCCAACGCCTTTCTGATCGACCAGGTCGCGGTACTGGGTGACGGCGTCTTCTGCGATCAGGGCGACTCCGGATCCCTGGTCCTGGAGGAGACGGGGCCGACAGCGGTGGGCCTGCTCTGGGGCCGCAACAAACAGAGTGCATTCGCGCCGGCCGGAAAGACGGGCTACTTCACCGAAATCCGCACCGTCCAGGCACAGTTGGGGTTCTCGACGGTGTGGCCTTAGGTCACGCCCAGTGCCGCATCAGGCAGCGTTCGCCGTGCCGGGTGGTCTGCGATGATGGGCTCCATGGACGAGGAAATCATTCCCACTCGTCGCGTCGAGGACGCTGCGGCGGCGGTCGAGTGGTACGAGCGGCTGGGTTTCGCCAAGTAGTGGGAGCACCGCTTCGAAACGGGACTTCCCGCGTTCGTCGAGGTCGCCCGGGGCGGAGTGCGGTTGTTCCTGTCGGAGCATGAGGGCGACGCCCATCCGGACACGTTGGTCTACCTCCGCGTTCGTGATGTCGATGCCATCGCTTCCGAAGTTCGGTGTGCAGGCGAAGGACGCTCCATGGGCGCGTGAGACCGAGCTCTGCGACCCTGACGGCAACCGGATTCGGATCGGCACGCCGAGGGAATGAACATTCGCCGGGGGTAACGAGTTCTGTCTCGACCTCGACTGAGGGGCCGCGAACGTGACTTCGTCCGGTTCGACAGATAACGACAAGTTCTATGAGACGGACCCGGTGGGGGAGGCCGGCCGCGCGGCCGGTGCGGACGCCTGCGGCGGTGCGTACGCCTGGTGGGGCGTCGGCGGGGCCGTGACGCCGCCCGCGTCGCAGGCGACGCAGAGGGGGGCGATAGGGCGATGAGGTTGTGCGTATGGCCCCTACGGGAAGAGGAAGTTGACGAGAGTGGTGTCGACGAGCTGGGACACCGGCTTGAGCTGAGCGGACGTGGTGCCCATGCGGTTCTGGAAGACCGCGACGAAGCGTCTGCCGGTGGACCTTTCGTCGATGATCGCCGCTTCCGAGCACACGACCGCTCCCGTGTTCAGCGGCCCCTGCCCGACCTTCGAGAACACCATGTCGAAGTTCACCGTGGTGTCCTGGTCGAGCATGGAATGACGATTCAGCACCGCCTGTCGCAGCAGGGCCAGCATGGCTTCGTCGCTGTCCCCGTCGACAAGCGGGGTGTTCTGCGCACCAGTCAGACTCCGGCCGCCCAGAAAGGTGAACAGACGCGCCATCTGCCGGGCGGACGTCGCCTGCGCCACGGGCCCGGTGTCGTTGACGCACGGAATGCGCCGGGGCGTGAATCCGTTGGCGAAGTCGCCGCACAGCCACATGCCGTCGGCCGTCTCCGGGCTGCCGGTGGCGCTGTCATCGAAGAACCCCGCCGAGGCCGCGGCCTTGGTGAGATAGCCGAAGCCCAGCCCGTGGATCACCGTGCCGGCGGAAGTGTTGCTGCCGTTGGCGATCGCGTCCGACAGCTTGTCGGAGAACGCGGGAGTGAATTCCACGAAGGAATCTGCTCGCACGTCGAAAACGTCGTCCCAGCGCGGAAGCAGGGTGTTTCCCATGTCCACCCCTCGGAGCTGGGCCACCCGCTGCGCGTCGATGAGCGGATTGAACGTGTCGCGCAGCATGGTGATGACGTCGGCCGGAGGCGGTCGTGCGTCGAAGGAATCCACCAGTTCGTTCGCGGCGCGCAGCAGTTCGTGTGCCGCCCACATGGCGGTGGCCTTCAGCAGGCTCGCCGAGTAGTGGACCTCGAGTTCGAGCTGTCCGGTGAAGAAGTGCGGCTCCTGCTGGTTGAGGGCCACGACGACGACCGGCTCGCTGCCGAGCGCCTGCCCGGACGGGGTCTGCTTCGCGTCGTGGAACGCCTTGTCCAGACCGGCGTCCCGCTCCAGCAGGTCGTCCTTGAGATCCGGGAACAGCCCCATGGCCGCCTCCTCAGTGGTGGGGACCGTGCGGCCCGCCGTGAGGCCCTCCGTGCGGTCCGTCGTGGGGCCCGCCGTGGGGACCGTCATGTGGACCGTGCGGGCCGTCATGTGGACCGTGCGGGCCGTGCGGGCCGTGCGGCCCGTCATGTGGCCCATGATGAGGCCCGTGCGGGCCAGGGTGCGGGCCGTCGTGGTGCGGTGATTCCACATCCACCGTGTCCATGTACACGACGCTGCCCTGCGTCCCCGACTCCGGATCCTCGGGATGGTAGGCGACCGTGACCGCCTCCTCGACGACCAGGAGCCTCCGGGCCGCCCCGCTGTCCGGCCCACCGCCCGGAAGGGGCAGCTGCCCCGTGTAGTCGGAGGCGGAGAGGGAGACGTCGTCGACGCGGTCGAGTGGGGACGCGCTGTCCTCCAGGGTGAACCAGGCGACGGCGTCGTCGTCGAGTTCCGGATCGCGCTCTTGGAGGAACGCCGTCGCCCTGGCGGGACGCACGCCCGTGTCGGCCCCGCCGGGCACGGTGTAGTTGGGACCGGACAGCTGGACGAGCAGGGGATCCGTGCCGGCCACGGTGAGGACGCGCTCGGGGAGGACCCTCAGGTTGTCCGTGAGCACGACCTGCGACAGATGGTCACCAGGCAGGGAGTCGGGCTGGAAGCGCGTCAACGCCAGCCGGACGAACGGGAAGTAGGCGCCCCCGGTGTCGAGATCGATGTCGCAGAACCAGCGGCCGGCATCCCGGTCGAACCGAGGCTCGTAGCCGACGGCCGTGACCGTGAAGCCGGCGGTGAAGTCCGAGGGCTCCGGCAAGGGGAGGCCCGCCGCGACCGTCGCGGCGCCGGGGAAGGCGGACGCCGTCGGCGCGCTGACTGGCGCCGAGACGTGGATGGGGTCGCGGCCCATCACGCTGATGAAGGGGTACGAGGACTCTGGCGCGTCGCTCCCCTCGTCGCGGACCAGCACCCCGAGCAACTCGCCCTCGCCGGAGGAGAACCACGGCCGCTCCAGATAGACCCGCAGGCCGCCGAGCCGACGGCGGGTGAGCGTGCCGGGCAGGGAACCGGACGCGTCGAAGGACTGGGTCGGCACGACGTCGATCACCTTGGGCGCCGCCGGCTTGGCGCTGCTGAACACCGTGTGCGTGACGTCGACCGGCTGCTCACCCGGCCGGGACAGCAACTGCTGCTCGGGATGGTCCCCGAAATCGGCCGGGAAGCTGTCGGCGAACGGCGTGGTCGCCACCACGTGGTACCGCACCGTCCGGTGCTTCGTATCGCCGAACTCCTGCTTCTGCAAGGTCGGCGGAATGCTGCTGTCGCCGTCGGCGCGCGCCTGCTCTGCCGCCCGGGTGTTGAAGAACAGCGTGCCGCCGGCCAGGACGAAGGGGAGGGAGGCAGGGTCGTCGGGGACGTCGCTCCCCTCGAGCGGCGGCTTCGGCAGCGTCAGCCCGAAGACCGGCGCCGCACGGTCCTGCGGCGTACCGGGCTCCTCCTGCGCCGGGTCGTCGGTCACCTCGGTCCACTCCGCGAACAGATCGATCCGGTCGGTGCTCGCGGGGTCCACGCCGACCGTTCCCGACAGGTGCTCGGCGGTCTCGCCGTGATCACGCCCCGCGAGGTCCGGGATCTCCAGGACGGGCGCCATCAGGGGGTGCTGCACGGCATGGACCAGAGTGAGCTCGTACCAGGGCGTGAGCATCCAGTGACGGCCGCTCCGGGCCGCGTTCATGATGGCGGCGAAGCCGTCGCTGCTGTCGCCCAGCTCGTCGTGGCACCAGCGCAGCATGCCCATGATCCCTTCGTCGACGCGGACCTTGGAGCTGACCCGTACGAGGGCCACCGCCGCCTTGGGCAGCGAGACCGTCAGCACGCGGGCGGCTGCGGCGAGAACCGGCGGCCCGGACCCCTCGACGACCCGCAGCCGCAACGACCGGGGCGTGTGCCACTGCGCACCGGCCCACGGCACCTCGAAGGGCTCGTCCCGCTGGTTCTCGGGCAGGCCCGGCAGCCCGTGGAAGACCACGCCCAGCGACAGTGGATCGGGCAGGTACGGCACCTGGATCGACTCCCCGGTGTGCAGCGTGTAGCCGCCGGGGTGCCCCGGGGTATCGGGCGCCGCCCGGAAGCCGGGCAGCCCGGGATCGTCGAGACTGCCCGACTCCCGTACGGCGAGCTGGTACACCGCCTGCCGGGTCGTCGAGTTGCCGGAGGCGATCGCGTCGTCGAGCTTGCCGTGGCGTTCGACGCACTCCAGCGACGCCTTCGGAGCCACCAGATGCCGTTCGTCGACGGGCAGGTACGGCGGATGCGTCCCGTCGGCGACCAGCGGGGATGCGTTGAAGGCGGCGGCGTACGCGGCGGTGGACTGCCCGTCGTCGCTGCGGATCACCATCCGGTGCGCGCCGGTTCCCTCCAGGAAGGGGGAGCGCGGCAGCAGCAGGGGGGCCGGGACCGGTTCGTGCCGCCGGAAGGTCGTCCCGCCGACGGGCAGCGCCAGATCGTCCTGGTCCATCCGGTCCGTCGCCTGGTCCACGGTGGGGCCGTTGCCCGCCAGGTCGACGGTGCGGACACGGAGTTTGTACTGAGCACCGAAGCGCAGCCGGGGCAGGCTGCCCGGCTTCGGAGCGGTCTCGATCTCCAGTGGCAGCTTCGTGAATGCCTCATTGCGAACGGGCTGCGGTCCCGTTGTCGGGTCCGGTGTACCGGGGCCGCCGTTCGGGTCGTAACCGTCGACCATCACATTGCCCGGCAGGGGAGCCGACAGGGCCCAGCCGTTCCAGGTGACCATGTGCTCGTGCACATGGACGCGGCCGTCGGGCCCGTCCGGCTGCATCAGGCCGGTCTGCACGAAACCCTCGTCCGTGACGGGGGGAACGATGGGCGGAGTGCCCGCCTGCGCGCCGGGCGAGTTGTAGCTCACGATGCGTTCGTTCAAGGACCGCCACTTCCCCCGGTCGTTGACGTCGACCCGGTAGCCCCGCACCAGGTCCTCCGAGGTGAACGTGGTCAGGCCGTCATCGTCCCGCTGCCGGTGCTGGTCGGCGGCGTGCAGGAGATCGGACTGGAGGGCCTGTGCGTGGCCGGTGTGGACGAGGGCGAGGCCGGTGGTCCGTACGGTCGGCGGCGCGGCGGGGGCGGGTGAGCCCTCGGGCGGCGCATCGGCGGCGGCGGATGCGGCGAGCAGCTTCAGGTTCGTACCGTCCGTGTCGGTCTGCTCGATGCGGTACGTGTCGGGCCGTTCGACGCCGTCGTCACTCTCGCTGACGGGCAGCGCGAGCAGCCCGCGGGCGGGCGGACCCAGCGGATCGGATCCGGAGGCGGCGGCGCAGAAGTTTCCGTCCTGGTCCAGGACGTACAACGTGGTCGGCGTGTCCGGGACATTGGCGGAGTCCGGGAGCGCCGACGGGACGGTGGGGACGAGCACCAGGCCCAGCCCCCCATGGGTGCGCGGCAGTTGGTCGACCGGCAGGGCCAGGTCGATGACCAGGCCGAGGCGGCGCAGCAGCGCCGGATGGTCGCCGAGGGCGGAGAGCATCTGGTGGAAGTCAGGCTTGGGCCTATCGGGCCGCGGCGGCGGCTCCGGCAGCTCGCCCGCCCCGGTGGACCCGTCCCGTATCTGCGGATGGAAAGCGAGGAACTGCTCCTGGGCCGAGGAGAGATCCGGCTGTACGTTGCCGGTGGGGTCGTCGGCGGCTCGTGCGTCGGCGTCGTCGAGCTTCCCGGCGACGTTCTGCAGGGTGTCGGGCATGTCCTCGCTCGAGGGGAATCCGGCGAACCCGCTCATGGCCGCGGGGTCCGGCAGCTCGGTCGGCGAGGCGGACGCGATGTCGGCGTAGGCCCGACGGCCCGCTCTGGCCAGGTCCGCCGCCGCATAGGTCACTTTCGCCCGTGGCGCGTAGTCGTCGAAGGCGAAGGAATCCAGCGGGGTGTCCGGGTGGAAGAACCGCTTCCAGAGGTTCGAGTCGGCGGGATTCCCGGCGAGGGTGAGTGGGCCGAACGGCGCACCGGCCGCCGTGCTGCGCCCGGTGCCCTCGTCCACGGTCGCGGTGTCGAGCATGAACCGGGCGTTCGCCAGGAGCGCCGGCCAGTCGAGGAAGTCCTCGAACGGGGCGAGGGTCGCCCCCTGGCCGTCGCCGTCGACGCTCAGCCGGGGCGCCACGAACACCGAGACCAGGGCCTGGGTCCCGTCGGGCGACAGGCCGGCCGGCAGGACGACCCACTGGATGCGCTGTTCGATCGTCACGAGTGGATTCCCCTTCGTCTCGTTCGTCCCGCGCGGATCCCGTGGCGCGCCCGGCTCAGGGGGCGAAGGCCAGGCAGTAGGTGTCCCAGTGGCCCGGCTTCACACAGTCGGCGAAGCTCGGATCGCCCGAGCCGCCGAAGCGGCGTTGCAGTCCGAGGGAGACGGACTTGCTGAAGAACGCCACCTTCACACTGACGGTGAGGGTGCCCTCGCCGTACACTTCCGTACGGTTGCCGGACTTGACGTACGTGAGCTTCAGATAGAACTCCACGGACACGCTGACCAGACCCAGCACGGACAGATAGCCGCCGCAGCGCAGATACCCGGTGAGCTGCACCGCCTGATCGCTGTACGCGAAGTAGATCCCCGCCATCAGATGGACGCCGCCGCTGGCGACCCCGAGATCGAGCGAGGTGTTGCCGCCGAACTCCAGTGACCCCTCGATGAGTTGGATACCGGCCGGGCTGACCGTCAGCGAGAAGAACCCGCCGCCGCCGAAGATGCCGACGCTCAGGTTGAACGGGTGGAACCGCTCGGCGACCGAGAAGCGGAAGGTGACCACCTGCCGGTCGTCTAACGGGATCCGCAGCTCCGCGCCGAGCGTCACATTGCTCAGGCTGAAGGCGCCGAACTGCACGGCGGGAACGGCGAGGGTGTATCCCGCCTTGATCCCGCTCTGGTCGACGTCCACGTAGGCGCCCTTGCCGAAGCCATCCTTCGGCAGCAGTTCCTTGAGCGTGTTGATGAATTCCAGCGCGCTCTTGAAGCCGACCTGCAGACCGGAGGCGTTGAGGACCGGCCGGCTGCCCGGCTTCGTGACGAACTCGATCCGGCCGAAGTCGACGGTCAGGAGGCCGGCGAAGTCCAGGCCGAAGCCGGTCAGTACGCCGCGTACGGTCGACTTCTGCGCGGCGTCCGGCGTGCAGACGGTGGTGGCCTCCAGCGTGAGAGAGGCGTTCTTCAGGTTGATCGCGGCGAAGTCGGCCCCGGGCACCAACGGGGTCCGGCCCTGATGGAGCGCGGGCGTCCACAAGTAGCGCAGTTCCCGGCCGTTCGCCAGTTCGCGGGCCCGCAGGATCGGCACGGGCAGCAGACCCCTCGCCAGCCGGTCGGCGATGATCTCGTCGGCGTGCGGGCCGGTCAGCTGGGCCAGACCGTTGATTCCGGCGGGAGCGACTGGCTCGAGCAGTTTGAACAGGTCGACCGAGCCGAGCAGTTTGGCGTCGCCGAAGATGCGCTGGAGCTGGTCCACACTGACAGCGTTCGCGGCACCGGCGAAGTCCTGTGGCAGCAGCCCCGCCTTCGCCGTGATCGCCTGGACCACCGAGGACGGCTGCGCGAGACCGCCGGCCTTCTCCGCGGCGAAGCTCACGGCCAGCGGGTCGACCAGGTCGAGGAAGGCGGAGCTGGGACCCGCGGCGGCGAACCCGTTGGCGACGTAATCCCGGCGCAGGGCGACCTGCCGCTCGGCGGGCGAACCGGTGAGCTGCTCCACGGCGTGTACCCGGGCCGTGGCAAGCTGCATCTCCGGCAGTGCGCCCAGCGGATGACCGGACACGGGGGCCATCGTGAAGGTGAGCGACCCGACCGGCATGCTCGTGGCGCCGGACTCCACGCCGTCCGGCAGCGGCGTCAGGGCCATGGTCTGGCCCTGGAGCGTGACCCGGCGAAAGTCCTCGGGAGCGGAGCCGTAGATCCCGGCCACGTCCACGCTGGAGACTTCGTTCAGCGTGAAGAACATCAGCGGCATGGTGAACGTGACGTGGCGCTGCTCGCTGTCGGTGCCGACGACGGTGAAGCGGAACGGCTCACCGGACCCCTCCAGCTTCACCCGGTGGGTGTTGTCGGCGGGGGCGAGCGGTGGAGTGATGGTGTCGGTGATGCGCAGCGCCGCGAACGGCATGCTCTGGCCCACATGGTGATAGTCGACTCCCTCCCCGTACGTCTGCTCGGGCTGGGTGACGGTGATGCGGTCCTCCCTCACCAGGTACGCGACCACCGTGCCGTCCCCTTGGGCCACGAACCTGCGCTTGGCGGTCTTCGTGCGGACCGCCGCGTGGCCCGAACTCAGGAAGCCGCGTTCGACGACCCGTACGTACTGGTCCCGGCCCAGTTCCGCCTCGTGGTGATAGCCCTGCAGAGAGATCCCCGGCAGCGGCGCGAAGTCGCCGCTCATCCGGACGCACGCGCCGAGCGGGGTGAGGATGAAGCGTTCGGCGCGCAGCGGCTCACGCTGGAATCCCTCGACCGGCACGCCGTTGAAGATCAGCTCGCCGGCGCTGGTGACCTTGATGAGGTCCCGCAGGTTGTCGTCACTGATGGGGGAGCTGATGCGCTGCGGAGTGTCCGTGAAGGCGGCGAATGCCTTGAGCAGCCCCTCGGCTCCGTCCTGTCTCGTCAACGCCGCGCGCCACAGCGGTGCGTGCCCGTCCTCGGACACCGGGCCGTGCGCGAAGGACCATCCGCTGTCCCCCTCGGTCCCCAGCAGGAGGCGGGCGGGGAACTCGATCGCGGTGCGCGGCAGTCCGCTGAAGACGGAGATCTCGCCGTCGTCGGGAGGTATGGACACCGGTACGGAGGTGTTCTGCAGGAGTTCCCAGGCCAGCAGCGCCTCCGAGGCGAGGTCGATGCCGTCCTCGCCGTCCGGGAGCAGCAACGCCAGCCTGCTCGTCCCGGCCGAGACCGCCGGGACCGTCGGCGGGAAGGCACCGCGCACGTCCGACTCGCCGACGTGCTGCGGCGGAAGCGCGAAGAGCAGCACCGCCGGTTCGTCCGCGTTCTCGCGCACCAGCCGGGAGCCGTCGCGCTCAAGGTTGATCACCGAAACATGCAGCAGGAGCATGTCCTCGACCCGCAGAATGGTGAACGGATCGGCAGTCATCGCGGCACCGCCTTCTGTCGGCCGTCCCTGTTCTTCAGTGTGGCAAACGGGTGAGGTGTATGCATCTTTTGTCGGCTTCGGGGCGGGCTCGGTCCGTGCGGTGCACCCGGGCTCGGTGCGGTCGTTCGCCGGTGAACGGCCTAACGAGTTGGTGCGTGATAGTGGGTGAGGTGTCGTGCCAGGTGGATGGCATGATCCCGCCGTGGCGATCATGGTCAATCGGGCGGTGCTGGCGCATCGGCTGTTCACGGGGATCTCTCGGCGTCATCTCGCGCGTCTGGTCGAGGAGTTGGCCGAGCCGTGGCAGGCCGGGGTCGAGGGTCGTCGCCATGCGACGCGGGGCGGGGCCAGGAAGCGGGCCGCGGGTGCCGGCGCCAGCCATCAACTGGTGTTCGTCGACCGGCTGGTGGCCACGCTGATCCATCTGCGGCACGACCTGCCGCACTCGGTGCTGGGGCTGCTGTTCGGTGTCGACCGTTCCACCGTCACCCGGGCGATCGGAGAGGTGCGCACGCTCTTGGCGGAGCGGGGGTGCGCGGTTCCCGACCGTCCCGGCCTGCGGCTTCGGACGCTGACGGATGTATTTGCCTACGCCCAGGCCGAAGGCGTCGAGCTGCGTTTGGACGCCACCGAGATCCAGGTCCGCCGGCCACCGGCCAGTCGCGGCGGCCGACGCGCGTTCGTCTCGGGCAAGAAGAAGCAGAACACGATGAAGGCGACCGTCATCGCCGACTGGCAAGGCCGCACGTTATGGACCGACGCCCTGCGACCTGGGCGTATGCACGACGCCACGGCGGCCCGCAACGAAGGCATCGCCGTCTGCTTCCGGCACTTCCCCGACGTCGAGGTCCTCCTGGACGACGGCTACCTCGGCCTGAGCCGCGACCACCGCGGCCAAGCGATCACACCACCCAGAAAGCCCCGGCCGGGAGCATTGCCCGGCAGAGTCGAGCAGTGGGACGCGACCGCCACGAACACTCCTCGGACCGCATCACCGTCGAACACGCCCTCGCCGACCACAAACGCTGGAAACAACTGACCCGCTGGACACATCGCCGCGACCGCCTGCCCGACACCTACCGCGCCATCGCCGGCCTCGTCTCCGACCGCACCGCCAACATCTGAAGGCCGCCGTAAGCAAGACCAACACACCTCACCCACTATCACGCACCAACTCGTAAGACCGTGTCCTACGTGGTGAGGCGGTCGTTGGTCCGGTCATGGGGCGGGGTACGTGGAGTTGGATTGTTCCGGACGGACTGTGGGAGATCGCAAAGCCGCTGATCCCAGCGTCGAAGGTGCGGCCGCAGGGCGGCGGAACGCAGGACACACCTGATGAGACGCTGTTCGCGGCCATCGTCTACGTGCTGGTCAGCGGCTGCGCCTGGCGCCAACTGCCGCCCTGCTTCGGCATATCGAAGTCGACGGCTCACCGCCGCTTCCTGATCTGGTCGAGAGCCGGCGTCTGGGGCCGCCTGCACGAGGCGGTGGTGCACCGGCTCGACGACGCCGACCTCATCGATGTCACCCGCGTCGTCCTCGACACCGCCCACGTCCGCGCTAAAAAGGGGGCGAACACACAGGTCCGAGCCCCGTGGACCGCGGCAAGCCGGGCTCCAGGATGCACATCCTGTCGGACGCGAACGAACTGCCCCTCCTCGTCGGCATCTCTGCCGGCAACACCCACGACAGCGTAGGGCTGAAGCCCATGGTCGAGGGCCACCAAACGAGACACGACCCCCACAGAGGCCGGTACTTCAAGCCCCAGCGCCTACACGCGGACAAGGCCTACGACCGTGCTGATCTGCGGAAATGGTTACGCGGCAAGCCCATCGGAGTGCGGATCGCGCGCAAAGGCATCGAATCCAGCGAACGATTGGGCCGCCGCCGCTGGGTCATCGAGCGCACGATGTCCTGGCTGTCCGGCTACCGACGTCTGAGCCCTCGCTACGAGCGCGATCCCCGCAACTACCTGGCCTTTCTCGGCCTGGCCGCCGCCCTCTGCTGCTACGAACGACTCGTCCGCCTCAGCACGTAGGACACGGTCTAAGGACTGTCCGGCGGATCACTAACGGATCCACAGCCGGAATCGCGGCGACAGCGACCGTCCCGTGAAAGACGAACGCTCTCTTGGCGTACCGGGTCGCCACGGCCCGGAAGCCCTTGAGCGCGTTGATCGTCCGCTCAACTTCGTTCCTGCGGGTATAGAGCGCCCATTCGTCGAAGCGTCCAGCTGGAACCCAGTTACCGGACGCCTGTTGGCCGCGTGGTGAGCACCATCCGGAAGCGGGCGGCGCCGGACAACATCCTCTTGTACGCCTCATCTGCTTGGTCCAGCGGCACGGTCTCGATCATAGGGCGGATCCCGTGCAGGGCGCTGAACGCCATGGTGTCCTGCACGTCCTGGGCGGTGCCGGACGGGTGGCCGCGGATGACTTTGCCACTCATGAGGAGCTGGTTCGGGCTGATTCCAAGCGGCTCGGCGTCGGCGCCGATGACCACAAGCTCGCCGCGGGGGCGGAGCCCTTCCACAGTCGCCGTGATAGCCGCGGAGTTTGCTGCAGTGGCCAGAACTACTCTGGCGCCACCGAGTGACCGCAGCGCGTCCGCGACCGTGGTGTCCGCCGTGCTGTCGACGTAATGGTGGGCGCCGAGCTGCTTGGCGAAGTCGGCCTTGTCCGGTCCGCGGGCGATGGCAACGGTCTCGAACCCCATCGCGGCCGCATACTTCGTTCCCAGGTGGCCAAGGCCGCCGATGCCGAGTACGGCGACCAGATCGCCAGGCCGTGCGGAGCTGCGGCGCAGTCCGTTGTACACAGTCACCCCAGCACAGGCCAGGGGCGCCGCATCGGTCGCCGCCAGGGCGTCGGGGATCCGGGCCAGGGCGTCGGCCGGTGCGATCACCGTGTCGGCGAACCCCCCGTCGTATGCCCACCCGGGTACCTTCAGGTTCTCACACACGATGAAGTCGCCTTGTCTGCACGGTGTGCAGTGCCAGCAACTGCCGCCGAACCAGCCCACGGCCACACGGTCGCCCACCCGCCAGCCGCCGTATGTTCCCTCGCCGACCTCTTCGATACGCCCGGCGATCTCGTGCCCGGGGACCAGGGGGAACCGGACGCCAGGCAGGAGGGCATTCACGAATGCGGCGTCGCTGTGGCAGATACCGCACGCCTCCACAGCGATCCTGACGTGTCCGGGACCGGGCTGCGGTACCTCACGCTCGACGATCTCCAAGGGGCCGCCGGCCGCTGCGGCCTGCGCCACTCGATGGGCACTCATCTGGATCTCTCCGTGGTAGGCGTGTATGGGCACCCCTACGTCCAGCAGACCAGCTCTGAGCCCATCACGCACGCTGGACCAATGCAGGTGGACATTCGGACGAACTGGACGGCTCCGTCGAACGCCTGGCCAAACGCATCGCCGGCGAGCAGAGCCAGCCACAGCGCGAACCCGGGGCGGCCTCTGGTCGTTGGGCGGGCATGACGACGCACGCCCCATTGCACGCCCCCCTGGGCCGACCCGGACCAGGTCACGGGAGGCCGCAGCCGTCGACCTGGCCATCGCTTACCTCACCGATGCCGTGCCCGCCGCGCCGGAGCTTGCCCCGCTCGCCGCGGCCTACATGGAGCAGCAGGCCTCCGGCCTGCTGACGGGCGCGGTGACGCTGGACCCTCCGGTCCAAGGGCATGACCGTTTCGCAGACGGCCATCCGCCACAGTGAGTGCCGCCCCGCCCGCCGTGCTGTGGGGGCGGGGGTCGGGCGGTGAAAGGCGGGGTCGGCCGTGGGCTGAGGTCCGCGCGCAGCGTACCAAGCGGACCGGCTAGGGCCTGTTGCGAAAGTGCTGGTAGCGGCTGCTGTGATTGATGGCACGCATCCGCGATCCTCCCCGCCTGCCGTGATCTGGCGGCCCTGGGGCAGCACGATCTCAGATGCCTGGCACGCGCTGGCGGTTCTGGACGACGAGCCCCTTGTGTGCTGCACAGGCCTACCGGAACCCGGTTCGAGGTGGGCAGCGCCGGTATTGGGACGCCGGTTGCTCCGTCCGGGTGCATCAGTCACGCGATCGGCCGCTCGTCGGCCGCTCTGTGCGCGAGTGCTGCCCTTGCGCAGCAAGGATGACGGTAGCTGACGTCATGGCGTCAGCGGACCGCGAACATCGAGAGACGGACGATCTGTGAGCATCCTCGACGGACCCCAACCCCACGGTGCCAAGGCAGCCGAGGACGCGTACCAGAATGAACTGCCCGTCAGGGGTAGGCAGCCCGGCAATGTGGTGGTGAAGTGGCTGACGACCACCGACCACAAGACCATCGGCACCCTGTACCTGACCACATCGTTCGCGTTCTTCCTGATCGGTGGCGTGATGGCGTTGCTCATGCGCGCCGAGCTCGCCCGTCCGGGCATCCAGATCGTCTCGAACGAGCAGTACAACCAGGCGTTCACGATGCACGGCACGATCATGCTGCTGATGTTCGCGACGCCGCTGTTCGCCGGCTTCACGAACTGGATCATGCCGCTCCAGA
>NZ_JBIWMA010000043.1:0-33477 GCF_044766465.1 Streptomyces sp. NPDC102259 | reverse complement strand
TCCTGGAAGGAGCGGACGAGTACTTCGTAGAACACGGCGCGTTTGAACCACTCGGGGTCGCGGTCCTTGGCGGGAGTGTCCTCGAAGGTGTCCGGGACAGGGGAGTTGACGGTCATGGCGGGCTGGGGCCTCCGATCGGCGATGCGGGTCACCGGACGTGGAACACGTGGGCAGGTGTCCGGCCGGGCTCCAGGCGCACGTAGTTCGTCCTGCCCCAGGCGTACGTCTCGCCGGTCAGTTCGTCGTGCACGGACAGGGACGCGCCGTCGTCCAGGCCGAGTTGCGGCATGTCCAACGACACCGTCGCCTCCTGGGTGTGGTGGGGGTCGAGGTTGACGACCACCAGAACCGTGTTCGAACCCGCCCGCTTGCTGTACGCGATGACGGACGGGTTGTCCGTGCCGTGGAAACGGAGGTTCCGCAGCCAGTGCAGCGCCGGGTTCGCCCGCCGGATCTCGTTGAGCCGGGTGAGCAGCGGGGCGATGCTGCGGCCCTCCCGTTCGGCGGCCGCCCAGTCACGGGGCTTGAGCTGGTACTTCTCCGAGTCGAGGTACTCCTCGCCGCCTTCCTTGAGCGCCGAGTTCTCGCAGAGTTCGTAGCCGCTGTAGACGCCCCAGGTCGGCGAGAGGGTGGCGGCGAGCACGGCGCGGATCTCGAAGGCGGGACGGCCGCCGTGCTGGAGATAGGCGTGCAGGATGTCGGGGGTGTTGGCGAAGAGGTTGGGCCGCATGTAGGAGGCGGCGTCCCCCGAGAGCTCGGTGAGGTACTCGGTGAGCTCATCCTTGGTGTTGCGCCAGGTGAAGTACGTGTACGACTGCTGGAAGCCGATCTGCGCAAGGGTGTGCATCATCGCGGGGCGGGTGAAGGCCTCGGCAAGGAAGATCACGTCGGGGTCGGTGCGGTTGACGTCCGCGATGACCCGCTCCCAGAACACCACGGGCTTGGTGTGCGGGTTGTCGACCCGGAAGATCCGCACCCCGTACGACATCCAGTGCCGCAGGACCCGCACGGTCTCGGAGATCAGGCCCTTCATGTCGGCGTCGAAAGCGATCGGGTAGATGTCCTGGTACTTCTTCGGCGGGTTCTCGGCGTAGGCGATGGTCCCGTCCGGCCGGTGGTGGAACCACTCGGGGTGCTTGTGCACCCAGGGGTGGTCGGGGGAGCACTGGAGGGCGAAGTCGAGGGCGATCTCCAGACCGAGCTCGCCGGCCCGCTCCACGAACCGGGCGAAGTCCTCGATGGTGCCGAGGTCCGGGTGGACGGCGTCGTGGCCGCCCTCCGGCGAACCGATCGCCCAGGGCACCCCGACATCGTCCACCGCGGCGTTCAACGCGTTGTTGCGGCCCTTGCGGAAGGTGGTGCCGATGGGGTGGATGGGCGGGAGGTAGACGACGTCGAAGCCCATCGCGGCGATGGCGGGGAGCCTGCGCGCGGCGGTGCGGAACGTGCCGTGCGGGCGCTCCGCGGTCCCCTCGGAACGCGGGAAGAACTCGTACCAGGCGCCGTACAGGGCGCGTTCACGCTCGACCAGCAGCGGCAGCGGCTCCGACGCGGTGACGAGGTCCCGCAGCGGATACCGGCCCAGCACGGCGTCGACCTCGGGCGTCAGCGCCGCCGCGTAGCGTTCGGCCACCGGAGCCGAGTCGTCGAGCAGCCTCTTCGCCGCGTCCCGCAGCAGGGTGCGTTCCGGTCCGCGAGGGGCCTTGGCGGCCGCCCGCTCGTAGAGCTGACCGCCCTCCTCCAGAACCAGACCCGGGTCGATCCCGGCCGGGATCTTGATCTCCGCGTGATGGCGCCAGGTGGCGATCGGGTCGCTCCAGGCCTCCACGGTGTACGTCCAGCGGCCCATGGCCCGCAGGGTCACATCGGCTCCCCACCGGTCGCTGCCGGGGGTGAGTTCGCGCATCGGTGTCCAGGGCCCGCGGCCGCCGTCGGGGTTCTTGAGGACCACGTTGGCGCCGATGGCGTCGTGGCCCTCGCGAAACACCGTCGCGGAGATCCGCACCGTCTCCCCGATCACGGCTTTCGCCGGCCGCCTACCGCACTCCACACGCGGTTCGACGTCCCGTACCGGGATACGGCCGATCGCCCTGGTGGACTTCACCCTTGCACCTCCGCTGGCTCGAAAATGGCTTCGTCCGCCCGGTGTTGGGCGAACGGACTGCACCCGCGCGCGGGGTTTACGTCTCCGCGGGCAGGCGGGGGAGCGGCCGGGTCGCGGAGAGCCGCGCGACCCCGTTCCTCCGGCTCAGGCCCCAGCGCTCCCGGTGCAGGGCGTCCACACCTGCCCGCAGATACTGCTCGGCGGCCTCCGCGGCCTCCCGTGCGCAGCGCTTGCCCATCAGCACGCAGAGGGTGTAGCCGCAGTCCTCGAACGCGGCCCGCGCCGTGCGGTCCTCGGGTCGCGCCAGCATGTCCCGCTCCCAGGCCCGGTAACTGCGCAAGGTCCTGGCGACTTCTGTCTTCGCTGGTTGCAGCATCGCGCTGTGCACCTTCCGGGAGTTCAAGCAAGGGGGAGATCGCTCGAGGCGGCCGGGTCGGTCCGTTGCGCGGAGACGCGAAGTGTCCGACCTTGTGAGGCCTTCACTTATGGTGCACGGCGCATCACCCAACGTCCTGTTGGATCTTGGTCGTGGTGTGCTCGTGTTGCACGAATGGCGTATCAGTCCCACTGTGGTTGTGACTCTGAAGCGATTACCGCTCACGCTTCGTATTGGGGAACTCTGGCCCGTCGGGCCGAGCAGGAGTGGGAGCCTCGCCGGTGAGGAGCGAACGACGATGAAGACAGCAGTCCCCTGCTACTACCACCTCGATGTGGACGTCTGTCCGGAACGGGTCGGACAGGTCAGGCGCATCCTGGCCGCCCACCTGTCCCACTGGGAGCTCGAGACGCACGTCGAGTCCGTCTGCCGCGGCGCCGAGATGCTGCTGACCGCGATCGACGAGCACGCCGCGGACAAGCACACCTCGATCGAGATGTGGTGGAACGGACAACACCTGATCACGGCCATCGGGGGTCACGACCACCGGCTGCGTCCCGACCAGGACCTGCGAGCCTGTCTGGAGCGCATCGCCGTGATGAGCGACGGCTGGGGGTGCTGCACCACCGGCACCGGAAGCCAGGTCATCTGGTTCTCCCAGCGGGCCCGCTCCGGCGAACGCGTCCCGCTGGTGCCGACCGTGCCCGCGCCGAGCCTGCGCGAAGTGCGTCAAGTGCCCCGCGAACTGCCGGTGGCGGCCCTGGCCGCCCCCGCCGCGCCGGGCCGGGCGCACGGCGTCCTGGAGGCCGCCCGGTGACCTCACGGCCGCCCCGGAAGGACCGCAAGGAACGCACGACCCGCACGACCCGTACGACCCGTCCCGACCGGAGTGTCGAGGTGCCCGCCTGGTGCGGGCACCCCTTCCCGCTGGGCGCCGACTTCGACGGAGAGGGCACCAACTTCGCGCTGTTCAGCGAGGTCGCCGAACGCGTCGACCTCGTTCTGGTCGACGAAGACGGCACCACCCGGGGTGTCCCGCTGACCGAGGTCGACGGCTTCGTCTGGCACGCCTACCTCCCCGGGATCGGTCCCGGGCAGCGCTACGGCTTCCGGGTGCACGGGCCGTGGAACCCCGGGTCCGGCCACCGCTGCAACCCGGCGAAGCTGCTCCTCGACCCCTACGCGCGTGCCGTCGACGGCCAGATCGACAACCACGCCTCCCTCTTCGAGCGGGCCGGTGACCGACCCGACCCGGCGGACAGCGCCGGGCACACCCTGCTCGGCGTGGTCACCGACACCGCCTTCGACTGGGGTGACGACGAGCCGCCCCGGCGCCCTTACGCCGACACGGTGATCTACGAGGCCCATGTACGCGGAATGACCCGTACCCATCCCGAGGTTCCGCCCGCCCTGCGGGGCACCTACGCCGGCCTCGCGCACCCCGCCGTGACCGAACACCTCACCTCGCTGGGCGTGACGGCGATCGAGCTGATGCCCGTGCACCAGTACGTGCAGGACGGTGTGCTCACGGACCGGGGCCTGTCCAACTACTGGGGCTACAACACCATCGGCTTCTTCGCCCCGCACAACGCCTACGCCGCGCACGGCACCCGCGGCGAACAGGTCACCGAGTTCAAGTCCATGGTGAAGGCGCTGCACGCGGCCGGTCTGGAAGTGATCCTCGACGTCGTCTACAACCACACCGCCGAGGGCAACGAGAAGGGCCCCACCCTCTCCTTCCGCGGCATCGACAACGCCTCCTACTACCGGCTCGTGGACGGCGACTGGTCGCACTACTACGACACCACCGGCACCGGCAACAGCCTGCTCATGCGGCACCCGTACGTCCTTCAGCTGATCATGGACTCGCTGCGGTACTGGGTGACGGAGATGCATGTCGACGGCTTCCGCTTCGACCTCGCGGCCACGCTCGCCCGCCAGTTCCACGAGGTGGACCGGCTCTCCGCGTTCTTCGACCTCATCCAGCAGGACCCCGTGATCAGCCGCGTCAAACTCATCGCCGAACCCTGGGACGTCGGCGAGGGCGGCTACCAGGTGGGCAACTTCCCGCCGCTGTGGTCGGAGTGGAACGGCCCCTACCGTGACGCCGTACGCGACTTCTGGCGTGCCGAACCCGGCTCGCTGGGCGAGTTCGCCTCCCGGCTGACCGGCTCCTCGGACCTGTACGCGCACAGCAGGCGCCGTCCGCGCGCCGGCGTCAACTTCGTCACCGCGCACGACGGTTTCACCCTGCGCGACCTCGTCTCGTACAACGACAAGCACAACGAGGCCAACGGCGAGGGCAACCAGGACGGCGAGAGCACCAACCGCTCCTGGAACTGCGGGACCGAGGGTCCCACCGAGCGCCCCGCGGTCCTCGCGCTGCGGGCCCGGCAACAGCGCAACCTGCTCGCCACGCTGCTGCTCTCGCAGGGCATCCCGATGATCGGCCACGGCGACGAACTCGGCCGCACCCAGGGCGGCAACAACAACGCCTACTGCCAGGACAGCGAAGTCTCCTGGATCGACTGGCGGTTGACCGACGAGCAGCGGGGCCTGACGGACTTCTGCCGGCGACTCGTCGCCCTGCGCGCCGCCCACCCCGTGCTGCGGCGGCGCCGCTTCTTCCGGGGCGAGACCGTCAGACACGCCCGGCAGCCGCTGCCCGATCTCGTCTGGCTGCTGCCGGACGCGCGTGAGATGACGGCCCGCGACTGGCAGCGCGCCGACGCGCACAGCGTCGGCGTCTTCCTCAACGGCGACGCCATCGCCGAACCCGACCCCCGCGGCCGGCCCGTCGTGGACGACTCGTTCCTGCTGCTGTTCAACAGCTACTGGGAACCCGTCGTCTTCCGGCTGCCCGACGTCGCGTACGGCGAGCGATGGACGGTGTGCGCCGACACCGCGGAGCCCGACGGCGGACCGGACGAGACGGAGTACAAGGCGGGCGCGGAGGTGACGCTGGAGGCCCGCAGCCTCATCGTGCTGGCCCGGCCCCCGCGCCGCACCGGCTGAGACACCGGCCCCGCGCCGTTACCGGAGGGGCCGTTTCCGGTTTCCGGAGGGGACGGGCGTTTCCGGAGGGGGGCGGGCGCGCTCAGCGCCCCCGGCGCGAGGTCACCGTGAACTGGGCGCCGTCCGGGTCGCGCAGCACGGCCTCGTCGGCGGTCTCGATCAGCACGCTGCCGCCGTGCTTCTCCGCCGCCCGCGCACAGGTCGTCACGTCCGCCACGGCGAAGTGGACCTGCCAGTGCGGACGGATCGTGGGGTCGGGCGCCGCCTCCAGCGCGCCCGACTCGATCCGGGCGACGACGTCGCCCCCGCTGCGCAGCACGACCTCGCCGCGCTCGTAGTGGACCTCGACGCAGCCGGGACGGTCGGTGGCCCAGTCGAGGACCTCGCCGTAGAAGATGGCGGAGTCGAAGGCGTCGCGGGTGTGCAGCCTGATGAAGGCGGGCGCGTCCTGCCGCCAGGCCTTCCAGTTGCCGATCAGCTCGCCCTCCCAGACGCCGAAGGTCGCGCCGTCGCGGTCGGCCAGCAGCGCCGCCCGGCCCGGCGGAAGCGAGATCGGGCCCACCGCCACGGTCCCGCCGCGCTCCCGGGTCCTCGACGCGGCGTCGTCCGCGCTGGGTACGGCGAAGTACGGCGTCCAGGCGACCGCCATCTGCCACATCGAGGCGACGGCGGCCACCCCGGCGACCGGGACGGTGCCGACCAGTGCCGTACGGAAGTGGTCGCCGAGCACGCCCCGGCGCCACTCCCAGCCCAGGACCGCCCCGTAGAAACCCTGCGTGGCGTCCAGATCGCGGCTGGTCAGGCTCACCCAGCAGGGCGCGCCGAACACGGAGTGCGTGGAGACGGCTCCCCGTGCACCGGGGGCGGATGTCGGGCGACGGTTCATGGCACTCGCGTTTCTGGTCTCTCGGCCGGCGGGCGGGGGGCTGTCACCAGTGTCCGGCCGGAACCGTCCCGGGCGCCTGCCGAACGACGGGTGGAGCGGTGTCACGAGTACCGCGCGGAACGGCTGATGAAACGGCGCGGGTCTTGGTACTCCACAGAGCGTCGACCGCCCTCGGACCGGGGGTCAGTCCGCGTCGACGGCGATCTCCTCGCGCAGCCGCGCGAAGCAGCCGCTGAGCAGGCGGGAGACATGCATCTGCGAGATGCCCAGCTGCTCGGCGATCCGGCTCTGCGTCATGCCGGCGAAGAACCGCATGTACAGGATCGTCCGTTCGCGCTCCGGGAGGGCCCGCAGACAGGGCGCCACGGCCACCCGGTCGACGACGGCGTCGTACCCGGGATCGGGGTCGCCCAGGGCGTCCTCGAGGGCGTAGCCGTCCGTGCCGGGCAGTTCGGCCTCCAGCGACAGCGCGGAGAAGCACTCCAGCGCCTCGGCGCCGGTGCGCACCTCGTCCTCGGTCAGCTGTGCGTAGGCGGCGATCTCGGCGACGCTGGGCGGACGCCCGGGAGTCGTCTGCGACAGCTCCTTCGCGGCGTTGCGTACTCGGTTGCGCAGGTCCTGGACCCGGCGAGGCACGTGCAGCGTCCACATGTGGTCGCGGAAGTGCCGCTTGATCTCACCGGTGATCGTCGGTACCGCGTACGCCTCGAAGGCGCGGCCGCGTTCCGGGTCGTAGTGGTCGACGGCCTTGACGAGTCCGAGTGCCGCGACCTGGTACAGGTCCTCGAGGTTTTCGCCGCGCCCGCGGAACCGGACGGCGATCCGCTCGGCCATGGGGAGCCAGAGGCGGACCAGCTCGTCCTTGAGCGCCTGGCGCTCCGGCCCGTCGGACAGGCCGACGAGCCGCACGAAGGACTCGCCGGTGTCCGGCGCGTCGTCGTGGGGGTGCTGCTTCGTTCTGACGGTGCTACGCATCACGCGCGCCTTCCAGGAGGTTGCCGAGGGAGGGTCGGACACCGTGGGAAGCACGTACTCGGGCTGACGGGAGAACACCCGGGACCGGCCGCTCGGCGGCATCCCACGGACGTGCCTCCTGTCCGAAGCACTCCTTTCGGATTCCCGTCTTGCAATACCTTGAAACAATTTAACCCCATTTGTTCCATGTCGCTCTTGACCCCTGCTCGCGGCTCCTGCCGACTGCTCCCGCCCTCGACTGCTCGCCATCGGCTTCTCGCTCTCTTGACGCTCCCTTGGTGGATTACCTCTGACACAGAGATAATCTCGTCGCGTGGATCAGGAACGAGAGGACCGGGAGACGTTCCCCGAAGAGCTCGCCGACGCGCTCGTCGGCGTCCAGCGGCTGCTCAGACGGCGGCTGCGGGCCGGCCTGACCGTGCCGCGGCTGCGCGGCGCCGAGGTCGAGCTGCTGCGCCTGGTCGAGGCACGGCCCGGCATCGGCGTCTCGGACGCGGCCAAGGAGCTGTACCTGGCGGGCAACTCCGTCTCGACCCTCGTCAACCAGCTGGTCAAGGACGGCTACCTGGTCCGCGAGACCGACCCCGCCGACCGGCGCGTCGCCCGACTGCTGCTCACCGAGTCGGCCGAGGCCCGGCTGCGGGCGTGGCGGGAGCGGCGCGCCGCGCTCGTCGGCCGACAGGTCGCCCGCCTCGACGCCGCCGACCGCGAGGCCCTGCGCGCGGCGCTCCCGGCCCTGCGCGCGCTCGCCGTCAACCTGCACGAGGAGGCCGAGGAGTCATGACGACCGACAACGCCACGGACGCCGTCGCCTGCACCGGGCTCGCCTACGCCTTCGGTGACACGAAGGCGGTCGACGGGCTCGATCTGACCGTCCGGGAGGGCGAGGTCTTCGGCCTGCTCGGGCCCAACGGAGCCGGCAAGACCACCGCCATCCGCTGCGTCACGACCCTGCTGCCGGTCCCGTCCGGCATGGTGCGCGTCTTCGGTCACGACGCCGCCGCCGACCGGATGGCCGTACGGCGGCTGCTCGGCTACGTCCCGCAGCAGCTGTCCGCCGACTCGGGGCTCACCGGCCGGGAGAACGTCTCCCTGTTCGCCCGCGTCTTCGACGTCTCCCGGCGCGAGCGTGCCGAACGCGTCGGCCAGGCACTGGGCGCCGTCGGCCTCACGGACGCCGCCGACCGGCTCGCCGCCACCTACTCCGGCGGTATGGTCCGCCGTCTCGAACTCGCCCAGGCCCTGGTCAGCGCACCCCGGCTGCTGATTCTCGACGAGCCGACGATCGGTCTCGACCCGATCGCCCGAACGGGTGTCTGGGAGCACATCACCGCCGTCCGCGAGGCCACCGGCATGACCGTCCTGGTGACCACGCACTACATGGACGAGGCCGACCAGTACTGCGACCGGGTCGGCCTGATGCACCGCGGCCGGATCCGCGCCCTCGGCACCCCCGCCGAGCTCCGCCGGGGGCTCGGGGAACGCCGACGCGCCGAGGGCGCGCCGGCCACCGCCCCGCTGCCGACCCTGGAGGACGTCTTCCGGGACGTCGCCGGCAGCGGCCTCGACGACCAGGCAGGAGATTTCCGCGATGTCCGAAGCACCCGCCGTACCGCTCAGCGCGTCGGCTGACCACGCCCGCCCGCAGAACATCGACCTGCTGCTGCGGCCGCCCCGGCCCCGGGTCGGCTGGCGGCTGCTGCCGGCCAGGGTCGCCGCCCTGTGCGCCGTCGAACTGCAGAAGCTGCGCCACGACCGCACCGAGCTGTACACCCGGGCGGTCCAGCCCGCCCTGTGGCTGCTGATCTTCGGCCAGACCTTCACCCGCATCAAGGCGATCCCGACCGACGGCATCCCCTACATCGACTATCTGGCGCCCGGCATCATCGCCCAGTCCGCGATGTTCATCGCCATCTTCTACGGCATCCAGATCATCTGGGAGCGGGACGCCGGCGTCCTCAACAAGCTGCTCGTCACGCCGACTCCGCGCTCCGCGCTGATCACCGGCAAGGCGTTCGCGGCCGGTGTGAAGTCGGTGATCCAGGCGGTCGTCGTGGTCGTCATCGCCGCCCTGCTCGGAGTCGCCCTGACCTGGAACCCGCTGAAGCTCCTCGGAGTCGCCGCGATCGTCGTCCTCGGCTCGGCCTTCTTCTCCTGCCTGTCGATGACCATCGCGGGCATCGTCCTCAGCCGCGACCGGCTCATGGGCTTCGGGCAGGCGATCACCATGCCGCTGTTCTTCGGCTCCAACGCCCTCTACCCGGTCGACATCATGCCGGGCTGGCTCCAGGCCGTCAGCAAGGTCAACCCCCTCAGCTACGAGGTGGACGCGCTGCGGGGACTGCTCCTCGGCACGCCCGCGCACCTCGCCCTCGACTTCGGGGTGCTGATCGTGGCCGCCGGGCTCGGCATCGCCGCCGCCTCCTCGCTCCTGTGCCGGCTGGCCCGCTGACCCCGCCCGGGAACGTGATGTGCGGCACCCCCGCGGCGAACCCTTTCGCGGCCTGCCGGCGGATTCTTCCTGCGCACGGCTTGATCAGCGATCAAAAGGGATGAATTCCCTGGCCACAGCGCATTCCGCTCATTTGACAGTGCGATCGGCGCACGGATAGGAAGCAGCCGGTAGAAGTCGAGAGGTGGACTGTGTACGAGCCGAACGTGGTCGGGGACTGGCAGGAGTACGACGAGCACGCCGGTCTGCGGGTCCGCGTCCACCGCCTGGAGCAGAGTGAGCCGCCCAGGGGACGCGACGACGCGGCCGAGGGGCTGACGTACTTCTGCCTGCGGGTGACCGTCGAGAACCGGGGCGCCGGCCACTCCACGATCCACCTCGAGGACGGCCAGATCGACGTACGGCTCGGGGCCGAGGGCGAGAGCGCGTTCATCGACTGGCGCAACTCGCAGTTCATCGAGGGCTTCGACGTCCACCCCCTGCGCCGGGCCACCGCCGTGCTGTACGCGGCGGGACCCGAGGCGTCGCTCGGCCAGGTGGACGTCCAGATCCAGCTGCGGGTCGACGACGACTGGGCCGACCGCCGGCTGTGGACGGGCGGCATCGGCCTGGCCGAGGACTCCGGCGGGGCTCCGGCCGGTGCGGGCCGCGACAGCCTGGCCCGTCAGGTCAGCAACTTCCTGCGCGACCAGGCCGAAGAGGGCAGCGCCTGAGGGCGCCGCGCCCTTCGACGGATCGACGGGCGCGGCGGACGGGCGGGACGGATGGGCGTCGCGGAGGTCAGTGCGGGATGCCGTCGATGATCTCGCGCGCGCCCTGACGCAGCAGCGACACCGCCACCGACGTGCCGAGCGTCGCCGGGTCGAGCGGGCCGGCCCACTCGTGGGCGTTCAGCCGGGTCTTCCCGTCCGGGGTGAACACACAGGCGCGCAGGGACAGTTCGCCGCTGCGGTCCACGCGTGCGAAGCCGGCGATCGGGCTGTTGCAGTGCCCCTGGAGCACATGCAGGAACATGCGTTCCGCCGTGGCCTCCCGATGGGTGGCCGGATCGCCCAGTCCGCTGACGGCGTCGATGACGGCGGCGTCGCCCTCACGGCACTGGAGGGCGAGGATGCCCGCGCCGATCGGCGGCATCATCGTCTCCGGCGACAGCACCTCGCTGATGACGTCCTGCCGCCCGATGCGCTCCAGGCCGGACACGGCGAGCAGCAGCGCGTCCGCCTCGCCCGCCGCCAGCTTCTCCAGCCGGCGGTTGGCGTTGCCCCGGAACGGCACGCACTGAAGGTGGGGATGGGTGGCGGCGAGCTGGGCGACCCGGCGCACCGAGGAGGTGCCGACGCGCGTCCCGGCCGGGAGCTCGTCCAGGGTGCGGCCACCCGGGTGCACGAGGGCGTCGCGGATGTCGTCCCGCTGCAGGAACGCGGCGAACACCGTGCCCGCGGGCAGCGGCCGGTCCGCCGGCACGTCCTTGACGCAGTGCACCGCGAGATCCGCCGCGCCTGCCAGCAGCGCCGCGTCGACCTCCTTGGTGAAGGCACCCTTGCCGTCGACCTGGGACAGGTCGCCCATCCACTTGTCGCCGGTCGTCTTCACGGGGACGACCTCGGTGCGCACACCGGGATGCAGGGCGGCCAACTCCGAGCGCACGCGCTCCACTTGGGCCAGCGCCATGGGCGAGTCACGGGAGACGATACGGATCATTTCCGGAACGGACATGCGGGACACGATAGACCCTCGCGGACCGTGCCCCGTGCCGCTCGCCGGATTCGGCCACGGGCCGACGGCCCCTCGACGGCAGCTCCGCGGGCGCCCGGACGAAAGGCGGGCGACCGCTTCCGCGCCGTCAGGAGGTCACGTCGAGAACGAAGCGCCGTTTGTCGGTGCCGAGGGCGCCGAGCCGGGCGTAGAAGCGGATCGCCCCCTCGTTCCAGGCCGGGGTCTGCCACTCCACCTGGTTCATGCCCAGACTCCGGGCCTGGGCCGCCACGGCGCCCACCAGCAGGGCGCCCAGACCCAGGCCGCGATGGCCCGGGACGAGGAACAGACAGTCCATGAGGAGGTACTCGCGGCCCTCCCAGGTGGAGAGCTCGGGCGCGCAGGTCGCGTAGCCGACGACCTCGCCGTCGGGCAGTTCGGCGACCAGGCAGTACAGCCGGGGCGTCGGCGCGTCGAAGAGGAGCCCGGCCAGCCGCTTCGCGAGGTCGGGCACGGGCGGCGCGGCGCGCTCGTACTCCGCGTGCTGGCCGGCGAGTTCGGCGACGCGCGCCAGATCGGACCGTTCGGCGTGCCTGACCCGTGCGACGGCGCTCACCTGACGTCCCCCTCGACCGTGTCCGCGCCCCAGGCCGCCTCCCACACGCACGGCGCCGGCCCAACCCGCCCCGGCCGCGGCGCCTCCCGTGCGGCGGGCTCCGTCACCGTGCGCCCAGGCACCCCGAGCGTGTACGACTTGACCAGGTGTCCGGCTACCTCTCGCATGCCCAACGGCCGTGCGACGCGAACGTGATGACTGTCGGCGAGGGCGAGCAGCTCCTTCGCCGGCACGGCCGGCGGCAGTTCGTCATGAAGATCCATCCGGACATCATGGGGCGTGCGTGCGCCGCCGTCCACGGTCGGGGAGCGCGCGCACCCCGACCACGGACGGCGGCCATGGCTCACGCGGCGGGATCGAAGGCGATCCCGGACGGCTTCGCCGAGGAGAGGTGGTTGTTGAAGTTGGCGTCCTTCAGACCGAAGTTGGCGCTGCCGAAGTTGTACGCGCTCAACTTGTCCCGCAGGCCCGCCGGGTAGCCGTTCCAGCCGACCAGCGGCGGGTACTGCCAGGTGCCCTTGTGGTTCTCCGGCGGCTCGTCGTTGGAGTTGGCCAGCCGGAAGCAGTGCGTGCTGATGCCGTCCTTGTGGTAGACGACCTTCGCGTGCGAGCCGTCGAAACGGACGCCGGAGGCCGCGGTCACCGTGAACGAGCCGTGGTTGGACGTCGAGACGTACTGGACCTGGCCGTTCTGCACCCAGATCACGACGTGCTCCCAGTCGTGCCGGTGCCCGCCGATGCTGCTGCCCGCCACGGCCTGGTCCTTCTCGAAATAGAGGCCGTACAGGTACGCGCACCAGCCGTTGTTGCACTTGTAGCGCGAGTAGCTGTTGGTGTTGTCCAGGTCGGAGGCGTCCCGGCAACTGCCGTTGAGGGCGCCGGTCGGGTTGAGCCCGCCGTTGATCGTGCCGTCGGGGCCGATGGCAGGGGTCGAGTAGCAGCCGTCCGTGTCGTAGTCGAACGCGGGCTGATACGTCAGCTCGGCGGCTTCGGCGTTGGACGGCAGAGCCGTCGGCGGGGCGGCGAAGGCCGCCGACGGGAGGGCGACGACGAGCGCGGCGGCACCGGCGAACCCGGTGAGCCACCTCCTGCGGTGGACCTTGAACTTCGATGACGACACTGCGTCCTCCTCGGGGTTCGGGCGCAGCCGAACGGCTGTGTGGGGAGAGGGAGTTGAAAAGCAGCTCAGCTTCCCCGGTTTTCCCCTCCACGCCAAGAGGTCGCAGGCGTATCAGTGGTGAAGCACAGCCCAATACTTGGCTGCCGAGGCGACGTCAGGCGGATATGTCCGGCAGGTCCGCCGCCGACTCCTCGGGCGTCAGGTCCGGCCGCAGCCGAAGCCAGGACGGCTGGCGCAGCAGCCCCGCCCGGGTCCGCGTGCTGTACCGGACCTCGCCGACCAGCCGGGGCACGACCCACCGCGCGCCCGGCGCCTGCGGTACCGCGTCGAAGGGGCACTCGTCGGTCGACGCGGCCCGCAGGAGGGCGGCGAGTTCGACCCGCTCGGCCTCGCTCCAGCCGGTGCCCACCCCGCCGACGTACCGCAGGCCCGTCGCGGCCCGCTGCCCCACCAGGACGGCGCCGGGCAGTCCGGTCAGCCGCCCCTTGCCCGGCAGCCAGCCGCCGACCAGGACGTCCGCGACCCGCATGTTCCGGATCTTGATCCAGGCGCGGGAGCGCACCCCCGGCTCGTACACCGAGTCCAGACGCTTGCAGACCAGCCCCTCCAGGCCGTGCGCGCGGGTCGCCTCCAGGGCCTCCCGCCCGTGTCCGACCAGGGCGCGCGGCGTCGACCAGAACGGCCCGTCCAGCGCCAGCGCCTCCAGCCGGGCCCTGCGCCGCGTGTACGACAGCGGGAGGAGGGACTGTCCGCCGAGATGCAGCACGTCGAACAGCACGAGATGCACGGGGGCCGTCGCCGCCAGCCGCGCGGCCCTGCCCGGCGCCTGGACCAGGCCCATCCGGGACTGGAGCAACTGGAAGTCGGCCCGGCCCTCTCCGTCCAGGGCGAGGATCTCGCCGTCCAGCACGGCGGGCGTGCCGCCGAGCGCTTCGGCCAGCGGCCGCAGCTCGGGATAGGCGGCGGTGATGTCCTCCCCCGAACGGGCGCGCAGGGTGACGCTCCCGTCTCCGGCGAGGTACACCACGGCCCGCTGCCCGTCCTGCTTGGTCTCGTAGGCCCAGCGCGCGTCCTGGGCGGTGGGCGGCAGCCGGCCCGGGGTGGCGAGCATGGGGGCGATGCGAGGGAGGGTCACTGGTGAGTTGTGGACGCGGCCGGACCGAAGCACGCGGAAGAGGCCGCGGTTTCGCCTGAACGGCGCTGCGCCGATCGCGCGCTCAGTGGTCGCCGGCCAGCGGCTCGGGTGCCCGGACCAGCCCCGACTGGTAGGCGATGACGACCAGCTGGGCGCGGTCCCGGGCGCCGAGTTTCGTCATGGCGCGGTGCACATGGGTGCGGACCGTCAGCGGGCTGACGACGAGCTCCTGGGCGATGTCCTCGTTGGAGCGGCCCTGGGCGACCCGGGCCGTCACCTCGCGCTCGCGGGTGGTGAGCCCGGCGAGGTCGTCGGGGAAGCCGAGCCGGGCGCCCTCCGCGGGGGAGGCGAGGAAGCGGGCGACCAGGCAGCGGGTGGCGATCGGGGAGAGGAGCGAGTCGCCGGAGGCGACGGTGCGGATCCCGTCGAGGAGGGTGTCGGCGGTGACGTCCTTGCCGAGGAAGCCGCTCGCGCCGGCCCGCAGCGCCCGGGCGACGTACTCGTCGATCTCGAAGGTCGTCAGGATCAGGACCCGGGTGCCGGACAGGCCCGGGTCGGCGCAGACGTCGGCGGTGGCGGCGAGGCCGTCGGTGCCGGGCATGCGGATGTCCATGAGGACCACGTCGGGGCGGTGCAGCCGCGCGAGGTCGACCGCCTGGGCGCCGTCGCCGGCCTCGCCCACCACCTCCATGTCGTCGCAGGTGTCGATGAGAATCCGGAACGTTGCCCGGAGCAGGGCCTGGTCGTCGGCGAGCAGTACGCGGATGGTCATGACGTCCGTTCGGCCGCGAGAAGCAGGACGGCCGTCATGGTGTCGACGGCGAGGTCGGCCGGGCCGGTTGGGTCGCCGGGGCCGGTTGGGTCGCCGGGGCCGATTGGGTCGGTGGGGCAGGTCCGGTCGGTCGGGTCGGGCGGGTCGGTGTTCACCACACGCATGGCAGTTCCACCTCGATCACCGTCGGTCCGCCCGCCGGGCTGGTCACCCGCACCGTCCCGTCCAGCGCGGCGACCCGGCGCCGCATGCCGAGCAGCCCCGATCCGGCGCTCTCGTCGACGCCGCCGCACCCTTCGTCGCGCACGCGGACGCCCAGCCCGGTCCGGGAGCGGGCCAGCAGGATCTCGGCCCGGTCCGACCCGCTGTGCTTGGCGGCGTTGGTCAGCGCCTCGGCGATCACGAAGTAGGCGGCCGACTCCACCGCGGCCGGCGCCCGGGGTCCGTCGGGCAGCCGGTCCGTCCGGACGGTCACCAGCAGTCCGCTGCCGCCCGCCAACGCCCGTACGGCCCCCTCCAGTCCCCGGTCGGTGAGGATCGGCGGGTGGATGCCGCGCACCACGTGCCGCAGTTCGGTCAGTGCCTCCTCGGCCTGGTCCTGCGCGTCGGAGAGCAGCTTCCGCGCGGTGTCGGGGTCGGCCCCGTACGCTCGCTGGGCCAGTCCGATCCGCATCGACAGCGCCACCAGCCGCGCCTGGGCGCCGTCGTGGAGGTCCCGTTCGATGCGGCGCAGTTCGGCGCCGTGCGCGGCGACCGCGTCCGCCCGGGTCGCGGTGAGCTGCTCGACCCGACTGGCCAGCAGCGCCTTGGGGGAGGGCCTGAGCAGGGCGGCCGACCAGCTCGCCTCCAGGTCGGCGAGCCGGACGAGCAACGGCAGGACCAGCGCCTCGCGGCCCAGCAGTCCGCGCCGCACACCGTCGACGAGGAGGCCCGCCGGCCACAGCGGCAGCATGAGCACCGTCAGCCAGCCGTAGGCGTAGTACGCCCCCAGCCAGCGCAGATCGGTGAGGGTGCCGGGATCCCCGACGGCCGTCCGCAGCCGCTCGCGCAGCGGGCCGTCGACCGGTCGGTACGCCTCCGGTATCTCCCGGCCGGTCCAGGACGCCGTCAGCCGCCGTTTCGCCCCGGCGATCCGGCGGATCAGCAGCACGGTCTCGGGCACCAGCCAGATCCCGACCCCCGAGACCGCGCCCGTGGCGGCGATCAGCAGGACGGTGATGAAGAGGTACGACCCGAAGGCCATGGCGGCGGCGAGGAAGAGGTGGACCGTGGCCCGCGCCGCCTGCCGCAGGGTCGCGCGCATGGAGTGCCGTTCCTCTCGTGAGGAGAAGCCGGGAAAGGGGACGGTGGGGGTGGTGGGGGTGGTGGGGGAGAACGACGCGGCCCGCCGACCGGGTGACGCCGGTCGGCGGATCCGTCGGCCCCGCCGGCCGGGCGGCGCCCCGAAGGCGCGCGGGGCGCGGGGCGTGGGTGCTGGGCGTGGGGAACCGTGCGACCGGCCGCGACGGACCGCAGCCGGTCGACGGCGCGTCGCGGCGCTTCCAGTCGGCCGCTCAGTCGTCCAGCGTGACGACGACCTTCTCCGCGGCGCCCGGAGTCAGGGCCAGCTCGAAGGCGCGGCCGGCCTCGGAGAACGGGACGCGGTGGCTGATCAGCTTGGCGAACCGCTCCTGGTGCTCGACCAGTTCCGGGGTCACCTCGAAGATCTCGGTCGGGTAGCCCTGGGAGGCGATGAGGGTGAGCTCGCTGCGGAGCATGCCGCCGAGGTCGATCTCGCCCTTCTTCTGCACGGCCACCATGACCAGCTTCGCGTGCCACTTCGCCGACTGCACCACGGTGTTGAAGACCACCGGGGCGCCGGCCGCGTCGATGAAGACGTCGGTGCCCGGCCGGGGCTGGCCCAGGGCGTTGGCGCTCTGCCCGTGCAGTTCGGTCAGCCGCGCGGCCACGTCCTCCTCGGCCGAGTTGATGACGGCGTCCGCCCCGACGGCCAGTGCTTTCTCCAGCCGGGAGGGGATGACGTCGGCGACCACCACGTGCTCTACACCGCGCAGCTTCAGCCAGATCGCCGCGCCCAGACCGATCGGCCCGGCGCCGAACACGACGACCTTGTCGCCCGGTCCCGCCCCGGAGCGGTTGACGGCGTGCCGGGAGACGGCCATCGGCTCGTTGAGCGAGGCCACGTCGAACGGCACGGTGTCGGGGAAGACGGCGACGCTCTTTCCGACCTCGGCGTTCTCGATCAGCAGGTATTCGCTCATCCCGCCGAACTTCCCGCCGCAGCCGATGATGCCGGTGGGCGCGTCCTGCGGGTTGACGACCACGCGGTCGCCCGCCTTCAGGCCGTCCACCTCGGCGCCGACCTCCACGACCTCGCCGGCGGGCTCGTGGCCGAGCGCCACCGGGATCAGCTCGCCGCCCAGATGGGCGCGGGCGGGCATGCCGCCCATGTGCAGGAAGGTGACGTCGGTGCCGCAGATGCCGCAGGCGCGGATCCGTACGAGCGCGTCCCGGGGACCGGGCACCGGACGCTCGACGTCCACGACGTCGATCTTGCCGACCCCGCCGGTCCGGACGGACTTCATCGTGCTCATGTAGGGAGCCTTTCTCGCTGGGGAACTCGGTTGCCTGAGACAGGTGTTGCCGGCTCGGGGAGCTGTGCTCGGCCGGGGGAGGAGCGGCCGGGGCGGCCGAGTGTGCGGGGAGGGTGGGTAGCGTCCCGGGGCCCGGCGCCGGGCGGGGTGGGTGCCGGCTGCCGGGCCCGGGGACCGCGCCGATCCCCGTCCCCACGGGTTCGGCGGCCGGGGAGCCGCCTCCGCTCAAGGCGGTCTCCCGGATTGCTTGAGTTAGGCAAACACATCTGGATTACTTGAGTCAAGCAAATGGCAGAATTTTACTTGAGTTAGGCAACCAGAAGAGCGGTGAGCGGGCGGCGCGTACCTGGCGTGGCTGCTCAGGGGGAGCGGGGCGCGGTCGGTATCCGAGTCTGGGCGTACCGCGGGGTACGGGCGACCGCGTACCCTGCGGATACCGCAAGGGGTGTGGTCTGCGCGTCGTCCGTACGCAGGAGGCGCGGTACACGTACGCAGTAACTTACTTGAGTTACGCAACAAGATGGTAAAGTGGGTCGCATGTCCACCGAACCGTTCCCGTTGCCCTCCGTCGCGACTCCAGAAGTGATCGAGATCGAGCGCGCGCTCACCCGCATCACCTACCTGAGCACCCGTGCCCGCCAGCACGACCGGCTGATGACGCTGGCCGGGGTCCCCCTGGACCGCGCCGCCGTGGCGCTGCTGCGGCAGGTCGCCGACTCCGAGCCGCTGCGGCCGGGGGAGCTGGCGCAGCGGCTGGGCGTGGAGGCCTCCCATGTGACCCGCACGGTGCAGCAGCTCCAGAAGTCCGGGTACGTCACCCGGGTCCCCGACCCGGACGACGGCCGGGCCCAGCGGATCCAGCTCACCGACGCCGGCCGCGCGGCCGTCGGCCGGGTCCGGGACGCGGGCGCCCGGGGCATGCAGCTGGCGCTGGCCGACTGGTCCCCGGAGGAGCTGGGGCAGCTCGCCACGCTCTTCCACCGGATGGTCGACGACTTCCTCTCGTACGCCGTGGACGAGGAGCCCGAGCAGCCGGCCGCGGCTCCCCGCGCCTGACCCTCAGACGGGCGAGCCGGTCACGGCCGACGCAGCGGGGGCGGGGACCGGCTCGCGCAGCCCGCGCAGCAGGAACCAGGCCACCACCGGCGGTATCAGCAGGGGGAGCAGAGCGGTCCGCAGAGACGTGGCGTCCGCGAGCGCGCCCAGGGCCGGCGCGGCCGCGCCCCCGATGCCGACCGTCAGCCCGAGGGTCACGCCGCTCGCGGTGCCCACCCGCCGGGGCAGACAGTCCTGGCCCAGCGTCACCTGCAGGGAGAACGGCACGTACAGCCCGGCCGAGGCGAGCGCGACGAACAGGTACAGGGGCGGGCCCGAGGCCAGGACCACGCCGGCCACGGCGAGCACCGTCACGGCGTACGCGTGCCGTACGACCCGGAGCCGTCCCCAGCGCCCGGCCAGCCGGCTCCCGGCCAGCGTCCCCACGGCGCCGCCCGCGTAGAGGACGCACAGCGCGGCCGTCCCCGCCGCCGCCCCGCCTCCGGCGCGTTCCCGGACGTACAGCGGCACGAACGTGCCCAGGCCGACGAAGACGACCGAGCGGCACACCACGGCGCCCGACAGGCGCAGGAACGACGGCCAGTCGTCCCGGCCCGCCCCCTCGGCCGGCACCGCAACGGTCCCGTCCCGGCCGGCCGCCGAGCGCACCGCGGCCACGCACAGCGCCACGCCCGCCAGGGCCGGCAGCCCCAGCAGCGGCGAGGCGCGCAGACCCCAGGTCGCGACGACGGCCGCGACCAGCGGCGGGGCGAGCGCGAAGCCGAGGTTGCCGCCGAGCGCGAACCAGCCCATCGCCGTATGGCGGCCCTCCGAGGCGGCACGCGCCGCCCGCGCGGCCTCGGGGTGGTAGGCGGCCACCCCGATCCCGGACACGGCCACCGCCGCCAGGGTGAGCGGGTACGAGCCGCCGATCCCGCTGACGGCGATCCCCGCGCCGGAGGCCGCCGCCGCGAGCGGCAGCAGCCACGGCATCGCCCACCGGTCGGTCAGCACGCCGAACAGCGGCTGCGCCACCGACGACAGCAAGGAGGCCGCCAGGACGATCCCCGAGGCGGCGGCGTAGGAGTAGGAGCGCTCGGCGACGAAGAAGGGGACCAGTGCGGCCACGGCCCCCTGGTACACGTCCACGCAGGCGTGACCCAGGGACATCAGGGTGATGGATCGGTTTTTCGGCACCCTGCGATCGTCACGACCCGGGCGGCTGTCGCGCTTCCGATAATCTGCCGCCTTGTGTCGAACATCCGCCACGTCCGCCACATCCGCCATACACCGACCGCGCCCACCCGGGTCCAGCCGCTGGCCGCGGGCCGGCGCGTCGACGCGCACCGGCACGACGACCACCAGATCGTCTACGCGGGCTCCGGTGTCCTGGCCGTCACCACCGACGCCGGCACCTGGTTCGCACCCGGCACCCGCGCGCTGTGGGTGCCCGCCGGAACCGTGCACGCGCACCGGGCGTACGGCCGGCTGGACCTGCACCTGGTCGGTCTGCCCGCCGACGACAACCCGCTCGGCCTGGACGCGCCGACCGTCCTCGCCGTCAGCCCGCTGCTACGGGAGCTGATCCTCGCCTACACCAAGGCCCCGGACGACCCGAGCCCCGAACGCGCCCGTCTGCTCGCCGTGCTGCGCGACCAGCTGCGCGCCTCCCCGCACCAGCCGGCCCGGCTGCCCACCCCGGCCGACCCCCGGCTGGCCGAGGTCTGCGCCCTCGTCCACGCCGACCCGTCCGACCAGCGCACCCTCGCCGCCCTCGGCGCGGCCACCGGTACCGGCGAGCGCACCCTCAGCCGTCTCTTCCGCCGCGAGTTCGGCATGACCTTCCCCCAGTGGCGCACCCAGTCCCGGCTCTACCACGCGCTGCGCCTGCTGGCCGACGGCACGCCCGTCACGACGGTCGCCAACCGCTGCGGCTGGTCCTCCGCCAGCGCCTTCATCGACGTGTTCCGCAGGGCGTACGGGTACACCCCCGGCCGGCACCCCGGCCGGGCCCGGGAGCCGTCCTAGACGCGCACGAAACCGCCGGTCCACTCGTCCTCGTCGAGGGTGTGCTCGTCGATGACGAAACAGTCCGGCTCGTCGGCGAAGCCCGGCAGCAGCCGGGCCCGGCGCCTGCGCTCCGCCGCCTTCTCGGGTGTGGAGTAGACACCGAGCAGCTTGGCGTCGTCGCCGTCCTCCTCGTCGACGTGCACCGTCTCCCCGTCGAGGTGCAGGGTCGCACCGCCTTCACCGGCTTCGTTCCGGTGCCCGATGTGCCACAGCAGATAGACGGTCATCCGGGCAGGCTATCCCCAGCCGCCGGCAACCACGGTGCGCTCCCGCCCAGTTGGGGGAGCCTTGCCCGGGTCCCGCCCCGCGACCCCGCCGCCGGACCCCCGCTTACCCTCCAGTAGGGTCGGGCGCCAGGTCATCAGAGGAGGAACCGTGTCCCGGTCCGAACGCTCACCCCTGCTCCTGGCGGGCCTGCTGGCCGGCATGGGCGTGGCCCACTTCGCCGTGCCGCGCCCGTTCGACGCGATCATCCCGCGCACGCTCCCGGGCTCGCCCAGGGCCTGGACGTACGCCAGCGGGGTCGCCGAGCTGGCGCTGGCGGCGGGAGTGGCGCTGCCGCGGACCCGCAGGACGGCCGCGCTGGCCGCGGCCGGGCTCTTCGTCGGCGTCTTCCCCGCCAACGTCAAGATGGCGTGGGACTGGCGGCACCGCCCCGCCCCGCTCAAGGCCGCCGCCGTGGCCCGGCTTCCCTTCCAGGTGCCGCTCGTGCTGTGGGCCCGCAACGTCGCCGACGGCGCCGGCGCCGCGAAGATCACGGAGGGACGGTCATGACCAAGGCTCCGGAGACCGGCGACCTCGTCGAGGACTTCGCGCTGCCGGACGAGACCGGCACGGTGCGCAGCCTGACCGACCTGCTCGCCGACGGGCCGGTAGTCCTCTTCTTCTACCCCGCCGCCCTCACCGCGGGCTGCACCGCGGAGGCCTGCCACTTCCGTGACCTGGCGGCCGAGTTCGCCGCCGTGGGCGCCCGGCCCGTCGGGATCAGCGGGGACTCCGTCGACCGCCAGCAGGAGTTCGCCGGCCGGCACTCGCTCGGCATGCCGCTGCTGTCCGACGCCGACGGGGCGGTGCGGGAACGGTTCGGCGTGAAGCGCGGCTTCTCCCTCGCCCCCACCAAGCGGGTCACCTTCGTCATAGGGAAGGACCGCACCGTCCTCGAGGTCGTCCGCAGCGAGCTGCGGATGAACACCCACGCCGACCGCGCCCTCGACGCGCTGCGCGCCCACCGCGCCTGAGCGACGAGGCGGGGGCACCCGAGGAGGCCCGGGACGCCCGGACGGCCCGGACGGCCGGGGAGCGTCGTGCGCCCCGGTCGGCCCGTCGCGGTTGATGCGTCGGGACAAAGGGACCATTCTGGACGACATGGAGCATGTCGTCGCTGCGGCGGTCATCGATGCTCACGGCATCGTGGCGGGCTGGAGCGAGGGTGCCCGTCTGCTGACGGGCCATGCGGCCGCGGAGGCGGTGGGGCGGGCGGTGACCGATCTGCTCGCCGAGGAGCTCCCGCGGCTTCCGGCGCGGGCGTGGACCCGGCCCGTCGTCGTACGCCACCGCGACGGCCGGCACGTCACCCTGACCGTCACCGCCTGCCCGGTGCTCGGCCCCGAAGGGGAGCCCACCGGCTGGACCCTCGCCGCGGAACGGCCCTCCGCCCCGGAACCGACCCTCGCGGGGCGGGCCTTCCAGCAGGCGTCCATGTCGATGTCCGTCTTCGACCCCCACCAGCACTATCTGCGGCTGAACGAGGTCGCCTGCAAGGTCATGGGCGTCTCCGAGGACGCCCTGCTCGGCCGCCACTTCCCGGACACCGTCCAGGAGGCCGAGCACAGCCGCGGCTTCGACTGGCACCTCCGCCAGGTCGCCGAGACCGGCCGCCCGATCCGCTACGAGAGCTGGACCGGCGCCCCCTCCCTCAACCGGGAGCACGCGTGGACCACCGAGATGTGGCCCGTGCGGGAGCCGACGGGCGAGGTCGTCGGCGTCGCCCTGGCCGCCTTCGACAGCACCGAGCAGTACCTGGCCCGCCAGCGGCTGGCCCTGCTGAACGAGGCCGCGGCCCTGATCGGCACCACCCTCGACATGGTGCGCACCACCGAGGAGGTGGTCGACCTCCTCGTTCCCCGGTTCGCCGACTTCGTCAGCGTCGACCTGCTGGACTGGGTCCTCGGCGCCGACGAGCCGCCGCCCGTCCCGGAGGGCGAGGTCGTGCTGCGCCGGGTCGCCCACGGCTCCGCCCACGAGGGCACCCCCGAGGCGGCGGTCCGCCTCGGCGAGACCGACGTCCATCCGCCCTTCAGCCCACCCGCGCGCGCCCTGCGGGAGGGGCGTGCCGTCCGCCTTCAGGCGGGTGAGCCCGATTTCATGCGGTGGCTCGCCGAACGCAACGCGCGCGCCCCCGAGGGCCGCCGCCACCGGACCGGCGTCCACTCGGTGATCTCGGTGCCGCTGCGGGCCCGCGGCACCATCCTCGGCGTCCTCGTCGGCGTCCGTATCGCCCATGTCGACGACTACGAGGCCGACGACGCCGTATTCGCCGAGGAGCTCGCCAGCCGGGCCGCCGTGTGCATCGACAACGCCCGCCGTTTCGCCCGCGAACGCACCACCGCCCTCGCCCTCCAACACAGCCTGCTGCCCCGGGGTCTGCCAGGACAGGCGGCCGTCGAGGTCGCCCACCGCTATCTGCCCAGCGGCTCCATGGCCGGCATCGGCGGGGACTGGTTCGACGTCATCCCGCTCTCCGGCAGCCGGGTCGCCCTCGTCGTCGGCGACGTCGTCGGACACGGCATCCCGTCGACGGCGACCATGGGCCGGCTCTGCATGGCCGTGCGCACGCTCGCCGACGTGGATCTGCCACCCGACGAACTCCTCACCCACCTCGACGACCTCGTCACCCACCTCGCGGCGTACGACGACGGGGGCGAGGACGTCGCGGAGCTCGGCGCCACCTGCCTGTACGCCGTCTACGACCCCGTCAGCCGCCGCCTCACCCTCGCCGCCGCCGGGCACCCGGCCCCCGCCTTCGTCCTGCCCGACGGCACCGCGCAGCTGGTCCGGATGACCCCCGGGCCGCCGCTCGGGGTCGGCGGACTGCCCTTCGAGGCGGTCGAACTGGAGCTGCCCGAGGGCGCGGTCGTCGCCCTCTACACCGACGGCCTGATCGAGCACCGCGACCGTGACGTCGACCGTGCCGTCAGCGAGCTGTGCAGCGCCCTGACCGCACCCGCCGCCAGCCTCGACGCCCTCTGCGACACCGTGCTCAAGGCGGTCCTGCCGGAAGAGCCCAGCGACGACGTCGCCCTGCTGCTCGCCCGCACCCGGGCGCTCGGCGCGGACCAGGTCGCCACCTGGGACGTCGAACCGGACCCCGCCCAGGTCGCCGCCACCCGTCAGGCGGCGACCGAGCAACTGACCGCGTGGGGCCTTCAGGAGGCCGCCTTCGTCACCGAACTCGTCGTCAGCGAACTCGTCACCAACGCCATCCGCTACGGCGCACCCCCCATCCGGCTCCGCCTGATCCGCGACCGCAGCCTCATCTGCGAGGTCTCCGACGGCAGTTCGACCTCCCCGCACCTGCGTCGCGCCCATGCCTTCGACGAGGGCGGGCGTGGTCTGCTGCTGGTCGCGCAGCTCACCCAGCGCTGGGGCAGCCGCCAGACGGACCGGGGCAAGACGATCTGGGCGGAGCAGCCGCTGGAGCCCGAGTGATCACTCGACGGCGGGGTCCGCTCCGGCTCCGACCGACCGGACCCCGCCGTCCGCTCAGAACTCCTCGTGCACCTCGGGGTCGCCGCCCAGCCGCCGGTGCGGCCGCTCGGCGATCGCCGCCAGCTGCGCCGGTCCGAGCTCGAAGCCGAAGACGTCGAGGTTGGCGCGCTGCCGCTCGGGGCTGGACGACTTCGGGATGGGGACCGCGCCGAGCTGCAGGTGCCAGCGCAGGACGACCTGGCCGGGCGTCACGCCCAGCGACTCGGCGACGGAGACGACGGCCGGGTCCTCCAGGAGCGCCGAACCGCGGCCCAGCGGACTCCAGCTCTCCGTGCGGACGCCCTTGGCCTCGTGGAAGGCGCGCAGCTCGTCCTGCGGGAAGAGCGGGTGCAGCTCGATCTGGTTGACGGACGGCAGCACGCCGGTCTCCTTCTCCAGCCGCTCGATGTGCGCGGCGGTGAAGTTGGAGACACCGATGGACCGGACCAGGCCGTCCTCGCGCAGCTTGATCATGGCCCGCCAGGAGTCGACGAATTTGTCCACGCGGGGCAGCGGCCAGTGGATCAGGTACAGGTCCACGTAGTCGAGGCCGAGCCGCTGCCGGGACTCCTCGAAGGAAGCGAGGGTCTCCTCGTAGCCGTGGTGGCGGCCGGGCAGTTTCGTGGCCACCACGAGCTCCTCGCGCGGCACCCCGCCCCGGGCCACGCCCCGCCCGACCCCGCTCTCGTTGCGATAGTTCGTCGCCGTGTCGACGAGCCGGTAGCCCAGTCCGAGCGCCTCGGCCACGGCCCGCTCCGCCTCCGCGTCGTCCATCGGCCAGGTGCCCAGCCCCAGGGCCGGGAGCTTCGTACCGTCGTTGAGCGTGTACTCCGGGATGGTGCTCACCAGGGGGACCTTTCCTCGACTGTGTCGTCCGTGCCGTCCCACCAGCCTCACCGATGAGGCGGGGATCGATCAACCGGAGGCCGCGGGGCGGGACGTCCGACGTCGGCGCGGGCGTCCGACGCCCTGTCGCCAGGCCGTCGATTCGCTGTCACGATCTTCCCGGAGCCGTGACGGACGACCAGTGCAGACGAGCGGAGCACGCATGACGACGGACAGCCGGGCCACCCCCTTCGACGACCAGACGGCCGAGAAGGCCGCGCGGGCGGCCGGAGTGGAGGTGAGGCCGGTCGCCGGACACATCGGCGCCGAGATCGAGGGCGTCGACCTGGCCGCGGGACTCGACGACGCCCAGGTCGCCGTGGTCAGGGCGGCGGTGCTGCGCTGGAAGGTGGTGTTCTTCCGCGGGCAGCGCCTCGACCACGCGGGCCACGTGGCGTTCGCGCGACGGTTCGGCGAACCCGTCGTCCTGCGCAGGCGCGGCGGCGCGTCACCGGCGGACTTCCCGGAGATCGAGACGACCGCCGACCGCCTCGAACTGGGCGGGAAGTTCGGCATGGAGCACGAGGAGTGGCTCCGTCGCCGCCGGCACACCCTGCTGCGCGGCTGGCACTGCGACCACGGCGCCCGCGTCGACCCGCCGGCCGCGACGATCCTGCGCGCCGAGACCGTACCGCCCTACGGCGGTGACACGACCTGGTCCAACCTGGCGGCCGCCTACGCCGGACTCTCGGCGCCCCTGCGGGAGTTCCTGGCCGGGCTGCGCGCCGAGCACCGGCTCGGCGTCGGCTACCAGCCCCGCCCCGGCGACGACGCGTACGTCCGCCATCTCCTCGATCACCAGGTCGCCTCGATCCACCCCCTGGTACGCGTCCACCCCGAGACGGGGGAGCGCGTGCTGTACGTCAACGGCTACTACGTCGAGCAGATCACCGACCTCTCCCGCGCGGAGAGCCGGGCCGTCCTGGACATGCTGCTGGAGGAGGCGACCCGCCCCGAGTACACGGTCCGCTTCCGCTGGGAACCGGGCAGCGTGGCCTTCTGGGACAACCGCGCCACCATCCACCTCGCGCCGAGCGACAACGCGCACCTGGGGTTCCCCCGCACGATGCACCGGGTGATGCTCACCGGCGAGATCCCCGTCGGCGTGGACGGCAGGCCGTCCGAGGCGGTGACGGGAACCGAGCCGGGCCGCTGGTGAGGGCCCTCAGACCCCGGCGTTGGGCCGCCACCCGAGCGCCGGGCCCAGCTTCGTCGCCATGTCGGTGAGGATCTGTACGTAGTCCTCGTGCCCGAAGGTGAACGGCAGGGCGAAGGCGACCTCGTCGATCTCGCGGAACGCGGCGTGGGCGTGCAGGCGTTCGGCGATCTCGTCCGAGGTGCCGACCAGGTCCGGGGCGAACAGCAGCCGGGCCGGTCCCTGCGGCGAGGTCGTGCGGGGGAGCCGCTTCGCCGCGAACTCCTCGTACCTCGCGCGCTGTTCGGGTGAGGCGGAGTCGGTGGGGATGACCACGAGCCCCTGGGAGACACGGGCCGCCTCACCGTCGGGGTGGGCGGCGCGGAAGGCGTGGACGTGGGACAGCTGGATCTCGGCGAACTCCCTGGTGTCGTCCGGGCCTTCGGCCTTGACGACACTGCTGGTGAGGAAGTTCATGCCGTGTTCCCCGGCCCACCGCGCCGAACTCAGGCTGCCCCCGCCGTACCACAGGCGGCGGCCGAGACCGGGGGAGTGCGGCTGCACCCGGTCCGAGAACACCTCGAAGCCCTCGACCCCGCTGAAGTCGGTGGCGGACTTGCCGCGCACCAGGTCCAGCAGCCGCCGCGCCCGCTCGTAACCGAAGTCCTCCGCCTCGGCGGTGTCCGGGTACAGAGCCTCCTTGACCTGCTCGTAGTGCATCGGCGGGCCGACGCTCACCCCCGGGTTGAGCCGGCCCCCGGCGAGGATGTCGACGGTGGCCAGGTCCTCCGCGAGGCGCAGCGGGTTCTCCCAGCCCAGCGGGATGACCGCGGTGCCGAGCTCGATGCGCCGGGTGCGCTGCGAGGCGGCCGCCAGGACGGCGACGGGGGAGGAGATGCCGTACTGGAGGTGCCGGTGGCGCACCCACGCGCTGTCGAAGCCGAGCCGCTCACCCAGCTCGATGATCTCCAGCGTGGTCTCGTGCCCCCGGCCCGGATCGTCCGCGTCGAACAGCCCGATGGTGAGGAAGCCCAGCTTGCGCAAGGGGCGTGAGATCGAAGGCACGGGGCTCCTCCATGGTTCGACGGCACGTAGGGCCGTACAAGTGTTCTTCGCCGATTGTCGCAGGCGGGCTCAGACCAGCGGGATCGTGACCTCGTCCTCGACCGGCGGGTTCAGTTCCTGGGCGCGGTTCCCGGTGGCCGCGAAGCAGCGCAGCCGGACCGACTCCGGGGTGACGTCCAGCCGCAGGAAGCACTTGAAGAACGGCGGGCTGTACGTCACCGAGCTCGGCGAGAAGAGCTGGGTGTAGATCTTGCGCACCGGCAGCCGCAACCGCTTGCGGCGCTCCGGACGGCTTCCGGTGCCCAGCAGACCGGCCAGCAGCCGGATCCGCCGCGTCACCCTGACCTCCGGGCCCGGTGTGCGGGTCGGCGGGATGCCCAGCCGCTCGGCGACCACCGCCTGGGCCTCGGCCTCGGTGAGGGCGAAGAAGCGGCGCATCCGCAGCCGGCGCCCGTAGAGCCGGCTGTAGAAGGCGAGGGAGTCGCCGCGCAGCGGATAGCAGCGGAAGTCCCGTTCGGTGACGCCGGCGACGGACACCCGGGGGATGGTGTGCGTGGCGTGCATGAAGGCGCCCCCGCCGCCCGAGACCACGTACTGCAGCGTCCGCCCGTCCGCCAGACGCACCGGGTAGCGCTGGTAGTTGTGGATGTCGCCGCCTATCGCCGCCACGTAGTGGTGCTCGGGCGCGCTGACGATGTCGTCGACGGTGCCACCGCCCTCGATGGGGCACGGGTGGTGCTCGCCGTCGACGTAGAGGGGCGAGCCGGTGACGAGGATCTTGGGGCGCGGCCCCTGCGACACCGCGCGCAGCCACGCGCCCTGTTCGGCGTCGAGCGTGCCCAGCAGCCCGGTGTCGATGCCGATGATGCGCACCGGGCCGGCGTCGATCGCCCAGTACGGCCCGGGCTGCACCGCCAGCTGGCCTGTCGCGGACCTCAACGCGCGGGCCTCCGCGAGACGTTGGCCGTCGTGCGCACGCGGCCGGTGCCACAGCAGGGCACGCAGCCGGGCGCGGCTGAGCGGGCGTGGCGTGGGCTCGGCCGGCAGGGGCGGGGCGTCGCCGCAGAAGACCCGCATGAACGCGCCCAGATCCTCGTACCAGTCGTGGTTGCCCGGTATCGCGTAGATGGGAGCCGGGTAGTCCCGGTACGGGCGGAAGAACTTGGCGCCGTAGTCGTCGGCGCTGCCGACCGGATAGATGACGTCACTGGCGAGCACGGCGAAGGACGTGCCCTGACTGGCCCTCAGAAAGCCGGGTACGACGGCGTACTGGGGATCGTCGCCCTCACCCGTGTCGCCGATGACCATGAAGGAGAAGCTGTCCGGGTCCGTGCGCCGGATCACCTTGTCCTCGGGTGCGCCGGCCGCCGCCCGCTGCGCCACCAGACGGCCGCGGGTACGGCCCGTCGGGTCCCCGAACCACGACGCCAGCACGCCGTTGCGAGCGGCCCACAGCATCCGGGGATCGAGCCACGAGATCTTCTCGGTCCGGTCCGGCATCAGCTGTCGGTACGCGCCTCGGTCGGCGCCGACCCAGCCGGCGCCTTCGGCGGTATCGCGTGAGGAGTCAGACACCGGTGCACCGTAGCAATGATCCACAGCGCGGCAGGAGTCCACCCGGCCGACTTCATGCACCGGCATCTAATGCCCTTGACACTTTCCGGGGCCGACCACATAGGTTGAAGCGATCTGTCACGAAGGGCGGAGGCCCCCGATGCGCGCACCTGGCACGACACCGCACGGTGTCGGCACGGGCACGCGGCTGATCACCCGACGGCATGTCGACTACTGCCGTACCGCCTCCGCCGTCTGTCCTTCCGCACGCCGCTGACCCCCGCCGGCCCGTCGGGCCGGTCGACTCGTCGTGCCCCGGAAGGAACTCCCTTTGTCCGGTCCCGCCCTGCGGCTCGCCGTCGAACTCGACGGTGACGGCGCCCACCCCGTGGCCTGGCGCCGCGCCGCCCACTCGCCCGACCATCTGCTCACCCCACGCCGGGTGGCCCGCGTCGCCGCCGCCGCGGAGAACTCCGGGTTCACCCTGATCACCCTGGAGGACGGCGCGCTGCCGCCCGGCGGCGCCCCCGACGTCGTCGGCCGCATCGGGGCGGTGGAGCGGGCCGCGTTCCTCGCCGCGTCGACCAGCGTCGTCGGCATCGCGCCCGTCGTGCCGCTCACGTACGCCGAACCCTTCCACGTCTCCAGCCAGTTGGCCTCCCTCGACCACATCTCGGTCGGGCGCGGCGGCTGGGTGGTGGGCGAGGAGGAACACCCCGGGGCGGCCCGGGTCTGGGGCCGCCCGCACGTCGACGGCGAGGCCGCCCGTGCCCGGGAGTCCCGCGACGGGGTCGAGGTCGTCCGCGCCCTGTGGGACTCCTGGGAGGACGACGCGGTCATCCGGTCCGTCGCCACCAGCCGCTACCTCGACCGCGACCGGCTGCACTACGTCGACTTCGCCGGTGACGCCTACGCGGTGAAGGGTCCGGCCATCGTGCCGCGCCCGCCCCAGGGGCAGCTCGTCGTCCTCGGCCGGACCGACCGGGTCCCCGCCGAACAGCTCGACGTGGCCCTCGTCGAGGGCCGCGACCTCACCGCGGTCGCCGCGGCCGCCGCCGACGCCGGAACGCCCCGCACCTTCGCCGAGATCGAGGTCGCCCTCGACACGGCCCACGCCACCGCCGAGGAACGCGTCGCCGACCTCGAACAGCACGCTCCCTGGGCCGACCGGGGACGGCTGCGCCACATCGGCTCCGCCTCCGGACTCGCCGTCCTGCTCGGGCGGTTGCGGGGCGTCGTGGACGGAGTGCGCCTGCACCCGCTCGTGCTCGACGAGGATCTGCCGGAGCTGTCCCGGCTCGTCCTGCCCCACCTCTTCGAGCGGCGCTTCGCCGTGCGCTCGCTGCCCGGCGCGTCCCTGCGCACCCACCTGGGCCTGGAACGCCCCGCCAACCGCTACGCCGCCGGCCCGGACCGCGAGGCCCTTCAGGAGACCCGATGACCCGCACCGACCCCCTCGACGTCCCCCGGCCGGGCGCCCAGCTGCACTTCGGCGTCTTCTTCCAGGGGGTCAACCACTGGACCATCTGGTCCGACCCGGCCAGCGGCTCCCAGATCGATCCCGCGAACTTCCGGCGGGTCGCCCAAACCGCCGAGCGCGGCTTGTTCGACGCATTTTTCCTGGGGGAGGGGCTGCGGCTGCGCGAGGTCGACGGACTGATCCACGAACTCGACGTCGCCGGACGGCCCGACGCCATCACCCAGCTCGCCGCGCTGGCCGCCGTCACCGACCGGATCGGCCTGGTCAGCACCTCCAACACCACCTTCAACGAACCCGCCGACCTCGCCCGCCGGCTCTCCGGCCTCGACCTGCTGTCCGAGGGCCGCGCCGGCTGGAACGTGGTGACCACCGACAACGCCTGGACCGGGGCCAACTTCCGGCGCGGCGGCTACCTCGACCACGCCGACCGCTACCGGCGCGCCGAGGAGTTCCTCACCGTGGCCCGCGCCCTGTGGGACGGCTGGGCCGACGGGGCCGTGTCCGGCGCCGCGGGCGCCCCCGCCTGGGCGGCGCCGGGAGCCGTGGACCGGGTCCGGCACCGGGGAGCGCAGTTCGACGTCGACCTCCTGCCCACCCTGCCCCGCAGCGGCCAGGGCCACCCGGTGATCTTCCAGGCCGGGGACTCCGGCGAGGGACGCGACTTCGCCGCCCGCAACGCCGACGTCATCTTCTCCGCGCACGGCAGCGACTTCGACGACGCGCTCGCGTTCGCCGAGGACGTCCGGCGTCGGCTGCTCGCCGCCGGACGGCCCGAGGACGACCTGCGCATCCTGCCCGGCACGGAGATCATCATCGGGGCGACGGAGGCGGAGGCGCTGGAGAAGAAACAGTGGATCCGCCTCCAACAAGTCACCCCGGCAACGGCGTTGGGCGTCGCCGGCCTGCTGTGGGGCCTCGACCTCTCGGACCGGGACGCCGACGGACCGCTGCCCAAGGAGGACCCGGTCGTCGCCGAGAACGACGGCTCCTTCGGCGCCCGGCGCGTCGCCGACCCGCGCCAGGTGGTCGCCGAGTGGCGCGAGAAGGCGGAGGCGCACGGCTGGTCGCTGCGCGAGACCGTCATCGCCCTCGGACCGCAGCGCGGGCACGTCGGCACTCCCGCCGGACTCGCCGACCGGTTCGCCCACTGGGTCCGGCACGGCGCCGTCGACGGCTTCAACGTCACGCCGTACCTCATTCCGGACGGTCTCGACGACATCGTCGACCTGCTCGTCCCGGAACTCCAGGAACGCGGTGTCTACCCCACCGAGTACACGGGCCGGACGCTCCGTGAGCACCTGGGCCTGCGCGAGCCCCTCACCCACCGCTCCACGACCGACGGGCGGCAGGCGGGCTGACCGCCTCCTCCGCCGTACCGGCCCGCCCCGCCCGGGCGGCCCGGTTCCACTCGCCGTCGCCGAGCACGAGCAACGGATCGAACATCACCACCACCCCGGCCATCAGCAGGAAGATGACCGGTCCGATCAGCATCGGCAGCAGCAGCGAGGTGGGGCTGTCACCGGCCCACGACGATGTCGCGCCGTGCACATGGACGCTCACCGCGGCCATCGCCGTGTAGTGCATCCCGGACACGGCGACGCCCATCACCAGGCTCGCGCCCAGGCTCGTCAGGAACCCGCGGATCGTGACCGCCGCCCACAGGGCGGCGGTCGCGGCCACCACGGCGATCAGCACCGAGAGCGCCACCGTGCGCGGGGCGTACTCGATGTCGCCGTTGAGCTGCATCGCCGCCATGCCCAGGTAGTGCATGGCGGCGACCCCGATGCCCGTGACGGTGCCCGCGAGCGACAACGACCCTCGGTCGGCGCCCCGGTAGCCCACGATGAACACGCCGACGCCGACGACCGCGACCGCGACCGCGAGGCTGAGCACGGTCAGGCCGACGTGGTAGCCGATCCGGGTCTCCTCCACCTGGAAGCCGATCATGGCGATGAAGTGCATCGTCCAGATGCCGCAGCCGATCGACGCGGCCCCCAGTGCCAGCCAACCCGGTTTCCAGGACCCGCCGTTGAGCAGCGTCCGTACGATGCAGCGCAGCCCCAGAGCTCCTCCCAGGCAGGCCATCACAAAGGCCGCCACCGGAGTCACCACCCCGTACCGGAAGCCGTCTATGGTGCCTTCCATCATCAACTCCCCCCAGAGCGACGACTGTTCGTGAAGGACGTGTCTACGGGTAGGGGAGTGGTGAAAGCAAGCGTTTCCTGAGAGTCGAGGGCCACGAGAACGCCGTGGCCGTCGACTCCCCGACGGTCACCGCAGCGTGAGCGGGGTCTCGGCTGCGAAGCGGGTCAGCTTGTCCGGATTGCGGACGTAGTAGAGGCCGGTGATCCGGGCGTCCTCGACGCGGATCGCCATGACGCCGTCCAGCACGCCGTCCAGGTGTACGGCGAGAGCCGGGTTGCCGTTGACCACGGTGGGCCCGAGGGTGAGGGTGCTCTCGATCTTGCCGGTGCCGCCGAGGACGAGGCGGGCCACCTTGTCGGCACCGATCACCGGCCGCGGCGCGGCGTGTTTGACGCCGCCGCCGTCTCCCACGTAGACGACCTCAGGGGCGAGCACGTCGAGGAGGCCCTGGAGGTCCCCGGTCTCGAACGCGCGCCGGAACGACTCCAGAGCCGCCCGGGTCTCGCCGGGGGAGACCGTCCGTCGGGGCCGGCGGGCGTCGACGTGCTTGCGGGCGCGGTGGGCGATCTGGCGGACGGCCGCGGGGCTCTTGTCGACGGCGGCCGCGATCTCGTCGTAGCT
>NZ_JBIWMA010000042.1:0-35937 GCF_044766465.1 Streptomyces sp. NPDC102259 | reverse complement strand
CGGCGTCAAGCTCACGACACTGCGCCCCGAGCAGGCCGCGTACATCGGTGTCGAGGTCGAGGGTCCCTACAAGTCGGACCACTACCGCTACTGAGCCCCGCCCCCGCCCGCACCGTTTCCTGCCGCCGTGAGGCCGCGCCCGGCGGCCGAAGAGAATGAGGTCAGTGACATGACGCCACAAGCCACGCTCGCGCGGTTTCGTGAATACCTGGTGGGACCCTCCCGGTTCATGACCCTGCTGTCCTGCTTCGAGCTGGGCATCATCGACGCGCTCCGCGACCGGCCCGGCCGGACGGCCGCCGAGCTGGGCGAGGTGGCCGAAGCCAAGCCGGACGCCGTGCAGCAGCTGCTGTTCCTGCTGGTCAAGGAGGGCTTCGTCGCCTACGACGAGGCGTCCGGCACCTACGCCCTGGACGCCCTCGAAGGCGTCGCCGACCAGGAGCTCCAGCAGGTCCTCGCCGACCTGCACATGATCAAGGCGGTCACGCTGCGGCAGCTGTTCTACCTCACCGAGAGCGTGCGCACCGGCACGACGGTCGGCCTGAAGGAGCTCTACGGCTTCGAGGGAGACCTCTACGGCGCGCTGGCCGAGCTCCCGGAACTGCGCGAGCCGTGGGCGAAGCTGATGAACACCGTCACCGCCCACGTCGACCCCTGGTTCTTCGGCAACGTCGACGTGCCGGCCGGCTCCAGGGTGCTCGACCTCGCCGGGAACACCGGTCTCGGCGCCGTCAACACGCTGCGGCTGAAGAACTCGCCCGGCCTCACGGTGACCACCTTCGACCTGCCCGAAAAGGAAAAGGAATGCCTGGAGAACTTCCGGGCCCACGGCGTGGAGGAACACTGCTCGTTCATCGGCGGTGACGTCTTCGAAGAAGTCCCCAAGGGTTTCGACGTGGTGCTGATCAAGCACTTCCTGCCCATGTTCGACAAGAGCGACGTGTTCCGGATCCTCGAAGGCGTCCACCAATCCCTGGAACCCGGCGGACAGGTCCACGTCCTGGTCCCGGTTTTTCCCGAGAACATCAAGGACACCGACAACTACACCGTCGACTTCTATCCCAGTTTCTTCATCGGCTGCACCATGGGGCAGGGCGGACCGCAGAAACTGTCCACCTGGCAGAGCTGGCTGGAAGAATGCGGATTCCAGGTCACCAAGGCGATCACCGACGACCCCGCCAATCTGCCGCCGCACGCCCTCACCGTAGAGGCGCTCCTGTCCGCGACGAAGATCGCCTGAAAGCACGGAACACTTCGAGCCGATGTCGAGCCGATATGGATCGGATATCGAGCAGATATCGAGCGGTCCGTCTGACGGAAGTCACGGACGAATGGTACGGTCGCCCGGAATCGGCCCCTTCAAGGTGCGAGCCCTGGTAAAAACCCGGCGCATTTCGTCGCTGCACTTCCTGTTCGGAAAAAAACAAGGTTGAACCCTGGAGGAGTAATGTCCGGAGCAACGAAAGCGGAAGCCGTGTATGCGGCCATCGAGGAAGCGGCGGGCCTGCTGGACGTCCCCTACACACGGGACAAGGTCCTGTCGGTCCTGACCGCGTTCGGTGACGACATCTCGGACGAGTCCGTGGTCGTGCTCGCCATGGCCGGCGGCGAGAAGTACCGAGGAGAGATCGACTACAACTTCACGGTGCCCACCGAGGTGGGCGACCCGTACAAGATCGCCGTCGCGAACGGCTTCGTCGAGGAGACGGACCATCCGGTCTCCACCCTGGCCTCGGACATCGCCGAGCGGTGCGCGGTCAGCTTCTTCGGCGTCGAGGCCGGAGTCGTCGGCGGCTTCAAGAAGACCTATGTCTTCTTCCCCCTGGACAATCTGGGGAAGCTCTCCACGCTCGCCGAGATCCCGTCCATGCCGCGCAGCGTGGCCGAGCACGCCCGCACCTTCGCCTCCATCGGCCTGGACAACCGCATATCGATCATCGGGATCGACTACATCAGCAAAACCATGAACGTGTACTTCATGGCCGCGCCCGTCGAGGAGAAGACCGCCCTGTCGCTGCTCAGCGACACCGGACTGCCGGAGCCGAGCGCACCGCTGCTGGAGTTCATCCAGAAGTCGTTCTCGATCTACCCCACCTTCAGCTGGGATTCCCCGGACATCGACCGGATCTGCTTCTCCGTGGTGAGCCCGGACCAGGCGGCATATCCCACCACGCTCCACCCGGAGATCGAGCTGTTCGCGAAGAACGCCCCGCACGAGTACGACGGCGAGCGGGTCCTCGTCTACGGTGCCACGCTGTCGCGCACCGAGGAATACCACAAGCTCGGGGTGTATTACCGCAGGCCGCCCGCCTTCTGGGAGAACCTCCCGCTGGCCGACACGTTCGAAAAGCTCGTGGCCGCCCAGCGCGACGCCTAGCAAAACCCGCGCCGGCCCGGCACCGGCTGACACCGGGCGCCGCCGGCGGCAGAAATCAGCACCGGCGACATCAGTGACATCAGCGATATCAGTGATATCTGGAGGAGAAATGTCCGAAGCTCTTGAGGCCGAAGAACGCGCCGCCGCCCTGGACTCGCTGGGCGGCGTCCTGGGGGAGGCCGGCGCGGCGGCGCTCGAGGGGCCCCGCGAGCAGCTGGCCGGGAGCCTTCTGCGCGCGGCCTTCGTGCTGTGGGAGGACCCCCAGGTCAGGCCGAAGCTCCTCGGGATCCTGAAGGCCGCGGTCAACGGCAAGGAGGGCGCGGAGCAGATGCGCGGGTTCCTCGCCAACCAGCTCTTCGCCGAGGCGGGCAAGGCGCTCGGCATCGCCGGGATGGACATCTACCAGGCGGCCGAGACGCTCAAGGTGCCGGCGATCAACATCAACGCGGCGGCGGGGCAGGTCTGGGGCGTGGTCCTGCTGCGCTACGTCGTGGAGCTGGAGCCGATCGCGTCGGCGTCGAGCGAGGAACTGATCGACCTGCTCACCCCGACCATCCAGCGCTACCTGGGCTGACCCCGCACCGGCCGGCCCGCACCGGCCCGCACCGGCCCGCACCGGCACCAGCGCGGTACGGGGCAGCGCGGCACGGAGCAGCGCCGGAACGGGGCAGTGCCGGAACGGGGGCAGTGCGCCGCGGTGCGGTACGGGGGCAGTGCGGTGCGGCATGCGGCGCGGGCCGCCCCCCCGCCCCGTCGTCCTCCCGGTTTGTACGGCCCCGGCCCCGTCCCGGACGGCCTCGCGCACCCGCCGGACAGCACCCCGGCCAAGAGGACCGGCGCGCTGTGTCACATCCGGGGGAGTTGCTTCGTCGTAGTGCTGAGACGGACACCGTCCCGCTGACGGGCGGGCGGCCGGCTCGCCGGTCCCGATCTGCGGCACGGGGCCGGCCGGCCGGTCGCGCGGACGGATTTCTCCAGCCGCAGATCACTCGGAGGAACTGGTTAGGTATGAGTAGCGCAGACAAGGAAGCACGAGGCGAGACGGGCGTCCTCGTCGATGCCGACCCGCGGCGCTGGACGGCGCTGGCCGTTCTGACAGCGATGCAGTTCATGCTCATGATGGACGTCACCGTCGTGAACATCGCCCTGCCCAACATCGAGGAAGACCTGGACTTCTCCGTCGGAGGCCTCGCGTGGGTGGTCAACGCCTACGTCCTGACCGCCGGCGGTTTCCTCCTGCTGGGCGGACGGCTGGCCGACATGTACGGCCGCCGGCTGACCTTCATCGCAGGCGTACTGGTCTTCGGCGTGGCCTCGGCCGTGTGCGGTGCCGCGGCCAACTCCGGGATGCTGGTCGGCGGCCGGTTCGTCCAGGGCCTGGGCGAGGCGCTGGCCGGCCCGGCGGCGCTCGGCCTGATCCCCGTCCTGTTCCGTGACGCCAAGGAACGCACCAAGGCCCTGGGCCTGTGGGGCGGCATGGCCGCCCTGGGCAGCGCGATCGGCTCGGTCGTCGGCGGATCGCTGACCGACCTGGTCGACTGGCGGTGGATCTTCTACATCAACATCCCCATCGCGATCTTCGCGCTGATCATGGTCCCGCGTGTGATCCCGGAGAGCCGGATGGCCCGCCGCCCCGACCAGCGCATCGACGTCGTCGGCGCGATCAGCGCCACCGGCGGTCTCGTCGCGGTCGTCTACGGCCTGCTCCAGGCCTCCGACGACCCGTGGGGCTCCGCGGAGGTCCTGGTGCCGCTGCTGGGCGGGCTCGCCCTGCTGGTCTTCATGGCCGTGTGGGAGTCCCGCGTCCCCGACCCGATGATCCCGCTGCGGTTCTTCACCAACCGCACCCGGGTGACGTCCAACGGCGTCAGCGTGCTCTCGCTCGCGGCGTTCTACACCTACGCCTTCCTGCTGACCCTGTACCTCCAGCAGGTACTCGGCTACTCCCCGCTCAAGACAGGGCTGTCCTACATCCCCTTCACCCTCGCGATCGGCGTCGGCATGGGTGTGTCCACCGCGCTGATGCCCCGCATCGGCGTCAAGGCGACCCTGATCATCTCCTTCCTCGGCAGCGCCGGCGGATTCGCCGTCGCCGCCGCGGGCCTGGCCACCGACGCGTCCTTCGTCGGCGGGATCATGCCGGGACTGCTCCTGTACGGCTTCTTCAACGCCGTCGGCTACCCGGCCCTCACCAACGGAGCGCTGCACCAGGTCACCGGCCAGGACGCGGGCCTGGGCTCCGGCGTGCAGACCGCCATGCAGCAGGTCGGCGCCTCGCTCGGCCTGGCCACCCTCGTCCCGCTCGCCCTGCGCTACGTCAACGACCACGTCGCGGACGGAACCCTCCCGCAGATCGCGCAGACCGACGGATACGCCCTGGCACTGCGCGCCGCCGCCGGCGTCCTCGTCGTCGCGGCCGTGCTCGTCCTGCTGCTGATGGACAAGGTGGACTCCAAGCCGCGCGACGCGGTCGCCGAAGCCACCAACGAGGCGGCGGCCGAAGCCACCCCCACCCGCGCCACCACCTGAGCAGCACCTGAACCGGCGCACCCGCACCGCCCCCGGGCCGACCCCCGGGGGCGGTCCGCCGTCCCGCGCCCGCCCCGGCCCGGAACAGCCACCGCACACCCGGCGAGGCCCCACCACGCTCCCGGCCGGCGGACGCACCCTCACCCGCCCCGCACCGGCCCGGACTTGGGGCAGCGCGTACCCCCGGCGGCCCTGCCGGCCGCTCCCGCAGCACCCGCAGCCTCACCCGCCCGGCGCCCGGCCCGACGTGGGACGGCCCGGCACAGCGGCCGTCACCCCCGGCAGCGGACACGGCCTCACCCGCCCTGTACACGCCCGGACTTGAAGCGGCGCGCGCCTGCGGCAAGGCCGGCCGCCGCCGCTTTTCGCGTGCCCGCAGTCCCGCCCGTCCCGCGCGCGACCCGGCTCCGGCAACGGCGCCCACACCCGGCCGTCCCCGCCCCCGCCCACATCTGACGCGCCCTCACCATCCTTTCAGACGAACCCACTTGGGACAGTTCGCGCACCCGTCGGCGGCGTCGTCCCTCGTCACCGACCCCGCAGCACAGGACCGCCGCGAGGGTGACCTGCGTCACTTCGAGGGGCTCTTGGCGTGGGGGCGCCGCCCGTGTCACTATTCCCGGGCGTCACCCCTGCCCGGAAGTCGCTCCGGGACAGCGGCCGGCGCCGTATCCGCCGCCTTCCGCCGGCGAGAACCACTCCACGCCACGCCAATACGGCGCAGCTTCCTGTCTTCCCCCTCGGCCCGCCCGCCCGCATGTGCCGGCGCCCCGCGGGGGACCAACCGGCCGTGCCGTGCGGGCGCACGGCCCGTCGGCGCGACGTCCCGTCGGCCGCCCGCACGACGGTTGCCCGCACGACGTCCCCGGAACCGCCCCGCCCCCGCCGGACTGCCCCGCGCCCCGCCCGCGCCCCGCCCGCCGCCGGCGCAGCACCGCCCCCGAGCCCCCACCCGCTTCTCAGACCCCTCCCGCCGCACTCCCGCGGGACGCCGTCCGCGGACGAGGGCCAGGAGGGCGCGGCCAAGAAGCGCGGGCAGGAGACGCGGACCGCCGGGAAGCAGCGGCGCGCGGCCAGCGGCCACCCCCGGCCGACCCGCAGACCGCGCCCCCGGCCAGGCCCGACCCGTTCCGACTCGTTCCGACCGACCGATCGACCGAAAGGCAGGCGCGTGCGCATGGCAGACCGAACCGCCGCATCGACCCCCAGCGGTCCGCCGCAGCGCCGGCCCCCGCTGCCCTCGCTCACCGGCCTCAGGTTCCTGGCGGCGCTGCTGGTGTTTCTCACCCACAGCCTGATGCTCGGCAACCCCCTGCGGCCGACCGCGCCGCCCAGCCTCTTCGCCGACCTGGACCTCGCGAAGAAGCTGGCCGACTTCTTCCTGCCCGCCGGACCCATCGGGGTGTCCTTCTTCTTCGTCCTCAGCGGCTTCGTCCTGACCTGGTCCACGAACCCCGCCGACCCGGCCACGGCGTTCTGGCGGCGCCGCGCGCTGAAGATCTACCCCAACCACATCGTCACCTGGGCCCTGGGAATGTGGCTGTGGGCCTCGGCCACCCCGCTGCACGCGTGGCTGGCGAACCTCTCCCTGGTGCACGCCTTCAGCAACCGGCCCGACACCGTGCAGAGCGTCAACTTCCCCTCCTGGTCCCTGTGTTCGGAGGTCCTCTTCTACGCGCTGTTCCCCCTGTTCATCCTCGGGGTACGGCGGATCGCCGAACACCGGCTGTGGCTGTACGCCGCCGCGGCCGTCGCCGGCGTGGCGGGCGTGGCCCTGGCGACACGGTTCATCCCCCGCGGCATGGACATCCCCGGCTACGACCTGCCGCTGAACCAGCAGTGGTTCAGCTACGCGTTCCCGCCGCCGCGCCTGTTCGAGTTCGTGCTCGGCATGATCCTGGCCCGCATCGTGGCCGCGGGCCGGTGGCCGCGCATCGGCCTGCTGCCCTCGGCCGCGGCCTTCGCCGCCGGCTACTGGGCCGCTCTCGCCGCCCCCGACCCCTACGACTTCAGCCTCACCACGATCATCCCGATCGGCATGATCATCTGCGCCGCGGCCACCTCGGACCTGCGCGGCGAACGCGGCTGGCTCGCCGGCCGGACCATGGTGTGGCTGGGCAGCGTCTCCTTCGCCTTCTACCTCCTCCAGGCCCTGGTGATCTTCTACGGCCGGCCCGAGGTGCTGGGCAGCCGCACCTTCGACACCCTCCCGGCCCTCGGCCTGCTGGCCGTGCTGCTCGCGGTGAACCTGCTGGCCGCCTGGCTGCTGTACACCCTGGTGGAGAAGCGCTGGAGCCGCGGCAGGAAGCAGCGGCCCCCGCAGGCCGCACCCACCGGCACACCGCCGGTGCCGGCCGGCGAAGCCGTCTGAACCTGCACCACCCGCCGGCCCGCGACAGCCGCCCGCACCCAAGGGGGCGCTGACCCCGCGCCAAGCCGGCATCCGCCGCGCCACCCGTCACCGGCCACCAGGCACACCGGCCACCAGGCACACCGGTCACCGGCCGCCGCGCCACCGGCCCTTCAGGGCTGCTCGGATCCTGTCCCGCTCCACTGCCTTCCAGAACTGGACCGTGCGATCTCCATGCAGAACCGACAAGGGGAGCTGAGTGCGTTGACGCTACCGACCTCAGCGGAGGGGGTGTCAGAAAACCACCGGGCACGCTCGGTCGGGATCGGCCGCGCCCACGCCAAAGCCATTCTGCTGGGAGAACACGCGGTCGTGTACGGAGCCCCGGCCCTCGCGCTGCCGGTTCCGCAGCTGACGGTCACGGCGAGCGCCGGATGGTCCTCGCGTACCCCCGGCGATCCGGGCGGGGTGTCCTTCACGATGACCGGCTCCCCGTCACGGCCGATGATGACCCAGGCCTCCGACAGCCTGAGCCGGCTGACGGCCGAGTTCAAGACGGCCATGGGCGTGGCCGACATCCCGCGCCTCGACGTGATCATCGACGGCGCGATCCCGCACGGCCGCGGCCTGGGCTCCAGCGCGGCCTGCGCCCGCGCGGTCGTCTTCGCCCTCGCCGACCTCTTCGGCCACGACCTGAGCGAGAGCGCCGCCTTCGACCTCGTGCAGACGGCCGAGAACGTGGCCCACGGCCGCTCCAGCGGCGTCGACGCACGCGCCGTCGGCGCGACCGCCCCGCTGCGGTTCCAGGCCGGCCGGGCAAGCGAACTGAGCATCGGCTGCGACGGCCTGTTCATCATCGCCGACAGCGGCGTCGTGGGCCGCACCAAAGACGCCGTCGAACTGCTGCGGGAGGGATTCCAGCGGCACACCGGCGCACAGGAACGCTTCGTGCGCCGCGCCACCCAGCTGACCGACGAGGCCGGACACGCCCTCGCCGGCGGCCGGCCGCAGCAGCTCGGCGCGCGCCTGACGGACTATCACGACCTGCTGCGCGCGGCCGGCCTCAGCACCCACAGGATCGACGCCCTGGTCGAGGCCGCGCTCACGGCGGGCAGCCTCGGAGCCAAGATCACCGGCGGGGGCCTGGGCGGCTGCGTGATCGCCCTGACCCAGCCGGTGCAGGCACGGGAGGTCACCGCCCGCCTCCACGAGGCCGGCGCCGTGCAGACGTGGGCCGTACCGCTGAGGGGACTTGCCGACCATGCGCGCTGAACACCCGGCCCCGCCGGCCACACAGCAACAGCAACAGCAACCGCAATCGCAGCAGCGGCGGCAGCGGGAGGGCCAGGGGCACGCCACCGCCGTCGCCCATCCGAACATCGCCCTGATCAAGTACTGGGGCAAGCGCGACGAGCGGCTCGTCCTGCCGCGGGTCGACAGCCTGTCGATGACCCTGGACATCTTCCCCACCACCACCCGCGTCCGCCTCGCCCCCCAGGCGGACCACGACACCCTCACGCTGGGCGGCCGGCCCGCCCAGGGCGAGACACTGCGCCGCGTCACCGCCTTCCTGGACCTGGTGCGGGCACAGGCCGGCCGGTCCGAACGGGCCGTCGTGGACAGCCACAACACCGTCCCCACCGGGGCGGGCCTGGCGTCCTCCGCGAGCGGTTTCGCCGCTCTCGCCGTCGCCGCCGCGGCCGCCTACGGGCTCGGCCTCGACGCCACCGCCCACTCCCGCCTGGCCCGCCGCGGATCCGGCTCGGCCTCCCGGTCGATATTCGCCGGCTTCGCCCTGTGGCACGCCGGCCCGCCCACCGCCGCCACCGAGACCGAGGCCGACCTCGGCTCCTACGCCGAGCCGGTGCCCGCCGCGGGCCTGGACCCCGCCCTGGTCATCGCCGTCGTCAACGCCGGCCCCAAGGCCGTCTCCAGCCGCGAGGCCATGCGCCGCACCCTGGACACCTCCCCGCTGTACGAGCCGTGGGCCCGCTCCAGCAAGGACGACCTGAGCGAGATGCGCGCCGCGCTGCGCCGGGCCGACCTCGAGGCGGTGGGGGAGATCGCCGAGCGCAACGCGCTCGGCATGCACGCCACGATGCTGGCGGCCCGCCCCGCGGTGCGCTACCTGGCGCCGGCCACGCTCACCGTCCTGGACAGCGTGCTCCAGCTCCGAAAGGACGGCGTCTGCGCCTACGCCACCATGGACGCCGGGCCGAACGTCAAGGTGCTCTGCCCGCGCGCGGACGCGGAGAAGGTGGCCCGGACGGTGCGCGACGCCGTCCCCGACGGCTCGGTCCTCATCGCCCGGCCGGGCCCGGGCGCCCGCCTGCTGCCCGGGGAGCGGCGATGACGGCCCGCCCCGCCGTGGTGCGGCGCGCGCCGGGCAAACTGTTCGTCGCGGGCGAGTACGCGGTCGTCGACCCCGGCAACCCGGCGGTCCTGGTCGCCGTCGACCGCTACGTCACCGTCACCGTCTCCCATCTGCCCGGCACCGCGGTGGAGATCACCTCCGACCTCGGCCCGCACGCCCGCCTGCACTGGCAGAACGCCCGGCTCACCCCGTACGACGACCCCGGCCCGCACGACGACACCAGCCGGCCCGGCAAGCCCGGCACGTCAGGCGTGCCCGCCCGGCCCGGCAGGCAAGGCGTGCCCGCCGGCCTGGCCCATGTGGTGTCGGCGACCGAGACCGTGGCCCGGCTGCTGGCCGAACGCGGCCTGCCCGTACCGGGGTTCGGCCTGCGCGTCGAAAGCGGCCTGCACGACAACGGCACCAAGTACGGCCTGGGCTCCAGCGGCGCGGTGACCGTCGCCGCCGTCGCCGCCGTCGCCGCCTTCTGCGGCCTGGACCTCCCGCCCGAGGACCGGTTCCGCCTCGCCGTGCTCGCCACCGCCGAGATCGACCCCCGCGCCTCCTGCGGCGACCTCGCCGCCAGCACCTGGGGCGGCTGGATCGCCTACCAGGCACCCGACCGGAGCGCCGTCCGCGACCTCGCCGCCCGCCACGGCGTCATCGAGGCCCTGCGCGCGCCCTGGCCGCGGTTCGCCGTACGCCGGCTGCCGCCGCCCACCGGCCTGAGACTGGAGGTCGGCTGGAGCGGCACACCCGCCTCCACCGCCGCCCTCGTCTCCGACCTGGACCGGCGGGCCTGGCGCGGCAGCGACTCCCACCGCGCGTTCACCGCGGCCACCACCGACTGCGTGCGCGCCTGCGTCACCGCACTGGAGGACAAAGACCCCCACGGCCTGCTCCAGCAGATCCGGCGGGCCCGGCGGGAACTGGCCCGGCTGGACGACGAGGTCGGACTGGGAATCTTCACGCCCAGACTGACGGCGCTGTGCGACGCCGCAGAAGCCGCCGGCGGCGCGGCCAAACCCTCCGGGGCCGGCGGCGGCGACTGCGGCATCGCGCTGCTGGACGCCGAAGCCCCGCGGGACATCGAACACGTGCGGGAACGGTGGGCCGCGGCCGGGGTGCTGCCCCTGCCGGTCCGTCCCACCGCGGAAGGAAACAAGAAATGATCGGACAACGCAAGGACGACCACGTCCGGCTCGCCGTCGACCAGCAGCGCGAGCACAGCGGACACAACCAGTTCGACGAGGTGTCGTTCGTCCACCACGCCCTGGCCGGCATCGACCGGCCCGACGTGTCCCTGGCCACGACCTTCGCCGGCATCTCCTGGCCGGTGCCGCTCTACATCAACGCCATGACCGGCGGCAGCGAGAACACCGGCCTCATCAACCGAGACCTGGCCACCGCCGCCCGCGAGACCGGCGTGCCCATCGCGTCGGGATCCATGAGCGCCTACTTCAAGGACCCCTCCTGCGCCGGCACCTTCAGCGTGCTGCGCGAGCACAACCCCGACGGGTTCGTCATCGCGAACATCAACGCCACGGTCTCCGCCGACCACGCACAGCGCGCCGTCGACCTGCTGCGGGCCGACGCCCTCCAGATCCACGTCAACACCGTGCAGGAGACGGTGATGCCGGAAGGGGACCGCTCGTTCTCCGCCTGGCCCGGGCAGATCGAGAAGATCGCGGCGGCCGTCGACGTCCCCGTGATCGTCAAGGAGGTCGGCTTCGGGCTGAGCCGCGAGAGCGTGGCGACGCTGAAGGACCTGGGCGTGAGCGTCGCCGACCTCGGCGGCCGCGGCGGCACCGACTTCGCCCGCATAGAAAACGGCCGCCGCCGGCTCGGCGACTACGCCTACCTCGAAGGCTGGGGCCAGTCCACCGCCGCCTGCCTGCTGGACGCGGGCGACGCCGGCCTGCCCGTCCTGGCCTCCGGCGGCGTGCGCAACCCCCTCGACGTCGCCCGCGCCCTGGCGCTCGGCGCCGCCGGCGTCGGCGCGTCCGGGGGATTCCTGCGCACCCTCCTCGACGGCGGCGTCTCCGCGCTCGTCGCACAGATCTCCACCTGGCTGGACCAACTGGCGGCGCTGCAGACGATGCTCGGCGCGCGCACCCCGGCCGACCTGACGCGCTGCGACGTGCTCCTCCACGGCGACCTGCGCGCCTTCTGCGCCGACCGGGGCATCGACACCCGGCCGCTGGCCCGGCGCTCCAGCAGCCTGGACGCCCTCCACGAGATGACGGGAAGCACACGATGACTGAGGCGCACGCGATCGCCGGGGTCCCGATGCGGTGGGTGGGACCCCTGCGCATCTCGGGCAACGTCGCCACCACCGAGACCCACGTCCCGCTGGCCACCTACGAGTCGCCGCTGTGGCCCTCCGTGGGCCGCGGCGCGAAGGTCTCCATGCTCGCCGAGCAGGGCATCGTCGCCACCCTCGTCGACGAGCGGATGACCCGCTCGGTGCTCGTCGAGGCGAGCGACGCGCAGGCCGCGCTCACCGCCGCGCGCACCATCGACGCCCGCATCGGCGAACTGCGCGAACTCGTGCGCACCTCAAGCAGGTTCGCCGAACTCATCGGCATCCGCCACGAGATCAACGCCAACCTGCTCTTCGTCCGCTTCGAGTTCTCCACCGGCGACGCCTCCGGCCACAACATGGCCACCCTCGCCTCCGACATCCTGCTCGGACACCTGCTGGAGACGATCCCGGACATCTCCTACGGATCGATCTCCGGCAACTACTGCACGGACAAGAAGGCCACCGCGATCAACGGCATCCTCGGCCGCGGCAAGAACGTCGTCACCGAACTCCTCGTCCCGCGGGCCGTCGTCGAGGACGTCCTGCACACCACCGCCGCGAAGATAGCCGAGCTCAACCTCCGCAAGAACCTCCTGGGCACCCTCCTGGCCGGCGGCGTCCGCTCGGCCAACGCCCACTTCGCCAACATGCTCCTGGGGTTCTACCTGGCCACCGGCCAGGACGCCGCCAACATCGTCGAGGGCTCCCAGGGCGTCGTCATGACCGAGGACCGCGACGGCGACCTCTACTTCGCCTGCACCCTGCCCAACCTGATCGTGGGCACGGTCGGCAACGGCAAGGGACTGTCCTTCGTGGACACCAACCTCGCCCGCCTCGGCTGCCGGGCCGACCGCGCCCCCGGGGAGAACGCCCGCCGCCTCGCCGTCATCGCCGCGGCTACCGTGCTGTGCGGCGAACTCTCCCTCCTGGCCGCCCAGACCAACCCGGGCGAACTGATGCGCGCGCACGTCCAGCTGGAACGCGACAACACGACAGCAAAGGTCGGTGTATAGGAAATGGCCAGCGCTCTTGCCGTAGGAATCCACGATCTGTCGTTCGCCACCACCGAGTTCGTCCTGCCGCACACGGCACTCGCCGCCCACAACGGCACCGACATCGGCAAATACCACCTGGGCATCGGCCAGCGGTCGATGAGCGTGCCCGCCGCCGACGAGGACATCGTCACCCTCGGCGCGGCCGCCGCCGCGCCCCTCATCGCCCGGCACGGCAGCGACGCAATCCGTACCGTCGTCTTCGCGACGGAGTCGTCGATCGACCAGGCCAAAGCGGCCGGCGTGTACGTCCACTCGCTGCTCGGCCTGCCCTCGGCCACCCGCGTCGTCGAACTCAAGCAGGCCTGCTACGGGGCCACGGCCGCCCTGCAGTTCGCCATCGGCCTGGTGCACCGCGACCCCGCGCAGCGCGTCCTGGTCATCGCCAGCGACGTCTCCAAGTACGACCTGGACAGCCCCGGCGAGGCCACCCAGGGCGCGGCCGCCGTCGCCCTGCTGGTCGGCGCCGACCCCGCCCTGGTGCGCATCGAGGAGCCGTCGGGCCTGTTCACCGCCGACGTCATGGACTTCTGGCGGCCCAACTACCGCGAGGCCGCCCTCGTCGACGGCCAGGAGTCCATCACCGCCTACCTCCAGGCGGTGGAGGGCACCTGGAAGGACTACGTGGAACAAGGCGGCCGCAAACTCGACGAGTTCGCCGCGTTCTGCTACCACCAGCCGTTCACGAAGATGGCCTACAAGGCCCACCGTCACCTGCTGAACAGCAACGGACACGACACCGACGAGGCCAGGGTCGCCCGTGACCTCGCGCTGACCACCGCCTACAACACCGTCGTCGGCAACAGCTACACCGCCTCGGTCTACCTGGGCCTGGCCTCGCTCCTGGACCACGCCGACGACCTGAGCGGCCGGGCCGTCGCCTTCCTCAGCTACGGCTCCGGCAGCGTCGCGGAGTTCTTCGCCGGGACCGTCGTGCCCGGCTACCGCGCCCACCTGCGCACCCAGGAGCACCGCGAGGCGATCGACCGGCGCGAGATCCTCGACTACGCCCGCTACCGCGCACTGCACCGGCGCTCCTTCCCCACCGACGGCGGCGACCACCCCACCCCCGCCCAGACCACCGGCCGCTACCGGCTGGCCGCCCTGCGCGGCCACAAACGCATCTACGAAACCCGCTAACCCCCGGCCACCGGTACCGGCCCCGGCCCCGAGCCCAGCCGTACCGGCATCACACCGGTATCGCCACCGGCCATCGGGCCACCGACCACAGGCCACCGGCCCATCGGGTCACTGGCCACCGGGTTACCGGTACCGGTCACCGGCCATCGGGTCACCCGTACCGGTCACCGACCACCGGGTCACTGGTCACCGGCCATCGGCCGCTGGTCACCCGTACCGGTCACCGGCTCGAGCACAGCCGCCCCGCCCCGCACCCGCCCCGCCCCGCACCCACCCGCGCGGGGCCGGGCCGCGCGCGGGGCCGGGACGGGCCACGTCACCGCCCGGACCGGCCGCCGCGCCCGCCGGACCGGCCCCGCCGCTCCGGCCCCAGCGCCGCCCCGGGCACCGCACGCACCCGCACACGACCAGCGGCAGCCCCCGGCGGGCCGCCCGCCGGCGGGCACGTCACGGCCGCGCACCCGCCGGCCGGCCGCACAGCCAGCGCACCACCACCACGTGAGGGGAGGGCAGGCGCATGACCGATACAGGGATCCTCGGCACCGGTGCCTTTGTGCCGGACCGGGTTGTCTCCAACGACGAAGTCGGCGCGCCGGCCGCGGTCGACGACGCCTGGGTCATCCGCAAGACCGCGATCCGCGAACGCCGCTGGGCCGCCCACGACCAGGCCACCTCCGACCTGGCCACGGCCGCGGGACGGGCCGCGCTGCGATCGGCCGGCATCACCGCCGACCAGCTCACCGTGATCGTGGTCGCCACCTCCACCCCGGACCGGCCCCAGCCGCCCACCGCCGCCTACGTCCAGCACCACCTCGGCGCCGCCGACGCGGCCGCCTTCGACCTCAACGCCGTCTGCTCCGGCGAGGTGTTCGCGCTCACCGCCGTCGAGGGCATCCTCGCCCGCCGCGGCGGCCACGCGCTCGTCATCGGCGCGGACGTCTACTCCCGCATCCTCGACCCCCACGACCGCAGGACGGTCGTCCTCTTCGGAGACGGCGCCGGCGCGATGGTCCTGGGCCGCACCGGCCACGGCGCACGCATCCGGCACGTCGCCCACCACACCTTCGGCGAACTGGCGCACCTGATCCAGGTGCCCGGCGGCGGCAGCCGGCTGCCCCTGGACCCGCCCGCCCTCCAGGCCGGCCGGCAGTACTTCACGATGGACGGTCGGGCGGTACGCCGCTTCGTCGAGGACCGCCTGCCCGCGCTGACCAAGCAGTTCCTGCACGAGGCCGGCGTCGCCCCCGACGACATCAGCCACTTCGTCCCGCACCAGGCCAACGGCGTCATGCTCGACACCGTCTTCGCCGAACTGGCCCTGTCCCGCGCCACCATGCACCTGACGCTGACCCGCTACGGCAACACCGGCGCCGCCTCCATCCCGATCACCCTGGACGAGGCCGCCCGTGCGGGCGCCTTCCACCCGGGCGAGCTGATCCTCCTGGCCGGTTTCGGCGGAGGCATGGCGGCGGGCTTCGCGCTGCTCGAGTGGTGAAGGCTGCGGAGGCCACAGCCGTCCTCCGCAGCCCCGCGCCCAGCGGCCCTCGCTCTGTTGCTCGACATCGGCAGAAACAGGAAACATGACAACGAGACATCGTTCTGTGTGCGTGATCGGCGCAGGCCCGCGCGGACTGTCGGTTCTCGAGCGGCTGTGCGCCAACTTCCGCTCGCAGCCCGAGGGCAGCACCGTCCACATCCACGTCGTCGACCCCTACCCGGCCGGCCCCGGCAAGGTGTGGCGCACCGACCAGTCCCGCCACCTGCTCATGAACACCGTGGCCGGACAGATATCGGTGTTCACCGACGCCAGCGTGGACCTGCGCGGCCCCCTGGAGCCCGGACCGAGCCTGCACGAGTGGGCCCTCGCCCTCGGCGCGGGCGAGTTCGGCGACGGCCACCCGGCCGAAGCCCTCGCCGAGGCCCGCCGACTGGACTCCGACACCTACCCCACCCGCGCGTTCTACGGCCACTACCTGCGCTGGGCCCACCAGCGCGTCATCGAAGGCGCCCCCGCCGGACTGACCGTCAGCACCCACCCCCACCTCGCCGTCGCCCTCGACGACGACCCCGACGCCGGCGACCCCGCCCTGCAGCGGGTGACGCTCAGCGACGGTAGCGTCCTGCCGGGCCTGGACGCGGTGATCCTGTGCCAGGGACACCTGCCGGTCCGCGCGGACGCCGCCGAACGCGACGTCACCGCCCGCGCCCGCCAGGCCGGACTGCTGTACATCCCGCCGGCCAACCCCGCCGACGTCGACCTGGACGTCCTGCCCCCCGGCACGAGGGTGCTGCTGCGCGGCCTCGGCCTGAACTTCTTCGACTACCTCGCCCAGCTCACCGCCGGCCGCGGCGGCACCTTCTCCCGCGTCAGCGGCCGCCTCGTCTACCACCCCTGCGGACTCGAACCGCAGATCCACGCCGCCTCCCGGCGCGGCGTGCCCTACCAGGCCCGCGGCGAGAACGAGAAAGGCCCCCACGGCCGTCACGAACCGCTCCTGCTCACCGCCGAGCGCGTCACCCGGCTGCGCCGCGCCCACGAGAGCACCGGCCTGGACTTCAAGGACCAGCTGTGGCCGCTGATCGCCCGCGAGGTCGAGGCCGTCTACTACCGCACCCTGCTCACCTCACGCGGATACACCGCCGAGGCCCGGCAGTTCCAGGACGACTACCTCGCTGCCGGACCGCAGCCCCACCACACCGACGCCGTCCTCGCCGCCCACGGCATCGGCGAGAAGGACCGCTGGGACTGGGAACTGATCGCCCGCCCCTACCGCGACCGCGAGTTCACCGGCCCCGACGACTTCACCGGCTGGCTCCTGGACCACCTGCGCGAAGACGTGGCCGAAGCCCATTGCGGCAACGTCAGCGGCCCCCTCAAAGCCGCCCTCGACGTCCTGCGCGACCTGCGCAACGAGATCCGTCTCGCCGTCGACCACGGCGGCCTGCACGGCGACTCCTACCGCACCGACCTGGACCACTGGTACACCCCGCTCAACGCCTACCTCTCCATCGGCCCGCCCGCCCGGCGCGTCGAGGAGATGATCGCGCTGATCGAGGCCGGCGTCCTGCACGTCGTCGGACCGGCCGTACAGGTCGACGCCGACCGCACCGGATACACCGTCAGCTCACCCCTCGTACCCGGCTCGGCCGTACGCGTCGACGCCCTCGTCGAGGCACGCCTGCCCGAGATCACCCTCACCCGCACCGCCGACCCCCTCCTGCGCCACCTGCTGGCCACCGGCCAGTGCACCGCCTACCGCATCCGCACCCGCCCCACGGGCAGCCACCGGACCGACGGACTGGCCGTCACCGCACGCCCGTTCCGCCTGATCGACGCGGCCGGACGGCCGCACCCGCGCCGGTTCGCCTTCGGCGTGCCCACGGAATCGGTGCACTGGGTGACGGCCGCGGGCATCCGCCCCGGCGTCAACTCCGTCACCCTCACCGACTCCGACGCCATCGCCCGCGCCGCACTCGTCTGCGCCGGCCACACCCCACCCGGCGCGGGGGAGGACACCGGCGCCCACGACGGCCAGGCACCCACGCACCCACACCAAGGACTCACGCATGCCCACTGACACCACCCTCACCGCGGACGCGGCCGCGGCGCAGCCGGACTCCGGTCTGCTCGCGCCGGTCTGGGCGGGCACCCCCGCCGCGGCCGCGGTGTCCGACGGCGCGTGGCTGCAGGCCATGCTGGACGCCGAGGCGGCGCTGAGCCGGGCGCAGGCCCGGCTCGGCACGGTGCCCGACGCCGCCGCCCGGACGATCACCGAGTCGGCGCGCGCCGAGCACCTGGACCTCGCGGCCCTGGCCCGCCAGGCCCGCGAGTCCGCCAACCCGGTGGTGGCGCTGGTACGGGAGTTCACCGCGCTGGTCGCGGCCCGGGACCCGCAGGCCGCCGCCTACGTGCACCGCGGCTCCACCAGCCAGGACATCCTCGACACGGCGAGCGTCCTGGTGGCCCAGCGCACCCTGCGCCTGATCCGCGCCGACCTGGCCCGCGTGGAACAGGCGCTGGCCGCCCTCGCCGCGCGGCACCGCGACACGCTGATGGCGGGCCGCACCCTGGCCCTGCACGCGGTCCCGACGACCTTCGGCCTCAAGGCGGCCGGCTGGCGCCACCTCGTCCTGGACGCGGCACACAAACTCGACGACCTCGCCGCCCGCGGACTGCCCGTCCAGCTCGGCGGCGCCGCCGGCACCCTGGCCGGATACCTCCAGCACGCGCCCGGCGCCGAACCCGCCGCCTACGTGGGGGACCTGACCGAGGCGTTCGCGGCCGAACTCGGACTGAGCGCCCCCCTCCTGCCCTGGCACGTGCTGCGCACCCCGGTGGTGGACGTGGCCACCGCCGCCGCGTTCCTGTGCGGCGCCCTCGGCAAGATCGCCGTCGACGTGCTCTGCCTGACCCGCACCGAGACCGGCGAGGTGCACGAGCCGGCGCCCGGCGGCCGCGGCGCGTCCTCGGCGATGCCGCACAAACGCAACCCCGTCCTCGCCACGGCCATCCGCTCCGCCGCCCTGCAGGCACCGCAGCTCGCGGCGACCGTGCTGGCCTGCATGCCGAGCGAGGACGAACGCTCCGCCGGCGCCTGGCACGCCGAGTGGGAACCCCTGCGCGCCCTGCTGCGGCTGGCCGGGGGAGCGGCCCACCAGGCGGTGGAACTGACCTCGCAGCTGTCGGTGGACCCGCGGCGCATGCGCGCCAACACCGACCTGACCGCAGGGCAGATCGTCTCCGAACGGATCGCCGCCGTCCTGACGCCGCTGCTGGGAAAGACCGAGGCGCGCCGGCTGCTCAACGAGGCGTCCGCCCGCTCGGCGCGCACCGGCGAGGCCCTCGCCGACCTCCTCGTCCAGGACGGCCGGGCGGCGGCCGTCCTCGGCGCCGCCGACCTCACCGACCTGTTCGCCCCGCAGGCCTACACCGGGGCCGCCGGCGTCCTCACCGACCGCGCCCTGTCACGGTCCCTGCCGCCCGCGAACAGAGCGTAGGAACCCGGCCGCGGTGACGGCCACGGCCGCCGGCCGCCACCGCGCCGCCACCCGGCCACCCGGTCACCGGACACCCGCCCCGGCGGCCCGCCCCGGAAGGCCGCGCCCGGAGACCGTGCCGCGCCCGGAGACCGTGCCGTGCCCGCAGACGCCCCGCCGGCCTGCGCGAACACCACGACGGCCTGCGCGAACACCACGACGGCCGCAGCCGGACAGCAGCCGTGCGTCAGCCGTGCGTCTGCCGTGCGTCTGCTCCGCGGTCAGGGTGTCAGGGCCGGCGCCGCAGCGCGATCCGCGTGAGCTCGTCGATGTCGAACTCCGAACGCCCCGGCGTGCCGTAGCGGGTGATCTTCCCCCGGCTCACCCACTTGCGGATGGTCGCCTCGGACACCCCCGCCGCCAGAGCGGCCACATTCGTGGGAACGAGCCGGTGACGCGGCGGCCTGGTCATGCGCTGACCGCCCTCTGCCGCCGCTCCATCAGCGGCCGCAGAGTGATCCACTCATGCATTTCCCAGGTATGCCCCGACGAGCACCCGATGCTGCCCCTTCCCGCGTTCGGGGTGCTCTGCGACGAAGTGCTGATCGTCCCCGGGCAGTTGTCCACCACACACTCCGTGATGAGCGCGCGGAAATCCCCGGGACCCGGATCGACGGTGCACAGCAGTTCAGCCCGCAGACCCTCCATCTCGTCCGCGAAGTCGGCAGCCGCCGGCTGGGCCGTGAGCCACTCCAGATGGATCAGCAGAAACCGCGCCAGCTGGACGACGCTGCGCTGCGGGGCGGCTTTCCCGAGCTTTTCCGCAACGAATCCCGACCACGACTCGAGAATGGCGAGGATGTTGTGCCGGGCATCGAGCGCCGACAGGTTCAGATGATCCCTGCTGCGGCTCCCGGACACCTTCGTCTGGCTCAGCCGCCTGGATATGGGGGATACGTTGTGCAGACTTTCCTGGTAGAGCCCGGGAAGCGTACGCAGACTGCACTCCACCTGCCTGATGCACGGGACACAGAGGACGGACCCGGCGGCCGCGCGGAGTTCCTGGGTGTGGTTTCCGGGGCATGCGTGAAACTCCATGAATCTCCTTCATGAGGTGGCTCGCCCTGCGACCGGCACGGCTCCATCGATTCCCCGTGCTGATCGCTGCATTCGATGTCGGATCGGTGACCCTCAAAAAAATGGGGGGGTGCCGCGGCCGGATCCCGCGCCGAGAACCACCGAAAAGAAACCACAGTGGTGACCGGACGGTCTGCGCCGGTGAATTCCGGCAGAAATTTCGGATCCGGCCTCGCGGGTACCGGTTCTGATGTGTTCAGCGGACTAAGCACGTCGTGTGCGTTCCGACCCCCCGATGCTGCCCAGTCGTAACTATGGGTGCACTGGGGAGACTTCCACGGCGCAATTGAGGGTGTCAACGCGCACCATTCGCAATCGATCGCCCCTAAAGGGGAACTCCAGGCTCGCCCCGCACCCGCCCCCGCACCCGCCCTCGCCCCTGCCCCGGCGCCCGCCCGCTCCGCCCGCCGCCGCCACCCGCGCCCGTACACCTACTTGAGGAGACCCGTGTGACTACGGACCTGACCACCCGGTCCGGCCCCGAGGGGACCGCCGCCCGCCGCACCAGCACCGACCTGCTGCGACGCGTCGAAGACCGGCTGCGCTCCTTCCTCTCGGCCGAACGCCAGGAGTGGGCCGAAGTGAACGAACGGGCGGTCGTCGCCATCGACGCACTGTCGGAACTGACCGCGTCGGGCGGCAAACGCATCCGGCCCGCCTTCTGCATCGCCGGCTACCTCGCCGCCGGCGGCGACCCGGACGACCCCGGGATCGTCGAAGCCGCCGCGGCCCTGGAGATGCTGCACATCTCCGCCCTCATCCACGACGACGTCCTGGACGACTCCGACACGCGCCGCGGCCTGCCCACCGTCCACGCCAAGCACACCGCACTGCACGCCGGCCGCGGATGGCAGGGGGAGTCGCGCCGCTTCGGCGAGGGCGTCGCCCTCCTCGTCGGCGACCTGGCACTGGTCTACTCGGGCGAGCTGATGTCCAGGGCCCCGCGCACGGCCCTCGCCGAGTGGAACAAGCTCCGCTCGGAAGTGATGATCGGCCAGTACATGGACGTCGCCGCGGCCGCCGAGTTCTCCGTCGACCCCGAGCTCTCACGCTGGATCGCCCTGATCAAGTCCGGCCGCTACACCATCCACCGCCCCCTGGTGGTGGGCGCGAGCGCGGCGGGACACCGCGAACTGGCCGCCGCCTTCACCGAGTACGGCGAGGCGGTGGGCGAGGCCTTCCAGCTGCGCGACGACCTCCTGGACGCCTTCGGCGACTCCGCGGACACCGGCAAACCCGCCGGCCTGGACTTCACCCAGCACAAGATGACGCTGCTGCTGGGCTGGGCGATGCAGCGCGACGCACACATCCACCGCCTGATCACCGAGCCCGGACACACCCCCGACGAGGTACGCCGCCGGCTCGTGGACACCGGCGTCCCCGACGACGTCGAACAGCACATCGCCGGCCTCGTCGAACGCGGCTGCAAGGCCATCGCCGACGCCCCCGTCCCGCAGGCGTGGCGCGACGAACTGACCGCCATGGCCCACCGCGTCGCCTACCGCAAGGCCTGACCCCGCGCCCCTCGCAGGCGCCCACCACAGGACCCGGCCACCGCCGCCCCGGGGGCCCCGCGGCGCGCCGGGTCCTCGACGCCCGCCGGAGCCCCCCTCGGGAATCCCTCGACACTCGCTCGAACCCCCGCCCGCCGCCCGCCGCCGCCCGCCCCGGCCGGCCGGAGCCGTCCGGTCCCGGCCGCCGGCCGCGGCGTACGCATCCCACCAGGCACATCGCCCCCGCCGCCCCGGACGGCGGCCCCGACCGGCGCGCACCGGGGGCGGGCCGCCCCGGCGACGGCGCCCCCGACCGGCCGGAACGCGCCCTGCCCCGCCGGCGGCCCGCATCGCATGATGCAACCACAACGCACAGGGAGGGCCGCCCAGTTGAGTCCGCACGCACGCGCAGACACAGGCGGCCACGGCCACGCCGTGGTGATCGGCTCCAGCCTCGCCGGGCTCACCGCGGCACGGGCCCTGGCCAACTTCATGGACCGGGTCACCGTCATCGAACGCGATTGGCTGCCGCGCGGACCCGGCCGGCGCCGGGGCCTGCCCCAGGCCCGCCACACCCACGCCCTCACCACCGCCGCCCAGCAGGGCCTGGAGCAGCTCTTCCCCGGCATCGGCCAGGACCTCACCCGCGCCGGCGCGGTCCGTGTCCGCATGCCCGAGGACATGCTGCTGCTCGGCCCCGGCGGCTGGCTGCCCCGCTTCGACTCGGGCCTGTCGATGCTCAGTGCCGGCCGCGACCTGACCGACTCGGTGATACGCGACCGCCTGCGCGCCGACCCCAAGGTGGCCTTCCTGGCGGAACACGAGGTCGTCGCCTTGGAGGAAGGCCCCCACGACACCGTCACCGGGGTATGGGCACGCGGCCGGGACCGGCAGGCGCCCGACGGCTGGACACCCCGGCGCCTGATCCCCGCCGAATTCGTGGTGGACGCCTCCGGACGCACCTCACACGCCCCCCGATGGCTGGCCGAACTCGGCTACACACCACCCCCGCAGACCGTCGCCGCCACCCCCACCACCTACGCCACCGCCGCGTTCACGCCCCCCGTCGGCCACGTCGCCGACTGGAAGAGCCTGCTGCTCATGGCCTCGCCCGGCAACCCCCGCCAGGGCATCCTCAACCCCGTCGAAGGCGGCCGCTGGTCGGTCTCGCTCAGCTGCGGCGACGGCACACCGCCGCCCACCGACCACGAGAGCCTGCTGCGCGCCGCGGCCGCCCTGCCCCACCCCCTGCTGCACGACCTCCTCGAGGCCGCCACCCCCCTCGGCCCCGTCTACAGCTGCGCCCGCACCGACCACCGCCGCCACCACTACGAGAAGCTGCGCCGCTGGCCCGACCAGTTCCTCGTCGTCGGCGACGCCCTCGCCGCCCTCGCCCCCGCCCACGGCGACGGCATGACGCTCGCCGTGCAGCAGGCCCTGGTCCTGGACCACATGCTGGCCGCCCACCAGAGCGCCGTCGGCCTCGGCTACCGGCTGCGCCAGGCCCTCGCCCACCGCATCGCCCCCGCCTGGCAGGCGAGCCTGCGCAGCCTGCACACGGCCCGGGCGGACCACGGCAGGACGGCCGGCCTGCGCACCCGGCTCACCCGGGGCTACGCGGCCCGGATCGCGGCCGCCGCGACCACCGACCCGCGCGCCGCGACGCTGCTGCTCCAGCGGCACCAGACGGCCGCCCCGCCCACCGCCGCGCTGCACCCCCGCGTCCTGCACGCCGCACTGCGCGCGAGGAGCACCGGCCCCGACCCGGCGCCGCCGCCCAGCCTCACCCACGGCCCGCAGGCGCGAAAGCGCCGCCCCGCCGCCCCGGACACCCCCGCCGCCACGGCCCCCGCGGGCGCCGCCCGGCGCCGGCCTGCCGGCCCGCCCGCCCAGCCGCCGGCCGCGGCGCCGGCCGGAGACCCGCGCCGGCCGTGAACGCCCGCCGCCGAGCGGCTGGTTCCGGCCGCATGGCCACCTCGCGCCGTCGCGTGCGCAGCCGGCCCGGTCCTACGCTTCGAGGATGACGAGAGTGGAGCAACCAGTCGCCGTGCAAGCCCACTTGAGCAACACACGCCACCCGCACACCGTCAACAGGCCAGCAGACACAGCCCTGTTGCACGCCCTGCCGCACGCCCCGCTGCACCCGAGGAGGGCCGGTGTCCGCCCGCCCGGCTCCCAACTCGCCCGAGAACCAGCCCAGTACAGACTTGAGTATCGCTTGAGCGCGGTTGTTCGCCCACCTCGCGCGTCGATAGCGTTCGATCCGCTCCAGGGCACGGGCCCGCTTGCGCCGCGGCAGGCCGCCCCCAGCCCCGACCGCTCACCGGCCGGGCGGGGTGTGCCTGTGACGGCCGAGCGGCGACGGGAGGGCGCGCGGGTATGAGCACGATCGAGGAGGCTCCGCCGAGCGGGCGCGCTGAAGCGCCCAAGGGCGAGCGCATCGCCGACTGGGCCGACGGACGGCTGGGGATCTACAACTTCGGATTCCTGGCCCGCAAGGTCTTCCCCGAACACTGGTCGTTCATGTTCGGCGAGATCGCGCTCTACAGCTTCGTCATCCTCATCCTCACCGGCACCTGGCTCACCCTGTTCTTCGAGCCGAGCATGGCCGAGACCGTCTACCACGGCTCCCACGTCCCGCTCCAGGGCATCCCGATGTCGAGGGCCTACGCCTCCACGATCGACATCAGCTTCGAGATACGCGGCGGCCTGTTCATCCGCCAGCTGCACCACTGGTCCGCCCTGACCATGATCGGCGCACTGTGCCTGCACACCCTGCGCCACTTCCTCACCGGCTCGTTCCGCAAGCCGCGCGAGGTCAACTGGCTGATCGGCTTCGTGATCCTCGTCCTGGTCATCCTGGAAGGCTTCCTGGGCTACTCACTGCCCGACGACCTGCTCTCCGGCACCGGCCTGCGCATCGCCGAAGGCGTCACCCTCGCCATCCCCGTGGTCGGCACCTACGTGACCATGTTCCTCTTCGGCGGCGAATACCCCGGCCAGGACGTCATCCCGAGGTTCTACAGCCTCCACATCCTGCTGATCCCCGGCGTCATGCTCGCCCTGGCCGTCATCCACCTGATCCTGGTCTTCTACCACAAGCACACCCAGTTCCGGGGCCCCGGCCGCACCGAGAGCAACGTCGTCGGCCAGCCCCTGATGCCGCACTACACGGCCAAGGCCGGCGGGTTCTTCTTCCTGGTCTCCGGCGTCCTCGCCCTCATGGCGGGCATCGCCCAGATCAACCCCATCTGGTCCTTCGGCCCCTACCGCGCCGACCAGATCTCCCAGGGCTCCCAGCCCGACTGGTACATGGGCTTCCTCGAAGGCGCCCTGCGGGCCTTCCCCGCCTGGGAATGGAACGCCCCGGGCGGCTACACCATCAACTTCGGCGTGCTGATACCGGCCGTCGTGCTGCCCACCCTGATGATGCTCGTCCTGGCCCTGTGGCCCTTCCTCGAAGCCTGGGTCACCGGCGACAAGGACGAACACCATCTCCTGGACCGGCCCCGCGACCACCCCACCCGCACCGCCTTCGGCTGCGCCTTCGTCGCGCTGTACCTGGTCCTGCTGTTCGGCGGCGCCAACGACGTCCTCGCCGAACGCTTCCACCTCTCCCTCAACCAGATCACCTACACGGTACGGATCGGGTTCTTCCTCGTCCCGGCACTGACCTACGTCGTCACCAAGCGGATCTGCCTCGGCCTCCAGCTGCGCGACCGCGACAAGCTCCTGCACGGCCGCGAGACCGGAAAGATCAGAAGGCTGCCGCACGGCGAGTTCGTCGAGGTCCACGAACCCCTCGACCGCGGCCAGGAGTACGCCCTGCTGGCCAGGGAGATCCGCGAGACGGCACCCGCACCCGCGGCCGAACACGACGGAGTGCCCAACCCGCGGGCCCGCAAGGAGATGCTGCGCCACCGCCTCAGCCGCTGGCTGTACGGCGGACAGGTCCCGCACCCCACCCCGCAGGAACTGCGGCAGGCCCGCGCCCACCTCGACCACACCCCGGACGGCCACGCCTCACCGAACGGACACCTGGACACCGCCCGGCCCGGCGCCCTCCCGGAACGCGAACCGGACCAGGAACTGCACTGAAACCCGGCGGCGCGGCGCGGGCGGTCAGGGGACAGACCACCCGCGCCGCCCCCGTGCCACCGGCCCACACCGGCGACACAGACAAACCCCGCACCACGCGAACCCTGCACCACGCGAACTTGCACCACGCGAGCTCCGCCCTGCACCACGCGAGCTCCGCCCCGCTCCGCAGGAAGCCCGAGCTGCTCACTGCTCCCCAGGGAGCCCGCCCCCCTTTTTTTCCGGCCATCCGGCACGAAAGCCGGAGCGTCCACGGAGGCCCGATGCGCCGAACCCCCTGGCACCGGCACGGCCCCCGCCCCGCGTCCATCACCCAGGCCCGCACCGGCCTGACCCAGGACGTCCGCGCCCGCCAGCGCCGCTACCTCGCCGCCATGCTCGTACGCAGCGCCTGCGTGGTCGTCATGGCCGCCACCTGGAACCGCTGGCCCGCCCTCGCCCTCTGCGCCCTTGCCGGCGCCTTCCTCATCCCCTACGTCGCCGTGGTGGCCGCCCAGGCGGGCTGGCGTCAGCAACGGGGCGCACGCCCCGCCCTGACCCGCATCCACGAAGAGCCCGCCGCCACCCGCGTCCCCCTCGAACCCACCCTGATCCTCCCGCCGGAACACAACACCGCGGCCTGACCGGGCAGCCGAACCCGCCGGCCCGGCGCCGAGAGCCCGCCCGGCCCGGCACCCGGCACCCGGCACCCCGGCGGGCCGATGACCGCCGCCCCGGGCCACGCACCCTGCCCCGGGCCACGCACCCCGCCCGGGCCTCGCCCCGTCCGCGCACACCCAGCGAAGAAGGCCTGCCATGACGAGCGTTTTCGCGCCCCCCGCCGACACCGGCTCGATCCAGCAGACCCGCGCCGCCATGCTCGCCCTCGTCGAACAACGACTGCGGCACCTCCTCGCACCGCGGCAGACCCACCGCAGCGCGGCCGGCCCCCGCCCCGCCCTCGTCGCCGACGGCGGCACACGGCTGCGACCGGTGTTCTGCGTGAGCGGATTCCTGGCCGCCGGCGGCAACCCCGGCGACCCCGTCGCCGTCGACGCGTCCGCCGCCCTCGAACTGCTGTACCTGACCGCCCGGATCCCCGGCGACCTCACCGGCACCGGTGAAGACGTCCCGGTCCTCACCGGCGACCAGGCGTCCGCCCACGCCGACCGGCTGGCCACCCGGCTGCCCGCCACGGCCCGGACGGCATGGACCCAACTACGCACCGAACTGCGCGACGAACCGCGCACCGAACTGGGTACTGAGCCGCGTCCCGAACCGCGCACCGAACCGGGTACTGAGCCGATCACCGGCCCGCCGCCCCCGGCGGACCACGCGGCCACCGCCGGGGACGTCGCCGGCTCCGCCCCCTCCCACCCGATCGCCGTGCACCGGCCCGGCCGCCGCACGATCCACCGCCCCCTGGTCCTGGGAGCCCTGCTCGCCGGCCGCCCCGAGCTGGCCCCCGCCTTCGAGGGCTACGGCCTGGCCCTCGACGAGGCCTGCGGGCTGCGCGACGACCTCATCGACGCCTTCGGCCCCACCCAGGACACGGACCGCCCCGCCGCACCCGGCTCCGCCCGGAACAGCACGACACTGCTCCTGGCCCTCGCCGCGGAGCGCTCCCCGCGAGCCGGCGCCCTCCTGGCACACCACGGGCACGCGGACGCCGCACTGCTGCGCCGTCTCCTGGACGAGAGCGGCACGAAGGCCACCGCCGAGCGCAGGATCGCCGGCCTGGTCGACAAGGCCTGCGCCGCGCTGGCCACCCCGGCCCTCGGCCGGCCCTGGCGTCAGGAGTTCTCCCGCCTCGCCACCCGGCTGGCCTACCGCGACTGACACCCCGGCCCGCCCCCAGGGCGCGACAGGCCGATGTCCGGGGCAGCGCTCAGCGCTGCCCCGGACATCGGTGCCGGTCTGCCGCGTACGTCTGCCTAGCCGAGCTGACCGGGCTGGTAGTCGCCGCCGGGCTGCCGGTTGATGACGAGAAAACGGTTGGTGGCGTTGATGAGGGCGATGAGCAGCGTCAGCGCGGTCAGCTGCTCCTCGTCGTAGTGCTTGGCGGCGTTCGCCCAGGCCTCGTCGGTGACCCCGCCGGCTCCGTCGGCGATCCGGGTGCCCTGCTCCGTCAGCTCCAGCGCGGCGCGCTCGGCCTCGGTGAAGGCGTTGGTCTCCCGCCAGGCCGCGACCAGGTTGACGCGCAGCGCGCTCTCCCCGTCGTGCGCGAGGTCCTTGCTGTGTACGTCGGTGCAGTAACCGCAGCCGTTGATCTGGCTGGCACGGAGCATCACCAGGTTCTGGGTCGCCTTCGGCAGCGTCGACTCCTTGATGATCACCATGCTGGCCGTGTTGATGTACTTCACGGTCTTGCCTGCGATCTCACTGCCGAACAGGTTCAGACGGGCTTCCATGACGTGTCCCTCGCGTCGTTGACAGATACACCTCTACGACGGGCCCGCCCCCCGGAATGTGACCACCCCGAATGTGACGTACGTCTCCCGCCCCCGCCGTGCGGCGCCCGACCGCGTTCGGACAGGGCGTCCTGGACGTGGTGGGCCAACTCGCCGCAGGAGTCGGCGAGACCGGCCCCTGACACACCGGACCGGTGTCCGATCCCTCGGCGTTACCCCCCTCCGGCCGGAGCGGCTCATCCTGTGCGCGGGCAGGCGGCGTGCGGTGGCGCGGACAGGCCCGGGACATTGCCGGAGCGTGGACCGGGCTCTCGCGCACCGCCGTGCACGAGAGCCCGGGAGCGCCCCGCCAGTGCCCGTATCCCTCGTGCCGGCGGGTGCTCGCGCGCGTTTCATGACGAACCCGCGCCGTGGGTGATCCGAAGCCGGCGGCGCTACGGATTGCCCGCTTCCCCAGACCGTGCGCCGTGCGCCGTGCGCCGGACCTGAGATGTGCCGCCTCGCCCGCTCCGGCGCGACTTGGACGCCGACCCCGTCCCTCATCGGGGCGGACGGCCAGGCGACGGGGCCGAGTCCAGTCATGGCGGGCGACCCATGGCGCCGCCCGTGGGAGTGAGCCGGCAGGCGGATCCCCGGCACGGGCCCACCCGGCTTCGACCAGGACCCGAGTCGGCTCGGGCACTGTGCAGAGCCGGCCGGCCAACCCCGGGAAGCGGAGGCAAGGACATGCAAGGGTCCGCGCGCGACGAGCCGCACAACCGGCGCCAACACCCTCGGCTCGGTGCGACCACGGCCGCCGGCCGGGTGAGGGGGATCGTCGTGCGGCGCTGTGTCCTGCCCCTGTGGCGGTCCCTGGTGGCCTACGGCCTGATGTGCCTGGGGCTGGTGGGGCGCGACGAGGCGCCCGGGCAGCCCGGCCCCGGCCAGGACACCCCGCGCAACCGGCCGCGCCCTTGCGAGGGGCCGGGGCCCGGCCTCGTCGAACCGCCTTCGTGCCACCCGGAGCGATTGCTGCCCGACGTGCCGCTCACCGAGGTGGAGCGCGCCTTGGCACGGCAGCTGACGGGTTTCCTCACCGACGACGACCCACGGTGAGCTGACCGGGCCCAGGCTGCACCTGACCGAGCCGAATGACACCTGGAGCGCCGTCACAGCGGCCGTCTGCCGAACCGCGGTCGGCCGCCGAACCCGTCGACGCCTGGGCTTACGAGGAGGTGGTGCCCAGGCGGTGGATGGTAATGGGGACCTTGGTGCGGTTCCCGGTGGTGTCGATGCCGAAGCGCCCGGTGGCGGCGGGGACGGCGCCGTCGGTGAGGGCGTAGAGGTGGTTGAGGACGGCGTACCGGTTGGGACGCGGAGCGGTGGGGGTGGTGGCGTTGCGGACGGCGGTGGTGGCCGTGAGGACGGCGTCGTGCGCGAGGACGGGCCAGTAGCCGCGGGTGGCGTGGCCGGCCGGGAACTTCTGCCCGTGGTGCTCCCCGGTGAAGGCGTCGAGGAACTTGTCGTACAGGCTGTGGTCGCTGTTGCCGGGGCCGCGCAGCCTCGTGGCGCTGGGCAGAGAGGCGTACAGGACGGCGATGGGCGCCTCGCCCTCCTGGTTCAGGCCGGTGAGCGCCTTGGGGTCCAGGGCCGCCGTGTCGGACCCGGCGACGACGGTGACGGGCAGGCGGTGGCAGCTGCGCCGGCTGAGAGCCTGCAGGAAGTCGGGCAGGTACTTCTCCCGGGCCGCGAAGTACACGGTGTCGACGGGATGCCCGGTGTTGCACAGGTTCTGGCCGATGGTGTCCAGGATCGAGGCCGCTCCGCCGCGGGGGTCGAAGAAGAAGTCCGCCGCGGGGTCGAGGTGCTTCTTCAGCCCGCCGACCGTGCGGAAGTCCCGGTAGAGGGAGTCGGTGTAGAAGTCGCGGGTTCCGTTCGGGGTCACGTCGGTGCGCACCAGCGCGGCGGTGCGCGTGTCGCCGTCCAGTTCTGCGCCGAGCGCCCCCAGCTGGGCTGCGTTGGTCAGGGTGACGCGGACCAGCCCGTTGATGCGTTCCGGCCCGGTCTTCGGGCTGTCGATGGCGCCGGTGGTGTCGAATCCGTCGGCGGTGATGAGGTCGGCGACCATGGGGATGTCCTTCCCGCTGAGCGCGCGGGCGGCGTCGACGGACTCCTGCTGGCTCAGCCCCATGCCGGTGACGGCGACCAGGTTGTCGACCTCGTCCAGCGCGGCGACGGTGTCCTTCCAGTGCAGTTCGCCGCTGCCCATGTTGGCCAGCACCAGACGGATCTTCAGCGGGCCGTCGTCGGTGTTGGCCCGTTCGACGGCCGTGTACGCGCCCTCGACCTCCCCGACGAACTGGTCGAGCGTCAGGTCCTTGGCCTTGCCGGCCTTGCCCACCGAGGTCAGCGGCGCAAGGAACGCGATGGTGACGTACTGGCCGTCGCGGGTCGCCCGGTGGTTCTCCGCGCCGATGGCCGTCAGCACGGGCTCCAGGGCGGAGCCGAACACGTCGGAGCGGTCGAGGCCGTCGGTCACTCCCGTGCATTCCCCGCCGGCCTCCGTCACCAGCGCCGGGTTCAGGGTCCCGCAGTGCTCCGTGCGGTACTTCTCCTGCCGCTTCCTCTCCTCTTCCACCCGCTTGCCGTGCTCCACGTTCTGATCGCGCTGGTCGAACGCGTACACGCCCATGGCCGCCGCGAGCGCGAGGGCGGCGCAGACCGCCACGGCGGCGCGGCGCGACGCCAGGCCGGCCCGCCACGCCCGCCACCGGCCGCCGTCCGCGGGCGGGGTGACGGCCGGGGGCTCCGCCGGCGGCTTGCCGGGATGCGCTGCCGGCGGGGAGGGGGCCGGAGGCGGGCCGACGGCCGGGGGAGGGGAGGGGGAAGGGACCGGGGCAGGGGGCGCGGCCGCGGCGTCGGGGCCCCCGGCGGCCGGGGACGCCGCGGCCAGTTCCCGCCAGGCCTGCTGCCAGGGCCGGCGCTGCGCCTCGTCCAGACCGCACGCGGCCAGGAAATCGGCGACGAACTCCCACTCCGGCAGCCTGTCCCGCGACAGCACGTTGGAGACGGTGGCCGGCGGAAGCCTCTTGCCCTGCCGCTGGCTGGCCTGTTCGAGCTGGGCGAGCGACACGCCGAGCCCGGTGCGCAGTCTCGTCAGTTCCTCACGGAACTGCTGCGGGCTGCCGATCCGCGGCGGCACGACGGCATGCTCCGCCTGCCGCCTGCCGGGCACCTGGTCCCACGCCATCACACACCTCCCGCGGGCAGCGCCGTCATGATGCCGGGTACGCCGGCCGGGGACTGCTGCCGGAGCCGAGGACTGAATCGATGCGGCATGAACGAAATTCCTGTCTTCCTGGGCGCGGCGCCCGTGCACCGCCCGGAGCACCCCGGGTCCGGTTACCGGCCGGAACACGAGGAGTTGTGGATTCCCCGCTTCTGCAGGCGAGGACGTTCCGCGGCGCAGCTGTTCTGCGAGCGGAACCCGATAAGGGGCGAGGAATCTGCTGCCGGATCAGCATTTCCGCTTTTCCGTCACCGGCCGACGGGTATTCCGCTTTATTTCTGAAGTCTTCGGTCCGTGTCGCATGCCGACCGGCTTCTTGCCGCGGTCGCCGGCGCCCCCGGCCGCAGCACCAGCCCTCGATCCCGACCCGCACCACTGTGACCTGCACATACGGCGTTCCGAAGCCTCGGCGGGCCTTCCGAAGGCTTCCGAAGAGGCGAACGATCTTGTGGTCACGGCGGTTCGGTGATGAGCTGGAAGACGGCGGCCCGGCCGCACCCCGTAACAACTGTCCGCTCTTCCTGGGCTCGGCAGCACGACCCGTCGGGGAATCGAGGGGGTTCCTGTTACCGGCGGGAACCCCCTCCGCGCAGCCGCACGGCCCCGCAGAACGAACGACCCCTCATCCGACGAAATCAGGGGGGTGGGGCAGGCCATCGTCGAGACGGCTGCCCCCCGTGCTTCCGAGCGCACCGCCCGAGTGCACCGCCCGCGCGCACCGCCCGGGCGTGAGGGCCGGCCAACACCGAGGAAACCGGTGCGTGCAGTACCCGCGGCCGTCGCGAACCCGGTCGAGGCCGAGGCTCCTTCGGGCCCGGTGGCGGACGCGACCTCAGCGCCGCGCGTGGCGGATCTTCAGCCGTCCGAACCCCATGGTCCCGCGGATCCGGATCGTCGGCCCGCCCGGCCGGGAGCTCCGCGGGGCCCTGTACCGCGTGTCCTTCCACCCGGTGTGCAGATCCTCGTACTCCACGATCGCGTCGCGCGGCACCGTGATCTTCGCCCTGCCGGTGCCCAGCTGCAGCTCGATGTCGACGACCGGATGCTCGATGACCGCCCGGGACAGGTCCAGACGCACCCTGCCGAACGCGGACTCGACCTTGAGGATCCGAGGCACCCGCCATACGCCGCGCCGCTGGATCCGCCCGCCGGCGGCGGCGATCGTGGACGTGGTCGCCGCACGCTCCGCCGGGAGCGATGCCAGCGCCGACACGAGCTCGCTGGGCGTCTTCGCGGTGAGCACCCGGTGGAGGCGTTCGTCCAGCTCGTCGTGCGAGAGGTGGCCTTCGGCGTACGCCTCCCGCAGGCGCCGTACAGCCGTGTCGCGGTCCTCTTCGCCGATCGGCGGCGGCCGGTCTTCCGGCAGGGCGGTCACCCTTTCACCCTACTGCCGTGCCGGTGACGCGAAAGCGCCAACGCCCGTAGTGGGCAAGGCATCCGCCGCCCCTCACCCTCCCTGCCGGGCCCGACGAAGAACGCCGGTGACGCGCACGGTTCAGCAGGCGGGGACACCGGGCAGCCAGGCCGGGCCCTCGATGTAGATGTCGGTCAGCCAGGAGCGCCACCCGCCCCGGCGCATTGAACGCCCCGGTGCGCGCGACGCCGACGGAGGCCGCGGCCAGAGCGGCACCGTGCGCATCTGGAACCGCACCGGCACCGGCGCGGCCGCACCGCCCGGAAAACCGCTGCCCCCGATGACCAGGACCGTCATGGACCGACACGGCAGCCAACACACGACCGCCGGTGCGCCGTTGTGCCGCGGCGTCTGAAGATCGGGGGCCGCGGGCTGCGGTCGGTCGGCGCACACGGCCGCTGCCGTCCTAGACTCGGGCCGTGCACAGGATCGACCGCGCCGGCCGGATGATCGCGGCGTCACCGGCGACCGTCTACGGAGCCCTCCTGGACCGGGAGGCCCTGGAGACCTGGCTGCCGCCGGACGGCATGCGCGGACGGATCGAGCGCTGGGATCCCCGGCCTGGTGGCGGATTCCGGATGGTACTCACTCACCTGGACCCCGCCGGCAGCCCCGGCAAGACCTCGAAGACGACGGATGTCGTCGACGTCGGGTTCGCCGAACTGGTGCCACCCGAGCGCGTGGTGCAGCGGGCGGTGTTCGAGGCCGACGACCCGTCGTACGGGGGCACCATGACGATGACCTGGCACCTCGCTGCCGCCGGTGACGGGACAGAGGTGACCGTCACCGCCACGGGCGTGCCACCCGGCATCGACCAGACGGTGCACGAGGCCGGGATCGCCTCCTCGCTGGCCCACCTGGCGTCGTACGTCGAACGAGCCGCCGGCTGACTCGGCGGTGCGCGGGCCGCACACTGCCCGATGCCTCCGTACGGTTGCGCTATGAGGAACATGGCTTCCGCATGCTGAGGCCGTGCACCACGGTGTGACTTGTGACTTGTGACTTGTGACTTGTGACTTGTGGCTTCTGGCGTGTCGGCGAGAAGCAGAGTGCGCAACGTGCAACTCGGGGAGGCTGATGTGGCGCGTGACCGGATCGGGCTGGCGGAGGTGCTGGCAGCGGCGGAGGATGCCGCGCCGGTGCGCTCTCTCGATGTCGTGGCGCGCAATCTGCACGAGCGGTTCGGCGCGCGGTACGTGTCGTTCCTGTTCGTCGACGTCGTCGGCCGGCGCCTGCTGCGGGTCAGCGAGAAGGGGGACACGCCGCAGGAGCGCCGCGCCGAGCAGGTCCCCCTCGCCGGCAGCAGTGTCTACGACGAGGTGCTGCGCACCCAGAAGCCGGTGCGGGCGCCGGAGGGCGGGCAGGGGCAGCGGGTGCTGGCCCCTGTCACCAACCGGGGCGACACCATCGGCGTGCTGGAGGTGTTCCTCACCCGGGTCACGCAGGACGTGCTGGAAGAGGTCGAGGAGGCGGCGCACGCGCTGGCGTACATCATCGTCACCGACCGCCGTTTCACCGACCTCTACCACTGGGGCAACCGCACCACCGCGGTGAGTCTGGCTGCGGAGATCCAGTGCCAGCTCCTGCCCTCGGCCGCTTCCTGCGAGGCCGCCGAGTTCGACCTCGCCGGCGCGCTGGTCCCGGCCTCCGACATCGCCGGTGACACCTACGACTACTCCCTCGACAACGACACCCTGCACCTGTCCGTCACCGACGCCATGGGCCACGACGTGGACGCCTCCCTGATGGCCACCCTCCTGGTCAACGCCTCCCGCGGCGCCCGCCGCGCCGGGGCGGACCTTGCCGAACAGGCCCGCCAGACCCACCAGGCCCTCCTCGAGCACGGCCGGCGGACCTTCGCCACCGGCCAGCTGGTGCGCATCGCCCTGGACGGGACCGGCGCCCAGCTCGTCAACGCCGGCCACCCCTGGCCGCTGCGGCTGCGCGACGGCGCGGTCGAAGAGCTGCGCCTGGCGGTGGACCTGCCCTTCGGCGTCGTCTGGCAGGGGGCCTACCGGGTGCAGGATCTCGACCTGCGTCCCGGTGACCGTCTCGTGCTCCGTACCGACGGCATGCAGGAACGCGAAGCGGAGACGGTCGACCTGCCCGGTCTCCTTCGTGACACCGCCGCCGAGCATCCGCGCGAGGTCGTGCGCGCGCTGGTCGCCGCGGTCGCGGACGCCTACCACGGCGGGCAGCCCCGGGACGACGCCACCGTTCTGTGCCTGGACTGGCACGGCCCCCGTCCAGGAGGCTGCCGCGCGAACGCCGGCGCCTGACCCGGCCACTCGACACCTGACCCGGCCCCTCGACGACGCCGACCTGTTCAGATGCCGGTGCCGGTGCCCATGCGGGTGCCGATGTTGCTGTTGGAGCAGGTGGGCCGGGAGTTGGAAGTGCGGCGGCGCTCGTCACCAGGACGCCATGGGCCCGGCCGGGTCGGGGCACTCAGGCTTTCAGCGCCTGCTCGACCGTGGGATGGCAGGGGATGACGGTGTCGACGCCGACGATCTGCAGCAGACGCACGACGGCCTCCTGGGCGCCGGCCATGCGCAGCCACCCCTGAGCCTGACTCACCCGCAGGTGGGCGGCGGTGAAGACGTTGATCCCGCTGGAGTCCATGAAGGTCACACCGCTGAGATCCGCCACGATCCGGGGCGGCGTCATGCCGTCCTCAGAGGTCAGCGCCCGGCTGAGGACGTCTTTGACGTCGTGGTCGATCTCGCCGTGCACGGTCACGACGAGGACGCCGTCGACCACCTCGGTCTGGACGGAGAACCGGCCGGGCCGGTCCTCCTTCTGGATGTGGGTCACCGTCTCCTCGACTGCTCCGGGTATGCCTGACGCGATCGCGGGGGACTGAGCCCCGACGCGTCGCCTCCGATACTCCGCACGACCGTACCTCACCATCCAACTCCAGAAAATCTATCCTGGCTGGAGTAGACATTGCTCAATGGCGTGGTTATGGTTTCTCTCGTAGCCAGAGAGACAGAAGGGCCCGGCAGACATGAACTGCCGGGCGGAAGTACCGCAGTTGTAGTACGCAGGACGGTG
>NZ_JBIWMA010000041.1:0-36235 GCF_044766465.1 Streptomyces sp. NPDC102259 | reverse complement strand
CCACTCGCTACGACAAGACACGCGAGTCCTACCACGCCGCCGTCACCATCGCCTCAATCCTGCTCTGGATCTGACCTTTGAAGACGATCTCTAGGGCCTGTCTGATAATTGATCTTGTGGTGGGTCGTGGTGAGCTGACGGATGCGGCATGGGAGCGGATAGCGCCTTTGCTGCCGGGTGTTGACGGTCGTGGGCGGCCGTGGCGGGAGCACCGGCAGGTGATCAACGGGGTGTTGTGGCGGTTGCGGACCGGTGCTCCGTGGCGTGACCTGCCGGAACGCTATGGGCCGTGGCAGACAGCCTATGAGCGGTTCGTCCGCTGGGAGGCGGACGGCACCTGGGCCCGACTGCTCGAGCAGGTCCAGGTCCGGGACGACTCCGTCGGAACCGTGGAGTGGACGGTGTCGGTCGACTCCACGGTCAACCGGGCCCACCAGCACGCCGCCGGAGCCCGCAAAAAGGGGCGGCGGCGGGGGACGAACTGGAAGATCCGGCACGTGCGGCGGCTCGCCAGGCGCTCGGCCGGTCCCGCGGCGGGCTGACCACCAAAGTCCATCTCGCCTGCGACGGCCGGGGTCTGCCCCTGGCCGTCGTCGTCACGCCCGGCAACGTCAACGACTCCACCGTCTTCGACGAGGTCATGGACGCCTTGAGGGTGCCCCGGCCCGGCGCCGGACGGCCTCGCCGCAGACCTAATGCAGTCATCGCGGACAAGGCGTACTCGTCGCGGGCGATCCGCCAGGCCCTGCGCAGGCGGGGCATCCAAGCCGTGATCCCCGAGCGGGCCGATCAGAAGGCCAACCGCCTGCGGCGAGGCAAGGCCGGCGGCAGACCGCCGGCCTTCGACCGCGAGCTCTACAAGGCTCGCAACGTCGTCGAACGCTGCTTCAACCGCCTCAAGCAGTTCCGCGCCATCGCCACCCGCTTCGACAAACTCGCCGACCGCTACAAGGCCGGAGTCCACCTCGCCTCACTGATCCTCTGGCTCCGCGAACCCACCCAAGATCGTTTGTCAGACAACACCTAGCAGCCTCGGCAAAGCTCATTCCTTGATCCACAAGCAGGAAGTATGCGTCCCGTTCTTGAACCAACGGCCTGTTGCCCTGGGGCTTTCGGGTCGTACGCACTGCACTGTCCACTGCCACCTCTGGGCTGAGGTGTTGCAACGACCGATAGAACCCAGATCGTCGGGTTTTTGGCCTTCATGGTCGGGCCTGTGGTCGGGGCGTTGCGCAGACCACGAAGCGATGCGCACTCGCCTGCTGAGCACCGACTGCGGTATCAGGTGGTCCATCCGGCCTGGAGATCGTCCAGGCCATCACCGAGCACCTCTGTGTCCACCAGCCAGCCAGGCGGCAAAAGCATCACATTCGCAGGCCGTGAGGGTCAGGATGCACACAGGCGGCGGCCGGCTACCGGCCGAGGGGCGGCAGGAGGGGCCCGACCCCCGCCCGGCTCGGGCCCCTCCAGGGCAGGCGCCGTGGGAGTCGTCGGCGGTGCCTATGAGTCGGCCGCAGTCTTCCCCTTCGCTGTCCTGGTCGAAGGAGGGAATACGTACAGGTCCGGGAAGTTCTCGTGCCCGACGTCTTCGACGGTGTGGGAGGGCGGGCGACTCGCCTTCGAGCGCTCCAGGGTTCCGCGGCGCCGGCCCGACTCGCCGCACGGTGACCCGCCTCCTTCGCCACCTTCGACCTCTCGCGCTTGCCGGATCGCCATGACCCGGTGGCCGTCGTCGTCCGCTTCCACGGCCGCGGCGCGGGCGAACATGACTTGTTCGTGCGCGACGAGGGCCGCCTCCACATCGCGCGGGGTGCGCGGCGAGGGTCAGGTCGAGTATGCCCGGAAGCCCCCAGAGAGGCCGCGAAGGCCAGTACGTCAACTCCTGCAGCCTGTAGCAGCAGCGCTGCCGCGTCCAGCATGCGCGAGCGCGCCAGCGATCTGCGCCGCGAAGCCCTCGAACTGGTACGGACAGCTCGGGAGATGGAGCAACAGCTGCCCCACAGGCACCGAGGCTCTGTGCCAGGCGGGGACCGCTCCGGGCGCACAATCGGCTGCGGCAGGCATGGGCCAGGTGTCGGCGTGGGTGTGTCGTGCTGCCTGCGGCAGTTTGGCCGCCCTGGTCAGTTGGTGCGGCGGTCGATCTCGTTTTGTGCGGTCCCGATGGCTGCGAGGGCACCGGCGATCGCAGCGCCTTGCTGACGTGAGAGGTCCAGCAGGTCGTCCAGGAGGATCCGTTTGGTGCTGAGTTTGCGGCGGAAGTCGTCAGGCAGCGTGGTCTTCCTGTAGGCGTCGATTTGGGCGACGACGGTACCGAGTGGCAGTTCAGGGAAGCGGCGTTCCGCCTGTTTGATGCGGCTGAGGAGCTCGCAGAGTTTGGCCAGATCTGCTCTCTGCGCTGCGGTGCTGGCCAGCTTGTCGAGGAGGACGACGGTCTCGTTGAGGAGTTCGTAGTCTGGCTGGAAGCGTTTCGCTTGTTTGGTGCGCTGGCTCTTGCGGACCTGGTCGATGGAGAAGTACGTGGTGATAGCCAGAGTGGCGAGGCCGACGACGGCCGTCCACGTCCAGGAGCTGGTGAAGGTGTCTTGGGTGGCGTCGCTTCCCAGCATCAGGCGGATGCATGGGCGAGACGCGTCTTCCGTCAGCTGAGATGCTGAACAGTGCATCATCGGGCTTGTCCTTGTGCTGAGGAGAAGGGGCTCTTGGCCGGCTTGGCCAGCGGCATGCTGGGACGTCCCTTGTGGCCAATGACTGAAAGAGGCAAGGCGCAGTCATCTCTAGGCGTAAGCCCGAGCGCTCTCGCGGGACCGGCTGTGCAGATCGCGCCTGGGTCCGCCGGCCGTCTCAGGCACCGCTGTTGCTGGTCGGCCTCCAAGGGCTTTTGATGTCCGGGGCCGGGCGGCCGGTCTTCACCGGCACTCTGGCGGCTTTACGCCCTGGGACTGCTGCGTTCTGCGCGGCATCGCTCGCGTGGTCCGGTTCCTGTACGGGAGGTTCGGTCTCCAGAGAGCTGTCCACGAAGCCGGCGGCTTTGGCGAGCCGGCGATGCCGTACCCCGTTTCGGCGCGAAGGCATGGTGTCGTAGTCGTGCACGAGCAGGACATCCAGATAGAACGGACGCCGGACATGGCGCCGCAGTGCGTCTTCCAAAGCCGGGTGCCATGCGCTGGACTGCAGGGTGGCGAGGGTGGTGCGGTCGGCCACGAACACGGGCACATCCAGGTGGTCGCGCTGTAGGCGGGCCTGCAACAGGGTGGCGGCGCGCAGCGCACGCGTGTGCTGGCGGCTGAGCAGTCCGGAGCGGTTCGTCAGGAGTTCTGCCCAGGCTTCCCGCACGCGTTCGGTGAGCCTCGGACAGTCCGGACACGTAGCGCGCGCCAGAACGACATCGGACAGTCGTATGCGGAACGTGGCTGCACATTCCAGGCACTCGACCGTCCATGGCGCGTCGAAACGGCGATAGCGTTCCCGGGCGTCGAAGCCGGCCTTCCGCAGCATCCGTACGGCGGTCTCCTGCGCCACCTGGCCGCGGATGTTCGCGGCGACCACCGACTCGAGCTGCTTCATCTCCTCTCGCCTGTCAGTGTTCTGGTGGGAGGCGTGCCGCCGTGCCCGCAGCCAGGCCTCGAACCACATCCCACGGCTCCGTGGCGGCACTTCACACGCCACAAGGAATGCCTCCAGGCACTCAGCGGACGCCGGTGCTCGCTTGTCAGCCGTAATCCGGAAGGCGGTGCTCCGCGACAGCTCTTTGCCCGTAGCGCGCGCCGTACGTTCCATCATCCGGAACGACGGTGCCCCGCTGGCCTGCCGCAACTCCTCCAAAGCGACGCAAAGGCCGGACAGGTCTTCGACAAGGTCAGGTCGCGGCTCCGGCCCCCTGGTCCCACTGGTGCTGCGCCCACCCAGACTCTCTCGATAGGCGACGTGCCACAGCCGGGTGATCTCATCGACGTTCATAGCGCATGCGGCAGCAAAAGCCTGCGCCACGTCCCGCTTGGGAAGCACAGCACCTGAGGCGGCCCGCTGCAATGTTCCCGGGCTGACGGACCGCGTCCGATCCGATAGCTCTGCGTAGGAGAGGCCCGCCGCCCGGCGCCCGTTACGCAATGCAATGGCAAATCTGCCAATCGGACTCATGGGGTCCGGGATCGGCTTTTCTGGTCGTCCCACGTCGCCTCTATTTCTACCCACGTAGGGCCCCTGTGTACGGGCCCTGCTCAGTACGGCTCGCGTGAGCGCTCCGCAGACTCTTTGCTCCAACCAAACGATGCTTCAAGGCAGTTGGCGCCACCAGGAAGCCGCACAGCATCCTGCCACCTGGATGCCACGCCGCGCATAGGGATGTCATTTAAGTCAGTGCCGTCCCACAGCCAAAGGCATCCGCATTCCAGGTGGGACACCTTTAATCAACCCCTGACCAGGCATTTTCCCTGCCACCCCAAGCCGGCGTATGCACCTGCGGGCCATTTAAGCCAGTTCGTCTCGCGGCTAATGGATTGGCCGCCCTTCAGTGCCCATACTTTTCACACCACCGCCGCCCAGTGCGACGGTGCCCTGCTTCCTTGGCTCCAACCGCGATTGAACAGGGAATATGAGCCTGACGCGTTGGCGCGCGAAAATGGCACATGAAAGAGTCGGCCCACTCCATGGGCCGACTCTTTCACTTTCATGTGTCTACTTGATCGGAAAGATGGCTCTCCAGGTCGATTTCTGATCGCATTTGCCCGTTCTTCGCCGGCCTAGCCTTACGGGCATCGCGCCTCAGGCCGGCGCTGGGAAGTCGGACGGGCTGGCCGCCGCCAGCAGTAGCCGGAGTCGAGCAGCACGCTTCCCGGCGTACCGGGCACCGCTGCGAGTGCGGGAAGTCGGCCTGGAACAGAGAGTGTGGGGGCGGCGCATCCCCATGTGCGCTACCCCCACACCACGTGTTCGGCTACAAGACCAAGCGGCCCGCACCGCTGACCTGCTACGAGTGCGACTGGCGCCTCCACCTGGTCCACAAGACCCACAGCGCGTACGACCTGTGGTTCCTGCGGCACGCCAACCAAGCACCTCACTGCGAAGCCAGGGCCGCCGGCGATGGCATGGCCCACCATCTGCTCAAGCTCGACCTCGCCACCACGCCCGCGCGGCAGGCTGGAGCGCTGAATACGAGGTCGCCGCTCCGGACGGCTCTTGGCGCGCGGACGTGATGGCCACCTGGCCCGACGGCAGCCGACGGGTGGCCCTGGAGGCACAGATGGCCTCCATCTCGATCGCCGACATCGAGGCACGCACCGACCGGTACGGCGAGGCCGGTGTCGAGGTGCGCTGGTTCACCGACCGCAAGACGGCCCCATGGCTGGACAACGTGCCCTCCGTCCAGATCGCCCGTCCCGACGACGGAGGCCCTGTCCAGGTCACGGCCGGGGCCGCCCGCTTCGAGCCCCAATGGTGCGACAACCGGACGGTCTGCGACTGGTGTGACTGCGAGGACTGCGGCGCGGGCGTCGACGGTCCTCTGCCGTGGGAAGGCCACGGCAAGTGGGAGCCGGCCGCCCCCTTCCCGCTGGAACGCTTCGTCGCCGCCGTCTGCCAGAACGCCACCCGGCCGCACCGCCTTCGCGTGGGCTGGGACACCAAAGGCAAGCGGCGGTGGATCACCCGGAGGTACTTCGACATGGAAGAGGAACAGCTCCAGGCACACATCCGCAAGTACCAGATCGTCGAACGCCTGCAAACCGTCCAGCAGCGACAACAGAACGCGCGGCAGGCCACCGAGCAGGAGCACCTGGCGGCAATCGAGGCCCTGCTCCAACGTCAGAAGGCTCTGATCAAGCCGGTGACAGAGTTCATCTACCACGAGGCCGGCACCTACCCCAGCGTCGCCCGCGACGCCAGCCCCGAGTTCGCCATGGGAGTGCCCGTACACGGGCGCGGGAAGACGTACGCAGTCATCTGCCCTGTGGCCAGCCGGGTCCCCGCGCTGCGCCGCCGCCTGGCCCTCCTGGTCCTCTTCGCTGCCTCCGAACGGGAGCGCAGCCGCATCCTGGCTCGCGGCACCCGGTCAGCGCGTCGAGGTTCTCACCGCAGAGCTCGCCCCGCCTTCCGCACCGGCGGTTAGAAGTTGTTGTCTTTCCGGACTTGAGGGCGGCGTTTTCGCTGGTCAGGCGTAGGGGCGGTGATTCCGTGGGAGTCGTGACCTGTCATGTCGTCGCTCCCCGGGAGGTTGCGGATGCCGTCGGTTGTCGGACTGCTGGAACAGCACGAGCTCGCAGCTCGCTGTCGGGTCGACGGGCTGCGTGAGGAGGCCGACCGTATCCAGGCCGAGCTGGCAGTGGCCGAGCTGGAATGGCAGGAGTGGGTGATCGCCCGCAGGCGGGTCGATGCGGTGCTGGCTCCGGACTGCGGCAGCACCGCCGACACGGAGGACGTCGCGGATCCGCGGGCTGAGGGCGGACCGCCGGCGTCCCGGGAGGGGGTCTGTACGGTGAGTGGTGTAACTCCTGAGCTGGAAGCGACAGTTGATGACTGACGTGACGAGTGACACCACTCACCGTACAGACCCCGACAGAGCCCACGAAGTGGACCAGAGCCCCCGGAGAAGGTGACACAGCCATGCTGGTACCCGGCGGATGCCGGGTACCAGCGTTTCACCGGGTGGGGCCTTTCCGGCGGATGGTCCTGTCAGAGGCCGTCGGTGGTGACGTTGTTGTGCCAGACCCAGTAGCCGGTGAGTGTGCCGGCGCTGATGCGGAGCATGTTGCGGCCGTTGATGGTGGCGCGTTGGTCGAAGGGGGCGTTGGAGGCGTGGTCCCACTGGACTGTCTTGGTGGTGCCGACGGCGCCGTCGGTGCCGTATTTGTAGACGTCGACGGGGGTGTTGGCGGGGAAGGTGAGGGTGCGGGCGGGGAGGTAGGTCTTGGTCCACCACTGGCCGCGCAGGAACGCGGTGGTGTAGTTCTCGCCGACCCACCAGCCGGCATAGGCGCCGGCGCTGATGCGGTAGTAGATGCCGCGGCCGTGGATGCGGCGGCGCATGGTGGCGGGGGCGGAGGTGTCGCGGGTGAAGGTGACCTGCTGGGTGGCGGTCTGGGCGTCGTCCTTGGCGGGGTCGTAGGAGCCGGTGGCGGTGGTGGCGTACTGGTAGAGGGTGTAGGTGCCGGCGGCGAAGGCGACGGTGCCGCCGCTGGGCAGGTCGGTGGAGACCAGGTCCGGGTAGGGGTAGTCGTCCAGCAGCTGGTCCATGTCGCGGGCGAAGGTGTAGTGACCGGAGAACCACTGCAGTTGCATGAACAGGTCGAGGTGGTGGTGGTGGTAGGAGAGCGGGGCGATGCGGTGGGTGTTGCAGTAGAAGGAGAGCCAGCGGGTGTTGCGCAGGCGCGGGTAGTAGTTGGCGATCGTGGTCAGGCCGCCGTCCCACAGCTTCAGTGCGAGTTCGTTGTGGGTGTGCTGGTAGTAGTCCCACACACCGAACAGGGCGAAGATCATGCCGTTGAAGGTGTAGTCCGACGTGCCGGGCGCGTCGATGGGGTATTCCTGGATCCAGAAGTAGCCGGCGCTGTCCTTGTTGATCACCCACGGTTTGGCGTCGTCGGCGCGCAGTAGTGAGGCGAAGGCGCCGTCGGCCGCGGCCAGGTACTGGGTGCGCTCTTCCGCGGTGACGTCGGTGTCGGGGAGCTGGGCGAGCTGGATGAACAGGGATATCGCCTCGCCCTGGGCCATGCCGGAGTACCAGGGGGCTGTGTAGACGAGTCCGCCGTGCTCGTTGTGGGTGTAGTTGAAGGGGTAGGGGAAGTACCAGGCGCCGCGGGTTTCGACCCGTCGGTCGATCTGCCGCTGGGCGTGGGCCTTGGCACGGGTGAGGAACCACGTGTCACCGGTGGTGCGGTAGGAGGCGAGGCAGCCCAGGCCGTACTGGATCTGTGTGACGGGTTGGTCGTAGAGCTTGCCGTCACCGTTGATGAAGACGTCGGGGTCGTTGTAGAACATGCGGACGCCGGCGGCGTCTACGTAGGCGCCGGTGTCGCCCTTGGCGACCGGCCGGTTGCGCCACGGGCGCAGTTCCTCGGGGACATCGACGATGGTGTAGCCGGCGGTGGTGAACTCGAACGGCAGCGTGGTGGGCACGTCGTCCGCGGCCGTCTGCGGGTCGACGGTGCCACCGGTGTAGGGGATCCGTCTGCTCGGGGGCGTGATCGTGCCGCTGGTGATCTGCTCCGGCGCGGGGCCCAGCGTGGTGGTCGGTGCAGGGGTACGTGGCAGGCTGAGCACCTGGGACATGGGGATCCCCGGGGACGGCTTTGGCGTGGGGGCGGAGAGGATGTCGGCAGAGGCGGCCGTTGCGCTGCCTCCCACGGTGAGCGCGCCGAGCGCGCTGCCGCCGGTGAGGCGTATGAACTGGCGGCGGCCGACGTCGGTACGGCGTTGGTCTGTCACGTACAACTCCAGTGGAAGTCAGGGAGCTTGGCGATGGCGTGGGGGAGCTCCGGGGCCGTCGAGGTTGCTTAGCGCTGCTGGACGGCCCCGGAGAGAGTGGCGGACTTGCCTACCAGCCGCTGCCGATCTGCTGGCGGGTGCTGAAGGCGGTGGCGGTGCGGGGGTAGAGCCACAGGATGCGGGTGGCGTCGTCGCGGACGATGACGTCGGGGTTGCCGTCACCGTTGAAGTCGCCGAGGCCGGCGAAGGTGTAGCCGTTCCAGCCGGTGCCGAGCTGGGAGCGGGTTCCGAGGCCGTTGCTGCCGTTGCCGGGGTAGAGCCACAGGATGCCGCTGGTGTCGCGTGCGACGACGTCGGGGTAGGTGTCGGCGTTGAGGTCGATGACGCCGGCGAAGGCGTAGCCGGTCCAGTCGGCGGTGCCCAGCTGCACCACCGTTCCCAGGGAGGCGCCGGTTCCGGTGCCGGGGAACAGCTTCAGGGTGCCGTCGGGGTGGCGGGCGATCAGGTCGGGCTTGCTGTCGCGGTTGAAGTCGGGGGTGCCGGCGAAGGTGTATCCGCTCCAGCCGCTGGCGAAGTTGCTGACGGGGGTGAGCAGGTCGTGCCCGGGGTCACCAGGGAACAGCCGCAGGGTGTTGTCGGGCGCGCGGCCGACGAGGTCGGCGTAGCCGGCCTTGTCGAAGTCGCCCATCCCGGCGAAGGTGTAGCCGGTGACGCCGGAGCCGATGTAGAGCGCGGAGGTGGACCAGCCGCCGCCCCCGTTGCCGGGGTAGAGCCACAGGCTGCCGCCTGCGTCGGTGGCGACCAGGTCGACCTTGCCGTCGCTGGTGTAGTCGCCGACTCCGGCGAAGGTGTACGGCGCGGAAGCCAGGGTGATGTTGCCCATGGTGCCGACCTGGGTGGCGCTCAGCGCAGCCCCGTTCCATGCCTGCACGTCGGAGAGGTTGCCCTTGAAGAACGAGGCGCGCGCGTCGAGGCTCAGGCTGTTGCCCAAGGTGAACTTGCCGGTGAAGCCGGCGATGGCGGTGTGGGAGCCGCGGGCCACCGGACGGTCGTCCATGTACAGCGTCATGGCCTTGGACACCGGGTCATAGGTCGCGGTGATGCGGGTCCACTGGCCGATGATCGCGGTGCCGCCGACGACGCAGTCGTAGCCGCGGGTAGTGTCCCCGGTGGCCAGGCAGAACGCCCACTGCTTGTTCGACTGCGGGTAGAGCAGGAACCCGGAGTTGTGCACGCCGTCCTGGGAGGCGATGACCCCGCCCACGGCCGCTGGCTTGACCCACGCCGACACGGTCAGGGAACTCGACAGCGACAGCGCCGCGTTCGAGGTCATGGCACCGGTAGTGCCGTCCAGCGCAAGGTTGGGGGAGAAGACGTCGTCGTCGGTGTCCCAGGTGGCGCCGCTGCCGCTGCCGGTGAGGTTCAGTCCGGCGGAGGTGTCGGCGGCACTGGCCGCGCTGCCCTCGGTGCCGTCACCGAGCGGCCAGGCATGGCCGGGGGCGATCAGAGTCTGCGCCGTCTGCGCGGTGAGGGTTCCGGCGGCTGCGTTGAAGATCCGCGCGGTGCTTGCGCCGTTGGAGGAGACGGTCCGCAGGTCCGGGGTGCCGTCGCCGTTCAGGTCGGCGGCCTGGATGACCGGCAGGGCTGCGGAGCCGTAGCCGCTGCTTGCGACCTGCAGCGGGGTGACCTGGCTGCCGCCCGCGAGGTCTTTCAGTTGTTGCGGGGTGTAGTAGTACAGCGCGCCGGTGCTGTTGTGGCGGGCGAACAGTGCGGGCATTCCGTCGATGAGGCTGCTGGTGATGCTCCAGCCGGTCCAGTCGCCGCTGCCGGTGGGGTTGGTGCTGGCCAGCTGTACCGCGTTGTCGACGCCGCCGAAGGCTCCGGGGGCGGGGTTGCCTGGCTCGTCCAACAGCTGCCCGCCCACGATCAGGAGCAGGTCCGGGTAGCCGGTAAGGTCCTCCCCGTTGACGGTGTGGTAAAGGTCGCCCCCGCTGGCGATGCTGGTGGCCTTGTTGCCGACGGCACCGGTAATGCCACTGCCATCGGTGAAGACAGTGCTGTTGACCGCGATGCTGTCGCCGCTGGTGGGGTGCAGTGTTGAGCCGTCACCACTACCGAACACGACGACGCCGCGGCCCGTCGTGGGGTTGTAGTCCAAGACGTCGTTGAAGCCGGCTCCGCTGTTGAAGTGGCCGCTGATGGTCTGGGTGCCGTTCCAGTCCGCCGGTGAGCCTGCGGAATTGACTCCGGTGCCCTGGACGCCGAGGTTGGTGGCGCTGGTGGTGAGCTGTCCGTCGGTCGTGCCGTGGGCCAGCCACAGTCCGCTGGACAGACCCGCCTGCGCGCCTACCGCGGTGAGGTCGGGGGTGCCGTCGCCGGTCAGGTCGCCGTCGATGGCGGTGGCCGCGGGGGCGGCGATGAGAATGCAGTTTGCGGTGTCGCCGATGTTGCCGCCGGCCGAGACCGCCGTGACGGTCAGCACGTTGGTGCCCCTGGTGGGGGTGATGCTGACGGCTGTGCTGGATCCGGTGCTGGCCAGGGAGACCGGGGTGGTGCCGTTGAGTTGGTAGAGGTAGCTGGCGGTGGTCCCGCCGGCGGCGTTGGGCGCCACGGTGAAACCGGCAGGGACGCCGACCTGGTAAGAGGCCGGGCTGGCGTCGTCACCGCACTCGTATGCGGAGGCGTCGGCGATGGCCGGAGCACCGGGCCGACTGGCATCGAACTGGAACTTGCAGGTCGCTGATACGGGGGAGGTGTAGGTGCCGTCCGAGGAGGTGACGTTCCACGTCACGCCCAGCGGCGATCCGCCAGCCGCGGCCTCCAGCACAGACTTCTTCAGGATGTAGACGGCGTTCTTCCCCGACGCCGCGGACACGGTGGGCTTGGCGATCTGCGCGCCACCGCTCGTTTTGGTGATGTTGAAGGTGTTGGACAGCGTGCCGCCGTCGGGGTCGGAGACCTTCGCATAGAGGGTCACGTCGCCATCGCCGATGGTCTTGACTGTGCTGGTGCAGGTGGTGGCCGGCGATGTGACCAGCACCGAAGGCTTGTTGGGCCGGTGGTCGTAAGTGGTGGACATCGAGAGGGTGGCGTGGTCGAACTTCTTCCAGCTGTACTTGTTCGACGCATCGTCGTCGGGGGCCTGCAGACCCAGCGTCAGGCTGCTCAAACTGCCGTCGTCGGCGACATCCTGCATGTGGGAGGTGACGTCGAAGCCGAGGGACTGCGCGGGGCAGGAAGGGTCGTAGCCGTAGGCCACGGTTTTAGAGCCCCACTGAGTAGTCCGGGCCGGCTTGTTGGCCCAGGTCGTGCTGGAGCTGATCGGGCCGGTCTGCCACAGCTGTACCTCGGTCGCGGTGCACGAGGGAGCGTAGGTTTCTGTGGCGTAGAAGTGTGAGTCGATGACGGTGGCTCCGAAGAGCCGGCTGTCCACCGTGAACTTCGCGTACGCCCGTGAGTCGTGGTAAGGGGTTTCCCAGCCCTGGTAGCCCACGTGCATGCCGGTGGCGCTGGTGTCCTTCCAGAAGCTGGTGTTGGGGGCGGCGGAGTTGACCCAGGTCCAGCTGCTCACCGTGCCGCCTGCGGCACTGTAGGTGGGGTCGATGTAGACGGGATATACCGTGGAGGAGGCAGACAGCAGGTCCGCGTCGGGGGTAAGCCGGATGTTCCCCGAGGCGTAGGAGGCGGCGACCCGCGCGATGTGCGCACCCGCGGCCGGCTCATCGGTGTCCGAGGCTGCCGACCTGCTGGCAGACAGCGAGCTCGGGCTGGCGGCCTTGGCAGTGGCGGAGTCCCACATCGTCGGGGCCGGTGCGGAGAACACTGTGCGATGCGTGGTGTCCCGGGCTGCGATGTTGCCCGCCTTGTCCACGGCGAGCGTCACGTTCTTGGTTTGGGTGGGAAAGACCAGTGTGTCCAGGGCTGGGTCGGCGGCCGCTTCGGCGTTCTTGACGATGAGGATCTCGGAAAAGCCGCCCTGGGCATCGGCGGTGACCTTCAGGTCCACCCCGTCCAGGACATCGGCGTAGGTGGCGCTGGAACCGTCCAGAGTGGGGGCGGGCAGTGGGCCGAGGGATGCCGGCGTCGTCAGCGAGAGAGACCGGCTGTGGTCCTTCATCACCGCAAGCGGGCCGTCCCCGCCCCCGGACAGGATCAGGCCCGTCGTACTGAGCGCCGGGGCGACGGCGCCGTCGGAGCGCCGGACCAGCGTGGCATCCAGCTTCTTCCAGGAGCCGGAAACGTATTTGCGTACCGGTGCGACCGACTGGGTCAGAGTGAAGGTGCCGTCCGGATTGGCTACTTTCGACTCTGTCGGCGTGGTTGCGGCTGCCACAGTCACGGCCTTGCCGGTGGAATGCGCTTTTCTCGAGGCCCGTGCCTCGTCCAGCGGCAACTTCGGTGACGACGCCTCAGATGTTGCATCGGCGTGGGCGGACGTTGCCACGCCGGACAGCGACAGCGTGCTGAGCGCGGCAACAAGCGCCGTGCTCAGCATTCTTCTGCGCAGGGTGGATCTCACCGTCAGGTACCCCCCAGGTCTGCTTCGAACATGATCAGTTATGTCGATCGGCGCTCCAGTGGACAGGCTTTTGGGTGTCTGTGGCAGAGCTGATTGATAGCGAGATGCCTGGCATGTCCGAGACGAGCAGCAAGTTTTGCGAATCCTTGGCTTCCAATTGTGAAGATTTGCCGGAATTGATTACTGTCCGGCGGCTCCCCTGCTCTGCGATAGTCGCCCGCGCAGCCGCATCTTGATCAAGGTGTGGAGCGCCGTCGTGCCTGCATACAGGGCAAGTGGGGGGATCGATCATGTCCAGGACAGCTCGGCTGAGACAGAACGTGCGTCGTATCGGCGCTCGGCAACGGATCGTCGGTGCCATGGTGGTGGCGCTGGCCCTAGCCGCGCCGACCGCGGTCCCCGCAGCCGCGGACACCCAGGCCCGAGCTGGCGCACCTGCGGTGCAGCAGACCGCTTCGGTGAAGGACGTCACGACACTCACCCCGCGCAAACTGAAGGTCAAAGACCAGACCAAACAGACTTTCCGCCCGGAGAAGGCCACCTGGCCCGCCGCGGTGACCGGCACCGCAACGCTGGCCGCCCCGCCTACCGGCGCGAAGCAAGGGGCAAGGGCACCGGCCGCCGGCACACCGGTATGGGCCCGCACGGTGAGCCCGGCCAAGGGCTCCTACCAGGGACCCAACGGCGTCTCGGTGCGCGTGCTGCCCCACCAGGACGCCACCAAGCTCGGCGTGAGCGGAGTCGTCCTCGCCGCCCGGCCGACCGTCGGCGGCAGCGGGAAAGTACAACTTGGCCTGGACTACAGCGCCTTCGCACAGGCCTACGGCGGCAACTACGCCGACCGCATGCACCTGGTCCAACTCCCCGCCTGCGCCCTGACCACCCCAGAGCGAGCCGCCTGCCGCACCCAGACCCCCCTCCCCACCGACCAGGATCCCGCGGCCCACGAACTGACCACCACCCTGACCTTGCAGGGATCCCCGCCGCAGACATCCCCCTCAAAGGCTTCAGCATCCGCTGACACGGCTGCCGTCCCGGCTTCATACAGCGCTTCCCCGACGTCGGGCACCGCCAGCGGCGGCAGGCTGATGGTGCTGGCCGCGACCGCATCCAGCACCACGGAGGGCGGTGCGGTCGGCAGCTACGACGCGACCACCCTGGCACCGTCCGGGTCGTGGACGGGTGGCAACCCGTCGGGCTCGTTCACCTACAACTATCCCATCAGCCTGGCGCCCTCTTCGGGACTGCTGAAGCCCTCGGTGGGCTTGGCCTACGACTCGGGCTCGGTGGACGGGCAGACCTCCTCCGCCCAGGCCCAGTCCTCCTGGGTGGGCGACGGCTGGGCCACACCAGACTCCTCCATCGAGCAGAGCTTCACCTCCTGTTCCGACTCACCTGAGGGCACTGCCTCGCCGGTTTCCAGCGGGGACAAGTGCTATGACGGAGCGATCCTGAGCCTGGCACTGGGCGGATCTTCCACCGCCCTGGTGAAGAATGACAGCGACGGAACGTGGAAGCTGGCCCAGGACAACGGCTCGACCGTCAAGCACGTCACCAATGCGAACAACGGGTCCGGTACCTACAACACCGACTACTGGATCGTCACCGACCGGGCCGGCACCCAGTACTACTTCGGCCGCAATCAGCTGCCCGGCTGGGCCTCCGGCAAGGCCACGACCAAGTCGGTGGACACTGCCCCGGTGTACTCCGCGCACTCCGGAGACCCCTGCTACAGCTCGTCCGGGTTCAGCGCCTCGGTGTGCACCATGGCCTACAAGTGGCACCTGGACTACGTCGTCGACACCCACGCCAACGCCATGGCGTACTACTACGCCCAGGGCACCAACTACTACGGCGAAGAAAACGGCGCCCACAACGTCTCCTACGTCCGCGACTCCCACCTGTCCCGGATCGACTACGGCTTCCGCGACGGCGGCGCCTACGGCACCGTCCCCGACCAGGTCGTCTTCACCACCGCCGCGCGCTGCACCCTGACCACGTGCGACCCGCTCTCGGCGAGCACCGCCGCCAGCCAGTACCCGGATGTGCCCTTCGACTTCGTGTGCGCCTCGGGGGCCACCTGCGCCGCGCAATCACCCTCGTTCTTCTCCACCGTCCGACTGGCCTCGATCAAGGTCCAGCAGTACAGCGTCGCGGCCGCCAAGTACCAGACGATCGACACCTACACCCTGCACCAGAGCGAGCCCGCCACCGGCGACGGCACCTCACCCACCCTCTGGCTGGCCTCGATCACCCGCGAAGGCAACGACGCCACCGCCGGCGGCTCCACCTCCACGATCACACTGCCGGATGTCAAATTCGCCGGCGTGGACCTGAAAAACCGGGTCGACACCTCCAACTTCCCTGGCCTCTACCGGTACCGCATCTCCGCCATCACCAGCGAACTGGGCGGCCTGACCACCGTCAGCTACGACCTGCCGGACGCCTGCACCACCACCTACGTGGCCAGCGCAGATCCCAAGACCAACACCAAGTCCTGCTACCCGGTGTCCTGGACACCCAAGGACTACCTCAACCCGGTCACCGACTGGTTCCATAAATACGCCGTCACCCAGGTCCTGGAAACCGACAGCACCGGCGGCGCGCTCGCCAAACAGACGAACTACCTCTACAACGGCGGCGCCGCCTGGCACCACGACGACAACGAGGTCGTCAAAGCCAAGTACCGCACCTGGGGCCAGTTCCGCGGCTACGCAAGCGTAGAAACCCGCAGCGGTAACGGCTCCAACGACCCCCAGACCAAATCGGTCACCTCCTACTACCGCGGCATGGACGACGACTGGCTGTCCTCGTCCAGCCGCCGCACGGTGACCGTGACCGACTCCCAGGGTGGCGTGCACACCGACAGCAACCAACTGGCGGGCAACGCACTGGAGACCACCGCGTACACCGGAGTCGGCGGCAGCGTGGACAACTCCACCGTCACCTCCTACTGGATCTCCGCCACCACAGCCACCCGCGCCCGCACCGGCATGCCCGCCCTGACCGCCCACGCCACCAACACCGCGGAAAACTGGAGCCGCCAGGCGCTCACCACCGGCGGCGCCACGACCTGGCGGGTGACGGAAACCGACAACACCTACGACGCCACCGTCACGGACGACAATTTCGGACTGCTGACCTACAGCTACACCCACACCGTGCCCGCCGTCGCCGCCTACGACCAATGCACCGCGATCACCTACGCCAAGGCCAACACGACCGCCAACCTGGTCGGACTGACAGCCGCGCAGGAGACCGACTCGGTCGCCTGCGCCGGATTCAGCCAGAACACCCCGGCCACCGTGCCGAAAACCCTCAACAACCTCACCGCGCCCACCAGCGTCACCCGCCCGGACCAGGTGGTCTCCGCAACGAGGACCCACTACGACGACACCACCTTCGCCACCGCCTTCCCGCAGGCCACCGCGCCCACCAAGGGCGAAATCACCATGACCCGGGAGGCCTCGGGCTACAGCGGAGGTGCGTTCACCTGGCAGACCCAGACCCGCGCCACCTATGACGCCTACGGCCGGCCCGCCGACAGCTACGACGCCGGCGGCAACAAAACCAGCGCGGGTTACATCGTGGACAGTGCCGGTCTGACCACCGGCACGACGATCACCAACGCCAAGAACCAGACCGCCAGGACCACCTCGGACCCCACCCGCGGCCTCATCCTCACCACCACCGACCCCAACGGGATTGCCACCGCCGTCCACTACGACGCGCTCGGGCGCACCACCGAGGTGTGGCAGCACAACCGGCCCACCACTGCTCCGGCCGACACCAAGTACACCTACACGGTCTCCCAGACCAGCCAGTCGGGCACCACCACCGACACGCTGAACGACTCCCTGGGCTACATCACCTCCTACTCCCTCATCGACTCGCTCGGCCGGCCGCGGCAGACGCAGGCGCCGACCCCGCAGGGCGGCCGAATGATCGCCGAATCGTTCTACGACTCGCACGGCTGGGTGTGGAAACAGAACAACGCCTACTGGGACCCGGACAGCCTCCCGGCGCTTTCGCCGGTCTCCACGCAGGACTCCAAGATCCCCAGCCAGGACCGCTTCACCTTTGACGGTCTGGGCCGCGTGGTCGTCGGTAGCTCCGAGCAGTACTCGGTGCTCAAGGAGCAGACCACCACCGTCTACAGCGGGGACGCCACCACGGTCATCCCGCCGGTCGGCGGCACGGTCAAGACCACCCGCACCGACCCCTTGGGCCGCACGTCCGAGGTCGACTCCTACAGCGCCCGGCCGACGCTGAGCACCCCGCTCAACACCTTCACCGGCCTGTTCTCCGTCAGCGGCGGCACCTTCAACGCGATCACCTACGGCTACGACGGGCACGGAAAGCAGAACACCGTCACCGCCAAGGGCAGCACCTGGACCACCATCTACGACCTGCTCGGCCGCACCACGTCCAAGACCGACCCGGACGCCGGCGCCACCAGCATGGTCTACGACACAGCCGGCCACCTCACCCAGACCACCGACGCCCGCGGCAAGAGCGTCTCCTACACCTACGACGTACTCAACCGCCAGACCGGCCAGTACGCCTCCACGATCGCTGCTCAAGCTCCCGGCGCCACTGGCAACCAGACGGCAGCCTGGACCTACGACAACGACAACGCCGTCTCTGGCGTCACCAACCCGATCGGCCGGACGACCACGGCCACCTCCTACAACGCGGGCAACGCTTACACCACCCAGCAACTGGCCTTCAACGCCTTCGGCGAATCACTCGGACAATCCATCACCATCCCGGCCGTCCACGGCGCACTGGGCGGCAAGACCTACACCTTCCGCCACACCTACAGCCCCGACACCGGCCTGCTCTACACCGACAACTACCCCCTCGGCGGCGGCCTGCCCAACGAAATCGCCACCCACACCTACCACCCCGACCTGGATACGCCTGCCGGCCTGTCCACCACCTCCTACGGCTACGCCCAGAACACCACCTACACCGCCTACGGCCAGGTGCTCCAGGAAACCCTGGGCATGGGAACAAACCTGGCCTACCTCACCAATGCCTACGACCCACACACGGGAGCCCTCACCGACCAGCTGGTGACGCGCTCCACCACCCCGGCGAAGGTCGACGAGCAGAACTACACGCACGACCTCGCTGGCAACACCACCAAGCAGGTCACCAGCCGCATGGGCGCCACAGCAGCCCCTGAGACCCAGTGCTACCAGTACGACGAACTCAACCGGCTCACCCAGGCATGGACCGCCACCGACGACTGCGGCGCGGTCCCCACCGCGAGTGCCCACGCCCAGGTCGGCGACCTCCTCACCGGCGGCACGGCGTATTGGACAACCTGGGACTACGACGTCCTCGGACAGCGCCAGCACCAGATCGAACACTCCACTACCGGAGGCAGCGACACCACCACCAGCTACACCTACGACTACAACGGCAACGGCACCATCCAGCCCCACGCGCTGGCCTCCACGCAGGCCAGCGGCGCCAGCACCGCGACCACCAGCTACACCTACGACAAGACCGGCAACACCACCAACCGCAACACCATCGCCGCCGGCAACCAGACACTGACCTGGAACAATGCCGGACAGCTCACCCAGGTCAGCGGCGGCAAAACCGGAACCACCGGCTACATCTACGACGCCGACGGCAACGTCCTGCTCCAGACCGACCCCACCAGCACCACCCTCTACCTGCCCGGCGAGCAGCTCACCCTCACAGGCAGTACCACCACCGGCGTCCGCTACCTGCCCCTGCCCGGCGGCGGCACTGTCGTGCGCACCGGAACCGGCACCAATTACAAGTTCCAGATCAGCGACCCCCACGGCACCAGCGGCCTCTACCTGGACTCCACCGCCCAGACCCCCACCTGGCGCCAGTTCACCCCCTACGGCGGCACCCGCGGCACCACCGTCAACTGGCTCGACAACCGAGGCTTCCTCAACGCCCCCGACAACGCCAACACCGGCCTCACCCAACTCGGCGCCCGCCAATACGACCCCACCCTCGGCCGCTTCACCAGCCTCGACCCCCTCTTCGAAGCCACCGACGACCAACAAATCGCCGGCTACACCTACGCCGCAGGCAACCCCATCACCAAAAGTGACCCCTCCGGACTCTGCGCGGGTCCGGACTGCCCCACACGCAACTGCCCCTCCTGCCTCAACTCCACGCCAGGCAACAAGGCCAGCACCGACGCAGCGATGCACGACTACATCGGCTCAGGCAGCACTCCCAGCAACAGCAAGACCGTTATTCACCAGATGTATGTTGCCTCGACAACCCCATCGTCGAACGATGCAAGTCGACTGGGAAGCTCTTACTATCAGGCCGGAAGTAACAAGCTCTCATCTACTGCTGGCGGTTATTGGGCCCCTCAGACAAGCGTCTTCGGAGAATCTGAAACTGTTTGCTACGGGCGTCTCGCCTGCAATCACGCATACGCCTACTATCTCGAGCACCCGGATGATGTGGCGGGGGCAAAAGAAATCGCCGCTACCTACTGCATTGCGAACCCGGAGTGTGACAAGGATGCCCGAGTCTGGGAACGGACAGTAGAACTGGGCGGCGAATTCGTTGAGGCTCTGGCCTCCGCCGGTGTCAGAATTGGACCCACTGGATCCCGGGCAGTGCAATCGGGCTGCAGCTTCTCGCCCGACACGCCCGTGCTCATGGAGGGCGGTAAGACCAAGCCCATTGGGAAGATCGAGCTCAGTGACAAGGTCGAGGCAGCCGACCAAAAATCGGGCAAACACGTAGGATCCCGCACGGTCCAGCACGTCTTGATAAACCACGACTACGACCTGCTCGATCTCACGATTCGCGGCGAGGACGGCGAAACCGCCACCCTCCACACCACCGCCAGCCACCCCTTCTGGAACGACTCCACACGCACTTGGGTACCCGCTGGCAAGCTCCACCGTGGCGACACCCTCAACACCCCCACCGATCAACACGCCTACGTCGTCTCCACACATGCCACACCCGGTGATGCCAACCGCTGGAATCTCACCGTCGACGGCCTCCACACGTACTATGTGCTGGCGGGGGAGACGCCGGTTCTGGTTCACAATTCCGGAGGGGCGTGCAAGGAAGTAACCCTGCCTAGCTTTGGCAGCTTCGAACAAGCTCGCAACAAGGCGCTTGATCTGCTGGGTGAAGTTGATCCGGCTACTCGGCAGCCGTACATCGGACGTCTCGAATCTGCGCCGACGACCTACGGCAAGGTAGTGGGATTCACTACTCGGGTTAACGGAGAATTCAAGAGGTTTAGGATGGATTACGATCCGGTGAAGGGTCCCCATATCAACGTGGAAGTTGGCAAGGGTGACTCTGCACGTAAGTGGGCGGTGCCATGGAATGGAACAGAAGACGACTTCGCGAGAATGCTTGGCGGTAATTCGTGACGCTCGATGGTGTATACGGAACCAGGCCGGACCTCCTGCCCAAATCTATGGTTCGAGTGGTTCGTGCAGATCAGCAGGGTGGCCGACGGCTAACTTGGGTTGGCCGGCCGGGTGTGCAGCTGCTGAACCTGGATCAGCATCTCCAGTACGAGCGCGAAAGCCTCGGTCATTACCCGCGCAGCTCTGACGGTGCGATCGCGTGGGGCGCGGTGGCTGATGGTTTGGTGCTCAGCTCGATGGACTCGGGTTCCATCGAGCTGAGCACCGTAATCCAACAGTTCGCCCCGAAAGCTAGCAGCCTAATCTTCTTCTGGGAGAGTCTGGCAGTTCCGAGTGTAGAGATGGGGCTTGAATCCGCTATCTCTCACCTGCCGGACATCATGGAATCCGTTCCGGAACTCTGGATCTATTCACCCGGTGACAGCATTGTGGTGGAGAATTCGTTCTCTGGCGTAGTGACTGTGGCCCATGTTCCTGTGGGAGTCGATGGCCAGAGTCCTGCGTAACGCCGTTTGACGGCAACGCTGACGGCAACGTCAGCGGACGACCACCGCTGAGGGCGGCGGCTCTTCGGAGTCGCTGCCCTCAGTCAGTACATCGCTCAGGGTGTCGATGGCCTGGCGTTGGAGGCGGAGTCGGACGTGGGCGTAAACGCCGGCGGTGACGCCGATGTGGGCGTGTCCGAGGAGTTCCTTGATGACGACGAGGTCGACGCTCTGTTCCAGGAGGAGGGTGGCCGTCGAGTGGCGGAGGTCGTGGAAGCGGATCGGCCGGAGTCCGGCGCGGTGGAGGAGCCGACGGAAGCGGCGGGTGATGTTGCCGGGGTCGAGCGGCCTGCCGTTCGGGGTGGTGAAGACGAGCCCGTTGTCCGTCCAGCCCGGTCCAGTTGCCTGGCGCTCTTCCCGCTGCTGTTCCTGGTGGATCTTGAGGGAGCTGATGCATTCGGTGGGGAGGGCGATGCGGCGTTCGGAGGCGAGGGTCTTGGTGTTCAGGACGGTCAGGCCCTGGCTGCGGGTGCGTTGGAGGGAGCGGTGGATGGTGGCGGTGCCGCCGTCGAGGTCGAGGTCTTCCCAGTGGAGGCCGAGGAGTTCGCCTTTGCGGAGTCCGGTGCGCAGGGCGAGTTCGTACAGTGCGTGGAGCCGGTCGCGGTTGGCCGCATGGAGGAGTTGCCGGGCTTCGGTGGCGGTGAGGGGCTGGAAACGCCTGGGGCGGGGCGTGGTCGTCTTGACATTCCGGGCGACGTTGCGCGGAAGCTCATCCTCGCGGACGGCATGTTCCAGGGCGGACTTGAGCACGGCGTGGACGTACGTCACGGTCAGCGGCGAGAGCCGCTTTCCGCAGCACCGGCCGATCGCGCAGCAGGATCGGCGGACGGAGTCCCGGTCCTGGGCGCAGCACTGGCAGGTGGTGCGGAGCCCGTCGAGGAAGGTGCGCACGTCGCGGGTGGTGAGCCGGGCGAGCTTCTTGACGCCGAGGCCGGGGTTGAGGTGGAGGCGGATGGAGGCTGCGTAGCGGGTGTGGGTGTTCTCCCGCAGGTGGTGAACGGCGACGCCGTCCAGCCAGTACGCGAGATAGGCGCTCACGGTGCTGTCGGCTGCGGCGATGGGGAGGCCGCGGTTGCTGGCGGCGATCTTCTCGGTGAGCTTGGTCATCGCGTCTTTACGGGTAGCGCCGTAGACCCGGACGCGCTTGCGGGTGTTACCGGGGGCCAGCACGTATCCGGCGGCTTCCCAGCGTCCGTCCTTGCGCTGGTAGACGGTCCCGTCACCGTTCGCACGGGTACGGGAGCGGCGGGCCGAAACGGGGCGGGCTGTGGTCATCAGGCGGCGTCCTGTTCGAGGCGGGTTTGGATGAAGTCGGTGAGGGCGTGGGTGGGGATGCGGCGGGCGCGGCCGAGGGTGATTGAGGCGAGCTGGCCGGTGCGGAGCAGGTCGTAGACGGCGGAGCGGCCGAGTTGGAGGCGGGCCACGACCTGGGGGACGGTGAGGAGTTCCGTGCCGGCGGTCACGCGACGGCCCCAGGCCGGACAGCACTGGTCAGCCGATCAGTGGGGTGACCGACCGGGTGGCCGGCGGAGTGACCGGAGCGCTGCGAGCGCCGGGTTCGGGTCGGTTGCTCGGGTCGGGTCTGCCGCGTCGCGGCCAGGAGGTCGGCGAGGTGTTCGAGTTCGGGCAGGAGGCCGGTTCCGGCGTACTGCCAGTGGGAGATGACGAGGGTCGTGTCCGCGTTGCCGCGCTGACCGGCCGTGTCGGCACAGTGACCGGCTTGGTGACCGGCGGTCAGGTCACTGCGGTCATCGCGGTCACCATGCCGGTCAGCGACCGGCTGCCCGTCGGTGGGCAGGTTGCTGCCGACGGCCGTCTGCTCGGCGCGCGGGCCGACCGGGGCCGTAGCAGCGGCGTCAGCTTGACGGGTGCGCCAGGTGGTGCGTTCGGCGCGGAGGTGGGTGAGGGTGGTGGAGTAGTGGCGGGTGCGGGTGGAGAAGTGGCCGCGGAAGCCGAGCATGTGGGCCCATTGGCGTAGGCGGAGGTGGGCGTGCTGTCGCTTGGTGGCGAGGTGCCAGGCGGTGTGGATCATGTGGCGGGCGTGGTCGGTGATGTCGTGGGTGGCGAGTTCGGCGAGGAGTCGGAGGCGGCGGTCGAGGGTGCCGGTGGTGGTCTCGGCGCCCTTGGTGGCGTACTTGGCGATGTAGGCGGCGACGGCCCGGTCGCTGACCGGTCCGTCGCCGGTGAAGTCGGTGCTGCGGATAGCCCGGACGTCGATCTGCCGCCCGAACCGGAACACCAACCGGTTGGCTCGGTCACCGACCCGGGCCCCGGCGGGCTGCTGCGGCTGGCCCTCATGCGCGACGCGGGTGCGTGCGGCGGCGGCGCGGACGGCTTGGTCGAGGAGTTGGGTGGTGGCCCAGGCGGGCGGGGTGCTGCCGGGGCCGGTGGGGCCGTCGAGGCGGATGACGGCGTGGAAATGGACCTGGCCGCGTTTCTGGTACTCGGCGACCTTGGCGTAGGAGAGGGTGGCGTGGTGCCGTAGCGCGCTCTGGGTGAGGCCGGCGGCCTTTGCGATCTCCCGCCGCAGGTGGGTGGTGAAGCGGGCCCACAGGGCCGGGGCGTGGGCGTTCCAGAGGACCGCGCCGGTGTAGTCGTACCGTTCGGGGTCGAGCGGCGTGCCGAGGAGTGGGTCGTCGTCCGGGTGGGTGTGGCCGCAGTGGCAGCGGCCGGTGCCGTCGGGTTGGTTGTGGACGGGGCCGAAGCCGGGGGCGGTGAGGGTGGCGAAGACGCGGGGGTGTGCGGCGACGCTGGTGGGGACGGTTTTGCCGCTGCGGAGTCCGGCGGCGATGAGTTGGTAGGTGTCGTAGCGGTAGACGGTGGAGCAGGCGGGGCAGCGGGTGGCGCGGCGGTTGCCGCAGCGGACCAAGAGTTCGCCCGCCGGGAGCCGACCGGAGTCGAAGTGGCCGAGGATCTCGCCGGTCGCGGTGTCGAGGTGGGTGCGGTGCCCGGTCAGGCGGATCGGGCGCGCACACCCGCCGAGGGAAGTTATCTGTCGTGCGAGGGTTGGGAGTTGGCCGGTGGCGGCGAGCTTCGCCAGCCTGGCGGTGAGCCGGGCGCGGCGCTCCAGCGCCGACCGCCCTGCCGCCGTCGACGCTGTGGCGGCGGCGGCGTCTGTCGGGCAGGTCGGCGTCGTGAACGCCGACGACGGGCGCGAGGCGGCTGGAACGGGCGCGGGGTACGGGAGTTGAAGCTGTGCGGGCATGCGGAAATCGGCCTTTCGGCGGGAGCGCGGAAGCGGTACGGCGCGAGGTGGCGTGGGCAGGCCGAAGTGATCGGTTCACACGGGAACGGGGCGCCTCGCAGTTGGGCGCGGGGGCCGGACCAGTGGGGCCTGGTCGGCGGGGCGCGGTGTTGATCACCGGCGAGTGTGGGACGTTAACATCGCCTCACCGGCGCATTCAAGTGCATCCCTCCTGATTCCTTTCTTGTGGGTGGTGGGACGCGGGTAGTGTGGGGCCGGTTTCCCGGTTTGGACGGGCCGGATTTCGCTGGTAGAGGGCGTGGAAAGCGGGGGTGACCGGGCGTGGTGGTGGTGAGGCGCGGGCGCAGGCCGACGGGCAGCGGGGTGCCGCTGACGTTCGAGGTGATCGCCGAGACCCTGCGCGAGCGGATCCGCTCGGGCGGGCTGCAGCCCGGGGACGCGTTGCCGACGCAGGCCGTACTGATGCGGGAGTTCGGGGCGGCGAGCCTGACCGTGCAGAAGGCCATGGCCCTGTTGAAGCAGGACGGGTGGGCGGTCTCCCGCCCAGGCAAGGGAGCCTTCGTCGCCCACCACGACCACGTCGCCGACAACGCTGATGACCTCGACGGCCCGGAGGCGACCGCACCCGTCGGCGGGACGACGGCCCGCGTGGAGGTGCTGGAACGTGCGCTGGCCGAGGCCGCTCAGCAGATCACCGAACTCCGTGGCCGCGTCGAGGCACTGGAGACGGACAGCGGCAAGCGGGGCCACTGACCCGCCGTGCCGGGACGCTGGTCAGGGCGGTGCGTTCAGATTTTCTCTACGAGGTTCAAGGCGGGCCCCGCCCGCCGGAGCTAGCCGTCGTCGCCGACAAGTCCGCCGTTCGCTCGGAAGGCCAGCGGCGCCGCAGGCGGCGAGCCGCACCGGCAGCCGGGGCATGACCCAGGACGGCGGGAGCGGCAACCAGCCAGCTTGTCGGGCTGACTGGAGTCGGGCTCCTGGCAGAGCAAGTTGTCGCCCACGACCGTCCTACGGCCGGATCGCAGGCACATGGCCGACCAGGGGGCCGACCCTCACGCCCGCCGCCGGACTCGCCGAGGGCGGTGGTCGGCGTTGCCTCCGGCGGGGAGCGAAGCTCCCGGCCGCCCGTCGGGGGCCGACTCCTCCCGCCCCGGCCCCGCGCCGCCAGCCTGGGCGACGCACCAGCCCGGCCGTACGCTGCCTCTCCCGCTCGGGCCCGATCCTGCCGAAAGAAGCCGACCCTGCGCCGCCTCGGCAGGCTGCCGCTGGTTTGCTGGCGGCGCCGTGGGGTCAGGACGAAGGGGGGAGTACGGGGGTGTGTGACGCTGGAGTGGCTGCGGTCGCGGCGACGGCACACGACCTGAGTTACGAAGTCGCGCTCTCGCGCCCCGTGCCATATATCATCGGTGCTATGGACAGTAGGCGGTACTCGATCGAGATCGAGCCGGAGGTGCGGCTGTGGCTGGAGAACATTCCCGCCCATCACTACAAGCAGGCCGAACGCGTCGCCGACCTGCTCGCCGAGCAGCCCACCACCCTCGACGAACCACACTCCCGCCACCTGGGCGGCAAGCTCCGCGAGCTGCGCTTCCGCCTCGGCGATGCCCATCAGCGGATCACCTACTGGCTGGCGCCCGGCCGACGTGTCGTGCTGCTCACCGTGTTCCGCAAGACCAAGATGCGCGAGCAGGCCGAAGTGGACCGCGCCCACGCCGCACAGCGATTGTGCGAGGCAGAGCATGAAGCCGCCGCCGAGCACGACCTCTACAGCCGCAACCTCAAGGAGAACCGATGAACCACAGCGAATGGAGGACCCGTCGCCACCGCCAGCTGCTGGGCGAACACCTGGACGCTGACCCCGAGTACGACCGGGTCTACGAAGAGGCCGGCCTCGCCATGACGTTGGGCAAGGCCGTCTACGACCGGCGTAAGCAACTCGGGCTGAGCGAGGCCGATCTCGCCGAGCGCATGCACGTCGACGTCGATGACATCGAAGGCATCGAGACGGCCACCGAGCTGCCGCCCATCGCGGTCATCATGCGCCTGGCCCGCGCACTGGACCTCACGGTGGACGTACACCTCGCCGGCGGAGACGAGCCCACCGTCACCATCGTCGCCCCAGCGGCCTGAGGCGGGGAGGAACCATGCAGGACCCGCCTTCCGCGCTCGCCCGTGAGCTCGGGCAACTCGTCCACGACCGGCGCATCGAGCTCGGGCTGTCCCAGGCCGAGCTGGCCGAGCGGTGCGGGATGAAGCAGCCGCAGATCTCCCGCTTCGAAGGCGGCGGGACCGTGCCCACGCTTCCCCTCCTGCGCCGTCTGGCTCAGGCTCTCGGCGCCGACCTGACCATCAGCCTCACCCCGCACGACAAAGCCGCTTGACACGCATTCGGAATTCCTGGAATTCCCCAGGCGGTGTACACCACTGACGGCAGTAGTGACGGCAACACCAGCAGACTCCAGCGCACGAGCACGAACATCCGGCGACTGCCAAATCGCCCGCTGACCAGCAAACTTGCAGGTAGGAGCGGCCTGGCCTGCACACGTACTATGTGCTGGCGGGTAGCACGCCCGTGCTGGTCCACAACTCAACACCGACCTCGTGCTGGACATCCACGAACACCAAGACGGCCAGCCAAAACGAATTTGACCACTGGGACAAGCACAAGTCAGAGTTTCCGCATATCAACAGCCAGCAGGGGTATGTGGACGCCGCCCAGCGCTTCATGAGGAGCCAGGACCCGTGGATTCAGACCAAAACTCGTTCGAATGGCGACATGGTCCGCTTCAACCGGGTGACCGACGAGTTCGGAATCATGACCAACGCGGGCGAGATGCGTACCTACTACAAGCCCGACCCGAGCAAGCACGGATACGCTTCGAACCAGGACTATTTTGATGCGCAGTAGAAGAATAGGATCCCACTGTCCAGTTTGCGGACTGGACCAGCACTTTCCCCCGTGGGGGGATGACGGGAAAATTGCTTCATTTGCAGTGTGCTCGTGCTGCGGAATCGAGTTCGGCTACGAGGATGCTACCGATGCCGGAGTCATGCAAGCGCGTGCGGCGTGGATTTCGGCTGGATGCCCGTGGCGGGGAGACCTGAAAGATCGGCCTCCCGGTTGGGACCCCGAAAGCCAGCTCACGGAAGCAATGGACATTTCTGAATAGGAATCTACCTCGATTCCTCCGAAGGCTGACGTTGTCACGGTAGGCGGCTGGCTGCCCGATATATCCCGTGCTGTGTCGGGGCTGGCCGTCGCGTGACGCTCCGGGGGCGTCGGGTTCCACGAGCCTGAGGGTAATGCGGCCCTCTCCTCTCCGGTGTCGTCGGGGTGGTGCCGGCCGTCAGGTGAGGGCCGGAAGTTGGTGCCCGCTGCCAGGCGGTGGTGAACGCAGCTGCCCAGGGCCAGGTGCCGGTCGAGGTGCGCGGGCGGGCGCACCTGCCCGCAGGGGTTGTGTCACAGCAGCCGTACGGGCCGTCCCGCCAGCCCGACGACGTCCGGGTCGCGGTCCAGGCCATCAGTTGGATGCGCGTCGCGTTGGAACCGGCAGATACGTGCCGTCCGGTCGTGGCCGACCACCACAGGCCCGGCCCCCACAGCCGCCCCGGCACTGCTGGGAACGCGGAGACGGGCGGCAGGTCCTCGAAGGCCACTGCCAGGGCTACGTCCGTCCACCGCTGCGGGACGTCTGCCCGACAGGATCGAGGAAGATCGCCTCGAACCCCGCGCCCCGATCCGCCGTCACCCGCTTCGCCCGGTCCCCAGGCCGGGCTGTACCCGCGTTGATCACCTGCTTCAGCATTACCCCGACCCACCGGCGCTGCGCCTGGCCCACCTCCTCGACGAAAGAGGCGACATCGGCGAGCTGAAGCGGATGCCCCTCGCCCACATCGAGCAGCCACCGGCCGTGCGGCGCGCACAGCCGCCGCCACGGCGGCCGGTACACCCTCACCCCCTGGCCCAGCGCCGGGCCGCACACAGCCGGCAGCCGAAGACCACCAGCCCTCACTGCGGCGCACCCAGCCGCCACCGCCCACCCCTGCCCTTCCTGCCCCGGTCCGTTCCCGCCCCGGCCGTGCCCGGCCGGCGCCGGGGGCCCGGCCGTCCAGGACGGCAGTGCCCGCGCCAGGTGGCCGGCCGGCGTGCGGCACCACCGGGCCAGCTGCTCCTGCGCCACCGCGTCGAGCAGTACCTCGCCGTCCGGGCGCCCGCCGTGCCCTTGGGGGCGCCCGTGGAACGGCTCGTACCGTTGGCCCTCGTGGGGTTCCTCGTGTTGGTCTACACGCTCCTCGCGTTCCGGTATGGGCTGTCGGAGGCAACCCGGCTGACGCGGAGCACCGGCGAGGGCCTGACCGGACCGCCCCGCCTATGTGCACCCCGCCCGCCACTGGAAGTGCCCACCTGCCGGTCGCAGCCTCGATCACACTGAGCTGAAGGAGCGGTCCCGATGACAACCCGCCTGAGTCCCGCGGCGGCGTCGATTGGGGCCCGGGGTTAGTAGTCGAGGTCGAGGTAGTCGATGTCGTTGAGGATGACGTCGGTGAGGCCTGTGGCGCGGCTGCCGCTGTCCTGGAAGTAGATCTCTTTGAATCCTTCGGCGATGATCTGGCGCATCTGCTGGTCGCCGGCTCCGGCCTCGCGGGCGTCGAAGAGGCGTTGGGCGTAGGTGGGGGGGAGGTGGACGGTGAGGCGGCGGAAGCGTCCGTCGTCGGTGGTGCCGATGGGTGCGGTGTAGCCGAAGCGGGCCCGTGTCTCCACCGTTATGCCGCGCGTGGTGGCGGCCTGCTTGCGTCGGCGCTTGCGTACCTGGGGCTGCCAGCGCTGCCGTACGGCGTCGTCGATTTTCGCGGCGATGTCGGGGCGGGCGTGTTTGCGGGCGCCGCGGCGGTAGCGGTTGACGGAGTCGGCGGTGACCCCGATCTCCTGCGCGACCGCGCGGGCGCTGCCCAACTGCCGGATCAGGTAGCCGATCTGCCCTTTGAGCGTCTTGGGCGGCTGGCGGGTGAAGCTCTCCCGGTCGGCGCGTTCGATGGCGTCGTCGATCTCTCCGGCCACGGCCTACTCTCCTTCGTCGAGGACGGCGTCGCCGCCCTTGATGTGCCGGGCGGGGTTGTAGCCCTGCTCCATCAGGTCGACCGCCCAGAGCATCGTCTGGACGCCCTCCAGCTTCGCCAGGCCGGGTGTGGGCCCGAGGCGGAAACCACCGGGCTGGGGCTTGCCGGATGCGGCGTAGGGCAGGAAGTCCAGCGGCGAGGCGCCGGGAGAGGGGTAGACGACGCAGTCGGAGAGTACGGCGAGCGGGTACAGGCCCGTCATGGTGGCCATGTTGCGCAGTTTGCGGTGCATGTTGATGCGGGCCTTGGAGATGACGGCGGCGCGGATGTCGGGGCGCCAGGTCGGCCGCAGGAGGGCCGGCCACCGCTCGCCCTCCTTGTACTTCTTGCCTTGCGGGCGCTCGCGGAGTTTGCCGATACCGCCCTTGACGGTGGCCTTGATGGCGGCCAGGACCGCCACCATCGCCGGGTCGGCGTCCTTGTGCCGCTCCATCGCCGCCAGGAACTCCACGTCCGTGAGGTCTTTGGTGACGCCGAGGTCGGCGAGGGTGTCGACGTAGGCGGTCTTCAATCGGTCGTGCCACGGGTCCAGGTACGCGCCGGTCTCACGGCGCAGGTACGCCTCCAGCGGAGCGACGTTGTAGCCGAGTTCCTGGGCGTAGGCGACGGTGTGCGTCTGGTACCAGGCTGGTCCCGTGGGCCGGGTGCCGTCCGGTGTGAACGGTGAGGGCAGGCGCGGGTCCACCTCGATGTGGGACAGATCGACCAGCCAGGAGCCGGGGATCTTCGGGTTGAACGTCGGGGTGTGGAAGTGGTCGGGCGCGCTCAGGCCGACGACCAGGCGGGCCGCGGCGGCGAGGAACGCGGTGTTCAGGTCCAGGCCGACCGCGTACGGCAGCGTGCACTCCTCATCGGTGAGCAGGCTGACGTCGCGCACCCACTGGTACGCCTCCTCGTTCAGGAACCCGCCGCTCCAGCCGCTGTCGACGACGACGGGGTGTTCGGCGGTGGCCTCCGGCGGCGCCGGGTCTATCGGCTCCGTGCCCAGCGAGCCGGGGTTGTGGCCGGGCACCCAGTTCCCCGTCTGCGGGTCCTGCACCGCGCGGGTGGGCGGGCGCAGCGCCGTCATCAGCTCCAGCCCGGAGACGGCCGTCGACCCGCGCGGGGTGATGACTCGGGTCGCGTAGACCCCGAGGACGCGGGCGATATCGGCCGGCTCCATCTCCGCCACCCCGGGCCAGGACCGCTCGTCCAGGGCGTCCCACGACAGGATCGCCAGCTGCACGCACTGCCGCTCGTGTCCCTGCGCCTTGCGGTAGATCCTTGCCCAGGGGCCGAACCCGCGCTGGGTGAGCCGCCACTTCGCCTTCACCACTTGTTTGACCACCGGGTGATCCTCCGGCAGGCGCAGGGAGCGGCGCTGCTCGTGGCCCTCGAGGTGCTCCGGCAGTCCGAGCTTCACGGCGGCCGCCGCGGTGAGCACGATCAGCGGGTCGCTGTCCTTGCCGTTGCGGTGCAGGCGCGGCGCACCGAGCCCGGACTCGCGCAACGTCCACTCCACCAGTTCCACCACGGTGGCCGCGGGGCAGTCGAGCACGATGCCGCCCGCGGCGTACGCGGCCCCGTCACCGTCGAGCACGGCGAGCGGACCGTGCGGGAACCGTGGATCGGCTGCCGGCTGCGCCGCCTTCGTCGCAGCCGGACGGCGCGATGCGGCGGCGGGCCGGGGGGTGGCGGGGCGGGGGGTGGCGGGGCGCGCCGGCGCCGCAGCTGGGACGGCGGGAGCCTGCGGGGCGTCTGCCGTCTCCACCGCGGACGCAGCCGGTCCGGCAGCCGCCGCTGATGCGGCTGGCGCCGTCGCGGCAGCCGGGGCTGCGCCGGGAGCCGGATATTTCGCCGCCCACCCCTTCAGCAGCCGCTGGTAGGCGTCCAGGCGCGGCGACTTCGGCTCGCTGCGGCCGTTCTCCCAGTTCTTCACCGACTGGGTCGTGGTCTTCAACGCGGTGGCCAGACGGGCCTGAGTGATACCGGCGGCCTCACGCAGCCGGGCACGCTCCGCCGGAGGCGGCAGATGCGGCTCCTCGTTCAATAGAGCGTCGACAGACGCGAACAGCTCTTCCTCAGATGCCATGTCCCTGCACCCTCACGTCAGAACCCCAAGACTTCTTAACCACAAACTTAGCCCACTACTTAACCCTACCGTGCCCATTCCAGTCCGAGTGCGGCGAGTGCGGTGAGTTTGTCGGGGGTGAGTTTGCTGCGGCGGGTCTTCTGGTTCATGATCCACACTCCGAGCCGGACTTCGGCTCCGCCTTCCAGTCGTTCTACGTGACTCCTGGGGACCGTCACAGAGCCCGTACGCGCCGTGTACTGCGCCAGGGCCGCGACGCCCTTCTCGAAGGCGGTCACGGGCGCCGTGGTCGGCTTCGCGGGCTCCTTCGGCTCCGCGGCCGGGGCCGGAGGAGTGATGCCGAGCTGCTCCAGGCGCTCGCGCTGCCCCTCGGTCAGGGCTTGCCAGGCTTTCGGTGTCCGCTGCCGGGCCAGCCACTTGCCGATGTCCATGCCGTGGACCGTGAAGCCGGGCAGGACCTCCACCGCGCCGGCTTGGCCTTCTTCGTCGGCCACCAGTTCGCGTAGTGCGGCGTAGTGCCGTTGCCAGTCGGCCGGCCACGCCGGGTTCCAGTCCTCGTCCACGGCCTCCAGTGCCGTCTTCCATTCGGGGTGACTCTCCAGCGCGCCGGGTCGCCGCAGATTCGCGAGCCACATCCCCAACGGTTTGCCCAGCGCTGTCGCGGTGCGGGGGGCGCAGAGGGTCCAGTGCTGCTCGTAGTACGCCTTCGCGGCTTCGAGGTTCTCCTGGAAGCGTTCATCGGCCGGCGACCAGACCATGCCGAGCTGTTCGAGCCGTCGGGCGCGCTGGCCGGTCATCTGCCCGGCTGCGTAGGCGCGTCGTTGTTCCGCGACCCACTGCCCAAGCGGTGTCGCGCCCTCGCGGTGTCCGTAGGGCACGCGCGCGTTCCCGGTCCGCTCGACGTACGTCTTCAGCTTCGCCCAGGCGCGGGCCCAGTCCTGGCGTTCGGTGTCGATCACGTTGAAGGAGACCCAGTCCGCGACCATCACCGGATCCCGTGGTGCCGCGAAACGGAGCAGGAGACGGGATTCGTCTTCGCCTTCCCGGGGTGCGACACCGATGTTCACGGACGGTTGCGCGACGTCTTTCTGCGGTTCCTGTGGAATAGCCAGCAATTCGATTGCCTCTTCATCGTGAGAGCGCAGCCCTTCCAGGACTTTCACCAAGGGCCGATACGATCCCGAAGTGAACATGTCCTCCGGATTCTCTCCCGGCTGGAGGAAGACCGGCACGATCAAAGAGGCCAACTTCCCTTGTCCGGGCTTCTGTCGGAGTGCCCGGCCGATAGCCTGGACGATGTCGTGCGGGGCCCCCTTCGGATCTAGGAGGGCAACCGAGTCCACCGCCCGGATGTCGATTATCTAGAAGTCGGGAAAACATGAGCGACGTTTGTTCTGGATGGTGGGAGGCGTGCCCTTAGGTGTAAGGGCGTGCGGCGGATACACGGTCTGACAGGTCTGCACAGGCGCCAGTCGGGCGCCGTGCGTGAAACCTGGCGATATGGGTGTATCAGGTGCGCTTTGCTCGGAGTCGTGGATAGAGATGGATGGCATCTGGGTGGAATTCCTCCAGGCCGACGACATTGCGCGCTTCAGTCAAATAGATTTGTAGCTTCTGGAGCCGTTTCAGTGGGGTGATGTCGGTGATGTCAGGCAGCGCTGCATGGCAGTTGACGAAAATCTGCTCTAGGTTGGGGAATATGTCCGGCACCAGATTCAATTGTGTATCTGCGTCTTCAGGCGTTAGTTGGAGGTAAGTCACTGTAGGAGTGGTGACGGCCTGTGCCAGGTCGTATTGCGAAATGAAAAGTTTGACTAGACTTGGCAGTTCGGAAATTTCTTGCCACTCTGCAGGGTTGGGCGCTGTGTTGATCACGAGTTCTTTAAGTTGCCCCCATTTAGAGATGCCCGCCAGACGTGTATTGATCCACCCGGCTAGGCGCAGTGAGGTCAGGTCTGATGGTGCGGGCAAATCTCCCAGGTTCTCCCACGGTAGGCGGGTATAGAGAGCGAGTTCGGTCAGTTGGGGCAGTGAAGTCAGGGCGTTGAACGAAAAACCTTCCGGGAGTTGGAGTAGGCCTAGGTTGGATAGTCGTAGTCCTGCGAGGTCCTCTATGTGGCTAAGCTGTATACAATCGGACAAGGTGAGTTCTTTTAGAGAAGGGAATTTTCGGATGAATTTCAAGTTCGTGAGTAACTGGCCAGAGTAGATGCGCAGCCTTTCGGTGTGCGTGGGTGAGAGGTGCTCGATGATCTCGTCTTCAGTGAATTTTCCTCTGAAGGAGATCTCGGTGATGGGTCTGAGGAGACGCAGAGCGTTCCTTTGATCGTGGGTCTGCACCGCCAGAGGCAGACGATCCCTGAAGGGGAGCAGGATCTCCTGGGCATATCGGGCAGCATCGAAGCGCTCCCAGCCCTCGATCAGTTCGTAACTCACTGAGGAAGGAGGCAGGGACGGAACGAAGCGTTGGAGGAACGCGTAGGCCTGGTCGCTACCGATGACGGCGGCAGTCCTCACGACTGGGTCTACTTCGTCGCTCTCCAGGCCGCGGGGCCCCGGCAGTAGATCTAGGATGCCCGGCCCGAGCGCGGCGAGTGTGTCCGCTTCCTTCCGGGACCGGGGAGGCATCAGAGCGCGTGCGTGCTCCTCGACCAGTCTGCGGACGTCAGGATCGATTTCGGTGGCGTAGTAAAGGCTGGCGGCCGCCAGGAGGTGAAGTCTGGGTCGGTGCTCGCTATCAGCGTCACCGCGTTGGATGAGTCGGCGGAGCAGGTCGGCGCTCTCGCCTGGGCGTGCGTGGGCGACGGCCATGCGTATGACGTCTTCCCACTGGTCGTCGTGGGCGTTGTTGACGAGCAGGGGGAAGTCGTGGGCTTCGATGGCGGCTTTGGCCCCGAGGTAGTCCTGGAAGGTGCGGTGTACGAAGTCGATGGTGTCCATGGTGGGCTGGCGTAGGAGTCCGCTGCGGCCGATCAGGTGCGCCAGAATCTGGTCGGCGGTGCCCTGTTCGGCCACGGCCTGCATGGCAGGAAGCGCGTCACTGACCAGGGCCAGCGCGGTGGCCAGGTCCGTCTCGGTCTGACGGTTGCGGATGAGCCAGTAGGCCAGACGCTGCAGCAGCTGGATGCTCTGGTGTTCGGTGAGCTGAATGCCTTCCGGGACGTCGATGCTGCGCTCGAGGTCACGGCGTACGAGCAGCATTGACAGTGCTGCCTCGTAGAGCTCCATACGACTGTGAGGCAGATGGCCGCGGCGGTCCCGGTGCAGTGCGCAGATGAGTGCACACATCAGGGGTGTGCTGGACAGCTGCGCCAGGTCACGCTGAGCACGTACTGTCATTTGGAGTGCTGCTTCGAGATCGTGCAGTTGTGAGCGGTCGGCGGTGGTCGCCGCGCTGTGCCGGGCGGCAGTATGCCACCGGCCGACGAAGACTCCGATGTCGGCGGTACTCATGGGCCGCACCGAAAGTTCGGTGAAGCGCGACGATGCGAGCCAGCCTTCGGGAACAGCTGATGGCCTTGTGGTGACCACGAAATTTGCCTCCCGGTATGCCGCCAGGAGCTGCTCGAGCCAGTCCCGGGTGGCACCCCGCTGTTCCTGGGGCACCTCATCGATCCCGTCGACCAGGACGAGCGCCTCACCTCTTGCGAGTACGCCATCGGCCCAACCTTCAGGCTGCGAGGCGGCCAGCGGTGTGCCGACCGAAGACAGGAAATCGTGTGGCCCCGGGAGTGGTCCGCGCCGCACCAGCGTCCGCAGGGGCAGCACGAAGGGGGTCTGGCCCCGCAAGTCCGCCAGTTCCTCTGGCAGTTCATCGCGTGCCGTCGCGACAGCGAGCCACTGCAGCAGTGTTGTCTTCCCGCTGCCGGCGAGCCCACGCAGGAGCACCCGTCGGCAGCCGGCCAGCGCACTCTCGGCACGCTTCACCACGACGGGCGGCCGGTCCGCTTCCTCGACGCCTGCAGGCCAGCCCTCCGGCCGCTCCGCCAGCTCCAGGCTCAAGTAGGCGGCGTCGAGTGGCCAGCGCGCACGTTCCGGCCGGCTCAGGTCCAGCCCTACGACGGTCAGTTGGGAATGCCGCTCCGCCACGTAGCTGAGATACCGCTCCGCAAAGGACGGCTCCACCTTCGGCCGCGGTCTGCGTACCATTCTGAAGGGTGAGACATCAGGCTGGCGCACTGCGGCTTCGCGCAGGGCCAGCAATGGTTCCACATCTGCACCCAGGGCTTTCGCCAGGGCCGCCAGCGTGGCTTCTGTGGGCACCACTTGGCCGTTCAGCGCCTGGCTGACCGTTGTCCGTCCCAGCCCGGTCCGCTGCTGCAACCCGCCCATCTGCAGACCCCGCTGCGCCCTGAGGGTGCGCAGCCGTAGCGCGAGTTCCGCCAGCGGATCCTCGTGCACGTCCCCCATGTCCTGCTTCTCCGTCCCCCGGACGACCGTCTTCGTTCATCTTCGTTCGCCCTGAACCCCGGTGAACACGAAAGCCGCGAAATTTCCCGGAGTCATCGTCGTCGACCGTTCCGGGAAGAAGTCATGAACACCTCATCCATCCACCTGATGCTCCTGGTCCTGCTGCTGGCAGTCGTCACACTCTTCTGCACCCTCGTAGGAGCAGCGGCCGGCCTGCTTGCTCGCATCGACGGAGCCACGTATGCCACCGCCCTGCTACGGGGTGCCGTAGCGTTCGCGGGCAGCGCCACCCTCTCCCTGGCACTGCTGACCTTCGTCCTGACAGCACTGTGAACGACGGGTGCGTTGTCATACTTCGACAGGCGCACGCGACTCCCGCCACGGCGGACGCTGTCGCCCGTGGGCACCAGGGAGCCGGTCAGGGCCAGGGCATCGCCTGCAGGGGCTTTGTTTATCTGGGGTCGCTGTTGGTGTGGGGGATGTAGGGTACGCGCTCCGACCTGTGGTGGAGGGGCGTTCCGGGAAGTCCGGCACCGGGGCTCTGGG
>NZ_JBIWMA010000040.1:0-40207 GCF_044766465.1 Streptomyces sp. NPDC102259 | reverse complement strand
AAGCCGTCGAACTCCTCACCGACCTCCTCACCGGCACCGCACAAGCCCCCACCGAACGCCACCACCCCATCGAACTCATCACCCGCACATCCACCGACACGATGCCGTCCATGACACCCCAGGACTGCTGACAGCTAATACCACCCCACATGGCTGTTCGGGCGGCCGTAGGACCGCCCGGGACAGCGAGGCTGACTCTGGCTCACCGGCCGGTTGGCGGCGGGGCTTCTTGCGGACGGCGTGCACACAGCCTTCCCGCCGTCGGTAGGCGGCCCTGCCTCGGCGACCCGTAGCGCGCCGGCGCTGCGCGCTGCATGCCACGGCAAAGTCAGTGGCACTGAACCCGTCCCTGCCTGTCTCCGTTCCACTGCCCGGTTTCCGTGATCGCCCGGATGTCAGACAAGCCGCTTGCGGCCCCACAGGAAAATGAACATCGCGATGGCGGCCGTTGATGGCGATATTTGATTTTGGCTCTGTCCGCAGTTCCGTGAATCCCCAGGCCAGCGGTCAGAACGCGGGATCGTTTCGGCAGCGTACTTCCTGCCGTGGCGAGCAAGACGATTGAGGATGTGCTGTTTCCCGGGATCGATGTGCGGGTGCAGGGGGTGAACGACTCCTCCGGCATCCTGGTGGTGGAGGCGGTGTCGACGGCCCGTCCAGGCCGGTGCCCGAACTGCCGCAAGCAGGCCCGCCGCGTACACAGCGCGTATCAACGCACCCTGGATGAGCGGCCGTTGGGATCGCGCCGGGTCATCGTCCGGCTGCGGGTACGCCGATACTTCTGCGACCGGAAGAGCTGTTCCCGCACGACATTCGTCGAGCAGGTACGGGGGCTGTCGGCGCGCTACCGCCGTTCCAGCACCGGGCTGGCGGGCTGGCTGCGGTCGATCGCGATCGAGCTCGGAGGCCGTCCTGCCGCCCGGCTGTGCCGTCGGCTGCGGCTGACCGCGGGCCGGACGCGGCTGCTCAGGCTGCTGACGGCCCCGACAGTACCGGACCGTGCCCCGCGGGTGCTGGGGGTGGACGAGTTTCGCCTTCCGTAAGGGCTGCACCTATGGCACCGTGCTGGTCGACGTAGAGGCCGGCCGGGTCGTGGACGTGCTGCCCGATCGCACCTCCGAGACGTTCGCGGCCTGGCTCACCGAGCATCCCGGCGCGGAGGTCATCTGCCGGGACCGGGCGACCGCCTACACCAAGGCGGTCAGGGAAGCTGCCCCCCGATGCTCTGGAAGTCGCTGATCGCTGGCACCTGCTGCAGAACCTGGCTGCCGCGGTGGAGAAGACCTGCCACCAGCACCGCGACTGCCTGCGCAAACGCGTCGAGGAAGAGTCGGCGAGCGAAGTGGCCGAAGTACCCGAGGTGGCCCCGACGCTGTTACCGCCCACGGAACTGCCCCGCACGCAGATCATTGAGCGCACCCGCCATCGCTACGAGGACATCCACCGCCTGCTGGAGAAACGCTGGACGATCAGCGCGATCGCCCGACGCCTGAACATCGATCGCAAGACGGTCCGCCGCTTCCGCGACACCGATCTCGACCAGCTGCTTGTCTCGGCCCGGGAACGCCGCCCCAACGGCGTCCTGGAGCCGTTCAAGGCATACCTGAACGCTCGCTTCACCGAGGCGCAGGGCCAGGTCAGCGGCACCCGGATGTTCCTGGAGATCCAGGCCCGCGGCTACCGCGGCAGCCGCCAGGTCGTCCGCAAGCACCTCGCTGCCCTTCGCGCGGGCACCGCCGAACCGGTGCGGGCCGACGTCCCCAGCCCCCGCAAGATCACCTCCTGGATCATGAGGCCCCGCGAGACCCTCACCGTCAGCCACAACGAGCGCCTCTTACAGATCCGGCTCGCCTGCCCGGACATCACCCGGGCCTGCGACCTCGCCCGCGCCTTCACCGACCTGGTCCGCCACCAGCGCGGATACCTCCTGCTGGCGTGGATCCGACAGGCCGAACAGGACGCACCCAAGCCCATGAAGGGCTTCGCCGGCTTCCTCCGCCAGGACCTCGACGCCGTCACCGCCGGTCTCTGCCATGAGCATCACGGCACTGCGACCAGGGCTGCGAACGTCTCTATCCCGCACGCTTTGGGCATGCCCGATTCCGTAGTTCGGGGAGCCTGACGGTGCTTCGGGGGCTCAACTCTGACGCGGGACGCCCAGCACCTGTACGAGCTGGGTGAGTTCCTCCTGGAAGAGCTTCTCCGGGTTGGTGGTCTGGGTGTGCATGTGGCCGTAGACCTCCAGCGACACCAGGCCGTGCAGGTGTCCCCAGATACGCAGGGCGAGGGCGACGGCTGCGGGCGGCAAGTCGGGGAATGCGGGCCGCACCTTGTCGAGGAGCCCCGGGTCGAAGTCGGACCAGCCGAAGGCGCTGTCCTCGTAGAGATGCTGGGTGTGCGGCCATGCGGCTGCCGCGAGGGCGGTGAGGCCGGTGCAGACCCGGCGCGCGGCATCCGGGGCGGGGCCGCCTTCGGGGGCGCGGTAGCCGGGGACAGGGTCGCCGTAGATGAGCCGGAAACCCTGGGGGTTCACCAGGGCCCAGGTCCGGAAAGCGGTGGCCCATGCTGTGATGCGAATGGCGGGATCCGTGGCGGGGGCAGCCTCCCAGGCGGCGTCCACGGCGTCGGCCAGGGCGGTGTACACGTCGTTGATGAGCGTGGTGACCAGGTCGTCCCGGGTCGCGAAGTAGCCATAGATCGCGTTGGCGGTCATGCCCATCTCACGGGCGATGGCCCGAAGTGTGATGGCGTCCGGGCCGCCCGAGGCCATCAAGGCGAGGGCCACCTTCTTGATGTCGGCCGTGGTCTCGGCCCGTAGCCGCTCGCGTCTTCCCTTGGTTCCCGCAACTGTCACAACAAGAACTCTACAGCGTCCATTTACTTCACAGCGTATAGTTTCTGCACGGCGTCACCTTTGGTGGCGTCCACGTCTGCATGCACAGGGGAGAATCATGCACATCGGAGTCATCGGAGCCACGGGCACCATCGGCAGCAGGGTCGTCGCCGAGGCCCTCGAACGGGGCCACCACGTCAAGGCGTTCAGTCGGGACGCCGCTCAGGCGCAGCACGAGGAGCGTCGGGACAACATCACCTGGACGAGCGTCGACGTCCTGGACCCGAAGAGCATCGCCGGCCTCCTGCCCGGACTCGACGTCCTGATCAGCGGATTCCAGCCGGGCAACGCGGCCAAGGACTTCGCGGACACCGTCCGGCGCTCGATCGCCGACCCCACCGTCTACGCCGCGGCGGCACGGGCCCTGCTGAAGGCTTTGGAGAGCCACCCACAGACCCGGCTCATCGTGATCGGCGGGGCCGGCAGCCTCGAAATCGAACCGGGCGTCGTGCTCGCAGACTCCGACGAGCTGTTGCACGCCGCCCTCGACCAGCTTGGACTGCCCCGCGAATACGGCGCAGCGGTACGCGGCCACCGCGACGCCCTGAACGTCCTGCGAACCTCGAACCGGCTGTGGACCTACTTCAGCCCCGCAGAGGAGATCGCTCCCGGCGAGCGCACCGGTCGCTTCAGGATCGGCGGCGACCAGCGGGTCCTGGACGCTGACGGCCGCAGCCGCATCTCGGTGGAGGACACGGCCATCGCCTTGATCGATGAGGCGGAGCTGCCTCGCTTCGTCCAGCGCCGCTTCACCATCGGCTACTGAGAGCCGCAGCCCACATCCCCGTGGGGGATCTCATGAACTCCCTCACGGGCAAGGGCGACGTCCATCTCAGCCAAAACCCGGTTGGTCAGCTTACCGGCACTGTGGCATGTACCCAGATAGGTGCTGCCGGTCCAGCTACGTGGCGGATCCGCATGTGTCCGTAGCCATCACGCAACTGCGGCCAGAACCTTGATTTTCCCCACCCGGTGCTCAGGGACGGGGCAAACCTGCTCTGTTGATCTCCCCACCTTTTGTGTGATCCCGTTGGGCGCTTTGAGCGATCTTGCTCGGCGTGTCGGGGTGGGGGCGGTGCGTCCGGAAAGCCTGCGTGAGCTACACCAGGGAGGAAGACGTGGATGCTCATGCGCTGCGTCGGCAGGGGTGGACGATCTCGGCGAGCGCCCGGCATCTGGGCCGGGACCGCAAGACGATCCGTGCCTATCTGAACGGTGAGCGGGTCCCTGGTTGTCGGCGTCGGCCCTCGGACGCGTTCGTGCCGTTCCTGGACTACTGCCGGCAGCGGCTGGCGGACGACCCACATCTGTGGGCGTCCACCCTGTTCGACAAGGTCACCGCACTCGGTTATGCGGGCGCCAATTCCACCTTCACCCGCGCGCTTCGCCGTTATCAGGTGCGTCCGCACTGCGAGCCGTGCAAGGCCTCGACAGGCCGGGACGTCGCGGTGATCGCCCATCCGCCGGGCGAGGAGATCCAGTTCGACTGGCTGGAGCTGCCCGACCCGCCGGAGGAGTGGGCGGTGGGCGGGCATGCGCACCTGCTGGTCGGGGCGCTGGCGCATTCGGGCCGGTGGCGGGCGGTGCCTGCAGCGCGGGCGCACGAAGAGCACCTTTCCTGTGGTGCGATCGGTGACGGTCCGCAGGTGCGCGGATGCGGTCATCGGGCTCCCGCTGTCCCTCGTCAGGGTTGCTGTGAGAGCCGGCGCGGGCCGCGCAGTGTTGCGTCGGTCGCCGCCGGTACTGATCCAAGCTCGCACTGCTGGCACCATCAGGAGATAGCAGTCGAACTTTTCTTCTCCGATCCGGGGACGTACAGGGCGCCATAGTCGCGGCTGAAGCGGTTGGCCTCTGCTGCGGAACCGGTTAGCCGGTGCAGCCAGAACCCGTACGCCACCGACTCCATCTGCACCTGCGTCAGATACAGCCGCCACCGCCTCGCACCCCGGTCGTACACGGCTGTACGGACCTGCTCGTCAAGGCCTGTCGCGGGCGGTGACTTCAGCTCACCCGCCAGTCCGACGAACACCCGCAGTGCTGTCATCTGTGAGGGCGCCAGCTCTACCAGCCGCTCCCCCGGCCCCGGCCCCAGGTGCGTCGGAGTCGGCCGGACGCCGGCGTAGGCGAGTAGGTCGTGCCCGGTCGCTGACAAGCGGACCGCCCAGCGAACCGGACGGCCCTCCCATGCCGACAACTCCGCACGTGTCTCCCGGTCGGCTGTTTCCACCAGTCCCTCTCCCGCCAAAGCACGCGCACTGCGCTGCGGCGACGGGGCCGCAGTGTCCAGTACCCAGCCGTGCTCGGCCTCTTTCGCGGCGGCCCAGACTGCCCTGAGCGCCTCGAGCGTCCTATCTCCCTGCACCCTGCACCCCATACCGTCATCGACAGCGGTCGTACGGCCGGCCGTACGACCGCCACGAGCGTGCCGCACCATCCGAAGTGCTCGAGGTGTTCGCTGCTGATCTCATGCGATCGTGTGACTTGCTCACCACGCGGGTGAACCCTGAGCCGAACAGCCGTCACGACGCCGACACGGCCAGGGCTTCGGTGTAGTCGCATGACGTCCGGTTCGTGATCATCCGAGGCCGAGGAGTGCGAGGGGGCGGCGAGGGTCGCGGGCGTTGTGGCGAAGGCCGGCTGCGATGTTCTTTACTCCGGCCGTGCGGAGGGCTCCGATGGCGAGGTTGCGCCAGGTGGCCATCGCGCGGGGCGCGTTGCCGGTCCGCAGCTGGGAGGTGTCCTCGGCGAAGGTGGTGTCGCGGACATGGTGCAGGGTCTCGATCTTCCAGTGGTCGCGGACGAGTTCGGCGAGCTGGGCCGCGGTGGCCTGCTCGGCGGTCAGGCTGGTGACTGCGTAGACCGTCTTGACGGTGGTCTTGCCGGTCTTGCGGTCGGTGCGGCGGCGCTTGATCTGGACGGCCTGGCGGGCTCCGGGGAAGAGGAGGCTGTTCACGGTGGCGACCTTGATCCGGCGAATCTCCGAGCGGCCGTGGCCGATGCCCCGGGTGCGTCCCTGAAGCGGGATGTCTTTCCAGGGAAGGGACTTGAGCTGCCGACGCAGCTTCTTCTGGTTGCCCTTGACGATCACGATGTAGTAGGCGCCGCGGCCGAGGAGGTAATCGGCGTGCTCGCGCTGGGTGTGCATCGCGTCGCTGGTGACGACGGTTCCTGCGGCGACGGTATCCAGCAGCGGCTGGAAGCAGGTGATCTCGTTCGTCTTCTCGCCGACGTCCAGCTGGGCCAGGACCAGGCCGGTGGCGTGCTCCAGTGCGGCGAGCAGATGGATCTTGCGGCCCTTCGCCCTGGCCGCGCCGCGCAGGCTCTTGCCGTCCACTGCGAGGCCGCGCAGCCCGGTCGCCTTCGGGCAGCGGTCGGCGAGCCATCGCCCGACCGCCCGGTCCAGCGCGTCGCCGTCGATGCGGGCCAACAGCCGCCGGACCGTCGTTTCCGCAGGCAGGAGCCGCTGCGGGAACAGTGGGTCAAGGTGTATGCCGAGGCGCTCCAGGATGTGTGGCGGGGCGTCGGCGATCCATTCGCTGACTGCCAGCACAGAGGTCGCCCCCGCCAGAACTGCGCACGCGGTCAGCGCGAGCACGGCAACCAGAGCGTGCCGTACACCGCGTGGGTCTCGTGGGTCGGGCACCTCGGCCAGCCGCTCCAGCAGGCGCGGGACCTCGTCGGATACGACCTCGGGATGCTCGCGGAGCTGATCAAGGGCACGCGGGATCAGCGATGATGCGTCGACAGGCACGGTCTTCCGCTCGGATCACGGGGCGTAGAGAACTCCATGATCTTCGAAGCTCGTGCCTGCCACGTTCCGGGTACCACCGAGCTGACAGACCGCCATGAACCGGGCCCCACACGACAACGTCGAAGCCCTGGAAGCAGGGCCGGTCAGTCGACGTCGAAGCCGCCCGAGTCCACGTCGGCGCTGTCTCCGCTGTCCCCCCAGTCGGGCCCGCCCGGCGGCCCGGCCGCTTCGCGGAGCTGTGTGCTCACCTTGGCGGAGAGGAATATCCCGGTTATCCCGCCCGCTATGCAGGCCATCATGAGGGCCATCCCCGACAAGAACAGGGCGGCCCACGGTGGCCTGCTGGTGTCCACGTCGAGGAACATGAGAAGGAACTCGCCCGGGAACACACCGATGATCCACGAACCGCAGACGGTAGCCACCGTCAGGTTCTGGTGGAGATCGGAAAAATCGCCGACGTCCCGTGGCGTCGCCGCCCGTCCCGGCCACGCGACTGGGATCAGGGCTACCGCCTGGCAGACCAGGCAGGCGAGTTGGACGACGGCATAGCCCGCGAACGAGGGCGGGCGCGACCAGTAGTACACCAACCCGGCCAGGGCGCTGAGGAATGTGCCCGCGCTGCCCACTACCACCCACACCGAGCGGGACCGCATGAAGTCGGACACCGCGTCGAACACCTCCACCCAGAACCATCCCTGGGTGAAATCTCTCCGCCTGAGGTTGTATTTGATGCTGTTTAGCATGCGCCCCCTGAATGTGCAGGTGTTGTCCCTGCCCTGCATCATGCCCACGTCAGGTGGCCTTCCACCTGGCGCAACCTCGCCGTCGGAGCCCTACGCACTGCCGGAGTAAAGAACATCGCGGCCGGGCTCCGCCGTAACGCCCGCGACCCTCGCCCCCCTCGGCCTCGAATGATCACGAACCGGACGTCATGCGACTACGCCGAAGCCCTGCCGACACGGCCACTACGAAGATCACCAACCGGTTTGTGATCTTCGAGAGGACCCGTCTCCGTGCGCCCCCCGCACTGCCAGCGTGATGGCCGCAGCGCTGTCCGCGCTCGCCGCCCTGCTCGCCCCCACCGCCCACGCTGTCTCTCCCGATCCGGCATCGCTTCGGCATGCCCCGGGTGACACCCTCACTCTCCCGGTCCGCGACGCCCTGGCCGCGCTCACCGTGCAGGACGAGGACCGCACCGGATACGAACGCACCAAGTTCCGGCACTGGATCGACGCCGACCGCGACGGCTGCAGCACGCGCAACGAGGTCCTCCTGGAGGAAGCCGTCACCGCGCCCGAACAGGGAGCCAACTGCACGCTGAGCGGCGGCACCTGGTACTCGCCGTACGACGACACCGCCTTCACCCAGGCCCGGGCCCTCGACATCGACCACCTCGTCCCCCTCGCCGAATCCTGGGACTCCGGCGCCTCCGGATGGACGCCGGCCGAACGCCAGGCTTACGCCAACGACCTCGACGACCCCCGCGCCCTCATCGCCGTCTCCGCCACCAGCAACCGGTCGAAAGCCGACCAGGACCCGGCCACCTGGCAGCCACCCGCCCAGGGCTACCGCTGCACGTACGCCACCGACTGGATCACCGTCAAAACCCGCTGGAGCCTTGCCGTAGACCCCACCGAACAGGCCGTGCTCACCGAAGCCCTCGACGACTGCCCGGACACGGTCATCGAAGTCGTCCGAGCCCGCTGACTCGAGCAGAAGCCGTCGGCACTGTTGGTGATCTTTTCCACCTGAGAATCGTTGGACGGGCGTGAAACTGTCGCCGAACGCCATGCCCGGGGTGGAGCACTATGCCGAGACGGCGGCCGAGAGCGCCTGCCACCTCGCCGATTCCACCGGGCCGGAGAGCTGGAGCCCGGCGGCCGCGGACGACGCCCTGGACGCGATCGACACCCTCGCCGGAGCGCTGTCCGCACTCGGGCCGGACAGCGCGGCCGCCCTCGCGCCGGTGACGGCCGCCACTGCCAATGCACGCCGACAGCTAGGACTCGGCGACGACCAAAGCGCATCGGCCACAGCGGAAGTGCCGGACCCGCGGCGTTCCGCACAGCGTTCCCGGCGGCGGGGGCTGGGGCCAGGATTCAAGGGGATCCGTACGGAGGGCTGACCAGGGGAGCGCAAGGTCGTTGGTCAGAACGCGATGAGCCCCTCTGAGCGGAAGCAGGCTAGGCCGACGCCGGTGGCTGTTGATCCTGGCGAGGTGCCCTGCCCACGCTTGTCACCGGCGGGCGACTCATGCGCTCCGGGGCCGCCGCGCGCTCGTCTTCTTCGCCGCGTTCTTCTTGGCCGGCTGCTTCCTCGCCGTGGTCTTCTTCGCAGCCGTCTTCTTCTTCGGCTTCGGCAGTTCGTGCACGTCTGCGTTCTCGCCGCGGGAGGCTTTCGCCTTGGACACGGATTCCTCGAGCGCGGCCATCAGGTCGAGGACCCGGCCCGGCTTCTCCGGCTCGGGCACCTCGGGCAGCGGCTTCTCCTCCCGCTTCGCTTCGATGATCTTCTCCATGGCTTCGGTGTAGGTGTCCTTGAAGTCGTCGCCTTCGAGGTCGTCGCGGGACATGGACTCCATCAACGCGAGCGCGCCCTTGATCTCCTCCTCGGACACGTCCACGGGCTCCGGGAGGAGCTCGGTGGGGTCGCGGATCTCGTCGGGCCAGTGCATCGCGTGCAGGACGATGGCGTCACCGCGGACCCGCAGCATGCCGAGCCGTTCGCGCCCGGACCATGCGTATTTGGCGATGGCCACCTTCGACGAGCGCGCCAGCGCCTCGCGGAGCAGCTTGTAGGGCTTCGCCGCGACCTGCCCGTCCGGAGACAGGTAGTAGCCCTCACCGATCCGGATGGGGTCGATGTCGTCGGCTGCGACGAAGGCGTCGATCTCGATGGCTTTCGCTGTCGGCAGGGGCAGGTCGCGCAGTTCGTCGTCGCTGATGGCGACGGTCTGGTCCTTGGCGTACTCGTAGCCCTTGCCGATCTCGGTGTTCGACACCTCGCGGTCCTCGAGTTCGCAGATCTTGCGGGTGCGGATCCGGCCCATGTCCTCGAGGTGGTACTGGTGGAAGCGGATCGAGTGGTCTTCGGTGGCGGACTGGACGTGGATCGGGACGGTGACCAGGCCGAAGCTGATGGCGCCGGACCAGATGGTTCGGGGCATGGCACACCTCCGCAGCAGGCCCCGAGCAGTTCGAGCCTACGAGGGGTGCGCGCCGCCCGCACCAGCTGAACCCGGGCAGCCGTATGCCTCCCGTGGGGAGCCGGGAGGCGCGGCGGGCCCCGCCGCCCACGGGACGGCAGGGCCCAGCAAGGGGGATCCACCCGGGGGCGAAGCGGGATCCCACCGGCACACCATGCACCACAATCCAGCCAGCGGGATAGACCGCGGCCGGAAGTATGCGATGTCAGTGCCACCAGCGAAGATGCCCTCATGGCGATCACCATGCAGAACTTCGGACTCACCTGGACCGACACCGACGGCATGCCCCGCGGCTCCGCCGTCGCCTATGACGAGCCCAGCGCCCAGCAGCAGAAGGCCGCGCTTGAGACCGCTGGCTGCACCGGCGTGGAGATCGTGACCGTCAAGCCTGGGGAACTCCCCAAACCGCGGCGCTAACGCAGGGAACTCAAGCGGCGCGCGGGGCGGTCAGGGGACGTAAGCGTCGCACCAGGACCCTCCTCCCGGCAGCGTGCACGCTCTGGCCGGACTTCGCCACAAAGACGCGTGCCGTACGACAGGGTAAGGGGCTGCGGCGCGCGCCTTCAGCGGCGTCCTTCGTCTTCCCTGCTTCGTGGCAGGGGTGGACTGCTGTCGCGCAGCTCCATCCTCGGCGAGCGCGGTATTCGTCGTCGGCGGTTGAGCCCACCCGGCGGTGCCGGCGGCTTGCGTCTCCGCACGAGCTGGCGACGCAGCGGTTGCCGCTCTACGCTGCGGCCTGCTCCGGATGCCAGGCCTGGGCCCGCACGGCAGCTTCGATGCCGAAGCGGGGCTTGTCCTGCTCCTTGGCGTGGGCGGTGACGGCGGCCTGGGCCTGCGTGGCCAGATCCCGCCAGTGCTGCCAGGCCGTCTCGTATGTCTCGGTCTGCTGTGCAGTCCACGGCGTCGCCGTGGGTCGGCCGTAGGTGTCCCCCAGATCCAGGACCCGGCTGTGCGCCTCGTCGGCCAGTCTCTGCATCTCCACCAGTTCTTCGTATGTGTGTGCCACGACGACGGATCCTATGTCGGCCGTGCCGGAGGTTCCGACACCTCGCCGGACGCGCATGTCCTACGGCGTGTTCTCGCCCTGCGCCGTCCGTGTCCGAAGCATCCGCTCCCGGGCGCCCGTCTTCTCGATGAGGTGGACCTCGACCTTCGGGTCCTTGGTGTAGAGCCCGATCCACTCCGTGTACCGGTCCTCAGCGGGGCCCGGCAGCGCCCACTCGCCTTCCACGGCCGGCCCGTCAGACTCGAACCTCAACCGGACGAGATACGAAGTCCTCATTGTGCCCTTCCCTCGATACGCGCCCGTCTGTCGATGATCCCTCCTCGCCGTCGCGCGTGACCAAAGTGTGGGATGCCTCTCCAGGCCCCCACGCCCAGGAGCAGCTGGACCTGAGGGTGCGTCTCCGGGGATTGCCTCCCCACCTACGAGCATGGGGCGCACGGCGCAGGCAAGGCTTGATCCCTGCTCGGAGGTCAGCTTGGTCCCATTCGAGGGGCGGGTGGCGCCATCTCCTCAATCGAACAGTTGCGCGATTAAGCGTTATGGTGGATACCTGGAGAGGTCACAGGCCAGGGAGGGACAAACGAAAGGCTGGAGGTGTGGGGCCGTGGATTTACTCATCTGCACGTCGCATCCGGCTACTCCGCCCGCTACGGCGCTTCCCTTCCCGCGGCCGTGGTCCAGCGGGCCGCTGAGCGTGGGATGACGACGCTCGCGCTGACCGACCGGGACACCGTCGCCGGAACCGTCCGCTTCGCCAAAGCCGCCGCGGCTGCCGGCATCCGCCCCATCTTCGGTGTCGACGTAGCCGTCGCCCCGCTCACCGCTCCCGGCCCGTCTGCCGGAGGGCCGCGTACGCCTGCACGCGGTGGCGCGCACGTGATCGAGCCACCGCTGCGGATCACCCTGCTCGCACAGAACGCGGCTGGCTGGGCGCGGCTGTGCCGCCTGGTGTCGGCCGCGCATGCCGAAGCCGGCGGCGCGTTGCCCGTCGTGTCCTGGCCGGCTCTGCGCGAGTACGCCGGCGAGGACCTGGTGGTGCTGCTCGGTCCCGCTTCCGAGCCGGTGCGCGCGCTGTCCGCGGGCCGCCCCGACATCGCCGAGCGGCTGCTCGCGCCGTGGCGGGAGCTGGCCGGGGAGCGGCTGCGGCTGGAGAGCGTGTATCTGGGCGGGCAGGGCACCGGTGCGGGTTCGCTTCGGCTGGCCGCGCGGACCGTGGGCCTGGCCGATCAGCTCGGGGTGCGGGTGGTGCTGACGAACGCGGTCCGCTACGTCGATCCCGGCCAGCACCGGCTGGCCGATGTCCTGGACGCGGCCCGCCTGCTGCGGCCAGTCGACGGTCGTCGGCTGGACGGCGGCGAGCGGTGGCTGAAGGACCCGGCCGTCATGGCCGCGGGGGCCGAGCGGATCGCCCAGGTTGTCGGCGACGACCGGACCCGGGCCGGACGGCTGCTGGCCGAGACCGCGGCCACCGGCCAGTCGTGCACGCTCACCCCGGCAGACCTGGGGCTGGGGCGGCCGCACTTCCCCGAACCGTCCCTCGTCGGCGCCACCGCCGAGTGCGGTTCGGCGATGCGGCTGCTGCGGCAGCGGTGCGAGGCCGGCATGGTCGCCCGCGGCCTGGACCGCGATGAGCGCTCCCTACAGCAGCTCGACTACGAGCTGGACGTCATCGGCCGTCTGGGCTTCGAGGGGTACTTCCTGGCCGTGGCCCAGGTGGTCGCGGACACCCGGGCGCTCGGGATCCGGGTCGCCGCGCGTGGCTCCGGCGCCGGGAGCATGGTCAACCATTCGCTGTTCGTCGCCACCGCCAACCCCTTGGAGCACCGGCTGCTCTTCGAGCGGTTCCTCAGTGAGCGGCGTACGTCGCTGCCGGACATCGACCTCGATGTGGAGTCGGAGCGGCGCCTGGAGGTGTACGACGCGATCATCGAGCGGTTCGGTAAGGAGCGGACCGCGGTCACCGGCATGCCCGAGACCTACCGGGCCCGGCACGCCCTGCGCGACACCGGGCTCGCTCTCGGAATCCCGCCCCAGGTCATCGGCGACGTCGCCAAGAGCTTCCCGCACATCCGTGCACGCGACATCCGCTCCGCCCTGGCCGAACTGCCGGAGCTGCGGCAGCTCGCCGCGCAGGCCAAGAAGTTCGGACCACTGTGGGAACTCGCCGAAGGCCTGGATGCCCTCCCCCGCGGCTACGCCATGCATCCGTGCGGCGTGATCCTGTCTAACGCCTCGCTTCTGGACCGGCTGCCGGTGCAGCCGACGCCGGCCGGCTACGCGATGGTGCAGGCCGACAAGGAGGACGTCGAAGACCTCGGGCTGCTCAAGCTCGACGTGCTCGGGGTGCGTATGCAGTCGGCGATGGCGTACGCGGTCGCCGAGATCCGCCGCACGACCGGCCGCGCGATCGACCTGGACAATCCCGACCACGTCGACCTCAACGACCAGCGGGCCTTCGAGATGATCCGGGCCTCGGACACCATCGGTCTCTTCCAGCTCGAGAGCCCCGGCCAGCAGGACCTGGTAGGCCGCCTCCAGCCCCGGCACATGCAGGACGTCGTTGCCGACATCTCGCTGTTCCGGCCGGGCCCCGTACAAGGCGGCATGCCCGCGCTCTACATCGCCGCCCGGCACGGCGCCGCCCCCACGTATCCGCACCCGGACCTGGAGCCGGTACTCAACGACACCTACGGCGTCGTCATCTGGCACGAACAGATCATCGCGATCCTCTCGAAGATGACCGGCTGTGACCGCGCCGCCGGCGACGTCGCCCGCCGGGCCCTGGCCGACCCCGACCGGCTGCCGAAGGTGGAGACCTGGTTCCGGCGCACGGCCGGCGAGCGCGGATACACCAAAGTCGTGTTGGACGAGGTGTGGGAGATCATCTCCTCCTTCGGCGCATACGGTTTCTGCCGCGCCCACGCGGTCGCCTTCGCCGTCCCCGCCCTGCAGTCCGCCTATCTGAAAGCGCACTTCCCGGCGTACCTGTACGCCGGGCTGCTGGAGCACGATCCGGGGATGTGGCCGCGCCGGGTCATCGTCGCAGACGCCCGCCGCCACGGCGTGCCCGTCCTGCCCGTCGACGTCAACCGCTCCCGCACCCAGCACAGCGTCGAGCAGACCGAACAGGGCTGGGCCGTGCGGCTCGCCTTCTCCGCGATCAAGGGCATCAGCGAGGCGGAGACCGCCCGTCTGGTGGCCGGCCAGCCCTACACCGGGCTTCAGGACCTGTGGCTGCGGGACCGCCCGTCGCTGCCGGTCGCGCAGCGCCTGATCCGCATCGGCGCCCTCGAGGCCCTCTCCCCCGGCCTGACCCGGCGGGACCTGCTGCTGCAGGCCACCGAACTGCACAGGCAGTTGCGCAACCGCGCTACCACCGACGGGCAGCTGCCGCTGGGTGGCGAGCTGGTGACCGCCGAGCCGAGCGGGCTGCCGGACATGACCAGTCGCGACAAGCTCGGCGCCGAGCTCGACACCCTGTCCATCGACGTGAGCCGGCATCTGATGGAGCACCACCACCGGCTGCTGCGTGAGCTCGGCGCGACCGACGCCGCCCACCTGCGTCGCATGGTGCCGGGGCAGAAGGTTCTCGTCGCAGGCGTGCGGGCCTCCACGCAGACCCCGCCGATCCCGTCCGGCAAGCGCGTCATCTTCACGACGCTCGAGGACGGCTCCGGCCTGGTCGACATCGCCTTCTTCGAAGACTCCCACGAGGCCTGCGCGCACACCGTGTTCCACTCCGGCCTGCTGCTGGTGCGCGGAACCGTCGAGGCCCGCGGCCCGCGCCGCACCGTCGTCGGCGAGAGGGCCTGGGACCTGGACGAGGTCGCCGCCGCCCGCCGCGACCACGGCCCCCAGGCTGCCCTCGACCTCCTCGGCCAGACCGGCCCGGCACCCACCCCGGCCCAGCCGGCCGCGCCGCAGCGCACGCTCGCCGACGGCACCGCCGGCGCCCGACTCCACCCCTACGCCGACCTCCAGCCCGCCGGCACCCGCTCCGCCGACCTGCGACGGCTCGGCCACCGCTCCCTAGGAAGCGCCGGGTGACCGATATGAGCGGCCGCTGCATCCTCCATCTGCGCTTCATCCTCCCGGCCGACCCGGACCCGGAACTCCCCGAGCGTCTGCGCCGTCTGCTGGAGAACTTCACGCCCCGCGTGCAACTGATCGAACCCGACATGGCTGTCCTCGATCTGACCGGCGCACTCCTCTACTGGAAGCGTGACGCCCGCAGCGTGACCGAACTGGTCCAGCTGCGGACGCTCGCCTTCTTTGGCCTGCGCAGTTCGGCGGGCGTGGCGCCGAACCGGATGCTCGCTGCGATGGCCTGCGCGCTCACCGGGCCCGGGCGGCGCACCGTCATCGACGACTCCCCCGAGGTGATCACCGCCTTCCTGCGGCCCCGTCCCGTCCGGGAACTGCCCGGCGTAGGCGCGAAAGCTGCGGCCACCCTCGCCGAGTACGGGCTGCACACCGTCGGCGACATCGCCGACGTCCCCCAGCTCACTCTTCAGCGCCTTCTCGGCGCTCGGGCCGGGCGTGCCCTGCACGAGCGTGCCCGCGGCCGCGACACTACGACCGTCGATCCCACCCCGGCGCCGGCGAGCATCAGTGCCGAGCACCGTTTCACCCGCGACGAACTCGATCCCGCCCAGCACCGGCGGGCCCTGTTCGCTCTCGCCGACCAGCTCGGCGCCCGCCTGCGCGACTCCGGCCAGGTTGCCGCCGGGCTGACCTGCACCGTCCGCTACGCCGACCACAGCGCCACCCGCCGCAGCCGCACCCTGAGCGAAGCCACCCACCACACCGTCCCGCTGGCCCGAGCGGCGTATGCGATCTATGACTCCCTGGGGCTCCAGCGCGCCCGGGTCCGTAGCATCGCCCTGCGCGCCGATGCCCTACGCCCTGACGAGCAGGCCACCCGGCAGCTCACCCTCGACCAGGGCGACGACAAGCCTCTCGCGCTCGAAGCCGTGGCCGACCGCGCCCGGTCCCAGTACGGACACAACGTGATCTATCCAGCGGCCCTCGCAGTCCACGCTTCCGGCCGGCGGGGTTCCAGCGAAGGCGCCTAGCTAGCTGGTGGCCTCGTCGACGAGGTGAGGGGTGTTGTTGCGGACGTTGTTGACCGTGGTGGAGACGGGGCGTGCGTCGAGGTGGCCGCCCGCGGGCTGTCCGAGGAGGGCGCGCAGGTCGTGGGGATCGTGGTGGGTGGGGTCGAGCCAGGCGTCGTAGTGGTCAGGGGTGAGGGCGAGCGGCATGCGGGGGTGGACGCGGCCAGCCGCGTCGGTGGCTTCGGTGGTGATGATGGTGCAGGTCATCAGCCAGGCGTCCGGGTCGTCGTCATGTTTGACGGCCAGGTCGCGCCAGTATTCGTAGAGGCCGGCGAGGGCCATCACCTGGTCATCCTCGGGGTGGATGAAGTAGGGCTGCTTGCGGGTCTTTCCGGTGCCGGGGTCCTTGATCTGTTCCCACTCGTAAAAGCCGTCGGCGGGCAGCAGGCAGCGGCGGCGGGTGAACGCGCGGCGGTAGGCGGGCTTCTCATGCACGGTCTCCACCCGTGCATTGATCATGCGGGAGGCGATCTTCACGTCCTTGGCCCAGGACGGCACCAGCCCCCAGCGCAGTGTGCGCAGCTCCCGCAGGACTTCGGTGCCGTTGTCGCTGTCGCGGGGTGCTCGCTCGAGGACGGCCCACACGTTGTCGGTGGGGGCAACGTTCCAGCTCGGTGCGAGCGTCTCCTCGGGAGGCGGGTCGGAGACGTGGAAGAGCCGGGCGAGGTCCTGAGGGCTGCGGGTGGATACGTATCGGCCGCACATGCCGCCACTGTGCCATCGGTGGCCGGGGGCCGTCACCGACCATTCGGGTCCGCTCGGCGCGCCGACCGGACGGGTAGGGCAAAGGAACACTGATTACACGTCCTTGGAGAAGAAGGTGCAGGTCTGCGCTTCGAGCATCTCCAGCTCGACACACCGACCCGACACGAAGGGGCAGCGGTCCCCACTTCGCCCCACTTCCATGAGAGCAGCCCAGATCCACTAAATGGGGCCCGATGCCCGCACGAAGGACTCGGCCCCGTCGCCAAAGCGCTTGGTAGGCGGGTGAGGTCGGGGCGAGGAAGGGGCTTCGTTCGGGACGACGAGTGGCGCGGATTCGTGCGTGGCGGGCGAGAGGGTGTTCCGCAGCCGCTACTGTGACGACTCGTCTGATATCCGCCAGATTTGGAGCGGCCCCCGATGAACAGCGCCTCTTTCCGTCTCGTCGTCACGGGCGGCGGCACTGGTGGACACACGTACCCGGCGCTGACCGCCGTACGTACTCTGCAGGCCCGGCTCGCTGCCGAGGGCAGGGCGCTCGAGACGCTGTGGATCGGGACAGCAGAGGGTCTGGAGGCGCGCGTGGCTCCGGCCGAAGGCATCCCGTTTACCAGCGTGGTGACGGGCAAGATCCGCCGTTCAAAGAACCCGCTGAAGCTGGCATCGCCGGCGAACGTGCGGGATATGGCGCGGGTGCCGCTCGGGGTGATGCAGGCCCGGAAGGCGATCGACGGTTTCCGGCCGGATGTGGTGCTGGCGACGGGTGGCTATGTGGCGGTCCCGGCCGGGCTGGCTGCGCGGATGTGCCGTCGTCCTCTGGTGCTGCACGAGCAGACTGTCAGGTTGGGGCTGGCGAACCGAAAGCTGGCGGCGTCGGCGGCTCGGATCTGCGTGTCGTCGGAGTCGACGCTTGAGCTGCTGTCGGAGTCGGCGCGGCAGGTCGCCGTGGTGACGGGGAACCCGGTCCGGCCGGAAGTGCTGTCCGGGACTGCGGACAGGGCTGTGCAGGCGCTGCAGTTGTGGGGTTTCGAGCGGCAGCTGCCGACCGTGTATGTCACCGGCGGCGCGCAGGGCTCGCAGCAGATCAATGAGCTGGTCGGCGAGGTGCTGCCGTGGCTTCTGCAGCAGGCGAACGTGGTGCACCAGTGCGGGCCAGCCAATGTCGAGGGTCTGCGGGTGCGGGCGGCCGGGCTGCCCGCTGAGCTCGCGAGCCGGTACTACCTGGCCGGGTTCGTCGGGCCGGAGCTGTCGGATGTGCTGGCGCTCGCGGATGTGGTGATCTCCCGCAGCGGTGCAGGGACGCTGGCGGAGCTGACCTTGCTGGGCAAGCCGGCGGTGTTTGTTCCGCTGGCGTCGTCGGCGGGCAACGAGCAGGCGCACAACGCGCGGCATCTGCAGGAGGCCGGGGCCGCGGTCGCGCTCGAAGGCGCTGTGACGGCGGAGCAGGTGCGGAACGCGTTGGGCCCGCTCTTGGCCGATGCCGACCTTCGGTGGGCGATGGCGGAGCGGGCCCGTGCCTACGGCCGTCCGGACGCCGCGGACAGGCTCGTGGACGAGATCCTGTCCGCCGCGTCCAGCCAGCCGGTTACTGGCTCGGCCGACCGACGTGGAGAGCCGTCCCGGCCTCAATGAGGACGGCACAGTCGTTGAACGCGGCGTCGTCCTGCCCCATCGGGTCGGGGACGTCGCGGTTGCCGAGGTACAGGGCGAGCTTGGGCTCGTTGGCCTGAGTGCAGATCGCCCGGACCGTGTCGAGGACCGAGGCGTCCATCGCTAGGACGGCGTCCGCCCAGTCGAGCATGTCCAGGGTGATCTGCTGCCCGCGGTGCCCGGTGAGGTCGTGGCCCAGACGCCGAGCCGCCTTGACCATGGACTCGTTGGCGGGCTGGTCTTGCCACTTCCCGATCAGCCCGGCCGAGCGGACCCGCATGTCCGGGCCGCCCCTGTGGGCCAGTGCGATCTGGGCGAACGGGCTGCGGCAGTAGTTTCCCAGGCACACCGTCAGGAGCTTGCGCATGATGCGGCTCCAGCGGTCTTGAGGGCTTGGCGGAGGGCGGTGACGGCCTGGTCGATGTCGTTGTCGGTGAGGTGCTGGTGGAAGGGCAGCGTCAGGATCTCCCGGCCGACCTGCTCGGTGGCCGGCAGGGGGCGCCGCCAGGCGGCGAAGGCGGGCTGCAGGTGGTTGGGCGGGTAGTGGACGCCGACGCCGATGCCCTGGTGTCGCAGCTCGGCGAACACCTGGTCGCGGTGGGGCACGCGGACCTGGCACAGATGGGGCACGGAGTGCTTGGTGTCGACGTCGACGAGCGTCACGCCGTCCAGGCCGACGAGCGCGCGCTCGTAGGTCTGCCACAAGGTGCGGCGGGTGTGCTCGATGTCGGCCATGTGCGGCAGTTGGGCCAGGCCGATGGCGGCGTTGATGGACGACATTTGGTAGCGCAGGCCGAAGCCTTCGACGCGGTAGCTGGTGATGTTCGCGCGTTCGGCCTGGGACTGGACGACGCCGAGGAGCCGGATCCGGCGGATCGTGTCGGCTTCCTTGCGGGTGCGGGGGATGACCGCGCCTCCCTGGCCGCAGGTGAGGTTCTTGATCGGGCCGAAGCTGAAGCAGGTCAGGTCACCGGTCGCGCCGACCTTGTTGTGTCCGTTGCGGGAGCCGAAGGCGTGTGCGGCGTCCTCGATGACGGCGATGTTCCGCTCGGTCAGCTCGTCCCGGATGGGGCTGAGGTCGACGGCTCGGCCGCCGAACAGCACCGGTATGACGGCCGCCGTGCCCTCGCCGACGGCTTCCATGAGGAGCTGGTCGGTCACGCACAGCGTGGCGGGGTCGATGTCTGCGAAGCGCGGGGTGGCGCCGGCGGCCAGAATCGCCTGGACTGTTGCGCAGAACGTCATGGACGGGACAATCACCTCGCGGCCCGGGCCGACCCCAGCGGCAAGCAGGGCGGTGTGGAGGGCCGCGGTGCCGGAGGCGACGGCCACAGCGTCCTCCACGCCAAGGAAGGCGGCGACCTCGCGCTCGAACTCCTCGGTGACGTCGGTGTGCCCGTACTGCCCGGACTGCAGGACCTCGGCCACCGCGGCGGCCTCTTGCCCGTACAGGTAGGGGCTGGCGTTGCGCCTGGCGTCGGGCCCCGTAGAGGTGGTCACGATCCTGTTCCTTTCGATGCGGTGGCGAAGGCGAGTTCGGTGGCGTCGCCGACGCGGAGCGTTTCGACGTAGTTCGTGAGGAACACGCCGGTGCGGTACGTGAGCCGGTCGTGGTCGACGGGCAGGCCGAACAGGCCGTTGACCATCTGGCCGGCGAGGTCGGCTCCGGCGGCCTCGGTCAGCGGGAATCCGCCGGCCACGCGGACGTTCAGCTCGGTGATGGTGACCGAGCCATCCGCCATGACGAAGCCCTGTACGCAGCACAGCCCGGCCGCGCGGACGGCGTGCAGTGTCTTCACGACCAGGTCGCGCACCGCGGCGGTCTCGAACGTGGTGGAGACGGCGGCGAGTCCGGCCTTCACCAGGTCGCGGCGGCGCAGGATCGCCGAGGTGCGCCCGTCGCGGTCGACGAGGCAGTCTGCGGTGAACTCGGTGCCGTAGACGCGTTCCTGCACGATGGGGGCCGGGACCAGCTCGCACAGCAGGCGGGCGTGCCGGCTCGACGTCACCATGTGCACGTTCTGCGCACCGTGACCCCCGCGCGGCTTGACGACGAGCGGGGCGTCGGCGGGCAGCAGCTCCAGATCTCCCGGGCTCCAGGTACGGGGAGTCGGGATGCCGTGTTGCGTGAGGACGTGGTGGAAGCGAGCCTTGTCGATGCAGTTGCGTACCGATTCGTCGTCCGGCAGCCACAGGCGTACGCCGTCGGATTCCAGGCGGGGCCGCAGGTTGAGCAGCGGCGGCAGGTCGTTCTCGATGCCGACCACGATCGCGTCCACGGCGAGATCGCGGCACAGTCCGGCCACCGTGTCCGGGTAGTGGGGGTCGTCGGCACGCGGGATCACGCGGGGCACGACGTCGTCTAACTGCAGGCCGGGCGCGAGCGGGTTCGCGTCGACGGCGATGACCTGGTGGCCGAGGCGGAGGAGGCTGCGGCACAGGCCGAAGCCGGGGTTGGCTCCGACGCCGGTAACGAGAATCCGGCGCGGCGGGGTCTGGTCAGGCATGCTGGTGCTCCTGGTGAGACGGGGCAACGCGGGGCGAGGGCAACGCGGGCAGCGGGCTGCGCGAGAGCGGCGCCCACCGGTCGGGGTTGCGGCGGTACCAGTCAGCGGTCTCTTCGAGGCCGGCCTGGAGGGCCTGGGTGGGCTGGTAGCCGAGGGCGGCGAGCTTCGACCAGTCCATGGCGTACCTGAGGTCGTTGGACAGCCGGTCCGGGATGTACCTGACCTTGTCCCAGCCGCTTCCGCAGATCCGCAACAGCTCGCCCGTCAGTTCCTTGCTGGACAGGTCGGTGCCGCCGCCGATGTTGTACACCTCACCCGGCGAGCCCGAGCGCAGGACGAGTTCGATCCCGGCGCAGTTATCCTCCACGTGCAGCCAGTTACGGACGTGCTGGCCCTGGCCGTGGAGGGTGACCGGCTCGCCTTTCAGTAGCCGGGTCAGGAACAGGGGGATGATCTTCTCTGGGTGCTGACAGGGGCCGTAGTTGTTCGACGAGCGCGTGATGCACACCGGCACGCTGTAGGTCTGGAAGTACGACATGGCCACCAGGTCGCTGGCTGCCTTCGACGCTGCATAGGGCACAGTCGGCCGCAGCGGTGCCAACTCGTCCGCCGCCCCCGTGAGCAGCGGCCCGTACACCTCGTCGGTGGAGACGTGGACGAACTTCTCCACTCCCAGCCGCCAGGCGGCATCCAACAGCGTTCGGGTGCCCAGCACGTTCGTGGTCAGGAAGTTACCCGCCTCGTACAGGGAGCGGTCGACGTGGGACTCAGCGGCAAAGTGGACGACGTGGTCGTGCTGGGCCACGAGGTGGTCCACCAAATCGGCGTCGAGAATGTTGCCCTGGACGAAGTCCATCTTCGGATCAAGGAACGCCTTGCCGAGGTTTTCTACGTGCCCCGCGTACGTCAGGGCGTCCAGGACGGTGATTCTGGCGATGTCCTCACAGCGCAGAAGACGCTTGACGAAGTGCGAGCCGATGAAGCCCGCACCTCCTGTGACTAGCACGGTCCGCATAGTGCCTCCTCACATGCCGACGGCAGACGACACCTCGAGAAGTGCTGCTGCCGGGTGCTGCAGTAACACGATGTTGGGCTCAACTGTTCGACTCAGTCGACCGGTTGAGGGAGGTCCCGGGGAGGTCCCGCCTTGCCAGGAAGTCACCGGACGAGTGCATAGGGTGATTGGATGGAGAGGTGGAAAAGGCCCACCGTCACCCTCTCGCTGTGGCACGCGTCGCCGCCGGCATGTCCGAGCGGGATCTCGCCGCAGGCGTCCGTGCTGCTGCCGCCCGGCGCGGTCTGCGTTCAGGCACGGACGAGGCGCGGGTGCGTAAATGGCAGCGCGGTGTCGAACCCAACGAGGAATCGCAGATCTACATCGCCGAAGCGCTCGGCTGGCCCGCGGACGTCGTCCGTGCCGACGACTGGCCGAACTGGCTGCCGCTCACTGCCGACGGCGTGGTCGCGCTCGGACCCCACAGCTCTGTGTCCGCTCTTAGAGAGGCCCTGCGAACAGCGATGGACCGCCGCACCTTCTTTACGATCTCCGGCGCCGCCCTGTCCGCGTTGGCTGCGGACTGGGCCGCCGGCCCTACGAGCGCGCTCGCCCAGGCCCGCGCCGGCAAACCAATCGGCGAGGACTTCGTCGCCTTCCTGGAGAACACCACCCAGCAACTGGCCAGTCACGCCACCGAGCAGCGACAGCACACCGCCACGCTGCTCGATGCCCACCTGTCCACGGTGACCGAACTGCTCGAACACGGCCGTTACACACCCGCCCTCGGGCTACGTCTGCACACCCTGGCGGCCTCCCTGTCCCAGACCGTCGCCTGGCACCGCTTCGACCTGGGCCGCCACACCCACGCCAGCCAGAACTGGATCGCCGGCCTGCACAACGCCCACGCCGCCGGGGACCACGACATGGGCGCCGGCCTCCTGGGCGACCTCGCCTACCAGGCCGCCTGGCGCAGCGACCACACCACCGCGGCCAACATCCTCAACTACGCCCTGACCCGCGCCCAGAACCCCGCCGCCCGCTGCCTGCTCCAGCTACGCCTCGCCCGCACCCTCGCCGCACAGGGCGACCGGAGCGAACGGCGCGCCGTGCTGCGTGCCCTTGCCGCGGCGGAGAAACACCTGGGCGACACCGGCGCCGACCGGCCCGCCTGGTGCGCCTGGGTATCCGAAGCCGATCTCGCCGTGGACTCCGGCCAGGCCCTCCTGAACCTCGGCGACATCGCCCGCGCCCACCAGCTCATCACCGAAGGCGAAGGCCTGCTGCCCCCGGCCCGGGACAAGACCCGCGGAGTGTTTCTCGCCTACCGCGCCGCCAGCTACCTCGACCTGAAGGAACCCGAGCCCGCCGCGGACGCCGCCACCCAATCCCTGCTCCTGGCCCGTCGCATCGGAGCACCCCGCTGCGTACAACTTGTCGACGACCTTCTCCCCCGCTTCCAGCACTACCAGGACGCCCAGGGTGTTCCAGAACTTCTCCAGCTCGCTGCCGCGTAGCAGGAAGGGGCAGATCTGATGACCACCGATGCGGGGCTTCCTCGGTCAGAGAGTCCCTCCAGCTCGCGCTCCTGCGGAACCCGAGGGCAGCTTGCTGGTCGACGAACTCGCCGAAGGCCGACCACTACACCTCAACTACAGCAAGCACCCCCCGGTGCTGTTTCGGTAGGTCCGCGCGGCCCGCGCCCTGCTGGCCAGGTGCTCCCCGTAGGGCCGGAGGCACCGAACTGCACTGTCAGCTCGGCCGGCTCTCGGGGCTGCTGGGCAACCTGGCCTTAAAAGGGAACATCATGAGCGAGTTCGCTGACACCGCCCCCTACTACGCCACCTACCGGCCCGGCATCCCCGAGGCTGCCGTCCGCCTCCTCAGCCTGACGGTCGTCGGCAAGCAGCACCCGGTCCTCCTCGACCTCGGATCGGGAACGGGGCAAGTACCCGCAGCCCTGCACGAGGCCTTCGCCGAGATCGACGTCGTCGAACGGGACCCCGGCATGCTCTCGGAAGCCGACAAGGCGCTGGCCAGCCTGCCCGACACGACGATCCGTCTGCACAACAAGCCGGCCGAGCAGTTCGTCCCGCCCCACGCCAACTGGGCGGCCGACATGGTCACCGTCTGCCGCGCGTTCCACTGGATGGACCAGCCCGCCGTACTGTCACTCCTCGACGGCTGCACGGCCAAGGACGCCGTGGTCGTCGTCATGGGAGATGGCAGCCTCTGGACGGCCCGCTCGGCATGGACGGACGCCCTGCGGTCTCTGATCCAGGAATACACCGGCAACGAACACCGGGCGGGCAAGGACAAGACCTACGCGGCGCACCACCGCCCCTACCGCGAGATCCTCGCCGAGTCCGCCTTCACGGACGTCGAGGAACACACCATCCCGGTCGAGCGGCCCTGGAGCCCGCAGACGGTCATCGGCTACCTCTCCTCGACGTCCTTCGCCTCCCGTCCCTTGTTCGGGGACCGGCTGCGGGAGTTTCGAGGAGCGGGCCCACGCCATGCTGACCGAACACGCCGACGCGGGCGGCCTGATCGAGCATGCGCGCTTCGACGTCCTGATCGCCCGCCGCCGCCCCTGAGCCTGGGGCCTGGCCGGCCTGATCGGTCATCGACTCCCTCTCGTCGTGCAGCCGCCCGTACGTACGGGCGCGCCGCCAGCACGAAGCCGACCCGGTGCGTCATCAGCACAGCCGCCGGCCCAGCGCCCTCACCGACTCCGTCGGCCGGGTTCACGGGGTGTAGGAGCCCAGGAGCACCCCGCCGAACGCCCCAGCGAGAAGGAACGGACCGAACGGGATCCTGGTCTCCCTGCCTGCCCGGCCCGCGAGCATGAGAGCGATGCCGTACAGCGCGCCGAGCAGGTACCCGACGAAGGTCCCGACCAGGACGATGGCCCAGCCGTACCAGCCCAGGACAGCGCCCAGGACGAGGGCGAGTTTCACATCGCCGAACCCGACGCCCTTGCTGATGAGGAAGAGCGCAAAGTAGCAGGCGCCCAGAATGAGGGAGCCGAGCAGCGCAGACGTCCAGCTTCCATCGGCACCGGACAGCAACGCGGCAACACCCAGCAGGACGAGTGCTGCCGCGGCAAGGGGCAGGGTGAGTACGTCGGGTAGCCGGTGCGACGCGAAATCGACGACGGCGAGCAGCACGCCGGCCGGAGCGAGCAGGAGCCAGACCACCAGCTCGGGGCGGGCCCCGGTGGCGGCCGCCAGCGCTGGGACCGTAAGAGTCGCAGTCGGCGCACCGAGCTGGCCCCAGCCACCCGCCCGCGATCCCGGCAAGGGGATGTCCGGCAGGACACGCTGCGCGCCACGGCTCATCGGGCGGCACCGAGAGCCGGTACGCGGCGCGAGGTATGAGCAGGCCCACGCCTGCACCCCACAGGACGGCCATCGCGGTGATCCAGAACGTTTCCACCGCACGGAGCCTAAGCTCCGCCGCGTGTGCGCGTGGGGCTGGCCGGCCTCGCTTGGGACAGCAGGGAGCCCGATGCGTAAATGCCGGGCTCTGTGCCGAGTCCAGGCCCCACAATCGGCGCAGCACACGAACCACCAGGAAGGCGCCGCACGATGGACGAACTGCGTTTCAACGCGCCCGTCGGGACCATGGCCATCGGCCACCGGGACAACAGCCTGATGCTCCTCAAGGAGCTCGGGGCACACAGCCTGCGCCTGCAACTGGAGGTGAAAACCCCGGCGGCCGTCGAGGCCGGTCGCGTGCTGATTCTGGACACCGTCTTGTGGGCGCCGTCCGACAACGGACAGCGGGGCATGCTCGGCACCGCCACGGCCACCGTTGCCTTCCGCCCCGACTCCGTCGAGCGCCCGGAGCTGCGCTACAGCGCGTGGACGGCCTCGTGTTTGGCGCGGGTACGGTCGGCGAACCGGTGCCCGGTGGGCCATGGCGACCCGTTCCCGGCCGATGCCCTGGGTGCGTTTTCACAGCCTGCCGGAGTCGAAGCGGTACGCGGAGGACGAGAGCGAGTACGCCGTCGTCCTGGAGCGTTACAACACCGTCCTTGATGCGTTGTTCGCTGGTGCGGACGTGCATGTGATCACTCCGCTCTGGACGACCGAAGCCGAGGTTCCGTCATCGCAACCCGTCACGGGGTATTGGCAGAGCCTGCTGGTGGAGGACGATCCTGACCCTGAGTTCCGCACGTACTGCCACCTCTTCGCCGCCCGCCAGCCCTGGCGGCGTGGCTGCATCGACGAGTTGCTCCGAGACATCGCCGATGACAAGGTGGCGGGCGTCCTCATCACCGACACCCGGATGCAGCGCGTCCACCACCCCTACGACGGTGGGGCCGACGTCTTCCTTGCCACGTGCGAGGAACGGGACCGGATGCGCGATCGGCATGCTGAGTGGCTTTCCCGTCATCTGTCGGGTCTCTGACCGGCTCGGAGCGCCGCCCCGCTCAGAATGGTCTCCACCGCAAGTACTGAGTTGAGGGGCTCCACGAGTTCCTTGGTGGCGACGGCCACGAGGCGCGCGGGTGCATCACCGTCCAGCAACGCGCTCACGTATTCGATGGCCTCCGCGGGCGAGAGCACAGGCAGCCTCTGGCGCAGTGCCCGCACAGCGTGCATGCGTCCGCGCGTAGCGGCGACTCCGCATAGCGCATCGTGTAGATCGTCTACTGCGGTGCGCACCGGCAGCCCACGTATCCGGGCTCGGTAGTCGTCCTCCCACTCTCCGGTTACCGCAGAGACGACGCCGATCTGGTGCAGTCCGCCGTCGACACGGTCGACCAGGTACGGCCCATTGCCGGCCAGCATGAACTCCGGGTTCCGGGTGCGTACGAACTCCTCGGAGGTCCAGTAGACGATCCACACCAGCTCGTGTTCCTCGACGTCGACCACAGCCATCCGTAGCGCGTCCACACCCGCAGCCCGCCACTTTTGGTAGTCGCGCTCCAGCTGCTCTTCGACAGCCCGAACGGCGGCTTCTCGCTCAATCACGCGTGCAGCGTCCCGTACGGGCCCCTCTCTAGACCAGCGAATATGCACGGCCCAGAGCCACGCACGAAGGGTCTGACGGACCCTCTTGCTCAGGAATACGACAGCTGCGGAACAAGTGCTCTGCGCCAGTATCCAAGACCCTCGGCTGCTGCCTGGAATGCCACGACGGCATCCCCGTCGACCCCAGCAGCTACATGCCCCCGCCGTCCGGCACGCACCGGCTGGCCGCGTGAGCCGACCCTCACGTGCTCTGTCCACACCACCGCCGGTGACCCCGGCGGCCTCTCACGATCTGGAGATCTGACCCATGCCCGACACCACCACGACCCGCCCGTACGGGCCGGACAGCCCGCTGGCGTTCCTGCTGGAGATGGCCGCCGACGCGTACGGCCCCGACGAGAGCGAGCAGCGCGAGAACGCGGAAACCGCCGCCGCCCACCACACGTACGCCGCCTACCCGCACACCCTCGCGCAGGCCGTGGAAGCCGCCGACTGGCAGGGACACCCGGCCACGGACAGCGGCGGCCGCCGGGTCGAGACGTCGGCGGTGGCGTGGCTGGACGGCGGCTTATGGCTGCACCACACCCTGCGCATCACCGAGCACGACGGCGCCACCGATGTCCTCGCGCTGGTCGTGCCGTGCACCTGCGGCCGCTACACCGACATCACGCTCGACGGCGAAGAGATGCTGCTCGAGCTGCTCGCGGAACTCGCGCCGACGCACGGCCGGTCGGTGCACGACGACACCGTCGGTGACTGCCGCAGCGTCTGCCCGTCGTCTGGATCAGGCCGTGGGGTGGCGGCGGGCGCGGAGCCAGCGGACACCCTTCACGGCGTAAACAGCGGTCAGGATCGGGAAGCCCGCGAGGCCGAGCCAGAACCAGGATTCCCCCACCAGGAAACCCAGCAGACCGCCGCCGAAGAGCAGCAGGGGTCCGACGGTCTCCAGTAGGTCAAGACGCGCCTCGCGACGCAGCGCGGAGTTGGCTTCCCGCAGTCGATCGATGACAGGCCAGAGCGCGATGACCTGCCAGAGGAACAGCACGAGAAAGATCCAGACGAACCAGCCGGGTATGCCCACGGCGCGCACTCTATCGGCCGCCTGGAGCCCTCCGAGGGAAGATCCAAAAGAAGCACCCCAGGGCCGTACCACTGCTGGACAGACACCCGCCCCTCAGCACTTCTCCGTCACGAGGGGCGAGTGCACATCCCAGCATGCCCGACGCCCGGCACCGCCCGGACCGCATGTGATCACACAGCAAGAGGCGCACCCCCTAACGCCTGGAAGCACTCGGGGTGCGCCTCTCCTCATCCCGCCCGAAAGGGCAGAACGGAGACTCCATCATGCACGCTGAGCCCGCCTTACGGCAGCGCTCGCGGATACTCGCGCTCGCCGCCGTCGCGGTGCCCCTGGCCGTCGCGGTCGCCGACGACGTCAGGGTCCGCCGGCACCTGCAAGCCGCCCGCCGAGACCCGCTCACCGGCCTGCCCGGCCGCGACACCCTCACGGCCCGCACCGCGTCCCTGGCCCGTACGCACCGCGACCTCCTGCACGTCCTGGTCGCCGACGCCGACGGCCTGAAGACGGTCAACGACACCCTCGGACACGCCGCCGGCGACACCCTCATCGCCGCCATCGGACACCGCATCGGGGCGTGGGCGCAGGCCCGCGGCGGCATCGCCGCACGGCTCGGGGGCGACGAATTCGCCGCCGCCGTGCTCCTCGCGCCGACCGCGACCGTGCGGGAGGTCGACGGGCTGCGCCAGCTGCTCGCGCAGCCCGTCGACCACGCCGGGCAGATCCTCAGCCCGGCGGTGTCCATCGGCACCGCTCGCGCCGCCGACCTGCCCGACGCCGCCGACACTGGCCGCCTGCTGCGCGGCGCGGACATGGCCATGTACCGGGTGAAGACCGGCGAGAAGCCGCCCGGCTACCTGGCGACCCGCCACGACGCCTACACACCCACGGTCCACGGACGACGTCCCGGCCGCCCCGGCACGCACCTGCCCTCGGATGACCCGCCGCACTCGCAAGACGCCGCTGTGGGAGCCGGGCTGCGTCCCGGCTCCCGGCGGCCTGCTGGACTGGCGCGACGCCCGCCACTTCGACCGCTGGCAGGACCTGCCGTGCGTGCTGTGCCAGCAGCCGACGCCGATGCGCTCCCACTACGGAGAGCCCGTCCACAAAGCCTGCGCAGAGGACTGGATCACCGCGAACCCGGCCGAGGCCGCCCGCCGCGGCCGGTTCGCCTCCGACATCCAGCCCAAGCGCCAGCGCGACGACGACCACGCCTGACCCTCCCCCCTCTTCCTGGAGAGCTCTGCCATGCCCGGACTTCGCTCCGACCTGCCGGCCTCCGACCGGATCACCTTTCCCTACACCGCCTCCCCCACCGCTTGCCAGCGCCAGCCCGCCCTCTTCTCCCACGAAGCGACCACCACCCCGGCGGCACAGACCGGCATCGAGCAGGCCAAGCAGCTGTGCTCCGGCTGCCCGATCGCAGCAGGCTGCCTCAAGTGGGCACTCGCCCACGCCAGCGAGGCGCGCCTGGGTGTGTGGGCAGGCACCACCGCCCGACAGCGCACCCAGCTCCGCCAGCGCCTGGCCGACCGACTCGGCACCGACTGGGTGACCGTCGTCGCCGACCACGACCAGTGGCTGCGCCAGCAGCGCCAAGCCGCCCGGCATACCCCGCTCACCGTCCGCGAAGCCCGCATCGTCCGCCTGGACCGCGACGTCAACGGACCCCTGCCACCGCGGCCGCGGAGGCTCACGCCGGACGAACAGCGGCGCAACATGAGCCGGCTCCTGACCGCTGCCAGTGCACCGGCCAGGAAGGCGGGATGACCATGGACCACAGCGGCATAGCGGTCACTCTGCACGGCTTCCTGTACGACGAGGCTGTGCGCGGCGACCAGTGCGAGACCACCGCCCGCTTCCGCCTCATCGTCTCCCCCACCGACGAGGTGGTGGACGAAATGGTCATACCCTGCACGGCCACCACCCCCCGCGCTCGCGGCTGCCGTGCTGCACGACCTGGCCCCCGGCGACCAGCTCCGCATCACCGGCTACCTCTGCCTGCCTCGCACACCGGATGAGCCGATCTGGCTGGACGTCACCACGCTTGAAGTCCTGTAGGCGGCGCCGCTGCCCTTGGCGGCCGACGAGGCGGGCGGCTTGGACGCAGAGACGATTGCCGAGCTCACTGACCTGTTCGAGGAACTGGACCTGGTGGACCTCACCCGGGTTGTGCTCGACACCACGCGGCCCGAAGACCGGGGCGCGGTCATCCGCGCGATCGACGACGTGCTCGGTGACATCGCCATCCCCGGCGTGGAGGACATCGACCCGTGACCGCCACTCGCGGCCCTGGCACCGCGGCCGCCGCCCACGCGGCGGCCACGCACCCGCAACCGGGTGCGGGTGCACGTTCCTTCCCCTTCACAGCAGGAGGTCACCGTGCCCCCGATCCGTCTGATCTCGTTCGGCTACCTGCACCTGTCCACCGGCCCGGACGGCTCCCCTATCCCGCCCGCCGCCGACTGGATCGAGGACGTCCGCGACCGGCTCCGCGACCCGGCCGCTGCCCGCGACATCCTGGACCTCGACGGCTTCGACCCCCGCGTCCAGGACGTCGTCCTGAACACCACCAAAGCCCGCGAACCGCTCGCCAACCTCGCGGCCTACGCCGACCTCCCGGCTGGCCCCCGGCGTATCGCCATCGGATGTGCAGGCGGGAAGCACCGAGTCGTTGACCGGACTACCGGTGCCAATAGGCTGCGCCGCCCAGTTAGGAAACTAGGTCGTTTCTGACGGCTCTTGGACGGTGTCCCGGAGCCAGATGACGATCGCGGTGACGGTGAGGGTGCCGTTGAAGATGTAGTCGCGTTTGTCGTATCGGGTGGCCACCGCGCGGAACTGTTTCCACTTGTTGATGCACCGCTCGACTGCGTTGCGGCGGCGATATTGGGCCTTGTCGAAGGCCGGGGGCCGGCCACCGGAGCGTCCACGGCGCTTGCGGTGGGCCCGTTGGTCGTCGGGCTGCGCGATAGTGGCTTTGATGCCGCGTCGCCGCAGGTAGGCGCGGTTGTCGCGGCTGGAGTACGCCTTGTCGCCGCGTACCCGGTCCGGCCTGCTGCGGGGGCGGCCCGTGCCGCGGCGCCGGATGCGCAGGCCGTCAAGCACCGAAGCGAACATCGGGCTGTCACCGCGCTGACCGGGCGAGGTCAGCCAGTGCAGCGGGCGGGCCCGGTCGTCGGAGAGCAGATGGACCTTGCTGGTCAGCCCGCCCCATGAGCGCCCCAACGCCTCCCGTCCATCTGCCTCCTCACGCGCCCCACCCCTTTTTGCGGGTAGTCGGCCGGGGGCTTGCGGGGTGCCCCGGCCGCGTGCTGATGCGCCCGGCAGGAGGTCGAGTCGATGTTCACGGCCCATTCCTGGCGGGCAAGCGCCCCGTCCGGGTCGCCGGCGTCCGCCTCGATCTGTAACTCGCGCAGGACGGCCCTCCAGGTGCCGTCGGCCGACCAGCGGCGATGACGCTCGTAGACGGTCTGCCAGGGGCCGTACCGTTCTGGCAGGTCAGGCCAGGGCACCCCGGTCCGGGCCCGGAACAGAACCCCGTTGATCACCCTGCGGTGATCCGCCCATTGCCCGCCCGGCTTGCCATTAGAGGGCAGGAGAGGTTCGACCTTCTGCCACTGCGCGTCCGTGAGTTCGTGTCGCCGCACCATTCGAGCGTCCTGCCCGGACAACCACGAGATCCACCCAGCCCACCAAGAGCCGTCAGAAACGGCCTAGTGGAGATGGCCGACTGAGGGGGTATGTGTCAGCCGCACCGCATGAGCGCGGTCAGCCACTCGTGGGTCTGTCGCATGAAGCTGCCTGTTGCACCGTTGGGCCACCCGCGAGAGATGCCGTCACCCACTCGAGGTTGTCCTCTTCTCCTTTGACGACCGGACTGATCGAAATTTCCCCGCGACCTACCTCTTCCAGTGCTTCATCCGGTTCCAATGCATTGTCGTCGCGCCGCCACGACATACCGTCGCGATCACGGAAGAAGATCCATCGGGCTTCGATGTACACCTGCGAGGTTGGAAGAGCCCGGGGTTTCTTGCCGTAACGCAAAGCACCCGGATCGATCACTAGCTCTGTACAGGGACCCACGCTTGGCAGAACGTCATAGAGGAGGACCCTGTCGGCATACATGTGGTCTGGCACTTCAAGGCGCTTGTTGGACTCATCCTTGAGCAAGATCTCAACGGCCAAGTACACGTTGGTCACGGGATCTGGCGACCTGTTCATGATGTGCAACTTCATCGGCTCATCCTGCTCGCGGTCTGCCCAGTACGTCACGCGCATCGCCTGCTCACGAGACGCCTGCTTGGCCGTCTCCCGTGATTGTTCAAGCTGGTCCTGAGCCACCAGGGCCCCATAGAAGGTAGCCACCCCCGTGAAGGCCAGGCTCCCGATACCCACAATGACCGATATGACGGTGCCCAGCATCACCCAGGGAATTCGCTTCCACCACCGCGCAGTCTCATCCACCACTTGAGCTGGCGACTCCTGCTGCGTCGCCAGTTCCGTCTGTTCGGCCCGTTCCCTGGGGCGTAGACGGTTTGGGGCAGGACGTTGTCTGGCCAATCGCAGCAAGACTTGGCGGTTGTCTGCCCCCATGCATGCCCCCTCATTGCCTAGAGCGCGGAGGACACATGGCCCAGCTGGCCTGCTCCCGTCGCGTGCCCGCCCCAGATGGGCTGGGCTCATTAAAAGATGCCTCATCATGATCGTTCTCTTAGTCCGGAAAAGAGCAGCTGCACTCACCGAACTGCTCGCCCGCGAAGTCCGCGCCCGTGGCCGCCAGGCCGACGTTGACCACCTCCACATCCATCTGCCGCGCGTCCTCACCGCAGCCGACACCCGCACCGGAGCAAGCACATGACAGCCAAGACCCTGCACGACCTCAAAACCCGCGACGCCGACCACGCCGCGCCTGCCGAACAGTTCTGGATCCCCAACAGCGAAGACGCGGAAGGCAACGGCTTCCTTCTCCACAGGGAGCTGTACGTCACCGGCATCGACACAGCACACGATGGAAGCCCCTACCCGGACGCATTTGTCATGCTCGGACACCAGCGGTGGACCGTCATCATCGAGGCCGCCGCCGCGTACATGGCTCACGTCCATGACTGGCGCACCCTGCACCTCTACCCGGGCGACGACCCGTCGGAAGTTATCCCTCGGATCCCGCGTGCCGTCCACACACACGGCGTCTTCTTACGGCACCAGCACCCGGATACCCCGTGCGGCTGCGAGTGGGAAGGCACCTGGCGCCTGCTCTGGGCAACCGGCAGCGAGCCCGGCGCGATACCGATTACCGCCATGCGGCACCCCGCCGCCCCCGTAACTGCATCCGGTCTCCCCGACCCCGATCAGGGCACCGCGACCTGGGCGACCTCCGAGAGGACCCCTGCGCGATGACCACCAGCCCACCCACCACTTCCAGCCGTGCCACCCACCCTGCTGCCACCATCCCCACCAACAGGAAGGCCGCCCATGACTGCTGACACCATCCCGCCGCGCCCGCCGATCGTCGTCTTGTGCGGGTCGACCCGGTTCTGGGACGCGCTCACCGAAGCCGCCCTGTACGAGGCGGCGGCCGGCCGGATCGTCCTTGCCCCGGTCTGCGACCTCAGGACCCCGCATCCGCTGTGGGACGACCCCGCCCGTGCCGACCGGCTCCAGCGCGTCCTGGGCGACCTCCACCTGCGCAAGATTGACCTCGCCGACGACGTGCTGATCGTCAACCCCGACGCCTACATCGGCGACAGCACCCGCCGCGAGATCGAATACGCCCGCAGCCTCGTAAAGCCGATCCGCTACACCCACCCGCAGGCCGGACGCGGGGACTCCTGAGAGCCGCTCCTCTTCAAGCTCGTTCTTGCCCAATTGGGCAAGAGGGAAGATGGCTCGTATGACGACTGGAGGGTGACCGGCGCTGCAAGCTCCGCCCGTCCGAGCGTGCGGTGATCGCTTTGGCATACCTGCGCCGACATGATCCGCTGGCTCAACTGGCAGCGGGTTTCCGTGTCTCCGTCGGCACGGCCCACGCATACGTCACCGCCGTCGTCGAGCACCTGGCCGCCAAGGCGCCGGGTCTGCTGAAGGTCCTGCGCGAGGAAGATCCCGACTACGTTCTCGTGGACGGCACGCTCGCCGAGTGCGACCGAGTTGGTGACGGCCGGGCGGACTACTCGACGAAGCACAAGCGGCACGGTGTGAACGTGCAGGTCATCACCGACCCGGCCGGCCGGACACTGTGGCTCTCGCCCGCTCTGCCCGGCCGCACGCATGACCTGACCGCCGTCCGCACACACAAAATCATCAGGATCTGTGAACGCCAAGGCGTTCCCGTCCTGGCCGACATGGCCTACATCGGCGCTGGCGAGTGGGTCACCACCCCGAAACGCCGGCCACCGCACGGCGAACTCACCTCGACCGAGCAGACGGTCAACCGAGCCTTGTCCGCCGCTCGCGTACCCGTCGAACGAGGAGTCGCCCGCCTGAAATCCTGGCGAATCTTCCGTCGCGCCCGCTGTAGCCCGAACCGCATGACGTCAATCGCCAAGGCCGTCCTCACCCTGGAGCGGCACCGCTGAAAAGGCTCAGTCACTCATCCCGATGAAGTCGTCTACCTGCACCGACGATCAGAAGACTCAGGACAGCAGGTACCGGACGCTCCGTGATCCAGCCGGAAAAGACAAAGGGCCCGGGTTCCACCGACGACGGTGGAACCCGGGCCCTTTGTGCGTCTCAGGGCGCAGAGGTCAGCCTGGCGTGTGCTCTTGCTGGCCCGCCAGTTCGTTCAGTAGCGCCGCGTACTCGGCAGGCTGCTTCTCGCGAAGCATCCTCAGCCACACCGGCGCACCCTCAGCGAACGCTGGTGGCTTCATCTTCCGTTGGAGGTGGGTCACCACGGAGAACGGGCCGTCGTACGGGAGTCGGCGAGGCTGTGCAGCGTCGTCCTGCGCCGTCTGGTCCGGGGTCTGGGTGTCCGGGGTATTAACGGCGTTAACGGTCGGTGCCGTGGGGGAGCTCGGTGACACCGCACCTGCGGAGGTATTAACGCCGTTAACGGTCGACGAGTGCGGAGCGGTCGTCACCGATGTGCTCGGGGAGGTATTAATGCCGTTAACGGTCCACGCATCGGACACCTACGGCGGTGTCTTCCTCAGCCTCCTGGCAATCTCGCCCTGCGACCCGTGAACCTCCACCAACTCCTGGCTACGCATGGAACTACTGCTCCTTTCGCCACGGCGGTCTTCTACGCGGGCAGTGCAGACGGCTCTGCCCGCCCACGTGGCGGTGGGCGGGCAGATGTGTGAAGAGCTCAGTTGGAGCGTGTTGAGGCGCCGTAGCTGTCGCCGTGGCGGAGCACTGTGACGGGTGCGGTCGGTGCCGGCCACGCCTGGATGAGGTACCACTCAGTGACCTCGTCAGGGGCGAGGTCGACTGCGGTGTCTCGGCCGCGGGCGTGAATGCGCAGCCGGTAGTCGCCGGGTCCGTTGAACGATAGGACGGGAAGTTCTTCGTCCAGGTCGTCCATCAGGCCGCGGACCATGAGATCGCCCGATGCGGAGTGCGCGGAGAGCTCCACGATCTCCTGCCAGTCGTCGTTGCCGGGTGCGGGGGCGGTTTCGTGGAACGTGACGGTGACGTCCACGTCGCCGGTGTGGATGCCGGTGTGGACGACGGTGACACCGTCGGTGACCTGAACGAGTCCGTTGTGCTCCAGTTCCAGATCTGGGGCGGTGGGTCCCTCTTCGTCGCTGATGTTGAACTGGTGGTACTGCACCGGGACGCGTCCGCTGCCCCGTTCGACCTCGTCGCTCATCCGCAGTCCTTAGTCGGGGTGCCGGCTATTTGATCCACACCAGGAACCGGTCTTTCTCGATGATGCGGTTGTACAGGTAGAAGAGGCTCAAAGCCCGGCCGCCGCCCGTGTTCTGCTTCGCATCGATCATGCGCTGGCTGTAGCTACCGCCCGTCTTGGCGCCCTGCCACGTTGAGGCGAAGGGGTACTCATCACAGGATGCCAGCAGTGGACGCGGGAGGCTGGTGGGGCAGGCCGTGTTCCGATTCTGCGTGATCTTGGCCTTGTCCGTGAGCCGGGTGAGATAGCTCGTGGTGCCGTGCTTGCCCGGCAGGTTCTTGACGTTCTGCGCGTCCTCGATGTGCTGGGCGAGCTGCGGGTACTCGCCTGTCTTGGCGTAGACCATCTCTGGGATGTACGGCATTACGCACCCCGGCTTCGACGTGCCCGGAACCGCGTTGTCGCACCGAACAGGAGGCGTCGGCAGGTAAATCTCGTTGCTGGGGGTGACTCCGGCCTTGGTGAACACCCATGCCGCCGTAGCCTGTCCTTCTCCGACCTGTCCCTTGGTCGAGGTATTGATCGTGGTCTCCAGGAAAAACTGCCCGACAGCGTCCTTGCTCGAACTCATCGGCTGGGAGGGAAACTTGCTGTCGGTCGCCTTGCACTTGCCGGCGCACGTCACCTTGCCCGACGCGTTCATGCCAACAGCCGAACCGGTGGCGGACACCTGCATCAATTCCACCTGATACGCCCAGTTCTTCACATCCCGCCCGCTGTAGGCGTACGCGCGCACCAGGTAGTGCATGGTGCCGACCGTCGCGCCAGTACGCGGGTTGATGACATTCAGCGTGGCGGAGAAGATGCCACATGCCTTGAAGCGGTTGACGTACCACTTGCCGCTCACTCCGTCGTCATCACACCATGCCGGGGTGGGCCAGGCGGAGACGGCGGAACGCATCTCGGCCGTGAGCGGGGTGCTGTCCCATGTCGTACACGGGATCGGTACATCGCTTCCGTCCCGGATGGCGGCCAGCATCCGTGTCCGGCACATGATGGAGAGACTTTCGGCGGCCGCCAACGGGTCGGGGCTGCCGATGCCTTCTTCCTGCGCGCCCTCATCTCCTGGAGCGTCCCCCAAGACGGCTGGTGCGCCGTCTTCTGTCTCCGGAACAGGCTGGGAGATGTCGTCGTCCAGTTCCTCGGACGAATTCTCCAGGTCCTCCGGCAGCGGTGTGTCGTCGGCGGGTGCCAGCGCGGCGCTAGCAGACTGCACAGTGTCGGCCGCAGCGTTGGCAGCTTCGGACGCCTGGGCAGTAGTCAGGTAGCTGCCTAACAGCCCCACCACAGCCGCTCCTGTGGCCAGGAATTTCCTCAATCTCAAGATGTGCCCCCTGTTTTGTCAGCAAGCAGGACGCGAGACCTGTCATGCCCGCGCCCGGTCGCGTTGATCAAAACACAGGAGAATCACAGCCTGCTCATAGATCGGCAAGCGTTTCCCGCCACTCTTGTGCCGTTCCGAAACATCAGACCACGGGACACCGAGCGGGCCGCTCTCCTGGCGGCGACCGCTTGCGGAGCAAGGCAACCGCCCTGGAGAGGCCGGCAACCGTTGCTGCAGGAGAAGGGGAAAGGGCGTGGCGATACCACTGACAGACAAAGAGGGCCCGGTCCCGCTATCGCGGGCCGGGCCCTCTTCTCGTTGCAGCTGTCCGAGAGTCAGGCTGACGTGTGTTCTTCCTGCTGCACCAGGTCGGCCAGCAGCGCCGCGTGCTCGGCAGGCTGTTGCTCGCGCAGCATCCTCAGCCACACTCGAGCACCCGCCGCGAACGCGGCCGGCTCCATCTTCATATTGAGGTGGGTCACCACGGAGAACGGGTCGTCGTACGGAAGCCGGCGAGGCTGCCCGGCGTTGTCCTGCGCCGTCTGCTCCAGGATCTGGGGCTCCGGGGTATTAACGGCGTTAACGGCTGGCGTCGCGGGGGAGTCCGGTGACGCCGTACTCACGGAGGTATTAACGGCGTTAACGGCCGACGAGTCCGGAGCGGTCGGCACGGATGCGCTCGGGGAGGTATTAACGCCGTTAAGGGTCGACGCATCGTGCTGCTCCGCTGACTTGCTGTGCCGTCGCTGGCGCGGGGTCTTGGCGGCCGCGATGGCCTTCTGCGCCTCGCCCGCCTGCTCTTCCTTGGGCAGTCGGCCGATACGACGAGCGGGCTCCACCTTCAGTTCGCCGGCCTCGACTTGCTCCTGTAGCTCTGGCGTGAGCTCCAGGAGCGCAAGACGCTGCGATACCCAAGGCGGCGTCTTCCCCAGCCTCCTGGCCACCTCGCCCTGCGATCCGTGGACCTTCACCAGCTCCTGGATCGCCTTCGCCTGATCCAGCGGCGGGACGTCCACGCGGTGGATGTTCGCGATCAGGGCGGACTCCACGATGTCCGCCGCAGTAGCGGCAAGATCGTCGTTGACATCGATCCGCAGCTCGGGAAGCCCGGCGAGCTTTGCAGCCGCCAGGCGCCGATTGCCGTCGATGACGACGTACTCGGCTGTCTCACCGAGCTTCGCTTCCTGGCCTGGGTGCGCAGTCAAGAAGGCCGCGCGCCGCACCACAGTGACGGGCTGGATCTGTTTGACGCGCAGCGACTCCGCCGTCTCTTCGATCTCGGTGAGCTCATCGCGCGGGTTGAACGGGTTTGCTGCGAGCAACTTGAGCTCTACAGAGGCAGGAGGCCGCTTGCCCTCCCCGTTCATGATCTGCTGCCGGGTCCGGATCCGGCGCGGCGCCTGCTTCTCGCCCGCCCCGTCTTCCCCGCCCATGCTGAACCCCCGGGTGACCCGGTCCTGAGGGGGTGTCATACGGCAAGCTCCTTCGCCAGATCGCGCATCACCTGCGCGTGTTCACTTTCGGGGGCGTACTCCAGCAGCGGGATTTCCCCGTCCGCTGCCTCCCGGCCTTCCTTCAGATCGCCGATCACGGCGAGGACGGGCGGGGAACTGCTCTTCTCCCACTCGTCCTTGTTCTGCTTTACGAGCTTGCCGCGTCGGCTGTCGTACGCGTTGATGATCAGGCCGATGTAGTCGACCTGGATCCGGCCCTTCTTGCACAGGTCGTCCATCTGGCGGCTAAGGAGGCGGAACGCCCGGTGGGAGGCCTTGTTCGCCCAGACCGGCGTGATGACGCCGGACCGGTCGGCGAGCTCTCCGTCACGGCGGCGGACGTAGTAGAGCGCGGTGTCCATGTTCAGACCCAGGCTGGGCGGTCCGTCGATGATGATGACGTCGTAGTCGGCCTCGAGGGGCTCCATGGCCCGTTCCAGAGCGGCCTCGCTGAAGCTCACCTTGGACAGGGCGACGTCGCGCAGGAACGCGTCGTCGGATGCGGGAAGCAGGTGGAGCCGCTCGCCGAACCGCTCGCCGTCCAGAGCCACGAGCAGATCGTGTATGTCGCCCTTCGCGGTTCCGTCCATGTGCATCATCAGGGTCTCGACGTCGTCCTCGTACATGAGCTCCTCGAAGCCGAGCTCCGCAGTGAGGTGACCCTGCGGGTCGTAGTCGACGATGAGCACGCGATGGCCGGCCTCCGCCAAGGCCTGCGCGATCCCCGACGACAGGAACGTCTTTCCCACGCCGCCCTTCTGGTTGGCGACTATCACCCGCACCACCGGCTGGGCTACCAACGGGGCCGTGGGGGAGGGGTGGTTGTCGAGCCACAGCGTGAGTGCCTGCGCCAGCCCCTTGACGTAGGTGACACCGCGCTCTGAGCAGGCGGCCTTGAACCGGTCCGGCTCACCAACGGGGAGGAACGTCCCCCATGTCTTCGCCCCGTCGGTCGTGACGTTCGGGAGGTCGTCGGTTTCGGTTGAGTACCAGGCGTTGATCGCGTGCTCAGTTGCGTCCTGGATGTCCATTCCGTGCTCAAAGGCGCGGATCTTCAAGTGTCGGCGCAGCTGGGGAGTGAGGGCTGTAATTAGCTTCTCTCGTTCCCCCCGAGGGCTCGGGATGCTCATGTGGCCGAACATTACTAGGTCGACAGCCGAAGTGGCCGTAACGGGGGCCAACTCGCCATCTCCGGAGCCGAGACTGCTTGCCGTCCTACGGATCTGTTCCAGGGCCTGGAACAGCGGCATGTCCTGAGCGGCGGCCGGGGCCGGTACAACGGCCGCAGTCGACGTGGCCGGGAGCGGGCCTCCTGCCGGGACAGCTGCGGCTGGGTGGCGACGGACAGTGCGGACAGGGCGAGCACGTGTACGAGACCCACCAGTTTCTTGATCACATCCAGGGTTGTTGCGCCCGCCGCCCGGAGCGGGAGAGGGGGCACCTGCCGTGGACTCACTTGTCCGGCGCATGAGTTCACGCGCAGAAACGCCACAGCAGCCAGTCACCGTGGAGCCGGCAACGTCGGGGGCCGCTCAACGCCTGGCGCTCCCGTGGAGCTCTTAGAGGTCGTTTTCACCTCAACTGCCCCGGTATCGGAGGATTTCTTTGCTGTCGGACGGCGGTGCGGAAGCGGCGACAGATGCGGTCGGGGCTTGT
>NZ_JBIWMA010000039.1:0-41508 GCF_044766465.1 Streptomyces sp. NPDC102259 | reverse complement strand
CGCCCGCGCGGACCTGCTTCCCGGAGCGCTGCTCGTCACCGAGGCCGGCGGACGGATCTCCGACGCCGAGGGCCGCCCCTGGACCCCACAGAGCCAGAGCTTCCTGGCCGCCGCGCCCGGCGTCCACGCCGAGGCCGTATCCACGCTCTCGCGCTGACCACGCACCACACCCCGCACGCACGGAAGGGCCAAGAACACCATGACCACGATCGCAGTTCTCGGAAACGGCCGCGTCGGCGGCAACCTGGCCGCAGCCCTCACCCGGGCAGGACACGAAGTGACGGTGGCGGACCGCACGCCGGGCGCCGCCGCCGACGCCGCCCGCACAGCCCGGATCGTCATCAACGCCACCCCGGGCGCCGGCTCGCTGGACCGGCTCGCCGCTCTGCGCGAAGAACTCCGGGACAAGATCCTCGTCGACGTCTCCAATGCCACCACCGACGGAGCCGACGGACTGCCCGCCGACCTGATCTACCCCGGCTCCAGCCTCGCCGAACAACTCCAGGAAGCCCTCCCCGACACACACGTCGTCAAGACCCTCAACACCATGCTCTTCCCGGTGATGACCTCGCCGGCCACGCTCGCCCAGACTCCGACCGCGTTCCTCTCCGGCGAGGACCTGCAGGCCAAGCAGACCGTGCGCGAACTGCTCATCGACCTCGGCTGGCAGAAGGAATGGATCACCGACCTCGGCGGGATCCAGACCGCCCGCGCCACAGAGGCCGCGATCCTGTTCGTACCGCACGTCATCCGGTCCGCCGGATTCACACCCTTCGCGATCTCGATCGCCCGCTGACGGTCGAGCTGCGCCGGCTGGAGGTAGCCGGAGACGGCGCGTGGCATGGATGGCTTTTGTACTCGCGCCATGTCCTGGCGGCGGGCTGGTAGGGCTCGGTGAGCCGTTTGAAGCACAGCCCCTCCATGCCGGCGGCTGTCCAGCCCAGCCACTCGAGGCGGTGTGTGGGATGAAGGCCGGCTCGCCTTCGAGGGGCTCCAGTAACGCCTGCCCCGGCGCGGCAGCGCAGCGACCAGTTCCCCGTCGAGGCCGGTGTCGTCGGGCAGCTGCGCGGCCGAGTGACCGGCAGCCAGGCGCCGCCGAGTACCACGCACCCGTGCGTCCGCGTCCCGATCACGACACGTAGCATGACGCCGTCGAACCGCGAAATGGGGGCTGACCTGTGGGACTGATCGTCTGGCTCCTGATGTTGGTTCTCGTCGTTCCGCTGACGATCCTGTCGTATGTGATCGGTAAAAGGACATCCCCGAAGATCGGCCTGCTGTTCGCCGCGGGCTTGGTCGGTCCGCCCCTTGTGCTGCTGATCGCCCCGCTCGTCGAGGCAGGCGGTGCCTCCGAACCGTCGCCCCGCATCATCTACGGGAACCCGTACGAGCCTGGCTCGCTTGCGGACGCCCAATACAAGCGCGGCTTCGACTTCGCCGCAGGTCTCGCCAAGCAGGGGCAGGACCCGGCATCCGGCATGGCGGACGACATCGCTCGCTGGTGCAGCGACCGGCTGACGCCAGCAGCAGGCTTCAAGGGCACGGTCACCACGGCGATGATGCAGGGCTGCATCTCGGGATCCCAGGAGCGCTCCGCACCTCCGTCGACTGCTCCTACAGGCGCAGTCCCCGGGTCGCTGACCAGGATGGATGCCGCCGGAGACGGTGAGGTTGTCGCCGGTGATGTAGCCGGCGGCGTCCGAGGCGAGGAAGGCCACGGCTTCGGCGATGTCGGCGGGAGCGCCGACGCGGCCGAGCGGTACGTCCCGGGCCCAGGAGTCGATCATTTCCTGGGAGACGCCCATCTTGCTGTAGGCAGGGGTGTTGACCAGTCCTGGGCTGACGGCGTTGACGCGGATGCGGCGGGGGGCGAGTTCGAGGGCAAGGGACCGCATGAGGGGCAGCAGAGCGCCCTTGGCCGCTGTCATCGCGGCCCCGAGCCCTTCGGCGGCGCCCACGGTGAACACGACCGAGGCGCCCTCGTTGAGGAGCGGCAGCGCCTTTTGCAGGGTGAAGAAGTTTCCCTTGACGTTGATGTCGAACAGGGCGTCGAAGGCGTCTTCGTCGGTTGACTCGATCGGGCCGGGGCGGGAGATGCCCGCGTTGAGGAAGAGCAGGTCGAGGGAGCCGAGTTGCCGGCGCGCCTGGTCCATCGCCTGGTCGATGTCCGGCAGGGACCGCGCGTCGGCCCGGACAGCCGTGACGTCCTCGGGAAGTCCGGCGTCGGCGACATTGCCGAGGCCGGTGACCATGACGCGGTAGCCGCGGGAGTGGAGCAGTTCGGCGGTCGCCTTGCCGATGCCGCTGGTTCCACCGGTGATCAAAGCTGTGGGTGCAGGCATGATGCGCTCCTTTGCGTACTTCTGGGCGGGGGGCGGCTCTGTCCGTGGGGCAGTGGCGGTGCTGTGCCACCGCCCGCTGGCAGCGTATGACAGTCTGGCAGCGACTGCTAAACAGGATGTGACTGTCGGCCTGGCAGTGCTGAGCTAGTCTGGTGACATGAAGCAGGAAGCCAAGTCAGCGACGGGCGCACCGACCACGCTGTGGGACCGGACGCGGCAGCTGGCTTCCCAGGAGATCCTCGAGACGGCGCTGCGCCTGTTCACCGAGCAGGGCTACGACGAGACGACCATCGCCCAGATCGCCCGGGAGGCCGGCGTCTCCCAACGCACCCTCTTCCGCTACTTCGGCACCAAGGAGGACCTTCTCGGCGGCGGCCAGGACCGGTTCGGCCAGGTCCTGATGGACACGATCAGCGAACAGCCCGCCGATGCCGGTGTCTGGGAGGCCCTGCGCGCAGGGGTTGCTGCCGTACAGGCCTTGCACGACAGCCGCGAGCAGGCACTGGAGCGGTTCCGCCTCCTGCACAACACCGCCTCGCTTCGTGCCGGTTGGCTCGAAAAGCGACTGCGGTTCCAGGAGAACCTGCTGCCGCTCATCGAGACCCGTATGGACGCAGCTGCCGGCAACGAGGGCGCGAAGGCCCGCGCGGTGATCGCGACGGCGTTCGCGTGCCTGGACGCCGCATCGATGACGTGGGTCGCCAACGACGGCAAGGGCGACATCATGGACCTGTACGACGAGTGCCTGGCTGCGGTGCGCGGCTGACCCGCAGCGGCCAACCAGCCCGGAAACCGTGGACGGAAACGGGGCACATCCGCTGCCACAGACCGGGTCCGTATCCGGATCTCCCAGCTGGGTGCAGACGGGCCACGCTGGCGTCATGCGCAACGGCACCGATGGCACGTCCGCTCCGCTACCTGGACTCCACAAGACGGGTGCTCAAGTCAACCCTCGAAGGACTTCCGGAGCCGACCACTAAGGGTGACGCGGGCGATCGGGGCGTACTTCGTCGTGGGCTGTCTGCGGCTGCTTCTGCGGCTGCTTCTGCGTCTCGGCCCAGGTCGCCAGCAGGGTGAGACCGTCAGCGCTGGGCGTACCGGGATCTGCGGTGTAGGTGGTGATGGAGACGTGCGGGTCGCCGGGCAGGGCGAAGTCGTCGTACGCGAGGTGCATCCTGCCGACCGCCGGGTGGTGGACGACCTTGCGTCCGCGCGAGTGCCGGCGCACGTTGTGCTTGGCCCAGCGGGTGCTGAAATCGGTGCTACGCGTGGAGAGCTCGCCGATGAGTTCGGTCACCTGCCGGTCCAGCGGGTCGCGCCCGGCGGTCGCGCGGAGGACCGCGACCACCTGGTCTTTCGCCTCCTCGAGGTCGATGTAGTAGGCCTCCGCACGCGGGTCGAGGAACACGTATCTGGCGAGGTTCGGTGGCTGCCCGGCCATGGTGAAGAGGTCGACGTACAGAGCGCGGCCCAGGTCGTTGGCCGCGAGGAGATCGAGGCGGCCGTTCTGTACGACGGCCGGCACGCTCATGGAGTCGAGGACCTGATGCACCGACGCGGTGATGGGGGAGGTGCGCTCGGGGCGTTTGCGGCGTGAGCCGGGTGCGACGCTGCGTGCCAGGTCGTACAGGTGGGCACGCTCGTCGTCGTCGAGTTGCAGCGCACGGGCGATCGCGTCGAGGACGCTCTCGGACGCGCCGCCGAGCTGGCCGCGCTCCATGCGGGTGTAGTACTCGACGCTGAGGCCGGCGAGCATCGCGACCTCCTCGCGCCGCAGTCCTTTGACGCGGCGGTTGCCTCCGACGTAGGGCAGCCCGGCCTGCTCGGGCGTGATCCGGGCCCGGCGGCTCATGAGGAAGCCCCGGATCTCCTGCTGAAACTCCATGCCTTCAAGGCTAGGGCGGCTGTTCCTGATGTGGGGGTCCCTGAGAGTGCCTGGCAGGCATCCGCGAGGCGAGGGACGGTGGTCAGGAACCCCAGAAAATCTGTGTGAAAAGGAATGCTGCAATATGCGTGGAGCTGTCATTCATGCCCCGGGCGACGTCCGGGTGGAAGAGCGCGAGAACCCCACGATCGTCGCACCGACGGATGCGATCATCCGTGTGTCGGCGGCCTGTGTGTGCGGTTCGGACCTGTGGGACTACCGCGGCATCAACGAGGTGACACAGCCGACCCCGATCGGGCACGAGTACGTCGGCGTGGTCACCGAGATCGGCGACGAGGTGAAGAACATCGCGGTCGGTGACTTCGTCATCGGTTCGTTCTTCGCCTCGGACAACACCTGTGAGATCTGCCAGGCCGGCTATCAGTCGCGGTGCGCGCATGCCGAGTTCGTCCGCGCCGGCGGGGCGCAGGCGGAGTTCCTGCGGGTGCCGCTGGCCGACGGCGCCCTCGTCGCCACCCCCGGAACGCCGGACGACGACCTGATCCCTCGCTCCTGGCCGCCTCCGACGTGCTGGGGACGGGCTGGTTCGGCGCCGTGGCCGCCGAGGCCGGGCCGGGCAAGACCGTGGCCGTGGTCGGCGACGGAGCCGTGGGCCTGCTCGCCGTCCTGGCCGCGAAGCAGCTGGGAGCGGAGCGGATCATCGCCATGTCGCGGCACGCGTCGCGTCAGAAGCTCGCCCGTGAGTTCGGCGCGACCGACATCGTCGAAGAGCGCGGCGACGAGGGCGTAGCCAGGATCAAGGAGCTCACCGGCGGACACGGCGCCCACAGCGTGATCGAGGCCGTCGGCACCCAGGAGTCGATGATGCAGGCCATCCGCTCCACCCGCCCGGGCGGACACGTGGGATACGTGGGTGTGGCCCACGGGGTGGAGCTTCCGGGCGAGGAACTGTTCTTCGCCAACGTGCACCTGCACGGCGGCCCCGCTCCCGTGCGCCGGTTCCTGCCCGAGCTGGTCCAGCTCATCTGGGACCGCAAGATCGACCCGGGCAAGGTCTTCGACCTCACCCTCCCACTCGATGAGGCCGCAGAGGGATTCAAGGCGATGGACGAGCGCCGCGCCATCAAGACCCTGCTCAAGCCCTGACCCCTCACCTGCACATGTCAGACGCCTCCGCCTGGGACCTCGAAGATTCTGGGCAGGTGGCTGGACCTTGTTGTTTCACCGGGAGAACATCATGAACCCCACCTACGACTTCTCCGGGCAGGTCGCCTTCGTCACCGGCGCCGCCTCCGGCATGGGCCTGGCAGCCGCCCGCGCCTTCGCCGACTCCGGCGCCGCCGTGGTGCTGGCCGACCGCGACCCCGATGCCGTCCACAAAGCAGCCGAGGAAATCACCGGCCGCGGAGGGCGCGCGATCGGTGTGGTCTGCGACGTCACCGACGAACAGCAAGTGGAAGCGGCAGTGCGGCGCGCGGTGACGGAGTACGGCCGGCTGGACATGGCGTTCAACAATGCCGGCATCCAGGTGCCGCCGACCGACGCGGCCGACGAGACGGCCGACTCCTTCGACCGGGTCAACGCCGTCAACCTGCGTGGTGTCTGGGCGTCGATGAAGCACGAACTGCGGCAGATGCGAGAGCAGGGCAGCGGCGCCATCGTCAACTGCTCGTCCCTGGGCGGGCTCGTCGGGCTGCCCGAGCGTGCGGCCTACCACGCCTCCAAGCACGGCGTCATCGGCCTGACCCGCAGCGCCGCGGTCGAGTACGCGCCCCGGGGCATCCGCATCAACGCCGTGTGCCCCGGCGTCATCGAGACCCCGATGGTCGCCGACATGGTCGAGAACCAGGCCGACGCCATGGCCGCGATCCTCAAGGAACAGCCCATCGGCCGCCTGGGCGCAGCGGACGAGGCCGCAGCGGCCGTCCTGTGGTTGTGCAGTCCCGGCGCCAGCTTTGTCACCGCCACCGCTCTCCCCGTCGATGGCGGCTTCACCGCCCACTGAGGTGTGAGGCCGGCCGCAGAGCCAGCACCGTACAGGAGACGACAAGGGCCGGCTTTCACTCCGTCCCCGGCGCCGGACACGTGGGCCCCTACGACAAGACGGCCCTGATGCTGTTCGACACGCTGGAGGAGTTGTTCACCAAGAACCCCCCGTGAGCACCACCTTGCGGCCCGGTGCTGGTGCGGGCCCGCATCACGGAACGGATGCCCGACATCCTCGGCTCAGCAGCCGGATTCTTCCCGCCTCACCCGCACCCTCTCCCCGGGCATCCGTCACCACTCCGCCTCATGGCGACGCACATAACGCACATAACGCCCCCTGCAAACGACGACACCTCCTCCTGCCCAGCCGCGGTCGCGGCTGATCCGCCCAGCGATGCGAAGGCGTACCCATGTCCAGTGAATCTGTGTCTGCTGTTCCATCGCCCACTGAACCGGGCGATCCCTCCTCGGCGCCCACTCGGCGGACCTTCATCGCCACCACCACCGCGGTTGGTGGCGTTGCTGTCGCGGGCGGCGTGATCGGAGGGTCCTTCCTCGTCGGCTCGGAGGAAGCGGCAGCTACCGTGCCGCCGGCGAGCCAAGTGTCCCTGACGGTGAACGGCACCCGGCGGGCGGTGACGGTGGACAACCGCACCTCGCTGCTGGACCTGCTGCGCGAGCACTTCGGTCTCACCGGTTCCAAGAAGGGCTGCAACGCCGGAGCGTGCGGTGCGTGCACGGTGCTGGTCGACGGGCAGCGCCACAACGCCTGCCTGACGCTCGCGGTGCGTCTGGAGGGCGCCGAGGTCACCACGATCGAGGGCCTGGCGGACGGGGAGCGACTGCACCCGCTGCAGCAGGCGTTCATCGACGAGGACGCCTTCCAGTGCGGCTACTGCACCCCCGGCCAGATCATGTCGGGCGTCGGGTGCATCAAGGAGGGCCACACCGGCTCCCCGGAGGAGATCCGGGAGTGGATGAGCGGCAACATCTGCCGCTGCGGCTGTTACGTGAAGATCGTGCGCGCGGTCGAACAGACCGCCGGCCGGAAGTGAGGAGCGGCCTTTCATGCATCCCTTCTCCTACACTCGCGTCTCCGACACGCGTGAGGCCATCGACGCCGGTCGCCGCGGCGGCCGTTACATCGCCGGGGGCACCACCCTGGTCGACCTGATGCGCGAGACCGTGGAGCGCCCCGAGAGCCTGGTCGACATCAGCGGCCTGCCGCTGCGTCAGGTCAGAGCCACCGAGGGGGGTGGACTGCGGATCGGTGCGCTGGTGCGGATGGCCGAAGCTGCCGCCCAAGGTACGCGCCCTGTATCCCGTGATCTCCGAGTCGCTGGAACTGAGCGCGTCCGCCCAGCTGAGCAACATGGCCACCATCGGCGGCAACATCATGCAGCGCACCCGCTGCACCTACTTCCGTGACGTGACGGCCGCCTGCAACAAGCGCGAACCGGGCTTGGGTTGTGCCGCGCTGAAGGGCCACAACCGCACCCACGCGATCCTCGGCACCTCCGACGCCTGCGTGGCCACGCACCCCTCCGACGTCGCCGTGGCGTTCGCCGCCCTGGACGCGACCGTGCACCTGCTGGGCCGGGACGGGGAACGCCGTATCCCCTTCGCTGACTTCCTGCTGCAGCCCGGCAGTACCCCCAACCGTGAACAGGCCATCCGACAGGGCGAGTTGATCACCGCTGTCGAGATCCCCGCGCTCCCGCGTCCGCTGAAGTCGGGCTATCTGAAGGTGCGCGACCGGCAGTCCTACGAGTTCGCCCTCACCTCGGCGGCCGTCGCCCTGCACATACGCGGCGGGGTCATCCGCGAGGCCAAGGTCGCCGCCGGAGGCGTAGGCACCGTGCCCTGGAAGCTGCCCGCCGTGGAACGGCACCTGGTCGGCGAACGCCCGTCCGCAGCCCTCTGGGCAGCCGCCGCGGACAAGGCAGCCGACGGGGCACGACCGCTGCGGTACAACCGGTTCAAGCCCGAGTTGCTCAAGCGGACCGTCGAGCGTCAGCTGCGCGTCGTGGGAGGCACGAAGTGAGTCCCTAGCCCCAGGCCGCCGTCGGCGCGCCGCTGTCCCGGGTGGACGGACGGCTCAAGGTCACCGGCCAGGCCCTGTACGCCGCCGAGCACGACGTCGAGAACGTCCTGCACGCGGTCATCGTCGACGCGAGCATCGGCCTGGGCCGCATCACCTCCGTCGACACCGGTGCCGCCGAAACGCACCCTGGCGTGCTGCGGGTGATCCATCACCGCAACGCGCCGAAGCTGCCGTACCTCGACAACCCCGGTTCGAACAACCCTGAGGGCCGGCGGCTGCGGATCTTCCAGGACGACGGGGTCCTCTTCCACGGCCAGCCGGTCGCCGTCGTCGTCGCCACCACCCTGGAGGCCGCGCAGCACGGCGCGAGCCTGGTGAAAGTCGGCTACGACGCGAAGAAGCCCTCGACCGACATGGCCAAGGCGAAGCCGGACGCGCCGACCAGGTACGCGCGCGGTGACGCCGCCGCCGGGCTGCGCGACGCGGCGGTGCGCATGGACCTCGACTACCGCATGGCGCGCAACCACCAGAACCCCATGGAACCGCACGCCACCATCGCCCGCTGGAACGGCGACGAGCTGACCGTGTGGGACAAGACCCAGTGGGTGGTCGGCACCCAGACCGAACTCTCCACGGTGTTCGACCTGCCCATGAAGTCGGTGCGGGTCATCTCGCCGTTCGTCGGGGGCGGCTTCGGCAGCGGGCTGCGCTGCTGGCCGCACACCGTGGTCGCAGCCCTCGCCGCCCGCGAGCTGAAACGTCCCGTCAAAGTCGTCCTGACCGGTCGTCAGATGTACTTCGGCACCGGCTTTCGGCCCTCCTACGACTACCGCCTGCGGCTCGGCAGCGACCGGCGGGGCCGGCTGACCGCCATGGTGCACGAGAGGGACGCGGAGACCTCGTCGTACGAAAAGTTCGAAGAGGCCATCATGCGCGCCGGCCAGATGTTCTACAGCACGCCCAACGTCAGCCAGGCGTACCGGAAGGTACCGCTGGACGTGAACACCCCGCTGTACATGCGGGGCCCCGGCTTCGCGAACGCGTCCTTCGCCATCGAGTCGGCCATGGACGAGCTCGCGAACAGGCTCGGCGTCGACCCGATCGAGCTGCGGCTGCGCAACGAGCCGGCCGAGGACGAGTCGAACGGGCTGCCCTGGTCCACCCGCAAGCTGCGCGAGTGTTACACCGTGGGCGCCCGGGAGTTCGGCTGGGACCGGCGCAACGCCAAGCCGCGCTCGACGCGTGACGGCGACTGGCTGATCGGTCTGGGCATGGCCGCGGCCGTGTACGACCCCGGGCGTTTCCCCGCGCAGGCCCGGGTCCGCCTGGACGCCGACGGTACCGCGGTGGCCGAGGCCGCCACCATCGACATGGGGCCGGGCACCTACACCTCCCAGACCCAGGTCGCCGCGGACGCCCTCGGGCTGACCATGCGCAACGTGACCTTCAGGCTCGGCGACTCCCTCTACCCGCCGACTCCGCCGCACGGCGGCTCGATGACCATGACGGTCGTCGGCTCCGCCGTTCTCGACGGGTGCGACAAGGTCCGCGGCCAGGCGATCAAGCTGGCCGTCGAGGACGAGCAGTCGCCCCTGTACGGCGTGAAGGCCGAGGAGGTCGTCGTCCGCAACGGCCGGCTGCACGTGCAGGACGCCCCGGCCCGCGGCGAGACCTACCAGCGGCTGCTGTCCCGCAACAGGCTCACCCACCTGGAGGCCGTCGGCGCGTACGCCGGGGCGCCGGAACCAGCGCGGCACTCGTACTTCTCCTACGGCGCGGTCTTCACCGAGGTCGGCGTGGACGCCACGCTCGGCCTGGTCCGGGTGCGGCGGATGCTCGGGGTGTACGACGTGGGCCGCATCGTCAGCCCCAAGCTGGCCGACAGCCAGGCACTGGGCGGCATGGTGGGCGGCATCGGCCAGGCGCTGCTGGAGCACACGGTCACCGACCACCGCGACGGCAGGATCGTGAACGCGAGCCTCGCCGACTACCTCGTGCCCGTGAACGCCGACATCCCCGACCTCAAGGCGATCTACCTGGAGGGCGAGGACCCCGATGCCGACCCGCTCGGCGTCAAGGGGATCGGAGAGATCGTCCAGGTCGGTGTGGCAGCCGCCATCGCCAACGAGGTCCACAACGCCACCGGCCGCCGCATCCGCGAACTCCCCATCACCGCGGAGGCGTTGCTCTGAGCCGGGGCGCCCTGGTCCATGGAGGAGAAGCCCAGTGCCCAGGGCGTCCCCCTGCCCGTCCGGCAGTCGGTCCCCCCGTCCGGCTGCCGGACCTTCCAGGGCCGCCGCCGCGTTCCCGCCCCCGTGGAGCGCAGCGGCGGCCCTTCCCCATACCCACGGAGACAGGCCCATGTTCAACATCGCGGACATACTGCACCGCTGGTGCCGTGAAGCACGCCCCTTCGCCCTGGCCACCGTCGTCGACGTCCACGGCAGCGCACCCCTGCCGGCCGGTACGTCGGTCGCGGTGGACATGGACGGCAACGCCGCCGGCAGCATCTCCGGTGGCTGCGTCGAGGGTGCCGTCTACGAGCTGTGCCGGCAGGTACTAGAGGAAGAGGGCGAGCCCAAGCGCGCCTGGTTCGGCTACTCCGACGACGACGCCTTCGCCGTCGGACTGACCTGCGGCGGCGAACTCGACGTCCTGGTCCAGCGCATCGACCCCGCAGCGCAGCCCCACCTGGCCGTCGCGTTCGACGAGGTCCGTCGGGGCAGGCCCACGGCTGTGGCACAGATAGTCAACGGTCCCGAGAGACTCCTTGGACGCACGTCGTGTGTCCTCGGAGACGTCGACACCGCCCACGCAACCCTGGACGACGGGGAGCTGGACCGGACGGTGACGGACCAAGCCGCTGTCCTACTGCGAGCCGGACGCACCGCACGCGTCGAGGTCGGCGGCGACGCGGACACCTGCCCCGATAAGCTGTCCGTCCTCGTCCACGTCCACGCGTCCCGGCCGCGCATGCTGATCTTCGGCGCCGTCGACTTCGCCGCAGCCCTCAGCCGGATCGGACACCTCCTGGGCTACCGGGTCACCGTGTGCGACGCACGCCCGGTCTTCGCCACGGCGGACCGGTTCCCGGAGGCGGACGACGTCGTGGTCGACTGGCCCCACCGGTACCTGGAACGAACCCGGGTCGACGCCCGCACCGCGATCTGCGTCCTCACGCACGACGCCAAGTTCGACATCCCCCTGCTGCGCCTCGCTCTCGACCTGCCCGTCGGCTACGTCGGCGCGATGGGATCCCGGCGCACCCACGACGAACGCCTGCGACGCCTGCGCGAAGCCGGTGTGCCCGAGGCCCGGCTGGCCCGGCTGCGCTCACCGATCGGGCTCGACCTCGGCGCCCGCACACCGGAGGGGACGGCTGTCTCCATCACCGCGGAGATCATCTCCCACGCCAACCACGCCACCGGCCTGCCTCTGTCCGACGGCAGGGGTCCGATTCATGGACCGCTCGTCCGACGCCAGGTCGACGGTCGGAGTAGCCCCTACCTTGCCGCACGCGTCGGCGTGGACCGCTGAGGCCAACAGACCGGCCTGCGCACGGCTCGGCGGTTCGGATGTGGTCCAGGCCGGGGGATCGGTGCTCGAGCACCACGCATTTTCCCAGGAGGACGTCCTTCGGCGTGGTGCGCAAGGTGGTGGGATCGCTGCCCCGGCGTTGGTTGCGTGCCTGCGGGCGACAAGGCGGCGGCCCCACAGCCGGCTCAGCTCGCGGGCGCGCCCCTTGTGCGGGGCCGTTACCCCTGCGGGGTGATGCGCAAGGTCCGGATGAGCTGGGCCAGTTCTTCACGAAAGAGCTTTCCCGGGCTAAGGGCCTGGGTCTGTAGGTGGCCGTAGATCTCAAGTGACACCAGGCCGTGCAGGTGGCTCCAGATGCGCAGGGCGAGAGCCACGGCGGCCGGGGGCAGGTCGGGGAAGGCCGGGCGGACCTTGTCGAGGAGACCGGTGTCGAAGTCGGACCACTCGAAGTCGCTGTCCGCGTAGCGGTGTTCGGCGTGCGGCCAGGCGGCGGCCGCCAGCGCGGTGATGCCGGTACAGACACGGTGGGCGGCGTCCGGGGCGGCGCCGCCCTCGGGGGGCCGGTAGCCGGGCACGGGGTCACCGTAGATGAGACGGAAGCCCTCGGGGTTGGCCAGCGCCCAGTTCCTGAAGGCGCAGGCCCATGCCTGGATCCGGGCGGCCGGGTTCTCGGCGGGGGCGGCGTCCCAGGCGGCGTCCACCGTGTCGGCCAGCGAGGTGTAGACGTTGTTGATCAGCGTGGTGACCAAGTCGTCACGGGTGGCGAAGTAGCCGTAGATGGCGTTGGCCGTCATCCCCATCTCGCGAGCGATGGCCCGCAGCGTGATCGCGTCGGGTCCTCCCGAGGCCATCAGCTCCAGCGCGACCTTCTTGATCTCGGCGGTCGTCTCGGCCCGCAAACGCTCGCGGCGCCCTTTGATGCTTCCCACGCTTCCCACGATCACTCACTCTACAGCGTCACAATACTGGGTGCCGTATCAATACTTCACGCCGTATAGTCACTGCGTGCCGTGAAGAGAAGATGACGGCACGGGCAACTGACGCATGAGCAACCAGGGGAGAGCCATGCACATCGGAGTCATCGGGGCCACGGGCGGCATCGGCAGTCGCGTCGTCACCGAAGCACTCGGCCGGGGGCACCACGTCAGGGCCTTCAGCCGCGACGCCACGCGGATCGACGAGGACCGGAGGAACGTCGTCTGGCAGAGCGTCGACGTCCTCGACGCCGACGCCATCGCCGCCGTCATACCCGGCCTCGACGTCCTGATCAGCGGGTTCCAGCCCGGAAATGCCGCCAAGGACATCGCCGACACGGTGGCCCGCTCGATCGCCGATCCCACGGTGTACGCCACAGCCGCGCGAGCACTCCTGAAGGCGCTGGAGAGCCATCCCCGGACCCGGCTTATCGTCATCGGCGGCGCCGGCAGTCTGGAGATCGAGCCCGGACTCGTACGGGCCGACTCCGACGAGCTATTGCGCGAAACCCTCGACGCGATCGGCCTGCCGAGGGAGTACACCGCCGCGGTGCGCGGCCACCGGGACGCCTTGGACGTCCTGCGTACCTCCAACCGGTTGTGGACCTACTTCAGCCCCGCGGAGGACATAGCGCCCGGCGAGCGTACGGGCCGGTTCCGGATCGGCGGTGATCAGCCCGTACTCGACGCGGACGGGCGCAGCCGCATCTCGGTTGAGGACGCCGCCGTCGCCCTCGTCGATGAGGCCGAACTGCCCCGTTTCGTCCAGCGCCGCTTCACCATCGGCTACTGAACCGACGGCTGCGGACCAACCCGGGGATACGAGGCAGCAGCGCTGGATGGCCACGGGGGCCGAGGACTTGTGCGGAGCCGCCTGGGTGGAGCTTCCACAGCGGTGGCTGAGCGAGCGCGGGCCCTCACCGGCCCATGACCGGGAAGACCTGGCCTCTGAGCTGCTCATGCTGATCTGCGGAGTCGCCGTCCGTCCTGCTCTGCCGTGGATGCTCACCCGCACGCACCGGCAACTCGCCACTGTGATGGCTCAGGTCCGAGACCCGGACGGATTCGCGCGCCTGCACCAGCTGGCCGCCGCCGGGCCGGCGAGCTCGCGCAAGGATGCGCAGATCGCCGCGACGCGGATCGCCACCCTGCTGGCGCCGGCCACGGTGGCTGCGGCAGCCGTCTGTCTTTTCCCGTGCTTCCTGTGCGGCTTCAGCCGCTCGGCCACCGAGGGGCGGTGTGCGGCCGGAAGCATGTGATGGTTCGCGCCGTCGAGGTGGAAAGGGAGCCCGGGCGTGTCACCGGGGCACGGGGTCACCGGGTCCGGTGAGACGGTGCGACCACGTCTCGGCGAAAAAACGATTGAGCCGGCAACCTTTTCGCTCTGACTGGCCACTTACGGGTGTACCGACGAGGGCGAGCCGTGGTCAGCGGCGCTACGCCCTCTGTGTCAACACCCGATCGGAGCACAACGTGTCACCAAACGACCCGAGATCCGCCGAGCAGCCGACGCCTTGGGATCGCACGCCCCGCCGTAGCCGGATGCGCCGGCGCTTTGTCGTGGGGGCGGTGGCGGTGCTCGCCGCCTCGGCCGGTGTCGGAGCCCTGGCGCCCAGTGCGGGCGCCGCGGCGACCGTCAACATCCGTGTGGATGCCGGTATCTCCCTGGGCAGGGTGCCCAGCAGTGGTGTCGGCCTCAATACGGGCGTGGGCGACGACCACATGGGCACCGCCAAGGTGACATCGCTGATGAAAGGCGCGGGAGTTCGGCAGCTGCGCTTTCCCGGCGGCTCCGGCGCGGACGGCTACCACTGGAAGACCCACACCATGGTCGGTGGCGGCTACGTCGCGCCCAACACCGACTTCGACCACTTCATGGCGACCGCGAAGAAGGTCGGCGCCCAGCCGATCGTGACCGCGAACTACGGTTCCGGCACCCCCCAGGAGGCTGCCGACTGGGTCAAGTACGCCAACGTCGACAAGGGTTACGGCGTGAAGTACTGGGAGATCGGCAACGAGGTATACGGCAACGGGCACTACAGCGACGGCAAGGGCTGGGAAATCGACAACCACGCCGACAAAAGCCCGACGGCGTACGCGAAGAACCTGGTCGCCTACGCGAAGGCGATGAAGGCCGTGGACCCCAAGGTGAAGATCGGAGCGGTGCTCACCACCCCCAGTGGCTGGCCGGATTCGATCAAGGCCCCCGGTGACAGCGCCGACTGGAACCACACGGTGCTCTCCATCGCCGGAAGCTCGATCGACTTCGCCATCGTCCACTGGTATCCGGGCGGCACCACCACGGCCGACCTGCTGAACACCCCCTCCCGGATCGCCGGTGTCACGTCCACGCTGCGCTCGCTGATCACCACCTACGCGGGCTCGCACGCCGCCTCGGTCGAGATCGCGGTCACCGAGACCGACGCTGCCTTCTCGCCCGCCCTGACCAGCCAGGCCGCGGCCCTGTTCGCGCCGGACACCTACATGACCTGGTTCGAGCAGGGTGCCACCCACGTGGACTGGTGGAACCTGCACAACGGCACGAGCGAAGCACCCACCACCGTCAACGGCCAGACCGACTACCAGGACGGGGGCATGCTCTCCGCCGGCACCTGCGCCGGGGGGAAGTGCGAACCGGCGCGCGACACGCCTTTCCCCACCTACTGGGGCATCCGCTCGCTGACCGCACTGGCGCAGCCCGGCGACACCATGGTCAAGTCGTCCTCGGGCAAATCGTCGGTCGCTGTGCACGCGGTGCGAAGCAGCAACGGCGGTCTGAACGTCATGCTGATCAACAAGAGCCCGCAGAACGCGGCGCAGGTGTCGCTCTCGTACGCCGGATTCACCCCGGCCGCAGGGGCGGTCACGACCGTGTCGTATGCCAAGGGCGGCACCGCCCTGACGACGGCGAAGCGGGGCACGGCGGTCGCACAGACGCTGCCGCCGTACTCGATCACGACCCTTCAGCTGAAGTCCGCGCCGGGGACCGCCAGCGCTGACAAGCCGTCAGCCGCCCCCACACCGACTGCCGCCGCGCCGGTTGTCTCCGCCTCCAGCATGACCGGCACCCGTGCCCAGGGGGAATTCGGCACACCCGTCGGCCAGCCGACCCCGAGCAGCACGTCCGGCGGCCTGGCTTCCACCGGGGCAAGCAGCGCTGTCACGTACAGCGGCCTCGGTGGCCTGCTGGTCATCGCTGCCGGCGGGGTGCTGGTGCTTCGCGGACGTCGCCGCAGGGGGTTGCACGGGAAGTGAGACCGCGGAGTGACTGACGGCCCGGCAGCAACGCAACCCACCCGTGGCGTGCGCGCCGGGCCGTCGGCCTCCGCGCCGGCGTCGGCGGTCAGGAAACAAACAAGGCCCGGGTCGTTGACCTGGACCTGGCCTACCTCGGCACCGGTCCCGACCCGTGGGGCGGCCCACGGGCCGCGTTCCGGGCCACCGTGGAACTGCCGCGCGAGGACTTCGCGATGAGCTACAACCAGGCCGGCACGGCCGCCATCGGCACCACGCTCCGCGTCGGGATCGACCTCCAGGCCGTCCACGGCCCGAGCGAGTTCTGGGCCAGGGGCCTGGACGACCAGCAGAATCGGCCGAGAGGGTCCTCCTCCTCTCCGGCGCCAAGCTGCCGGCCAAGCCATGATCGTTCTCGGCGCCAACGGCTGTTCCGATGTCCCAAGGCCGGCCCCAACGGCCGAGGTCCTGCCGACTGAAGACCCGCCCGCTCACGTCGAGCCCGCCTGGCGCCGGCTGCCGGCCGAGCGGGAACGGGCGCCACAGAGACCGCGCCCAGAGTGTCTCTCCGGCTGTTTCCTCCGGCTGGTCGCCTCCGTCGCTCCCGGCATCCGACCCGACCTACGAATCGGCGGCAACCTTTTCGGCGGCTGCGGCCACTGAGCAGTGCAACAGCAACACGCCCTTCCGAACGGATGGATATGCAAGAGACACGCCGGGCCGCACGCCAACGCAGGCGCAGACGCGGTCTGCTGGTGGCCACCACCACGGGGCTGGCCGTCACGGGTCTTCTCGTCTGCCTGGTCATGACGATGCAACCCGACGGCAACAACGATGCCGGGGCGGCTCCGGCCACGGCCGTGGCCAACTCACAGGAGACGCCCACGCCGACACCGCCGGAGGAGAAGCCCGCCACAGCCTCCCCGTCGGCCGGCGCTTCGTCCCCGTCGGCGAGCGCCACGGCCCTGAAAGCTTCGGCGACCCCGTCGGCGGCGCCGACCTCGGCCGCCCCGCGGACAGCTCCCGCCACGTCATCCCTGGCCGGACGGATCCGGCCCAAGAGCACCTACCAGGGGGTCGCCACCGTCTACCCGGCCGGGGTCGGGGACGGCGCCTGCTCGTTCGGCCCGAGCGCCGACATGATGATCGCGGCGATGAACGCCACCGACTACGAGACAGCCGCGGCCTGCGGAGCGTACGTGCTCGTCCACGCGGCGAACGGAACCTCCGTCACTGTCAAGATCACCAACGTGTGCCCCCTGCCCTGCGCACCCGGTCAACTCGACCTCAGCGAGCAGGCCTTCGCCAAACTCGCCCCCATCAAGACCGGCCGGATCGCGATCACCTGGAGCTTGCTGAGCGCCGACTCGGTCGGCACGGTCTCGATCCGCTACAAGGACGGATCCAGCCCCTACTGGTGCGGCATCCAGGCCCTCGGTCACCGCAACCCGCTCGCCCGGCTGGAGGTCCGCACCAGCAGCGGCTGGCGCCAACTCGCCCGCACCGGCTACAACTACTTCCTCTCCCCCGACGGCAGCGGGTGCGGTGGCGCGATCAGGATCACCGACATCTACGGAGAACGGCTGACCGTCAACGGGATCGCTCTGCGCCCCCATGTCGTGCAGCCGACACAGGTCCAGTTCGCACGGCACTGACCCCGCCGCAGACAGTGAGCCAGGGCCCCTCCGAACCGGGCCCTGTTCTCGTATAGCTACCGCCAGGTGGCGTGTAACGGTAAGTCACTACTTGGGGCCGCGGTCGCGCTGATGAAGAGCGGTGAAGTCAGCGTGCGCGGTCTCGACGGCCTCGGGGTACGCCTGGGTCTTCTCGTGCTCAGCGAGGACGGGTGAGCGTACAGACCCCCTCCCGCGTGGCGAGCCATGACGGGCACGGTCTCGCCTGCCCTTTGATCTCCTTGGGGACATCGACGGCCAACGCTGGAACCGTGTGGCGGTCAGGGCTGTGATGGCGCCTGTCGCGAAGGCCCCTGCGTGGGGGCCAGGTCATCCGCGGGAGCCGATGCCGGGCGGGTGGCGCAGGTCGGTCCAGCCGATGGCGCAACCACCGCCGACGGGAGCATGCCGGACAGTCACGAGGGGGTGATGGTGGGGCTACTTCCTTTCGTCGGCGGCACGTGCGCCGACTCGGGGGTGGTTGAAGTTCGCGATGGCGGTGTACGCGGCGGTGGTGACGTCGGCGAGGGTGCCGGCGTCGGGGTCACCGGCCCAGTATTCGAGGGCGGTGGTCGCGGCGTTGACGAGCATGCCGGCGGTGGCCGATGCGGCGAGGGCGTCGGCACTCGGGCCGAGCCGCTCGGCGATGACGGGGGTCAGCAGGTCCTGGGCGCGGCGGCCGGCGGCGAGCCAGCGGGCCTTGAGAGCGGGTTCGCCGAGCATCAGCCGTGCGATACGGCGCAGGTCGCCTGTAGATGTGCTGCTACTGCTGGCCAGGAGTGCGGCCCTGGGCGGCGTCGCGCAGGGGCTCGTCCGCGGGGCGTTCCGCGAGGACCTCCACAAGGGTGTTGACGCCCTGGACGAGTAGGGGGGTAAGCGCCTCCTCCTTGCCGCGCAGTGCCAGGAATTCGCCCTCATCCCCTGAGCAGGCGAGCGCCTGTACTTTTTCCCGTCCGAAGACTGTGCTGCGTAGCGGCACAGTCTTCGGACGGGAAGGCCGGAATCCTTGGGCTTCAGCCCGAGGCGCAAGTCGATGCGGTGCGGTTACGCGGCGCGGGTGAACTGCCACCAGTTCATGTTGGACAGGTAGCCGCTGCCGCCGGTGAACCTGAGGTAGAGGTCCTGGGTTCCCGTCACGCCGCTCACTGGGCAGGTCACCGTGGTCCAGGCCTGCCAGCCGCCGGTGTTCGGCACACTGCACCGGCCCACGACCGTCCCGCTCGGACTGCCCAGGCGCAGCTCGACGGTGCCGCCGTCGGTGGCGGAGGCCACGCGCGCAGTGTAGGAGGACGGGCCCGGCCCGAAGGCCACTCCCTTGACCTTGATGTAGTCGCCGTTGTCGATCCAGCCGACGTTCATTCCGCCGTCACTGGTCCATTCGGTCTCGATCCCGGAACCCCAGGCGATCGTCTCGGCCTCCTGGCGTACGTACGGGTCAAGCGCACCGAGCTGGGGTGCACCGGTGTCCGTCATGTTGATCGTCGGGATCGTTCCGTCAGCGTTGTAGGAGAACTTCTCCACTGCGACCGAGCGGGTGAAGTTGCCGCCGCCCGGGAGGGCGCCGTTGTGATAGAAGAAATACGAGTTGCCCTGAAAGTCCACGATGCCCGCGTGGTTGGTGAAGCTGTTGCCCTGGGCGGGCATGACTGTTCCACGGTAGGTCCACGGGCCGGTCGGACCAGGCGCTGTGGAGTAGGCGATGAACTCCGAGCAGCACTTGGCCGCATACACCATGTAGTACAGGCCGTTCCGCTTGTATACCCAGGGTGCTTCTTCGTACAGCGTGGGGCGGTCGGGGTTGTCGGTGCGGGTTCCGAAGCCCGCGGTGGTGAGCGGAATTTGGACGGGGCTGCCTGCGTAGGACGTCATGTCCGCGTTCAGCTTGACGTACCACAGGTTCGGATTGCCCCAGTACAGGTAGGCCTGGCCGTCGTCGTCGATGAAGACGGTCGGGTCGATCTCACTGTTCTCCACCAGCGGGTGGCCGAGGGCGTCCCGGAACGGGCCGGTGGGGCTGTCCGACACCGCCACGCCGATGGCGAATTGGCCGGTCGCCCGGACCGTCACCGGTACGTACCAGTAGAATTTGCCGCCCCGTTCGACGGCCTGGCCCGCCCACGCGTTGGCGCCCGCCCAGCTGAAGGTGTTCAGGCTGAGCGGTGAGCCGTGGTCGGTCCAGTTGACCATGTCGGCGGAGGACCACACCCGCCAGTCCTTCATCACGAAGGAGGAGGTGGAGCCGTCCTCGTCGTGCCCGGTGTAGAGGTAGACCCGTCCGTTGTACACCAGTGGGGCAGGGTCGGCGGTGTAGACGTTCTGCACGATCGGATTGTCCGCCCTGGCCGCTGTGGGATGCACCACGGCGGGAAGGACGGCGAACGCCAATATGAGGATCAGCCCCCAGGTTGCCCGGGCGAGTCTCGTACCGGTGGCGGGTGATCTCACTGCGGTCGGGTGAGCCGTTGGCCTGAGGACGGCGGTACTGGCCATGGTGTGGTCCTTCCTGGTGCTGCGGGGTCGGGGGCTGAGCAGCTGGTCAGATGCGGGGGGAGGGGCGTTGCTGCGCTCGGGTGTGGTCAGCGCGAACCGTGCGATGCGGACGGAGCCGCCGAGTGTCTGCGTGGCGTAGTGGTAAAGGGCGAAGCGGTAGCCCGTGAAGAACTGCCAGGTGTGGCCCCTGGTGAACCCGGGCCCCAGGCGGGTGCAGCTGGTGCCGTCGGTGCTGTGGAGAAGGTTCCTGACGGACCACTTGTCGTGGTCCGGATTGTGGTTCCCTTCCCACTTCGGTTTCACGGTCGTTCCGTCGAAGGTGTCGCCGCCGGTCAGCGGGGTGACCTGGCGGGGTGGGGGCGGCAGGACGGGGCTGGGGCACGACGTGCCCCAGGCGCCGCCTACGAGTTGGACGACGGGCCGGACGCGCCAGGCCTAACAGGAGGACCACGGCCGCGCGGCACAGGCGCGGGCATGGTGCGGGCGACGTCACACGATGCTTCAGGAGGCGATCACGGCTCGCCGCACGAACACCAGGTGCACCCGTCCAAGTCCGGCACTTGGCGTGTGGGGGAGAGCCTTACTGGTCGGATGATGCGGGTGCTGTCATGCCCGGCATGCGCACCATGCGCAAGCCGCTTCGGCCGGGCGTGTTCGATAGTGCGAACGTGAACCGGTCCTTCGGACGGCATGGATCCTAGGAGTTGATAGCGGACAGCGCAAGATCCTTGATCGACCCATTCATGCCGAAGACTGAGGAGTGGGTCGACCGGTCGCAGCGCACGGTGCGAGCCGACAAGCTCACGAACGCCTCCAGCTACTGGGTTCACCGGGGAGGAGCGGACGACGCGGCGGGCGGTCGCGCGGGCGAAGGGAACAGTGGCGGGCCGGCCACCGTCGTACTTAGCGGCCGTGGATCGCCGAGTCCGGTCTCTGGTTGCAGTTCGACTGGGGATGGGGCCCGAAAGTGCCTGGTCCGGGCGGTGGAAGCGAGCGCGAGACGCCATTGTTCTGCGCGTGGCCGGCGTGGTCCGGTTTCCGGGTGGTGATCCCGGTCTGGGACCGGACCCCGCCCACGGTGATCTCGTGGATCGACTCCACCTTGTGGGCGATCGCGGCGGCTACCAGTACTGCAACGGTGCTTGTTCCAAGCCCGCGCCCGCGCCATTACCTGACGCGTAGTCAAAGGTCCGTACAAGCAAGGGACTTGAGGCCAGCTGGTTTCAGTCTGTGAATGTTCGCTTGCGAATTTTGCGAGAGGTGTTGACGCTGATCACCGGAACCCTATTATCCAGTTGCTCGACACTTCGACCTGTGTTCGCTATGCCGAACACTTCAGGGCCGCACTACACCGCTTCCGGACAGCCCTGACGGGCCGAACCGGTGTCGCTTGCTCAAGGATGACGAGGTCCTTATGCGCAGACGTAGTTTCAGTCTCAGACGCCCGTCCGCGGTGTTGGCCGCCGTGGTCGCGGCCCTGGCGGCGTTGGCGGCGCTGCTCGTCGCCGGCCCGGCTCAGGCGGCCACCACCAGCGACGTGCGCGGTGTTGATTCCGGCCGGTGTCTCGATGTGGCGGGCTTCAGCCAGACCGACGGCGCGAACGTGCACGTCTGGGACTGCCACGGTGGCACCAACCAGCAGTGGACGTTGTCGGACAGCAACCAGCTGACCGTGTACGGCAACAAGTGCCTGGATGTCCGGGGCGGCGCCACCACGTCCGGGACCCCGGTGCAGATCTGGACGTGCAACGGCAGCGACAACCAGCAGTGGCGGGTGAACTCCGACGGCACGATCGTCGGCGTGCGGTCCGGGCTGTGCCTGGAGGTCTCGGGCTGGGGTAAGGCCAACGGCACGGGGGTGCAGATGTGGTCGTGCCACGGCGGCAACAACCAGAAGTGGACCGGCCTGTCCGGGGCGAGCAACGCGTGTGCCCTTCCGTCGACCTACCGCTGGACATCGACCGGCCCGCTGGCGGAGCCGAAGGCGGGGTGGGTCGCGCTCAAGGACTTCACCACCGTGCCGCACAACGGCAAGCACATCGTCTATGCCACGACGCACAACACCCTCGGCGGTAACGACGGGCGCTGGGGACTGACGACCTTCAGCCCCTTCGCGAACTGGTCCGACATGGCCACCGCCACCCAGAACACGATCCCCTTCGACGGCATCGCGCCGACGCTGCTCTACTTCGCCCCGAAGGACACCTGGGTGCTCGCCTACAACGGGGGTTGGCCATACAGCTTCTCCTACCGCACATCGAGCGACCCCACCAACCCCAACGGCTGGTCCGCGCAGCAGGAGCTGTTCACGGGCACCCTCCCGAAGGGGGGCCCTCTCGACGTGACCCTCATCGGCGACGACACGAACATGTACATGTTCTTCGCCGACGATGAGGGCGGCATCTACCGCGCCAGCATGCCCATCGGCAACTTCCCGGGCACCTTCGGTTCGTTCACGAAGATCATGAGCGACACGCCGCTCAACCTGTTCGAGGCGGTCGAGGTCTACAAGGTTCAGGGTCAGAACCAGTACCTCATGATCGTCGAGGCCCAGAATTACACAGGGTATGGTCGCTACTTCCGCTCGTTCACGGCCACCAGCCTGGGCGGCACGTGGACACCGCAGCCGCAGGCCGACACCGTGACCAGCCCCTTCGCCGGCAGTGCCAACAGCGGCGCGACGGCCTGGACAAGGGACATCAGCCACGGCGATCTGGTTCGCACCAACCCCGACCAGACCAAGACCATTGACCCTTGCAATCTGCAGTTCCTCTACCAGGGGCGCGACCCCAGCACAGACGGCATGGACTACGGCCTCCTGCCTTACCGGCCGGGCGTGCTGACACTGCAGCGCTAGTCGGTGGCGTGACGCAGGTTCTGGTGTTCCTGACGTTCGCGGGCAACGACGTACGCCGAACCGGGTGAGCAGCGTCATGGCGAGCGATCAGGAACGGGTCGAGTTGGAGCGGCGGGCTCGGTGCAAGGCCGAGCCCGCCCGTGCACGTGGAGAACTCGGATGGTGGCGGCCTCGTCCTGGTCGACGACGAGACGCGGAACGTGTCAAGCCTGGTGAGTCGGTCGGTTTCAGGGTTCGTCGAGTGAGCCGGGGTCGTCGGCGTCCGAGGTGATCACTGGGTGGCGTGGTCGTCCGGCTGGTTGATCCACACGTTGGTGAGGGCGATCGGCGGGGTGGGTGGCTTGTGACGAACCGTTCAGGGGCGCGCTGGTAGACGGCGGTCAGGACGTCGGCGCGGACGGCGACCATCCGTGGGGGGCCTGGCCGAACTTTGTGGACGAGGCCGCCGGCGGCCCACCGATTCAGTTGCCTGTACATGCTTCCCAGGCGGACGTCGCCGAAGTGGGCAGCGATTTCACGGGGTTGCCAGAAGCGAGTGGGGTCTTCCTGGTGGAGTGTCAGGATGCGGTGTCGGCGCCGCGTGGCAGGGGGAGCGGGCCGCTCGTCCCGGGAAAGCCGTGGGCAGCGCGGGTTGATCCACGGGTTCGGGGACGGTGACGTTGAGGCGGGTCATGGTGCGGCTGCACTCTTCGAAGGCATCCGCAGGCCTCGAAGTACATCACCCAAGGTGCTGTGAGGAATTGACGGGAGTCCTCGCTCCTTCGCCATGTTCTCCAGGCGTTGAAGTGTGGGCTTTTCCACAGGCAGCCCGGAGGAGGCGCATCACCTCGATGATCTGGTCGGGATGCCTAATGAGAAGCGGATTGGGTGCGATCTTGCCAGCGGGCCGTCCAGTCGGCAGGGCCGGATTCGAGCCCGTGACCGACACCAGGCACTCGATCCACGAGCGGCGGCGGAGAGTGCCCGCCGGACGTTCGGATTGACAGCCTATTGATTGTTTTACTGACCCGTCAGATGCTGCTGCGTCAGATAAATTCGTCACCAGAGATCACCCTGCCCCCACGCAGAAAGAGACATCCCGTGACCAGCTTGCCCAGCCGACGACGCCTTCTCGCCACCGGAGCGGGGGCTGCGCTCAGCCTCGGCGCACTCGGCACCACCGCATCCCCCGCCTCGGCCGCTTCCGCCAAGTCCGCGACCGGCAGCGGCTCCGAGGAGACCAGGACCCTCGACGAGCTGTACCAGGACGCGCTCGCCGAGGGCGGCAAACTCGTGGTCTACGCGGGCGGCGACCTCGCCGACGCGGGCAGCGGTGCGAGCGCGCGCAATGCCTTCCGCGCACGGTTCCCGGAGATAGACCTCCAGCTGATCGTGGACTACAGCAAGTACCACGATGTCCGGATCGACAACCAGTTCGCAACCGACACCCTCGTCCCCGACGTTGTCCAGCTGCAGACGCTGCAGGACTTCACCCGCTGGAAGCGCGAGGGCCGGCTGCTGCACTACAAGCCCGCCGGCTTCAGCAAGCTCTACAAGAAGTTCCGGGACTCCGACGGCGCCTGGATCTCTGCGGCGGTCATCGCCTTCAGTTACGTCTACGACATCGCGGCGGCCGGCGCGAACGCGCCTCGGTCTCCGCTGGACCTGATCGACCCGCGCTGGAAGGGCAAGGTCGCCTCCTCCTACCCGCACGACGACGATGCGGTCCTCTACCTCTACGCCCTCTACGCGGAGAAGTACGGCTGGGACTGGATGGCGGCCCTCGCCGCCCAGCAGCCGCAGTTCGCTCGTGGTTCGTTCTCGCCCAGCACCGCGATCAACAACAAGACGGCGGTCGTCGGTCTCGGTACCGGAGCCAGTGCGACGGCCACCACCGGGATCCGTATGGGCATGCCCGACGGGCACCCCTTCATGGCCTGGGGCCAACGACTCGCGATCTTCAAGCAGGCCGCCAACCCGACCGCGGCCAAGCTCTTCCTGAACTGGCAGATCTCCACCGAGCGCCAGACTTCCAACAGCTGGTCGGTGCGTACGGACATCGCCGCACCCACCGGCCTCCGGCCCGTCTGGGAGTACCCCGACGCCAACGTGGACGGCTTCCCCCGCTTCATGGAAGACCGCGCCAAGGTCGAGCGGCTCAAGCAGACCTTCGCCCTGTACTTCGGCGAGGTCAAGGGTGACCCGACACCCGGTTGGCTCGGTCTGCACCCGGGGGCCTGACCTGCCAGGCCAAGCATTGTGCCGCACCCGAAGGCTCAGCAGTCTCAGGGTGCGGCATCTTCGACGCTGAACCTTCCACCCGACTCGAAGGTCAAGCCGTGGTCGGCGCACCCAACGGCGAGTGCTCCCCTCTGGGCACGGTACCTGCGCCCGCTCTCCGCTTATTGGTCGAGCTTCATCATGAAGCCGGTATTCGTCAGCCGCGGCCTGGGCGCGGCGTACGACACGGTCGGCGGGAGCACGGGCGGCAACGGCGACCGGCAGCCCGCCATCGATGCCGGATCAGCGGGCGGGTTTCTCCCAGGTCAGCGAGTACCGGCGCAGCACATGCCGGCGATACCGCACGCCGGGCAACAGTCGCTGGGCAGCAGCCCGCACCTGCCCATAACTCATCTGCGGGTCGGCGACCGGCATGCCCTGCGGGCCACGCGCGCGGCGCAGCACCTTCGTGATCCGAACGATCGGGGCAGCCGCGATCAACGCCGCCCACTCCGTCACGCTCGCCTCACGGGCCAGACCGACCACCATCAGCGTGCCGCCAGGCCGCAGCAGCTCACGCATGCGGACGAGTGCCGCCTCGAAGTCCATGTGATGGATCGTGGTCACCGAGCAGACGAAGTCGTACTCCGCACAGGGAAGTTCCTCGGTGAGGAAGTCTCCTTCGACGAAGGTGAGTTGTGGGTGGCCGGCAGCGGACTCGCGTGCGCAGGCGATCATGTCCGGCGACTTGTCGATCCCGGTGACGTGTTTCGCCCGACCGCCAAGCTTCCGTGCCAGCAGCCCATCCCCGCAGCCAACGTCCAACGCGTCACGGCATCCCTCGGGAACGGCGCGGAGGATGCCCGGATGCCGGGCAACGTTGGTGTTCCAGTACGGCTCTGCGGCGGGCTGACGCATTGGATCATCGTAAAGGCCGGTCATGGCCCGCCGAGTGCACACCGACGGATTCGCCGTCCCCATGGGGAGTCGTGATCGCACCGGTGGCTGAGCGGCTGCGCGCGCAGAAGTACGTCCTGCTGCCGACCGCCGTCGCCCCCGCCGTCGGCCCCGTCCTCGGCGGCTGGCTCGTGGACACCGCCTCCTGGCACTGGGTCTTCCTCGTCAACCTGCCCGTCGAAGTGCGCGCCCTGCTCTTCGGGTTGTGGGTCCTGCCCGACTTCCCCGGCCCGGGCGCACCCCGCTTCGACCTCATCGGCTTCGTCCCGGCGGGCGGCGGCCTCGCGTCGGTCCTGTACGCCTTGACCAGGGCCTCGGACCGGGGGTGGGGGAGCGGGTACATCCTGGTCCCGCTGGTGAGCGGTGTCGTGCTGCTGGCGCTGATGGTGCCGTGGGAGCTGCGTGCCAGGTATCCCATGATCGATCTGCGGATCGTCGAGCACCAGCTCTTCCGTACGACGCGGTCTGTCCTGCTCCCCCTGGACACTCGGACTCAACTGGGCGAGGGCATAGGGCACCGACAGAGCAAGCCTGACCAGCACCTTCGCAACAGGAGGCCACCGATCTCGAAGCAAGAACCGACGACCTGAGGAGACCCCCGGCCACAGCTTGCGCACTCGACATGCCCGATGCAACCTGTGCATCGGACGCGACAGCGACCCGCGCTACAACCCCCGGCGGCTGATCGAACTGCTCCTGCAGGGACTGCAGCGACCGCAGCCATCCTGATGTCGACGCTCAATGGCTCCTGGGCGTCTGTTGGAGACGACACGAGAAATGAGATCCCACACCCATCACGGACGAGGAACTGCGGGAGCTGCCGTTGCCGACGGCCAAGGCGATCGAGATCGAGGCGTTCGTGCCGCTGGAGTCGGTGGACCCGATCCGGATCGCGGAGGGCTACTACCTGCAGCCCGCCAGTCAGGTCGCGGCGAAACCGTACAAGCTACTGCGCCTGGCCCTGGAGCGCTCGTCGAAGGTGGCGGTTGCCAAGTACGCGTGGTCGGGGCGCAAGCGCCTGGGCCTGCTCAGGTGCGGGGGGACACGATCGTTTTGCACGCGATGCGCTGGCCGGACGAGATCCGCGACCCCGCCGAGCTGCTGCCGCCGGCGGTCGAGGTGTCGGAGGGGGAGATCGAGGGCGCGCTGGCGCTGATGGAGTCCATGACCCGCGAGGACCTGCAAGGCGAGGAGTTCCAAGACGCCTACACCGAGGCCGTCGCGAAGATCATCGAGTCCAAGCGGGAGGACAGGCCGCTGCCCGAGGCGCCGGAGCCCAAGGAGCAGGGTCAGGTCCTGGGATCTGATGGCCGCGCTGCAGGAGCCGGTACGCAAGGCCCAGGCCTCCCGCGGCGAAACCGACGACACCACCGTGGCCGACGTCCACGACCTCACGCAGCCGAAGAAGAAGACCGCGGCCAAGAAGACGACCGCCAAGAAGACGACGGCCAAGAAGGCGACCGAGCCCGGGCGGTTGGGCAGCGCCTATCTGCACCCATCTGTGGGTGCTGCTGACGGCCTGGTTGGCTGCGGCAAAGGCCGTGATGCCGTTGTGGTGGGTGGATAGGCTGGTCAGGCCGGTGGGGGGAAGCGGACGGTGAGCAGGGCTCGGTCGTCGGGGAACGCCGCTTCGGGCTGGTGGTGCAGGAAGCGGTTGCACAGTTCGGCGATGTCCAGGCCGGTGGTGGTGCGGGCGCAGGCGGTGAGCCGTTGCAGGCCGATGGCGAGGTCTTCGCGGCGGCGCTCGATCAGGCCGTCGGTATACAGCAGGAGGGTGTCGTTCTCGCCCATGGTGGTGGCGGCCTGTCGGTAGCAGATGTCCCGGACGGGTCCGAGCGGTGGTGCGATGGCGTGGTCGAGGTAGGCGCTGGTGCCGTCGGCGTGGATGAGCAGCGGCGGCGGATGGCCGGCTCTGGCGTAGGTCAGGACGCGTGTGCGGCGGTTGAAGACCAGGTAGCAGGCGGTGGCCATGCGGGTGGGGTGGTAGCGGCCCAGGAAGGTGTTGAGTTCGTCGAGGACTGCGGCGGGGTCGGTGCCGCGGCGCGGCACGATGTTGCGCAGGGCGGCGGTGATCTGTGCCATGACGGTCGCTTCGTGCAGTCCGTGGCCGGCGACGTCGCCGATGCTCAGGCCGATGTGATCGGCGTCCACGTCGTAGCCGTCGTACCAGTCGCCGCCGACCGAGAGCAGGTCGCTTCCCGGGGCGTAGCAGGTGGCCGTCTCCAGGCCGGGCAGGTGCGGCAGCTGGGGAAGCAGGCTGAGCTGGAGGCGTTCGGCGACCCGGTGTTCGTGCTCGTGCAGGCCCGCTCGGCGCAGGGCCTGGGCGATCTGCTGGGCCACAGCAGTCACATGCTCGGGAGCGGTGAAGCTGTCTGAGCCGTAGATGATCAGCATGCCCAGGTGGACGCCGTCCGCTTCCAGCGACAGCGCGAGCGGAACCGCGTCCGCTGCTTCGCCCGGAGGCGGGCCGCCCGAGGAGGAGGGCTGGTCCAGGTCGGTCCAGCCCCCCGCGCCGACCGGAAGGCCATGGTCGTCCGGCTGCAGGGGCGGCACGAGCCGCGCCGAGTGCAGGTAGAGCTCTGCGGCGGCGGCCCCCAGGGCGGGCGGCGCCACCTCGGTGACGGCGCGGGACACCTGGGCGAGGGTGATCGCGCCGGCGAGGGCGGCGGTCAGGTCGTACAGGTGCTGCAGCTGGGCACGGGAGGCCTGTTCGGCGGCCAGCAGCCGAGCCCGGTCCACTTCGATGGCCCGGCGGAAGGCCACCTCCCGGTTCAAGGCCTCCACCTGCTGGCTGAGCACGACGAACCGGTCGGACGCCCCGGCCTCGACGAGATGCAGCTGTGCCGCCGGCTGCGGGCCGTCCCACCACGTGGCCCGCGCCCCGTGACAGCGAAAACGCCGCAGCCGGCCGTCGGCGTCCTTGACGACGAGCGCGCCGGGCATCGGGCTGCCGCTGCGCAGCCACACGGTCAGCTGCTGGCGTAGCAGCGGGGTGTCGTCGGGCCGCAGTTCGAACAGGCTGGCGCCCGGGCGCAGCCGGTCGTCGCAGCGACCGGCTGCCGGGTTGGCGGCCAGCACGCGGCCGTCGGCCCCGCACAGCAGCACCGGGTGAGGCAGCGGCTTGGTGATGGCCCGGAAGAGGCCAAGGGTCATGGAGCCACAACCGGGTCGCCGAAGTACTCACGGCCACTCACCGTCTCGACGTCCACGTCGGGCACGAGGTGCACCACCACCCGGCAGCCCGCGCCGCCGCGCGCGATGGTCTCCTCCAGCTCCACGCGCGCATAGCCCAGGTTGCGGGCGGCGATGGTGCCGAAGACGTTCGACGTCATCATGCACATCGACTCCCGGCCCACCACCTTCTCGGCGAACGGGCACACCCGGTTGCCCAGCACGATCTTCTTCCTGTCGTGCTCGATCACGTAGAAGTCACCGTTGATGCGTCGCTTGAGGTCCACGAGCGCCTCGGCGACCTGCTCACCCGTGAGCCGGTCGGCTCCCAGCGCCTTGAGGTACATCTCGTCGATCTGCGTGCCGACGGCGTGCCCCACCAGGCTGACGTAACCGGACGCCTCCTCCAGACCGATCACCGACTCCAGCGACGTCGCCAACTCACGCACCAAAGTCCGCAGGAACACATCACGGTCCAGTGGAATCTCCACATCCGAAACCTGTCCCATGCCGGCTCCCTCACCCTCACACCACGGCCCACAACGCGAACGGCGCGGCCCCAATTCCTGCGACGGGACCTGATTCTGCCAGCGCCCTTCATCCCGCCACCACCAGCCCAGCTCACGATCTGACCAAGGGCCTTCACATGATCTGACGGTCCCTCGGGCCGGTGCAGACGGTTCACCGGGCGGGCAGGGGTCACCCGGCAGATGGCCGTCAGCACCTACGAGCCGTGCCCGTCCCGGCGGAGCGGGACCACCCATGCTGGAGGAGGGCTCGTGAACGGCGAACCGACAATCTCATCCTGCGAGGTGCGTTTGCCCGCGGTCACGGCGAGCATCGCGCTCGCCCGGCAGTGGGTCCACGACTGCGTGGAAGGCTTCGGCGGGCCGCTGCGCCGGCACCCGGTGATCCAGACCGCCGAACTGCTCGTCTCGGAACTGATCACCAACGCCATCCGCCACGGCGCCGACCCACCCCTGATCCGCGTCACCTGGACTGACCAGCTGCTGCGCATCGCGGTCAGCGACGACAGCGATCGCCAGCCCCGCACACGCGTCACTGCGAACTGCGAGCCTGGTGGCTTCGGCTTGCAGCTCCTTGAACGGCTCGCCCTACGGTGGGGCGTGGCCCCCGTCTGCCCGGCAAATCGGTCTGGGTCGAACTCGGGCTCGATTCCTGAGCTCACTTCGCCCGCAGGCAGAGCAGGGCCGGTGCCCGCGGCTTGCCGACAGTGCCGACGACCAGAACGCAGGACAAACCGACCGGGCAAAGATCTGGGATGCGCCTTCGTGAGTTAAGGGAAGCCTTCAGTGGTCTGACAGCCGCCGCACGATGTCACCCGATGCACGGTCCCAGGAGGATTCCCATCAGGGGAGAGTGGCTGAATGACGATCTCGCCGGACTCCCCTGTTGTGCTCGTGGTGGCGGGAGAGCAGGTAGCCATCGCTGTGGATCTCGGGCTATTTTCCCCGGCGGACCCTGTGGAGTGGGGTGGTGTCCTTCGAGGTGTGCCAGTGCACCTTGCGGCGGCGATCCAGGCGAGTGGTGATGCGCGGCTTCATTTTCCCGATGATCAAGAACGCACGATCCGTCCGGCGGGGCCGACTCGTCTGGATCATCGGGGACGTCTGCTGGTGCCCTTCACGGGTGAGGGACCGGCGCCGTTCGGGTGACGCGGGAGGCAAGTCCCGCTCGTGCGTGTCCTGGCTCACGATGGCGCGCTGAACGGGGTGACACGGTGCGAAATGGGTCGCTGGTCCGGCCACGTCAGCGGTCCGGGAACCGGTTTGGGTGTGACGAGGAGGGGGTCGTCTCTCGCCCGCCTCTGCGAAGCGCTAGAGCGCGACCTCCGCACCCGTGTGCAGGCGAACCTGTACGCCTCGTGGACCAACACCGAGGGCTTCGGCGTCCATTGGGACGACCACGACACCGTCGTCGTCCAGCTGGACGGCGCGAAGCGGTGGCGGATCTACGGCACGACCCGACCGTTCCCGCTCTACCGCGACATCGAGGACCCCGGCGAGGCGCCCACCGAGCCGGTCGCCGACCTGGTCCTGTGGCCGGGCGAGATCCTGTACGTGCCGCGCGGCGTGTGGCACGCGGTCTCCGCCGACCAGGGCACCCGCTCCCTGCACGTCACCTGCGGACTGCGAACCCACACCGCGACCGACCTGATGGCATGGGTGTCCGAGCAGCTGCTCACGCACGAGGACTGGCGGCGCGACCTGCCGCTGCTCGCCGCACCGGACGTCCAGGCCGACGCCGTGGACGGGATGCGCAAGCGGCTCGCCGAACTGCTGGACGACCCGACGCTGCTCGCCCGCTACCGGGCGGCGATGGACGGGCAGGCCGTCGGCCGGATGGTGCCGAGCCTGCCGTACATCGACGGCGTTCCCGTCGACAGCGGTCTGCGGGTGCGGCTGACAACCGCCCGCGCGGTGCTGGGGGTCGGTGAGGACGCGGTGACGGCGGTGCTGCGCACCGGGCGCGCGTCGTCGAATCCCGCTCCATCACCGTGCGGACGAGGCCGGCGCCTCCGCCGCGGCCCTCTGCCTTCCCGGCAGTCTCGCGTCAGCGGCCCAGAGCGTTGGCCAGTTCCTTTTTGTTCATCGACGAGCGGCCGCTGATGCCACGCTTCTTCGCCTCCGCGTACAACTGGTCCTTCGTCGGCCCCTGGGCGCCGCGGTGCGAGCGCTCACCGCCGCGCTGGGAAGCGGACTTCGTGTCCTGGGTAGATGTCTTGCGCGCCGTCTTCGACTCGCCGGAGCGGGCTCGCTCCTTGTTCACCGTGCGCGCCGCGATCTCTTTCGCCCGGCCCTTGGAGGTACCGCGCTTCTCGGCGCTCTCCTTGATGTGCTCGTACTGACGCTCACGCTTCGCGCTGGAGCCCTGCGGCATGACGCTCTCCTTTCAGGTCGGTGCGGCCCCCTCGGCCGCACCGGCATCCGGTTGTCCTTTGCTGCGTACCCGTCGTCCGCTGCTCCTCACCCGGCTCCGGGGCAGCCTTGATCCCATCTGATGTGGGGGTGCCGGGATCTGCGAGCAGGCAGCCACTGAACGGATGAGGAGACATCTCACCGCGCGCCCGCTCGGACGTCTTCTGAAGATCGACGGACGACCATGCGCGTGTCACAGAGGGCGAGACAGGGCGTGTCCGTCAGCGGTCGGGGTAGACGGCAGCCACGATGAGACAGGACGTGCAACAGGGACGTGCATCTGCCGACAGGGGGCCCAGCGTGAGCCGACAAGGCCGACGTCTCACCAGGGTGCGGGCCCTTTCGCTCTGCGTGATCCTGCTGGTCCTGGCCGCCTGCGGCGGCACCGGGCAGCGCAGTGCGAAAGCCTCCGACGCGGCCACGGCTTTCGAGAAGGCACTGAGCAAAGGCGACCGGGTGGCACTGTGTGCGGCTCTCGCCCCGCAGACGCGCAAGGAAGTGGAGAACTCAGCGAAGAAGGCATGCACCGCCGCGATGACCGCGCAAGAAATTCCCGCCGGAGGCCCGGTCCGCGGCGTTGATATCCACGGCCGTCAGGCTCGTGCCGTGCTGGCTTCGGACACGTTGTTCCTCTCGCAGTTCCCGGACGGCTGGAAGATCGTTGCCGCCGGATGCAAGCCTCGCCCCGGTCGGCCCTACGAGTGCTCGGTCAAGGGAAGCTGACCCATGCGCACCATGTTTATCCTCTGCCTGACCGTCGTCCTGGGCGGCCTGGCCTACTTCACCGCGGTGGGACTGATGCAGCGATGACCGCCGCCACGCCTCCACCTCCACCTGACGCTTCGGACCGGAACGACGCCAGCACCGTAAGGAAGCACAGTGTGAGCCGCTTCGTACGGGACAACGGCATAACGCTGGCTTTCGGATTCGCTTTCCTGCTCGCCCTCACCGGACAGGCGATCGCGGGCTGGACAGAGTTCAACAACCAGCTCGCCACGGACAGCCTCGCGCAGATCGGCTTCCTCGACTACCTGGCCTCCTCGGACTTCGCCGTGGACGTGACGGAGAACTGGCAGTCGGAGTACCTGCAGTTCTTCCTGTACATCTTCGCCACCGTGTGGCTGCTTCAGCGAGGTTCGCCGGAATCGAAGGAGATGCACAAGGCCGGCCCTGAATCGGATGAGGATCAGCGAGTCGGTGAGCACGCGGGCCCGGAATCCCCGCGCTGGGCAGCGGGGGGCGGGGTGCGCCAGGCGGTGTTCTCCCGGTCGCTCGGCCTCGTGATGGCGGCGCTGTTCCTGCTCTCCTGGTTGGCGCAGTCGATCGCGGGCGTCGCCGCCTACAACGAGCAGCAGCTGAGGCAGCTGCAAGCTCCCGTCGGCTGGACGCAGTACGTCGTGTCCGCAGACTTCTGGAGCCGCAGCCTGCAGAACTGGCAGTCCGAGCTGCTGGCCGTCGCGTCCATGGCCATCCTCTCCGTCTACCTGCGCCAGCGCGGTTCCCCGGAGTCCAAACCCGTCGGCGCCCCCCACACCTCCACCGGCGTCGAGGGATGAGCCAACGTGCCCTCATCCTCTGACACGAGCGAGCTTCGTGTAAGCCACGCGAAGCCTGCTCGGCTCAGGATGCGATCCGCGACCAAGGAAGGGACGGGCGGCGTTGACCGGCCCACCCAGACGGCCGCCGTTCCTGCACCAGGCGCCCGTATGTCCCAGGCCTCCTCCGGCTCGCAGCCGCAGTCCGCCATCAGCGCTCTGCGGGCCATGTCGATGACCATGACCGGCCGGCGGATCTTCATCGCCCGCTTGAGCTGCGCCTTCTCCCGCAGCGGCTCTGCTTCGGCACGGCCGCGTTGGACACGACCCAGGCAAGGCCCCACGTCCTGAGCCTGCCCCACGCTCACGAGCCGCCATCCCGCGGGCCTGGCCTGATGATCTCCGGACGGCTTGGAGAGGCAGAGGTTCAGCCAGCCTGGCACATCGAAAGCGGCGACATCGCCCTTGCAGACGCTGAGTGAAACTACGGCCGGCGGTCACCAGATTGCGTCGCGGACCCGCAGCCGACCGGGCCTGACGAGAGGGGACATCGCCCCGTTGTGCACCACTCGGAGGCGACCCGATCCTGACGCAGCGCGTCCTGCACAGGCCAGCGCGTCCTGCACAGGCCAGGCTCTCAGCCGCACGCGGGGCTCACGAGAGAGGTGTTTCGTACTGGCAGGCAGGGGCAGACGAAGATCGTGCTTCGGACTGGAGGCACAGCCCCCGCGGGATTGGGGCTGCCGGCTTCCTCCAGTTGCCGGACGCTCTGGACCGTTGTGGCTTCCTTGACCAACGTCTCGCGCCCCGCTGGACACCACGCACCGGCTGGGGCTGCAGAATCAGCTCAGGAGCGATCCCATGCTGACTCACACGTCGACAGGCCACCCCACGCCTGACATCCCCAGCGCCCCGCAGACGCAGCGCAGGCACGACGACAGCCCCGACACCGCCTGCCTGTTCGCCCGCCTGTCCCAGCTGAAGGCGGGTCCTGAGCGCTATGCCGTCCGCGACGAACTGGTCGCGGCCTGGCTGCCGATGGCGCACCGGATCGCCGGCCGGTTCCGGGACCGCGGAGAATCCATCGAAGATCTGCGCCAAGTGGCCGCACTGGGTTTGGTCAAGGCCGTCGACCGGTTCGACCCGGCTGTTGGGGCCTTCGAGAGCTACGCGGTGCCGACCATCACGGGCGAGGTGAAGCGGCATTTCCGCGACCGGACGTGGGCTGTCCGCGTGCCACGACGGGTACAGCAACTGCGCAACCAGGTCCGCCTGGCCCGCCGCGAACTCATGCAGCAGCCTGGCAGCCCCGAACCCACTCTCGCCGCTCTCGCTTCCTACACGGGCCTCACCGAGAAAGAGGTCAAAACGGCCCTAGAGGCGCTGGAAAGCTTCAGCGCCCTCTCCCTGGACGCCGAACTCACCGCCGACGACGGCGGAGCCAGCCTCGCGGACTACCTCAGCGTCACGGATACGTCCTACGACACGGTGGTAGACCGCGAGGCGGTGAAACGCGGACTGCGTCGGCTGGCGGAACGGGAGCGGGCCATCCTCTACATGCGCTTCTTCCAGGACATGACACAAAGCAGCATCGCCGACCGGCTCGGACTCTCTCAGATGCACGTCTCCCGCCTCATCAGCACCAGCTGCGCCAGCGTCCGCAATGACGCCCTGTCCGATTGCGTCCCCGTGCCTGATTCCGGCCGCCGCCCGGTCTGAAGGAGACCACCCGATGCTGATGCCACTGCCCGCGACGCTGCGCCGCCTCGTCAAGGACTACGAAGTCCTTGCCTCCGATCAGGGCGCCTCCACAGCCGGTACCTCGAGTGCCCGGCTGCGCGACCTCACTTACACCCTGTGTGTGTCCACCGGGACGCGGGACATCTCGGAGGCATTGCAGGCCGCACAAACCTACCTCGAGAGCGCCCCGGCCACCCGGCCCGCACCCGCCGGGTCTCTTCCCGGATCACCCGCTCCCGCCGGTGCCCCGGCCCCGCCATCCAGCACCGAGCCGCAGCCGCTTTCGCGGGAGATCCGATCAGTAGTGGCCCGCGAGCCCGTCGGGCACCCGATCGCTGCAGTGGACCTCGAGCCATCCGAGAAGCGGACCATGGCCAGCCACTAGAGAGCCCTCGCCGGCCGCGAACCGAGCGCGGCATGGCGTAGGCACCAGGAGCCTGCACACATCCGGACGAGAGGCCTACGATGAGTGAGCACCCCACCGACAAGCACCCCCAGCCCGACTTTCCGCAGCAGGAGCAGGAGCATCCTGGCTGGACGGGCCCGATGGACCCTCCTCCCGACCACGGCGAAGAGACATACAAAGGCAGCGGTCTGCTCGACGGGCGCAGTGCCCTCGTCACGGGCGGCGACTCGGGCATCGGCCGCGCCGTATGTCTGGCTTTCGCGCGCGAAGGCGCTGACGTCCTGTTCACCCATCTGCCACAGGAGGACAAGGACGCGCACGAGACCACGCGGCTCGTCGAGGCGGCAGGCCGAAAGGCGATTGCGGTGCCGTGCGACATCCGCGAGGAAGCGCAGTGTGACCGGCTGGTCGAGCACGCCGTCGCAGAGTTCGGACACATCGACATCCTTGTGAACAACGCCGCTTACCAAATGTCCCAGCCCGATGGCATCCAGGCGATCACCACAGAACAGTTCGACCGGGTCATCCGAACCAACCTCTACGGCATGTTCTGGCTGTGCAAGAAGGCCCTGCCCCACATCCCAGCAGGCGGATCAATCATCAACACCACCTCCGTGCAGGCATACAAACCCAGTCCTCATCTCCTCGACTACGCAACCACCAAGGGCGCGATCGTCACCTTCACCCAGGGCCTGGCCCAGATGGTCGCGGCCGACGGCATCAGGGTCAATGCCGTGGCTCCCGGCCCTGTGTGGACCCCGTTGATCCCCGCCACCATGCCGGACACCAAGGAGTTCGGTAAGCAAGCACCTCTGGGACGGCCGGCACAGCCCGCGGAGATGGCACCTGCCTACGTATTCCTTGCGTCCGACCGCGCGAGCTTCATCACGGCGGAAATCCTTAATGCCACCGGCGGGACGCCGCTGCCCTGACCGCTTCCCATTTCCCGCCATCGGCTGCGGAACCCCGAACAGCCGGACGCATACGCGGAGGGCTTGGCCGGCACCGGTCCAAGGCAGTGCGCCAGGGTGATCGAACGCGGCACAGTCCATCGCTGACCATCGGGTATCTGCCGGAATGTCGAGTTGGCTGCCGTTCGGATCGGGAACTGGTAAGTCATGAGAGTGCTGATGGTTCTGTGTGAGGATGATCATCGGTTGGCGCGGTGGGTGGCGTCATACGCCTCGCCGGTGACGAGGACCCGCCCGACGTAGACCCCGGGCGTGCCCTTTGCGCCACCAGGAGGCGTCACGCGGTGACGCCTCCTGAACGCGACCGCCTGCCGCGGCTGCACGGCGGCGATCTTCGCATCGATGCGGGTCAGCCACAGGGCGTGCCACACCCACAGTGTCTCCAGGCGCTGCTTGTCCTCCGAACACATATTTGATTCAGGTCTACGGGCCTGCCGGTTCGACTGGGGGCGCGTCAGCGAACCACCCGACCATGTCGCGGGTCTGGCCGGCCGTGGGTCGGGCCGGGGCAGCCGCAGGCACGGCGATCCGAGGAGCGCGGGCAGCCGCGTGGCCTCCCGTGGCGGAGGCGGATCTGTGGCGAGGCGCGCCGCGGGTCCGGTGGGTCAGGGCAGGGCCTCCCGGATGTTCTCGCGGGTGTCGAGCACGGTGTCGGCGCCGGTGATCTCGAAGAGGTGTCGTAGTTGGCGGGGCGGGCCTGCTACGCGTAGCGAGGTCATGTGGTGGATGCGCAGCAGCAGGTTCAGGAAGGTCGAGTCGGCGAAGGAGACTCCAGAGACGTCGATCACCACGCGGGCGTGCTTGCGTGCGGCGGTGTCGAGTGCTTCCTCGAGCGGGGTGATCGTGTTGGTGTCGTAGTCGCCGTGTGCCACGACGACCCACGCCCCCTCCCGCTCGTACTGCACCGTCGTGCCTTTGTCGTCAGGTCCGTGGCTCATGCCGAGAGCATGCCCTTCGCTGCGGACGATGGGGTAAGAGCATCGTGAAAATGCGGCCGGGGGATTAAGACGCTGCGGCGTGGCTTCCTCGAAGCTGCCTTCTTCGCCGTGGTCTTCTTGGCCGGCTGCTTCTTCGCCGTGGTCTTCTTCGCGGCCGTCTTCTTCCTGGGGTTCTGCAGTTCGTGAACGTCGGCATCCTCGCCGCGGGACGCTTTCGCCGTGGACACGGATTCCTCGAGCGCGGCCATCAGGTCGAGGACCCGGCCCGGCTGCTGCGGCTCGGGCATCTCGGGGAGTGGCTTCTCCTCCCGCTTGGCTTCGATGATCTTTTCCATGGCTTCGGTGTAGGTGTCCTTCCTCGGACACGTCGACGGGTTCGGGGAGGAGTTCGGTGGGGTCGCGGATCTCGTCGGGCTAGGTCGTGTCTTCAATTGATCTTGAGTGATGGATCATGGTCGGGTGATACGTCGCCATGAACTGTCCGATGAGGAGTGGGAGTTCCTCCGTCCGCTGCTGCCCGCGTCCTTGCGTGGGCGGAAGCGTTTGGACGATCGAACCGTGCTCAACGGGATCGTGTGGAAGTTCCGGACGGGCACGGCCTGGCGGGACGTGCCTGAGCGGTACGGCCCCTGGCACACGCTGCACACCCGCTTTCGCCGGTGGGCCCTGGACGGCACCTTCGAGCGGATGCTCCAGGCCGCCCAGGCCCGGGCGGACGCGGCGGGAGAGGTCGACTGGCTGGTGTCGGTCGACTCCACCGTCGTACGCGCCCACCAGCATGCCGCCGGGGCCCGAAAAGGGGGCGCCGCAGTCCCGCACTCGGACGCTCCCGGGGCGGCCTGACCAGCAAGATTCACCTGGCCTGCGATGCCTTCGGGCGTCCGCTCGCCGTCGTGCTCACGGGCGGCAACACCAACGACTGCACCCAGTTCACCACCGTGATGGAGGCGATCCGGGTGCCTCGCATGGGCCCGGGCCGTCCCCGGGCGCGGCCCACACATGTGCTGGGCGACAACGGCTACAGCTCCCGCGCGATACGGACCTGGCTGCGAGGCCGCGGCATCAGCCACACCATCCCCGAGCGGGCCGACCAGATCCGCAACCGGCTCCGGCGCGGCAGCCGGGGCGGGCGCCCGCCGGCCTTCGACAAACAGCTCTACAAGCGGCGCAACGTCGTGGAACGGTGCTTCAACCGCCTCAAGCAGTGGCGCGGCATCGCGACCCGCTACGACAAGACCGCCGAGTCCTACCAGGCAGCCGTCACTCTCGCCTCGCTCCTGATGTGGGCGTGACATTGAAGACAACTCCTAGTGCATGGCGTGCAGGACGATGGAGTTGCCGCGGACTCGGAGCATGCCGAGTGGCGAATGCGCGTGATGCCAACGAGCACCCGGCGTCGAGCTGGAGCACTGAGGACCTCGTTCCTCAGCCTGACTCGCGGTCCGGCTCGGCGCGCACCCCCATCACCCCGCCACCCGTTTCCTGGACCTCTGAAAGCTGCCCCGATGCCTGTACCGCCCACCAGCGGCCGTCTGCAATGGACCGACGTCCCCACGCCTTTGCGCGCCCGCCTCGAAGCCGGACCTGCTGGGCATCCACCGCGCCGCCGACTGGACCGCCGTCGTCATCGCCCACCTGGACGGCCCGCACCCCGACCTCTCCCCGGCCTCCGGCGACGCCGAACAGACCTGGGCTCTGCTGGACAAGCTCACCTCCAGCCCCGCCCCGGCCCCCTACGCCGCAGCGGTGAACAGCACACCCTCCACCACGGCAGCCCTGCACGGCTGGGACGAACTCCTCTCCGACCCGCCCGCCGACCTCGCTCCCGCCGCCCGCGACCGCCTGCCGCAGCTCGCCGAACTCGAGGCGGCCTGGCCCGCCCTCGCCCACGGCGACCGCATCGTCCACGGCGACCTGCGCGCCGACAACATGGTCCGCGACCACCACCTTGGCGTCACCTTCGTCGACTGGGCACACGCCACCACCGGCCCGGCCTGCACCGACGCCACCTCCCTCACCCCGCAGCTCATCCTCGCCGGACACACACCCGCAGACATCGCCCGTCTGCTGCGCGACCACCCCGCCACGGCCGGCAGCGCCGACACCACTACTGCCTTCCTCGCCGCGCTCACCGGCCACTGGCACCGCAACGCCCGCAAGCCCGCACCCCCCGGTGCCCCGGGACTGCGCACCTACCAGCACCGCGCCGCTGCCGCCGGACTTGCGCTCCTCGGCTACTGCTTGAGCTGAAACAGCGGTTGTCTCACCCCGGGTACCGCGGCTGCCGGTAGGGCGGGACGACGAAGCCTCCGGCAGTTGCCGGCGGCTGGGTAGGCGGTTATTCCTTCATGACTCTTCCGCGCGGCGCCAGGCCCCGACCACGCCAGGTCATCGCCGTCGATGGCCTGTGCATACTGCTGGACATGACGTTTGCGCCCGCCACCCGCATAAACGCGATACTCGTGTCGATGACGGTGTGCTGGACGGGCTTCGGCGCATGCCTGGGTTTTCTCCTGGGTCGTTGGTCGGGTGCCGTGGCAGGGGCGGGTGTAGCCGGCCCGAGTGCGGCAGCCGGGTTGTTTCTCTACCGCCGCCGTGCGGTGGCCTCCCGGCGAACCGCTGAAAGCAGGGGCCACACTGAGGGGACAGCCGATGTGGTTCTGCTGGGCATCGCGCTGTACGAGGCCGCGGTCTTCCCTCTTGTTCCTGACGGAGTGAACGAGGAAGAGCAAGAGGCCCGCCGTACGGTCGCCTACCGAGTTGCCCCCTATGACGGCCTGCCCCAAGCGGTTCGGTTGTCGGCTGCCGCGGCGCTGGAGGCCATCGATGAGGGCCTGGACATCGAACGCGTCCGGGCGGCGTTCAAGGAGCTGACGCTCAGGGTCTACGACTGCCGCGTCGACCGCTGACGTATCCAGCTGTACATCTGACAGGTGGATTTGTGCCCGCTCCGGGAGTCACCGCCGATGCTGTCGAATCACCCGCGCGGGTAAATGAAACTGCCACGTGGTGTCGGTACGCTCCAGAGCGGCAGGTCAGCGTCTGCCGGTGCCCTGCCGAACTGCCCACGTCAGTCGGCGTTGCGGTCAAGGTTCTCCGAATCACGCGATCAAGAGACGGCACTCTCAGCCGGTCGCAGGCGTGGGCGACGCGACCGGGCCCAGGGAGTTGTTGTGACGACCAACCGAGCGCGCAAGCAGGCCACCCGGCACCGTGCAGCGCAGGAGAACATCCGCTACTCGCAAGCCCGGCACCAGCAGGAACAAGAGGCAGAGACAGATGCTGGCCTCGCCAAGCTGGCCGAGTGCGAGGCTGGGATCATCGCAGCGAAGGAGCGGCACGACCGCAGCACCATGGAAGCCTCGATCGAGTTTGCTGAGGTCTTTGGCTTGGCTGACGTGCAGATGACCTACTTTCGTCTGGCCATCAGGTTTCTCTACCGAGCTGACGATCCCTACAACTGCGGCCTCATCGGGGCTCAGATGACACGCCAGCATGTCGATGACTCGATGGCAAAGGTGCGGTGTGCCGATCCTGCGGGAGTGTAAATCTAACGGCGGATCCGACGATCATGGGAGAGACGTCAAGTGACTGACACCGCCGTGGAGTTGGAGACCGTGGAACCTGTCG
>NZ_JBIWMA010000038.1:0-42619 GCF_044766465.1 Streptomyces sp. NPDC102259 | reverse complement strand
GAACGCGCACCGCTCCGGCACCGTCAAGGCCCTGGCCGCGGAGGTCGGCGCGTCCATCACCTCCGGCGCCGCGATCTGCGAGATCAAGGACTGACAGCAGCCGCACAACGCATTTCCTCGGGCCCGTCCGATCTTCTTCGGACGGGCCCGAGGCGTTTCTTGAGGAGTTCCTCCATGGAAACGGGAGGAAGCGCTGCACATATATGACGGAACTTCACATAGGCGTGACTCAGGCTCCCTTGAAGGATGCGTTCCGGGCGAAGAGGATTATGGCTAGCTTCCGCTGCATTGTCTCGCCGTGCAGCGTGACCGGCGTCAACGTCCGCCGTTCTGCCACAGACGTCGAAATCCTGAAGTGGGAGGAATTCCCGATGATGCCGGAGGAGGGGTACATGGACGCTGCGGTGATTGTTGTGGGCGCAGGCCCGGCCGGGCTCATGCTGGCCGGCGAACTGCGTCTCGCGGGGGTCGATGTCATTGTCCTGGAACGCCTTGAGGAACGTACAGGGGAATCCAGAGGCCTCGGTTTCACTGCGCGCACCATGGAGGTCTTCGATCAACGGGGTCTGTTGCCCAGGTTCGGAGACGTGGAAACCAGCAATGTCGGCCATTTCGGCGGTCTGCCGGTGAACTTCGGGGTGCTCGAAGGCGCTCACCAGGCGGCCAAATCGATTCCCCAGTCGCAGACCGAAGCCGTTCTGGAAGCCTGGGCCGTGGAGCTCGGCGCGGATCTGCGGCGCGGCCACGAGGTCATCGCGCTGCGGGACCGAGGGGACACCGTCGAGGTGGATGTCCGCGGGCCCGGCGGCGAGTTCGAGCTGCGGGCGGGCTATCTGGTGGGGTGCGACGGCGGGCGCAGCGTGGTGCGCAAGTCCGCCGGCTTCGACTTCCCCGGCACCGCCGCGACCCTGGAGATGTTCCTCGCCGACGTCAAGGGCCTCGACCTCGACCCGCGCATGATCGGGGAGACCTTTCCCGGCGGCATGGTCATGGTGGGCCCGCTGCCGGGCGGCATCACCCGACTGATCCTGTGCGAGCGGGGCACTCCACCCCGACGCCGTACCGGTGCACCGTCGTACGACGAGGTGGTGGCGGGCTGGAAACGGGTGACCGGCGAGGACATCTCCCACGGGGAGCCGATCTGGGTCAGCTCGTTCGGCGATGCCACCCGCCAGGTCACCGACTACCGGCGCGGGCGGGTCCTCCTCGCCGGCGACTCGGCGCACATCCATCTGCCGGCCGGCGGGCAGGGGATGAACACCAGCATCCAGGACGCGGTCAACCTGGGCTGGAAGCTGGCCGCCGTGGTGCGCGGCCGCGCCCCCGAGACGCTGCTCGACAGCTACCACGACGAGCGTCACCCGGTGGGCCGGCGGCTGTTGATGAACACCCGGGCCCAAGGACTGCTGTTCCTCAGCGGCGCCGAGATGCAACCCCTGCGCGACGTGCTGACCGAGCTCATCGGGTACGACGTCGTCAGCCGCCACCTGGCCGCGATGGTCAGCGGACTGGAGATCCGCTACGACGTCGGCGGCGGCAGCCACCCGTTGCTCGGGCGCCGCATGCCCGACCTGGAGCTGGTGGGCGAGGCATTCAAGACACGCGGCACCGCCCTCCTCCAGGGCGGACGCGGTGTGCTCCTCGATCTGGCCGACAACGCCCGGCTGCGCCGCAGGGCCGCGGGCTGGACCGATCGCGTCGACATCGTCACCGCCGCCCCGCACGCGACGTCGGAGAACGACATACCCGTCGGCACGTCCGCCGTCCTGGTCCGCCCCGACGGCTACGTCGCCTGGGCGGCACCCGGAAGCCACCACGACCTGCCCATGTCTTTGGAGCGTTGGTTCGGCCCGGCCCGCTAGCCCGGACCGGGTCCCGGCACACCCCCTGGAGTTGTCAGCTGTGGAGGAGAGAAGCACATGCACAGCACGTTGATCGTCGCCCGTATGGCTGCCGCATCGAGTGCCGACGTGGCGCAACTGTTCTCGGCGTTCGACGCCACGGAGATGCCCCACCTGATGGGCACCCGGCGACGCCAGCTCTTCTCGTACCGGGGCTTGTACTTCCACCTGCAGGACTTCGACGCCCCCGACGGCGGCGAGCGGATCGAGCAGGCCAAGGCCGATCCGCGCTTCGTGACGATCAGCGAGGACCTCAAGCCCTTCATCGAGGCCTACGACCCCGCCACCTGGCGCTCGCCCGCCGATGCCATGGCGACCCGCTTCTACACGTGGGAGGCGTCGGCGTGACGGGACGACGGGTCGTCATCACCGGCATCGAGGTACTGGCACCCGGCGGTGTCGGCCGCAAGGACTTCTGGAACCTGCTGAGCGACGGCCGTACCGCCACACGCGGCATCACCTTCTTCGACCCTTCCCCGTTCCGCTCCCGGGTCGCCGCCGAGATCGACTTCGACCCCTACGAGCACGGGCTGACCCCGCACGAGGTGCGGCGCATGGACCGGGCCGCACAGTTCGCGGTCGTCGCGGCGCGCGGCGCCGTGGCGGACAGCGGCATGGACCTCGACGCCCTCGAACCGCACCGGATCGGCGTCACGGTGGGCAGCGCGGTCGGCGCCACCATGGGGCTGGACGAGGAGTACCGCGCGGTCAGCGACGGCGGACGCCTCGACCTCGTCGACCACGAGTACGCGGCGAAGCACCTCTACAACTACCTGGTGCCCAGCTCGTTCGCCGCCGAGGTCGCCTGGGCCGTCGGCGCGGAGGGGCCGAACCTCGTGGTCTCCACCGGGTGCACGTCGGGTATCGACTCGGTCGGCTACGCCGTCGAGCTGATCCGTGAAGGATCCGCCGACGTCATGGTCGCCGGCTCCTCCGACGCGCCGATCTCCCCGATCACCATGGCCTGCTTCGACGCCATCAAGGCCACCACCCCACGCCACGACGACCCCGAGCACGCGTCACGCCCGTTCGACGGCACGCGCAACGGGTTCGTCCTCGGTGAGGGCGCCGCCGTCTTCGTCCTGGAGGACCTGGAGCACGCCCGCACGCGCGGCGCCCATGTCTACGCGGAGGTCGCCGGGTACGCCACCCGCAGCAACGCCTATCACATGACCGGCCTCAGGCCGGACGGCGCGGAGATGGCGGAGGCGATCCGGGTCGCGCTCGACGAGGCGCGGATGAACGTCGAGGAGATCGACTACATCAACGCCCACGGCTCCGGCACGAAACAGAACGACCGGCACGAGACGGCCGCCTTCAAGAAGACCTTGGGGGAGCACGCCTACCGGACCCCGGTGAGTTCCATCAAGTCGATGGTGGGCCATTCGCTCGGCGCCATCGGCTCCATCGAGATCGCGGCGTCCGCCCTGGCGATGGAGTACAACGTGATACCTCCCACGGCGAACCTGCACACCCCCGACCCGGAGTGCGACCTGGACTACGTGCCGCTCACGGCACGTGACCAGCTGACCGACACGGTCCTCACCGTGGGCAGCGGCTTCGGGGGTTTCCAGAGCGCCATGGTGCTGGCCCGGCCCGACCGGAGGGCGGCATGACGGCCTCCGTGGTGGTGACCGGACTCGGCATCGCGTCCCCCAACGGGCTCGGGACCCAGGACTACTGGGACGCCACGCGCAACGGCAAGAGCGGCATCGGGCGCATCACCCGCTTCGACCCGTCCCGCTACCCTTCCCGACTGGCCGGTGAGATACCGGGTTTCGTCGCCGAGGAACACCTGCCGAGCCGGCTTCTGCCGCAGACCGACCGTATGACACGTATCGTGCTCGTCACCGCCGACTGGGCGCTCGCCGACGCCGGGGTACGCCCCGAGGAACTGTCCGAGTTCGACATGGGCGTGGTCACGGCCAGCGCGTCCGGCGGCTTCGAGTTCGGCCAGGAGGAACTCAAGAAGCTGTGGAGCCAGGGCAGTCAGTACGTCTCCGCGTACCAGTCCTTCGCCTGGTTCTACGCCGTCAACAGCGGCCAGATCTCCATCCGCAACGGGATGAAGGGCCCCAGCGGCGTTGTCGTGAGCGACCAGGCCGGCGGTCTGGACGCCCTCGCCCAGGCGAGGCGGCAGATCCGCAAGGGCACGAACCTGATCGTCTCGGGCGGCATCGACGCTTCGATCTGCCCCTGGGGCTGGGTGGCCCAACTGGCCAGCGGGCGGCTCAGCACGAGCGGTGAACCCAGCCGGGCCTACCTTCCCTTCGACCGCGACGCGTGCGGATACGTGCCTGGCGAGGGCGGCTCCATCCTGTTGCTGGAGGCCGCCGACGCCGCCCGTGCCCGCGGGGCGAGGGTCTATGGGGAGATCGCCGGGTACGGCGCGACCTTCGACCCCAGGCCCGGCAGCGGCCGTGAACCAGGACTGCGCAGGGCCATCGACATCGCCCTCGCCGACGCGGACCTGGCGCCCGACGACATCGACGTGGTCTTCGCCGACGCGGCCGCCGACCCCGAGCTCGACCGCATCGAGGCCGAGGCCATCACCGGCGTGTTCGGGCCCCGGGGCGTCCCGGTGACCGCACCCAAGACGATGACCGGACGGCTCTACTCGGGCGCGGCCCCCCTCGACGTGGCTACCGCACTGCTGGCGATCGCCGAGGGACTCATCCCGCCTACCGTGCACATCGACCCCCACGCCGAGTACGCCCTCGACCTGGTCGTCTCCGAGGCTCGCCCGGCCGTCCTGCGCACGGCCCTGATCCTGGCCCGGGGACACGGCGGCTTCAACTCGGCACTGGTGGTGCGCGCCGTGGACTAGAGCCGGCTCGGCGAATACGTCACCCCGCCGCGGCCGGCATGTGAGAGCGCGAGCGGGCCGTCACCCTCCCCAAGCCCCCGACGAGGACAAGGAACCCGAAGTGGCAACCAAGGAATTCACACTCGACGACCTCAAGCGCGTCCTGCGCGAAAGCGCCGGCGCGGACGAAGGCGTGGACTTCGACGGCGACATCCTCGATTCCGACTTCGAGGATCTCGGCTACGAGTCGCTGGCCCTGCTGGAAACCGGCAGCCGCATCGAGCGGGAGTACGGCATCGCCCTGGAGGACTCCGCGCTGACCGACTCCCGCACGCCGCGCGCCCTGATCGACGCCGTCAACCAGCACCTCACGGGTGCGGGCAGCGCCGCCTGAGCCACCGAGGCGCGCCGCCGGGCGGTCCGCGCCGCCCGGCGGCCCGCCGGTGTCCGTCACCCCAGCCACCCAAGGCAGAGAAGCAGGAGAGAAAATGTCGCAGCAGGACAAGCGGGTCGCCCTCGTCACCGGCGCCACCAGTGGCATCGGTCTCGCGGTCGCCCGCCTCCTGGCCTCCCAGGGCCACAAGGTGTTCATCGGCGCACGCAGCGCCCAGGACGTCGCCGAGACCGTCAAGCGACTCCAGGACGAGGGCCTGGAGGCCGAGGGCACCACCCTGGACGTCCGGTCGCAGGACAGTGTCGCGGCGTTCGTGCAGGCCGCGGTGGACCGGTTCGGCACGGTGGACGTGCTCGTCAACAACGCCGGCCGGAGCGGCGGCGGCGTGACCGCCGACATCGTCGACGAACTGTGGAACGACGTCATCGACACCAACCTCAACAGCGTCTTCCGGGTGACCCGCGAGGTTCTCACCACCGGTGGCATGCGTGAGAAGAGCCGCGGCCGGATCATCAGCGTCGCGTCCACCGCGGGCAAGCAGGGCGTCGTTCTCGGCGCCCCGTACTCGGCGTCCAAGCACGGCGTCGTCGGCTTCACCAAGGCGCTCGGCAACGAGCTGGCCCCCACCGGCATCACGGTCAACGCGGTCTGCCCGGGCTACGTCGAGACGCCGATGGCGCAGCGCGTGCGCCAGGGTTACGCCACCGCGTACGACACCACCGAGGACGCCATCCTCGAGAAGTTCCAGGCGAAGATCCCTCTCGGCCGCTACTCGACCCCCGAGGAAGTGGCCGGCCTGGTGGGCTACCTGGCCTCCGACACCGCCGCCTCCATCACTTCGCAGGCCCTCAACGTCTGCGGCGGCCTCGGAAACTTCTGAGCTCCCCCGTCCACGTCACCGTCTGCCAAGGAGGGTTCACGATGACCACCCGTGAGGTCGAGCACGAGATCACCGTCTCCGCCCCGGCCCAGGCCGTCTACCGGCTGATCGCCGAGGTCCGCAACTGGCCGCGGATCTTCCCGCCGACCATCTATGTCGACGAGGTCGAGCAGGACGGCAACACCGAGCGCATCCGTATCTGGGCCACCGCCAACGGCGAGGCCAAGAACTGGACTTCGCGTCGCGTTCTGGACCCCGGAGCACTGCGCATCACCTTCCGCCAGGAGGTCACCGCGCCGCCCGTCGCGGCCATGGGCGGCACCTGGATCATCGAGCCGGTCTCGGACACGGAGTCCCGGGTGCGGCTGCTGCACGACTACCGGGCCGTCGACGACGACCCCGGGGGTCTGGCGTGGATCGACGAGGCCGTCGACCGCAACTCCCGCTCCGAACTCGCGGCACTGAAGGGGAACGTCGAACACGCCCACGCCAGCGAGGACCTGACGTTCTCCTTCGAGGACACGGTCCGCATCAACGGCTCCGCCAAGGACGTGTACGACTTCGTCAACGACGCCCACCTGTGGCCCGAGCGGCTGCCCCACGTGGCGACCGTCCACCTCACCGAGGACGCCCCGGGCCTGCAGACCCTGGAGATGGACACCCGCGCCAAGGACGGCAGCACGCACACCACCAAGTCGTACCGCGTGTGCTTCCCGCACCACAGAATCGCCTACAAGCAGGTCACGCTGCCGGCACTGATGGTCCTGCACACCGGCTACTGGACCTTCACCGAGGACACGGACGGCGTCTCCGCCTCGTCCCAGCACACCGTCGTCCTCAACACGCAGAACATCGCTCGCGTCCTCGGCCCCGACGCCACCGTCGAGGACGCCAAGGACTACGTCCGGGCCGCCCTGAGCACCAACAGCCGCGCCACCCTTGGCCATGCCAAGGACCACGCAGAGGGCAAGCGCTGACCATGACGCCGAACGGCCTGGACACCCAGGTGATCGTCGTCGGCGCCGGACCCGTCGGCCTGATGCTGGCCGGCGAACTCCGGCTCGGCGGGGCGGATGTGATCGCCCTGGAGCGTCGCGGGGGCCGTACGACGGAATCGCGTGCCTCCACCCTGCACGCCCGCACCATGGAGATCCTCGACAGCCGGGGCCTGCTGGAGAAGCTCGGAACCCCGCCCGACGAGCCCCGCGGGCACTTCGGCGGGCTGCCCCTGAACCTCACCCTGCCGGGCCCCTACCCCGGCCAGTGGAAGGTGCCGCAGACCCGCACCGAGGAACTCCTCGAGGACTGGGCCCTGTCGCTCGGCGCCGATCTCAGACGCGGACACGAACTGCGCGAACTGTCGGTGCTCGACGACCATGTCGAGGCCGTGGCCGTCACCGCGAGCGGCACCGTGCGCGTGCGGGCCCTGTGCGTCGTGGCCTGTGACGGCGAGAACAGCACCGTACGGCGCCTCACAGGGGCCGCATTCCCCGGCGAGGACGCGGGGCGCGAGCTGCTGAGGGCGGATGTGGCGGGCATCCGCATCCCTGATCGCCGTTTCGAGCGCCTCGACCGGGGGCTCGCCATCGCGGCCCGCAGAGCCGACGGCGTCACCCGCGTCATGGTGCACGAGTTCGGCGCGACCGTCCGGCCGCGCACCGCCGAGCCGGACTTCGCGGAGATCGCCGAGGCCTGGCAGCGGGTGACCGGCGAGAACATCGCCGAGGGCACCCCGCTGTGGGTGAACTCCTTCGGCGACGCCGCCCGGCAACTCGCGCAATACCGCGACGGGCGCGTTCTCTACGCAGGGGACGCCGCGCACCGGCAGATGCCCATCGGCGGCCAGGCCCTCAACCTCGGTCTGCAGGATGCGGTCAACCTGGGTTGGAAGCTGGCCATCCAGGTCGCCCGCAAGGCCTCCGAAGGACTGCTCCCCAGCTACCACACCGAGCGGCACGCCGTCGGGCAGCGGGTGCTGGCCAACATCCGGGCGCAGGCCACGCTGCTGCTCGGCGGCCCCGAGATCGAGGCGCTGCGGACGGTGTTCGGCGAACTGATGGCCGAGGGGGAGGTGCGGGAACACCTCGCGGGAATGATCTCGGGCCTCGACGTCCGCTACGAAGTCGGCAGTGGCGACCACTCGTTGCTCGGGGCCCGGCTGCCGATCGTGCCGGTGACGACCGCGGAGGGCGGGACGACGACCGCGGCTCTGCTCAGGGCCGGGGGCGGACTCCTGCTGGACCTGGGCGGCGACGCCGGTCGTACCGCAGCGCTGCGCGGGGTCGTGGAGCCGTGGGCCGACCGTGTCCGCACGGTGGCCGCCTGTCCGGCCGCCGTCCGGACGCTCGGCACGGACTGCGTCCTGGTCCGCCCGGACGGGCACGTCGTACGCGCCGACGCCGACACCGACGGGCTGGTCCAAGCGCTGCGGCGCTGGTTCGGACGGCCCGTCGCCGAGGTGGCGGCACCGGTCGCGCATGCCGTGCGGCCTGCCGGGACCGTCACACCACAGACCACCCGACCGGCCGGGGCCGCCGCGACGCGGACGGCGCCGACCACGAGACAGAGGGACGACATGAACAGGTTCACCGGAAAGACCGCGCTCGTCACCGGTTCGAGCCGCGGCATGGGCCGGGCGACGGCCCTGCGGCTGGCGGCCGAGGGCGCTCTCGTCGCCGTGCACTACGCCACCGGCAAGGAGGAGGCGGAGGACACAGTGGCCGCCATCGAGAAGGACGGCGGCCGGGCCTTCGCCGTCCGGGCGGAGCTCGGGGTCCCCGGCGACGTGCACGAGCTCTTCCTCGGACTGGAGGAGGGGCTGCGGGAGCGGGCCGGCTCCACCGCACTGGACATCCTGGTCAACAACGCAGGTGTGATGGGCGGGGTGGCGCCCGAGGACACCACGCCGGAGACCTTCGACCGGCTCTTCGCCGTCAACGCCAAGGCGCCGTTCTTCCTGATCCAGCGGACCCTGAAGAACATGCCCGACGGCGGGCGCATCATCAACATCGCCTCCGGGCTCACCCGCTTCGCCAACCCCGACGAGATCGCCTACGCCATGACCAAGGGCGCGGTCGAGCAGCTCGCCCTGCACTTCGCCAAGTACCTGGGTCCGCGGGGCATCACGGTGAACAGCGTGGCTCCCGGGATCACCCGCAACGGCAACCCGGTGTTCGGCATCCCGGAGGCCGTGGAGCAGATGGCCGCACTGTCCGCCTTCAACCGGGTCGGCGAACCGGAGGACGTCGCGGATGTCGTGGCGTTCCTCGCCTCCGACGACGCGCGCTGGATCACCGGCTCGTTCGTGGACGCCACCGGTGGCACCCTGCTGGGCTGAGCCCACCCCGTGACCCCGGCCGGCGTGCCGACCAGGCCGGCCGCGGGTGCGCGGCCGGCCCTTCCCGACTGGAAGACACGATGACGTCACTTCGTACGACCGGCCCGTCATCCGCTCCGACGGCCTGGACCCCGCGGATGTGGGCGCTGTTGGCCGTACTCGCAGGCAACATGCTCATCGACGCCCTCGAGGTGTCGGTCATGGCCGTCGCCATGCCGTCCCTGGGCGACGACCTGGATCTGCGACCCGCCATCACGCAGTGGATGATGAGTGGTTTCGCGATCGGCTTCGGCGGGCTGCTGCTGTTCGGCAGCCGTGTCGTCGCCCTGCTCGGCAGACGGCGCGTCTACCTCACCGCCCTGCTGGTCTTCGCGGCCGCGTCGCTGGTCGCGGGCCTGGTGAGCAGTCCGGAACTCCTGGTGGCCACCCGGGTGGTCAAAGGATTCTGCGCCGCGCTCACCGCGCCCGTCGGGCTGGCCATCATCACCACGGCCTTCGCGGAGGGGCCCGACCGTGACAGGGCGGTGTCCGTGTACACGCTCTTCGGCGCCAGCGGGTTCACCGCCGGGCTGGTGCTCTCCGGACTGCTCACCCAGGCAGGCTGGCGCTGGACGCTGGTCTTCCCGGCGCCCGTGGTCGTCGCCCTGTTCGCCGTAGGCCTGCGCCTCATCCCCGGGGACCGGCCGGACCCGCCGCGGCCGCGCGTCTACGACGTCGCCGGCGCGGTCACCTTCACCGGGTCGCTGCTCGCGCTCGTGTGCGGCATCGCCGCCGTACCGGACACGGGCCGATCCGGTACGCGGGTGGTCGAGGCCTTCGCGCCGGCCGCGGTGCTGGCGGTCGCCCACGTCCTCATCGAACGTACGAGTCGGGCTCCGCTGCTGCGGGCCTCGCTGGTCTCGAACGGGATGCTGATCCGCTCGGCGCTCGGTGCGGCCGCGCTCAACGGCTCCTACCTGGGGCTGCTGTTCGTCCTGACCTTCCAGATGCAGTCGGTGCTGGGCTGGGGGCCGCTGCGCACCGCGCTGGCCCTGCTGCCGGCCAGTGTGCCGCTGGCCGTCACCGCGCTGTGGTCGGGACGCATGGTGCGCCGCTTCGGCGTGGCCCGGCTGATCGCCGTCGGTCTGTCGCTGCCGCCGCTGGGGTACGGGTGGTGCCTGTGGCAGTCGCCGGAGCGGCCGTACGCGATCGGGACGCTGCCCGCTCTGGTGCTGGTGGGTGCGGGTTTCGTGCTGGCCTTCGCCGCGCTGAACGTCTCCGCGACGGCAGGGGTCGCGCCCGCGGAACGCGGCCTGGCGGGAGCCACCTACCAGACGGCCGTGCAGTTGGGCGCGGCGGTGGTGATCGCCGCGACGGCGGCGTGCGTCACGGCCGACGTGCCGGCCGGCCGGCGGGCCGCGCTGGCGCTGGTGACCGGGGTGGGCCTGGTGGGCGCGGCGGCGGGACTGAGCGGACTCCGCCCGACACCGGCCGCGGCCCCCGGGCCAACGAAGAGGAGCTCATGACAGCCGCCGACGCCGCCCCTGGACCGGCTTGATCCGTGTCCGGCCGTCGTGCGGGGGCCTGTGCCTGGGGCCGGGATCGGGACTGTGACGCAGTCCCCGCACCGGGCCGCCTCGGCGCGCGGGCGGACGCCCGATCGAAGGGTGGTCCGTCGCGGACGTCTGCTGCGGTCGTGGGCGCTGGGGCGCGGTCGCCGTCCAGGCGCCGCGAGCGGTTCGGCGGCCGTGCGGCGGACTTCGGTGAGGGCCCCTGCTCCAGGCATCGGCTCCGGCAGCGCGCGCGTGACGTCGACGTGACATGTCCTCACACAGATATGACACAAGATCGCTTGAATCGCGCTTCGCCGCCGAAGAAGCTGGCATCAGTGTTCCCCCAGCATGTCGTCGCGGCGGGCCGGCCGCAGAGAGGCAGTGCCATGGCGAGCGGAATCTCCGCGAAGTCGTACAGCACGGGGTCGCTGACCCGGGACCGGGTCTCCCAGCTCGACCAGGTCCGGCTCTTCGAGAGGAAGTACGACCCGGGAACGCGTGCCGTTCTGGAGGCCCTTCCCGTACGGGAGGACTGGCGCTGCCTCGAACTGGGCGCGGGCGCGGGGTCGATGTCGTACTGGCTGGCCGAGCGGACGCCCGAAGGCAGTGTCCTCGCGGTCGACGTGGACACCAGCCGCCTGGAGGCCGGGCGGGCCGGGAATCTGTCGGTAGAGCAGGCGGATGTCACCGCGAAGGACTTCGGCGCGGGCTCCTTCGATCTCGTGCTGGCCAGGGCCGTACTGGAACACCTCGAGGATCCGGACGCGATGCTGGCGAGCGCCCTGGGGTGGCTCGCGCCGGGCGGATGGCTCGTCGTGGAGGACTTCTACTACCTGCCGGCCGAGCATGCCCCGACCGCCGTGGGGCGCACCCTCGTCGGTGCCTATGTGCGGCACATGGGCGAGCAGGGGGCCGACATGGCGTGGGCGCGGCATCTCCCCGCTGCACTGGCCCGCGCGGGGTGCGAGTCGGTCGGCTCCCGGCTCACCCCGGCGGGACCGGGCCAGTCGGCCGCGGACAACGAACTGATCGGCCTGAGGCTTCGGCAGGAGGGCCGTGCCCTGGTCGAGTCCGGCAAGGTCACGGAGGACGAACTCGCGGACTTCATCGACCTGTTGGGCCGACCGGAGGGCCAGGACATGACGACGCTGCTTGTCTCGGCGTGGGGTCGGCGTCCGGACGCCTGACGCTGCCCGGCCGACGCTTCGCAACGGCCCCGCGGGCTGCCACATCCTAGATATTTGGCCCACCAAGTAATATGTTTGGTGGGCCAAGTAAATTGCCAGAGGGAGAGAACGATGTCGGCAAGCGACGAAATCCTGGTCTTCGGGGCGACGGGTCGTCAGGGCGGCGCGGTGGCCCGGGAACTGCTGCGCCGTGGACACGCCGTACGGGCGCTCGTTCGCGACACGGGGTCCGATGCCGCCCAGGCGCTCGCGAGTGCGGGTGCATCGCTCGTGACCGGCGACATGGACGACGCGTCCTCACTGGACGCGGCCATGCGCGGCATTTCCCGGGTCTACAGCGTCCAGACCTTCACCGGCCCCGACGGGGTCGAGGGCGAGGAACGCCAGGGCAAGGCTGTGGCCGACGCCGCGGTCCGCGCGGGCGTCACTCATCTCGTCTACGGCTCCGTCGGCGGAGCCGACCGCGGCAGCGGGGTGCCGCACTTCGAGAGCAAGGGCCGTATCGAGCAGTACCTGGAGAAGCTCGACCTGCCGGTCTCCGTCCTCCAGCCGGCCATGTTCACCAGCAACTTCACCATGATCGGCCCCGCCCGGACCGATGACGGCCTGGTGCTCTCGCTCGCCCTGAACCCGGACACCGCACTGCAGATGATCACCGTCGAGGACATCGGCTTCTTCGCCGCCGACGCCTTCGAGAACCCCGACCGCTATCTCGGACGCCGGACGGAGATCGCCGGTGAGGCGCTGACCGGGCCCCAGATGGCCGAGGTGTTCGCGCGGATCGCGGGGGAGAGTGTCACCTTCCGTCAGCAACCGCTGGAGGAACTGCGCTCCTTCAGCGAAGAAGCGGCGATCATGTTCGGTTGGTTCAACCGCGAGGGCTACCGCGCCGACATCCCGGCTCTCCGGGCCGTCCACCCCGGCCTGACCACGCTGGAGTCCTGGGCTCGGGAGAACTGGTCGGCGCCCGCCGCCTGACTCCCGGCAACATCCCCGCACCACGGCAGCCCCGGCCCTTCACAGGCCGGGGCTGCCGTGGCGTGGGCCTACCCGTGAGGAACGACATGATCAACATCGAGGGCGAAGTCGCCCTGAAAACAGAACTGTTCGGTGATCCCCAAGCCCTGTTCGAACAGCTCGGGCGGCCCGGCCCCGTGCACCGCGTGGCGCTGCCCGACGGTATGCCGGCCTGGCTGGTGACCGGGCACGCGGAGGTGCGCGAGGTCCTCTCCGACCCTCGTCTCGTGCGCGGCGCCGACGCCGCGGCACCGGAGCTGAGGCAGTACCTCGGCATGTACAGCGACGACTTCGTGCTGACCCGGCACATGATGCTGAGCGATCCGCCGGACCACACGCGCATGCGCAGGGCCGTCTCCAAGGCGTTCACCCCGCGCCGCGTGGAACAGCTCCGTCCCAGGGTGGAGAAGATCACCCGGGAACTGGTGGACGCGATGCTGCCCCAGGGCACGGCGGACATCGTGGACGCACTCGCCCTTCCGCTGCCCATCGCCGTGATCTGCGAGATGCTGGGCGTCCCGTTCGAGGACCGCGCGGAGTTCGGGCAGCGCGCCGAGGTCATCACCGGGATGAACGCCTCCTCCGGACCACAGGAACTCGTCGGCGCGGGGCGCTGGTTCGACGCCTATCTGGGTTCGCTCGTCGAGCGGCGGCGAACCGACCCGGGCGACGACATGATCTCGGGCATGCTCCAGGCCCAGATCGGGCAAGACTCGCTGTCGGACCTGGAACTGCGGTCGAACGCCTTCATTCTGCTCGTCGGCGGGTTCGAGACGTCGGTCAACCTCATCGCCAACGGTCTGCTCGCGCTGCTGCGCCACCCCGACGCCCTCAGCCGACTGCGCGACGACCTCTCCCTACTGCCGGAGGCCGTCGAGGAGATGATGCGCCTCGACAGCCCGGTGTCCACCGTCACCTACCGGTTCGCCACCGAGAAGCTGACGATCGGCGGCGTGGAGATCCAGCCCGGTGACCACGTGGCCGTCTCCATCGCGGCGGCCAACCACGATCCGACGCGCTTCCCCGACCCGTCCCGCCTGGACATCACCCGCAAAACCAACGGCCACCTCAGTTTCAGCCACGGCATCCACTTCTGCCTCGGCGCACCCCTCGCCCGGCTGGAGGGCGAGATCGCCTTCCGAGAACTGCTGAGCCGAACCGACGGTCTGCGCCTGGCCGTCGCGGAGGAGGAACTGAGGTGGAAGCAGAACTTCATCGTGCACAGGCTCGAACACCTGCCGGTGACCTTCGCCTCCGCCGAGGAAGCCTGACCGACCCAGACCGCTACAGGAGGTAGCCCGTTGTCCACTCAGTCCGGATTCCTTGAGGCGGCCCGTGCCGCCGGCGAGACGGCTGCGCGCCGGGCGGCCGCCGCCGACGCAGACCGACGGCTGCACCCGGAGGTCGCCGAGGCGCTGGTGGAGGCCGGTTTCACCCGGCGCTTCGTGCCGGAGTCCCTCGGAGGCGAACCCGTGTCCTACGCGGCCGTGACGACGGCCGTCGCCTCGGTGGGTGAGGGATGCGCCTCGGCCGCCTGGATCGCCTCCCTGCTGGCCCACACCGGGCGCTTCGCCACCTACCTGCCCGAGAACGGCCAGGCCGAGGTCTGGGAGAAGGGCCCGGACACCCGGCTGGTGACCGCCGTGGTGCCCCAGGGCAGCGCCGAACCGGTCGACGGGGGCTGGCGCGTCAGCGGAACCTGGTCCTACGTCAGCGGCGTCGACTTCGCGGACTGGGCCCTCGTCCTGGGCCCCGGACCCGGCCAGGACGGCACGGGAAGCCGCTTCTTCGCCGTCCGGCGCTCCGACTTCACCGTCCTGGACACCTGGCACACCCTGGGCATGCGCGGTACGGGCAGCCATTCGATCACGCTCGACGGCGTCTTCGTTCCGGAACAACGGTCGTTCCCGCGCGAAGACCTGTTCTCGGGAGATGCCGGCCCGCACGTCCCCGCGCTCAACGCCGTACCGCTCTTCTCCGTCAACGGTCTGACCTTCGGCGCGCCCGTCCTGGGGGCCGCCCGCGGCGCTCTGGCCCTGGCCGCCGAGCGGCTGGGCGCCGGCAACCGGCCGGCGAAGGAGTCGACCCGCACCGCGTTCGCGCGCGCCGCGGCGGAGGCGGACGCGGCCGGGCTGCTCCTGGAGCGGATCGCGCGGACCGCGGACGAGGGCCGTACGACCCCCGATCTGGTTGCCCGCAGCCGCCGGGACAGCGCGTACGCGGCCCAGGCCCTGGCCGATGCCGTGGACCTGGTCTTCCACGGCAACGGTGTACGCGGCCAGGACCGGTCGGACCCGCTGCAGCGCTACTGGCGAGACGTCCAAGGTGCCGTCACCCACGGTGTCCTGCAGTTCGAGCCGGCCGCGCTGGAGTACACCGCGAGTCTGGTGCGCACCGACTGACCTGCCTGCCCTTGCGGAACCGGGGGCTCGCGCACCCGACCGGCCGGAGAAGAGGGACGACGTGTCCGTGGCCCCACCCGGCAGGTTCCGGCCGGAGCACGAGGGCGTGTCCCGGTCACCGAAGCGCTTCCTCACGCGAAAGGCACGCCATGGCAGAAGCGCGCATACGTCTCGCTGTTCTCACCTGTAGCGCACCCGACAGCAGTTCCGGACCGACGGTCAGCCGCTGGTTCGTCGAACAGGCCGAGCGGTTCGGACAGTTCGACGTCGATGTGCTCGACCTGGCGGCCGCCCGACTGCCGGTCCTCATCAGCCGGACCCCGGCGCCCCCGGCACGAGCGGCGCTGGCGACGGTCAGTCCCCGGCTGGCCGCCGCCGACGCCTTCGTCGCCGTCACCCCCGAGTACAACCACGCCTATCCCGCCGTGCTCAAGAGCGCGATCGACTGGCACACCAGCGAGTGGTACGCGAAGCCCGTCGCCTTCGTGTCCTACGGCGGCAGGTCCGGCGGGCTGCGAGCGGTGGAGCAGCTGAGGCTCGTCTTCTCCGAACTGCACGCCGTCACCCTGCGCGACGGCGTCGGATTCGCCAACGTCTGGGAGCAGTTCGACGACGCGGGGCGGCCGAGGGACGCCGTCGGCGCCAACGGCGCCGCCAAGATCATGCTCGACCAGTTGGCCTGGTGGGCGGCGTCCCTGCGGGAGGCACGCGAGAAGAGGCCCTACGTCGCCTGACGATCTTTCCGGGAGGTGTCGGCAGACCCGCCCGGCGGAGCAGCTCGAGCGGGTGGTCCGGTCTCTTCGGCCGGACCACCCGCTCGTCTCACGAGGGACCGAGGTCCCGCACGTCACGACAGGAGCGATCATGACTCTCACCCGAAGAACCAAGTCCCTCGCCGTCTCCATAGCCGCCGCGGCCGTCGCCGTGCTGCTGCCGTGGAACGCGAGTGCCCGGACGGACGACACGGAGCAGAACACCGTGCTGCTCCAGGACGACTTCTCGGCCGGCTTCACGACCTCGGGAACCGGCGCCAAATGGAACCCGCCGGCGGCGGCCGACGGCACCGTCACCACCTCGTCGGCCGGGCTGAAGGTGGTGCCGCCCGGCACCAACCCGACCACCGGCCAGCCCGCCTTCACCTCGACGACCGGTCAGCAGTCCGCGGGCGGCCTGGGCACCTGGGACCACATCAAGTGGGCCGCGATGCTCAAGCACACCGCCTCGTCCGGGGTCGACGGCTTCGACACCCCCTCCAGCGGCAGCCTCTCCTGCTCGACGACCCTCGCGTCCGTCGGCTATGGCATGAAGCAACAGCCGTTCGGCTCCGCGGTCTCCGATCCCGACGCCGACCCCCGACTCGGTTCCGGCGTGATGCTGTTCACCGATCAGGAGAGCGGCGTCATCTTCGACTTCTTCGTCACCAACAAGAAGATCTACGCCGTCTACGAGCGGCGACGCACGTCGGACACGCAGACGTACGCGGCGTACTCCTACGCCGTGCCCGTCGCGAGCCGTTCCTCCTCCGGTCAGCAGGACACGCTCAAGATCTCGTACAACAGAGCTCTCGGGAAGGTGACCTGGTCGGTCGACGGCGCCAGCGTGCTCACGGTGTCGGCCGTGGGGAAGCGTTCCCTGGACCGCTCGTACATGACCCTCGACCACGGCGGCACCGAGGGGACGGTCGCCCCACGGCAACTCGACTGCGGTCTGGGCACCTTCACCCTCCTCGACGGTGCGATGGGCACGGAGCCGCGGGGCCTCGTGCGTATCGACTCCGCCATCGACTACTACGTCCCGCGACTGGTGACCCCGACGCGGCAGACGTTCGTGGACGAGACGAGCCGGGCGGGCAACCGGCTGTGGGGCCAGGGAGTCGAGCTCGACGTCGACTGCATCACCGTCACCCAGGACTGAACGCCACCCCGTCGTCGTACCGATCCACTGTTGGGAGTGCTGATGACTAAAAAGAACACCGTTCTCGTGACCGCGGCCACGGGAAACCTGGGACCGCTCGCCGCGGCGGAACTCCTCGCCGCCGGCGCCACGGTGCGTGCCCTGGTACTGCCGGACGATCCCCACGCCGACCGTCTTCCCCGAGACGTCGAGATCTTCCGCGGTGACCTGGGCGACCCCGACAGCCTCGACGCCGCTCTGGAAGGAGTCGACGGCGTCTTCTTCATGTGGCCGTTCTTCACGCTCAACGTGGACACCGCTCCGGAAGTGGTGCGCAGGATCGAGGCCGTGGCACGCCGCGTCGTCCTGGTCTCGTCGGTCGGCGTGCACATCGGTCTGGAACCCGTGGACAACAACTGCCACGCCTACCTGGAACAGTTGCTGGAGGGGACGACCCTGGACTGGACGTTCCTGCGCACCACCGGCTTCCACTGCAACGCCATGGGATTCGCCCCGCAGATTCGCGCGGGGGACGTAGTGCGTCACCCCTACGGTGCCGCCACCCGCACCTCCGTGCACGAGGCGGATCTCGCCGCCGTCGGCGCGGCGGCTCTCACCCAGGACGGACACGCCAAGAAGAAATACCTGGTCTCCGGCCCGGAAGAGCTCTCCCAGGCGGACCAGGTGCGCATCATCGGTGAGGTGATCGGACGGTCGCTGCGCTGGGAGGACATCGAACACGACGCCGCCCGGCAGGCGATGGTGGACACCGGCTGGCCGCCGTCGTACGCGGACGGAGCGCTCGACTACTTCGCGATGCTCACCAAGCAGCCCGAGGTGGGGTCGAACGTGGTGGAGGAACTGACCGGGCGTCCGGCCAGGTCCTTTCGCTCCTGGGCCACGGAACGGGCGGAGAGTTTCCGATGACCCGTCCCGCCCCGGAACCCGAGGCTGGACTGGTCACCTTCGATGTCCTGGTCGCGGACGGTGCGGAAACCGTCCCTGCCCTGGTCGCCCGCATCACCGACGACACGACGCTGCGACTGCGGCACAGCCCGGGCTTCCTGTCCTCGCGTGTGCACGTGAGCGCCGACGGCCGCTCGGTGATCACCCGCTCCCTGTGGCGGAGCGAGCAGGACCACCGTGAGGCCCTGCGGACGGCGGAGCCGGCCGACGGACGGCGGTCCCGGACGCCCACGACGACGGCCTTCCGAGGGCGCCCCGCACCGGCCATCTCCGGCCCCGCCCTCGGCCTGCCACCGGAAGTCGTGGCGGTCGCCACCCGTCACCTTCGTCACCCCGACTGCTTCCCGCTGCTCATGGACCTGCTCGAGGACAGCGCCGAATGGAAGCGTCACCACCGGGGCTTCATCTCGGCCACCCCTCACCTCGGCCTCGACGGCACGACCTTCGTCAACTACCCGATGTGGGCGGACGAGGACTCGTACCGGGCCTGGATGGCCGATCCGAGGATCTCGCAAGGACAGGAGGAGATCGCCCGTCTCGAGGCCGCAGAGCCCGAATACCTCCTGTGCACGGTGGCCGCCCACATCGACGCGGCCTGAGCCGGTTCGCACACCACGGCACGCCGGCCTTCGGGCCGGTGTGCCGTTCCCGTCAGTGTCGGAACCCGTTTCGCCGGAAGGTCACCATGACAGATTCGCTTCGCCTCGCCGTGATCGTCGCCAGCACCCGCGACGGCCGCTTCGGCCCCACGGTCGCCCACTGGTTCGCCGGCCGTGCCGAGCAGTACGGGGGACTGCGGGTGGACCTCGTCGACGTCGCGGCGCACCCGTTGCCGCTGACCATGGCAACGAGCCCGGATGCCCGCACCTCAGCCGTCCTCGCCGAGGTCACGCCCCGGCTGGCCGGCGCGGACGCGTTCGTCGTGGTCACGCCCGAGTACAACCACAGCTTCCCGGCCGGACTCAAGAACCTCATCGACTGGCACTACACCCAGTGGCAGGCCAAACCGGTCGGGTTCGTGAGCTACGGAGGGCTCGCCGGTGGACTGCGCGCCGTCGAGCACCTGCGCCTGGTCTTCGCCGAGACACACGCCGTCACCGTCCGGGAGACGGTCAGCTTCCACAACGCCTGGGATCAGTTCGACGAGGACGGCGCACCGACCGGCAGGCCGGGCGCCGACACCGCGGCGAAGGTCCTGCTGGACCAGCTCACCTGGTGGGCGGAGGCCCTGCGCTCGGCACGGACACGCCACCCCTACAAGGCCTGAGACGGGAGCGCGGAGCCATGGTCCGTGACCAGCCGGAGTGGGAGTCGCAGCGCCTTCCCGACGTGTCGGCGGTGACCGTAACACCGGTGCCGCTGCTCGCGGGGGAGGACGAGGGGGAGCCCGACGAGGAGCACATCCTTCGGGGCATCGACTGAGGTGCCGGGCCCGTCCCGTCGACCGCTCGTCGACCGTCCGTCAGTCGACGGCGTCCCGGCGTTCGGCCCGCTGCGGTGCCGGGCCGTCGACGAGGAGGGCCGCCGCGGCCGCCGTGAGCAGCAAGAGGCCCACGACCCCCCACAGGGCGACGGTGAATCCGTGCACGGTGCTCTCGGCCCGGGCGAGAGCGTCGGTCCGGGAGGAGTGGGCCAGGTGACGGGCCGCGGCACTCGCGGCCACGGTGTTGAGCACCGCGGTGCCGAGAGACCCGCCGATCTGCTGGGACGTCGTGACCATGGCCGAGGCGGCACCGGAGTCGCGCGGGAGCACACCGCTGGTGGCGGCGACCATGGCGGTCATGCCCGCGCTCCCGAGGCCCAGGCCGAACAGCACCATGGCCGGCAGCACATGGGAGACGTAGGCGGAGTCCGTGTCGATCCGGGTCAGCAGCAGCATGCCGAGCGCGGCGGACAGCAGGCCGGGGACGATCACCCGACGCGGTGCCGTGTGCGGCGCCAGTCGGGCGGCAATCTGGGTCACGCCGATGGTCATCGCCGCCGTCAGCGGCAGGAACGCCACGCCCGCGGCGACCGCGGAGTAGCCCAGGACCCCTTGCAAGTAGTACGTCATGAACAGCAGCAGCCCGAACATGCCGATCTGGCCGAGACCGGTCACCAGTAGCGCGCCCGCCCGGCGCCGGTCACGGACGATGCCCAGGGGGAGCAGCGGGTGGCGGGCCCGGGTCTGCCGGAGGACGAACAGGACGAGCAGCACCGCGCCCAGGGCCAGCGCGCCCAGGACCGGGCGGCTGTGCCAGCCGCGCGGCTCGGCCTCGCTGAACCCGTAAGCGACGGCGGTCAGCCCGCCGCAGCCCAGTACGGCGCCGGGAACGTCGAGCCGTAAGGCGGTTCCACGAGCACCGGCCGGCAGGATCCACAGGGCGGCGGCGACCGCACCCAGGGCGATGGGGACGTTGACGTACATGCACCAGCGCCAGTTCAGGTACTCGGTGAGCAGACCGCCCGCGATCAGCCCGGCGGCGGAGCCGATCCCGGAGATCGAGCCGTAGACGCCGAACGCCCTGCCCCGTTCCTTGGGTTCGGTGAACGTCGTGATCAGCAGGGAGAGCGCGGAGGGCGTCAGGAGCGCGGCGAAGGCGCCCTGGCAGGCACGGGCCGTGAACAGGACACCGGGGGCGGTGGCCGCCCCGCCGAGCGCGGAGGCCGCGGCGAAGCCGAGCAGCCCGGTGACGAAGGCGCGCTTGCGGCCGAAGATGTCGACGACCCGGCCGCCGAGCAGGAGCAGGCCGCCCAGGGCGAGGGTGTAGGCGGTGATGACCCACTGGCGGTTGCCGTCGCTCATGCCCAGGTCGTGTTGCGCCGAGGGCAGGGCGATGTTGACGATCGTGCCGTCCAGCAGGACGGTCAGCTGCGCGGTGGCGATGACGGCCAGTGCCCACCAGCGCCGGGGATCGGGGGCGGCGGCAGTCTCGCGGGGCTGCTCGGGAGCCCGTGGAGCTCCCGGGGAGACAGCGGAGGAACCGGTCATGGCGGAGTGTCCTTGCCGGGATGGCCGGGGGCGGACGGGCCCCCGGCGGTGCGGGATCTCAGGCGGACAGGGCCGGGTAGTCGGTGTAGCCCGCGGCTTCGCCCCCGTAGAAGGCGGCCGGGTCGGGCGTGTTGAACGGGCCGTCGACCGCGAGCCTGGCGGGCAGGTCGGGGTTGGCGAGGAAGAGCTGTCCGAAGGCGATCAGGTCGGCGGTGCCGTCCTCGACCAGCGCGAGCTCCTCGGGCCCGGTCGGGCGGCCCTCGGTGTACGGGTTGAGGATGAACGCGCCCGGGAACTGCCGGCGCAGGGCGAGCGTCAGATCCCGGTCGCCGGCCTCCATCAGGTGCAGGTACGCCAGGTCCAGCCCCGCGAGCTCCCGCACGAGTGCTTCGTAGACGTGGCGCGGGTCGGGTTCGTCGATGCCGTTCATCGTGGCCCCGGGCGACAGGCGCAGGCCGGTGCGCGCGGCGCCGATGGCGGCGGCCACCGCGGAGGTCACCTCCACGGCGAACCGGATCCGGCCGGAGACCGAGCCTCCCCACCCGTCGGTGCGCTGGTTGGAGTTGGGGGCGAGGAACTGGTGGATCAGGTACCCGTTGGCGCCGTGCAGTTCCACGCCGTCGAACCCCGCCTCGACGGCGTTGCGGGCCGCCGTCGCATGGTCGGCGACGGTCTGCTCGATCTCGGCCTCGGTCAGTTCGCGCGGGATCTATCTCCTGATGGTGCCAGCAGTGCGAGCTTGGATCAGTACCGGCGGCGACCGACGCAACACTGCGCGGCCCGCGCCGGCTCTCACAGCAACCCTGACGAGGGACAGCGGGAGCCCGATGACCGCATCCGCGCACCTGCGGACCGTCACCGATCGCACCACAGGAAAGGTGCTCTTCGTGCGCCCGCGCTGCAGGCACCGCCCGCCACCGGCCCGAATGCGCCAGCCCCCCGACCAGCAGGTGCGCATGCCCGCCCACCGCCCACTCCTCCGGCGGGTCGGGCAGCTCCAGCCAGTCGAACTGGATCTCCTCGCCCGGCGGATGGGCGATCACCGCGACGTCCCGGCCTGTCGAGGCCTTGCACGGCTCGCAGTGCGGACGCACCTGATAACGGCGAAGCGCGCGGGTGAAGGTGGAATAGGCGCCCGCATAACCGAGTGCGGTGACCTTGTCGAACAGGGTGGACGCCCACAGATGTGGGTCGTCCGCCAGCCGCTGCCGGCAGTAGTCCAGGAACGGCACGAACGCGTCCGAGGGCTGACGCCGACAACCTGGGACCCGCTCACCGTTCAGATAGGCACGGATCGTCTTGCGGTCCCGGCCCAGATGCCGGGCGCTCGCCGAGATCGTCCACCCCTGCCGACGCAGCGCATGAGCATCCACGTCTTCTTCCCTGGTGAGCATCCAGGCCCCCGAACAGGCCGAACTCGTAGCTCACGCAGGCTTTCCGGACGCACCGCCCCCACCCCGACACGCCGAGCAAGATCGCTCAAAGCGCTCAACGGGATCACACAAAAGGTGGGGAGATCAACAGAGCAGGCCGGCCGGGTCGTGGACGTGCTGCCCGATCGCACCTCCGAGACGTTCGCGGCCTGGCTCACCGAGCATCCCGGCGCGGAGGTCATCTGCCGGGACCGGGCGACCGCCTACACCAAGGCGGTCAGGGAAGCTGTGAAGAAGGGCACCCGCACCGTCGGGGTCCAGCGCCAGTACACCGGCACCGCCGGCCGCATTGAGAACTCCCAGGTCGCCGTCTATCTCGTCTATGCGGGCGCCCGCGGGCACGCGGCGGTGGACCGGGAGTTGTACGTCCCGCGTTCGTGGACCTCGGACCCGGAGCGATGCCGGGCGGCCGGGCTGAGCGAGGACGCCGTCTTCGCGACCAAGGCGGAGTTGGCCCTCACGATGATCGAACGGTTTCTGGACGCTGGGCACAGTATCGACTGGGTGACCGGTGACGAGGTCTACGGCGGCAACCAGAAACTGAGAGCAGCCCTGGAAGAACGCGGCCTGGGCTATGTCCTCGCGGTGGCCTGCGCGGCCGAAGTGACCACCGGTGCGGGAAAGTTCCGCGCCGACACACTGGCCAGAAAGCTCCCGAAGCGGGCCTGGCAGAAGCTGTCCGCCGGACGTGGTGCGAAGGGGCACCGCCTCTACGACTGGGCCGCCATCGACCTCACCGACTCGGCGCGGGGCCACCGTCAGCTGCTGATCCGGCGCAACCGCACCACCGGCGAACTCGCCTACTACCGCTGCCATTCCACCGGGCCGGTCCCATTGCGCAGCCTGGTCAGGACGGCCGGGTCCAGGTGGCGGGTGGAGGAGACCTTCCAGAGCGCGAAGGGCCTGGCCGGGCTCGATGAGCACCAGGTCCGCCGCTACCCGTCCTGGAGCCGCTGGGTCACCCTCGCCATGCTCGCTCATGCCTTCCTCGCCGTCGTGCGCGCCGACGAGTACACCCGTCGCACCCGACCGGAGGGCCTGGCCCCGCTGACCTGTAACGAGATCCAGCACCTGTTCCTCGCCGTCACCGTCCGGCCGATGAACGGTCTCGCCCACCGGCTCGGCTGGTCCGACTGGCGACGCCGTCACCAGGCACGATCACAAACCAGCCATTATCGCCGACAAGCCGCAGCCCAGACATGAAGAATGGGGTGCCGGCAGGGGAGGAAACGATGCGTTCGAAAATGGTTGGACCCGGGATCGAGATCGCGGATCTCGACGGTCCGGTAGCCCCGTTGATTTACCGTTCACCTGCGGGTGGGACAGAGTTGGTGGCTGCCTCTTCCGGGCGGCTGACCCGGTGGGATGCCGAGTCCGGCCGTCCGACGGGCAACTTCCAGGTCCCCGAGAACGCTTCCATCGACACGTTCGAATTGACAGCGCTCGTGCTCCCGGACGGGCAGGTGCGTATCGCGGCCGGGGACGAGGACGGCCTCTGCCTGTGGGACGGAGCGAGCGGACGGCTTCTGGCCAACGCGGTCGGGGACGACCAAATCTTCCAGGTCGCCGGAGAAGTGACGGGCGGTGGGCGGGCTCAGCTGGTCGGCACAGGGGTCGCCGGGCTGCACATGTGGGACCCGGTCACAGGCGCGCCTCTGTCCCCTCCGCTGGAACATGTGGGAGATGTGGTCGCCGTGACCATCGCGAAGTTGCGCGGCGGGCCCTCATTGATCGTGACGGGGGACTACGAAGGAGTACGGCGCTGGCAGGGCGACCTCTGGAGTCGTCGTTCGGCGCAAAGATCAACGCTCCTCACATCGACATGCTGACTACGGCGTACAACGACGACGGGCGACCGCTGATCGTCGGCGTGGTAGAGGAGGGCGAGGTCGTCTGCCGCTGGGACGCCGAGACAGGGGAGGAGGTAGGCCCGCCGATTCCGGCCGAGGGGGAATTCGTGAGGATCGCGACGGCGACCGTGTCGGGTCGGATACGGCTGTTCACCGCAGACCAGGACATGGTGCGCCAGTGGGACTTGCTGTCCGGCGAATCGTTCAAACAAACGTTCATCGGGTCTTATGTCTCCGCGGCGTCTCTGCCGGACGGAAGCGCTCTCCTCGCCGCCGGGACGAAAGGCGGGAAGCTGACCACCCACCACCTGGTCTGAGCGCCGAGGGCCCCAACAAGCCGGGTGGCTAGTCAAGGCCGTCGGAATTTGCTTCGGCCCGTCCCAATGGCGATGCCGCCGCCAGGCACGATCACAGACCAGCTACTACTGCCGACCGGCCGCAGCCGGACATGAAGATCACGATCTACAGCTGGAGTATTAGTACTCCAGCAGCACTTTGACGTTTTCCCTGTTCAGGGGCGGTTTGGGTGAGGTAGAGGGTTGATTGCCGACCTGTGTTCTCTTTCCCGGGCTGCCCCTCGATCGTGTGCAGCCGCCGCTGATAGTGGCAACGCTCTGGGCAGCCTCCGGGCGTGATCGACGAGCGTGCAGTTGAGATCTGGAACGACGAACTCGAGGAACTGTTCCTGCGTACCGGCCACCGCTTCAGGCGCGTCGAGCCGCGTCGCAGGATGCGTGACTACATCCGGGGACTGCTGGGCCCGGTCGGACGCAAAAACAGCTGGCAGCTGGCCGAATACGCCGGACACCGCACACCCGACCGCCTCCAGCGACTCCTCAACGGCGCCCGCTGGAACGCCGACGAGCTCCGCGACGACCTCCAGCACTACGTAGCCGAACGGCTCGGCGAACCCGGCGGGATCCTCATCCTCGACGACACCGGATTCCTCAAGAAGGGCACCACCTCCGCCGGCGTGCAACGCCAGTACTCCGGCACCGCCGGCCGCACCGAGAACTGCCAGATCGGCGTGTTCGCCGCCTACGCCACCACACGCGGACGCGCCCTGGTGGACCGGGAGTTGTATCTGCCCAAGTCCTGGACCGACGACCGTGACCGCTGCCGCGCCGCCCACATCCCCGACGAGCGGCCCTTCGCCACCAAGCCCGACCTGGCCAAGGCCATGGTGCTGCGGACGATCGCCTCGCCGCTGCCAATCGCTTGGGTGACCGCGGACGCCGCCTACGGCCAGGAGTGGCGGCTGCGCCGCATGCTGGAGGAGACCGGCCTGGGATATGTGCTCGCGGTCCCCAAGTCCCAGCAGGTGCCGCACTTCGGACGCACCGATCACCTCTTCTCTCAGTGGCTGTTGTCGTACCGATCTTGAGGTTTGTCGATCGAACGGTCGTCCCGATTGGGTGGTCGCCGGGTATGCGGTGCATACGAACGGGGGCATATAGACGCGTGCGGATTCGGGCCCACTGCAGCGTCATCGTTTCCGCTGTTGCGGGCGATCACGCTGGGACGGCCCCTGGAGTGTTGGAAGGGGTACTGACAGGGTCCCTTTTGCCGGGGTGCGGGCCGGGTCGGGGCCCGTAGCGTGGAGGGCATGGAGCCGAGCACCGGGATCCGTGAGTTCCTGACCACCCGCAGGGCCCGGATCACCCCCCAGCAAGCCGGAGTGGTCCCCGCCGGCGGCGCTCGCCGGGTGCCCGGCCTGCGCCGCGGGGAGGTCGCCCGGCTCGCCGGGGTCAGCGTCGAGTACTACACGCGCCTGGAGCGCGGCCGGGCCGGGCAGGTGTCCGAGACCGTCCTGGACGCGGTCTCCCGCGCCCTGCAGCTGGACGACATCGAGCGGGCCCACCTCTTCACGCTGGCCAGACCGGCGTCCCCCGCGCACCGCCGCCGCCCGATGAGCCCACAGCGGGTGCGCCCGGGCCTCTACCGGCTCCTGGACACGCTCGACCACGTGCCCGCGATGATCCAGGGTCACCGTATGGACGTCCTGGCCTCCAACAAGATGGCCCGCGCCCTCTTCGCCGACTTCGACGCCCGCCCGCACCGTGACCGCAACATGGCCCGCTACGTCTTCCTTGACGCGCATGCCCCGGAGCTGTTGGTCGACTGGGAGAGGTCCGCCGGCGACTGCGTCGCCCACCTGCACCTGTACGCAGGACGCCACCCCGGTGATCCGCAGCTGACGGAGCTGATAGGCGAACTGTCGCTGCGCAGCACCCGGTTCCGTCATATGTGGGGCAACCCGGACGTCGTCTGTCACGGCATGGGCACCAGGCGTTTCCACCACCCGCTGGTCGGCGACCTCACGCTCGACCACGAGGTCCTCGGCGTCTCCGGCGACCCTGACCAAGCGCTCGTCGTCTACACCCCCGAACCCGCTTCACCGTCCGCCGAAGCCCTCAACCTGCTGGGCAGCTGGACCGGCACCCCCGCAGACCCGTCCGCCACCCCGCACCAGCAGGCCCCGTCCGGCGAGCGGCAACAGCGCAACTGACGCACATGGTCACGCGGCGGCGGCAGACCCTTGTTCCCGTGCGCCCGTGCGCTGCAGAGCGGTCCTTGCACACCTCTCACGGAATTATTTGTCGGCATTCACGCCAATTCAGGCTGGATGAAACCCAGGAGTCGCCACCATGCGCAGCTACGCAGATTTCTTCCCTGTTTCGGCACCCGACCCCTAATTGCAGGATGCCGTGGGCAATCAATTGGGGCATGAATCGGCATGCGCCAAGTAACTTCATTCTCAGTATTGGGGAACTCGCACCATGAGCATTGTTGTCACCGCAGCCACCGGCCAGCTGGGCCGTCTCGTCATCGATGAGCTGCTGGCCAGAGTGCCGGCTGACCAGATCGCGGCGGTTGTCCGCAACGCGGACAAGGCGGCGGACATCGCCGCCAAGAACGTCGAACTGCGGATAGCCGACTACGAAGACCCGGAGACACTGAAGGGTGCCTTCCACGCAGGTGATGTCGTCCTGCTGATTTCCAGCAGCGAGTTCGGCCGACGCACGGTCCAGCACCAGAATGTCATTGACGCTGTCACGGCGGCGGGCGTCGCCCGGCTCGCCTACACCAGTGTCCTCGGTGCTCCGGTGGCGGAATACAAGCTGGCCGACGAGCAGCACAAACCTACGGAACAGGCCATCCTCGACTCCGGCCTGACCTACACGCTCCTGCGCAACGGCTGGTACACCGACAACTACACCGCACAGATCCCCCTCCAGCTGGCGCACGGCGTGACCGCCGCCGCAGGCCAGGGCAGGATCGGTTCCGCCACCCGTCAGGACTACGCCGCGGCGGCGGCCGTCGTCCTGACCACCGCAGGCCACGAGAACAAGGCGTACGAGCTCAGCGGCGACACCGCCTGGACCTTCACCGAATACGCGGCCGAGCTGTCGAAGCAGTCAGGAACAGAGGTGGCCTACAACGATGTCCCGGTCGAGGCGCTGGCCGCCATGTTCACCGGCGCCGGTATGCCCGCGGAACAGGCCGAGGTCTTTGCCGAGACCGACCTCGCCATCAAGCGCGGCCACTTCCAGGGCGGCAACGGCGACCTCAGCCGCCTGATCGGCCGCCCGACCACCCCGCTCGCCGAAACCATCGCGACGGCGCTCAGGGCTTCCAACCCGGCCTGAGCACGCCATCACCGACTGGCCGGGCCCGGCAGTCGAGCAGGGCGGCGCAGCGAGAGGACTGCGCCGCCCGAGCAGCTCTTGCCGTACCGGTCTCGGGCCTTGCCGATCGAACGGGGTCCCGATCGGGTGGTCGCGGGGTACTCGGTGCATACGAGCAGGGCCTCCTGAACAGCTCGTTGGTGTCGAACTCGCCGAGCAACATCAGGAGGCCCTGGTGCCGCAGTGTTCCGTGATGTCCGGACCCTCCGGTTCGGTCGCCCTGGAGTGTGACTGCCTGGCTCACCGGTTCGGAAACGCTGCCGACAGCGGAGCGCGGCAGCCGCGCTACCCGACGGACATGACGGACGCGGAGTGGGCGGCCATCCGGCCGCTGCTGCCGGTGCCGGGCTGGCTGCGAGGCCGGGGAGGGCAGCCGGAGGCATACTGCCACCGGGCGATACTCGATGCGATCCGGTACCTGGTCGACAATGGCATCAAGTGGCGTGCGATGCCCGCCGACTTCCCGCCGTGGGACCGGGCGTACGCGTTCTTCCGCCGCTGGCGCGACCACGGCCTGGTCAAGGAGTTCCACGACCGGCTGCGGGCCAACGTCCGCGAGAAGCTGGGACGCGATGCGGAGCCGACCGCTGGGGTAATCGACTCGCAGTCCGTCAAGGCGGACGCCGTCGTCGGGTCCGACAGCAGGGGCTTCGACGGAGGCAAGCTGGTCAACGGCCGCAAGCGGCACGTCGTGGTCGACACCCTCGGCCTGCTGCTGGGCGTGATGGTCACCGCTGCGGACACCGGCGACCGCGCTGCCGCCCGGGTGCTGCTGGAGGAGGTGGCCGACGCCCACAACCGGCTCACCCTCGTCTGGGCCGACGGCGGCTACACCGGCAACCTCGTCGAGTACTGCCTGGCCACACTCGCCCTGGTCCTGGCGATCGTCAAACGCAGCGACGACATGCGCGGCTTCGTGGTCCTGCCCAAACGGTGGATCGTCGAGCGCCTCTTCGCCCACCTGATGCGCACCCGCCGCCTGGCACGCGACTATGAGCGCCGCACAACCAGCGCCGAGGCGATGATCTACTGGTCGATGACCCTGCTCATGACCCGCCGCCTCGCCCGGCCACACCCTGAGCCACTGTGAACCGGCCCGGCGCAGGCTCAACCAGCCAGCCGCGCACGACCAGGCGTTTCGCCTTCGACCGCAGTGCTTCCACCCGCGCCGGCACCACATCCACGCCGAACGCCACAGCCATCTCCTGGCAGGTCAGCGGCCCTTGATGGAGCCGTGGCCGGTCCGCAAGCGCCTGCAGAATGCGCTGGTAGTCCAGCGACAGCACCGACCAGGCCAACCCCTCACGCCACACGGGCACCTGCGACTTCGACTTCACCGCAGCCCCGGGCGCCGACTGCGCGTCCGCATCCCGCGGATCCTCGGTGACCTCGATATCGGCGGCGGTGTCGCCATCCGGAGCCAGCACCGTATCGACCCGCCTGCGAGCGATCACCCACTCCTGCCATTCCTGCTCGGCCGCAGCCAGCTCGGCCTGGATACGGTCGGCCTCCTCACGCAGCTCATCCATACGGCGGCGAGCAACCAGCTCACGTTGTTCCAACAGCCCAACCACCGACGGCATCCACGACCTCCCAGAGAGCGACAGCACGACAGGCCACTACTCCCACAGGATCTCCGACCCTACGCCCGACCAGCGGAAACGCAGCCCTCAAGCCCGGAAAGGCAACAACTTCTTAGCCCAGCGGTGACGTTGACGATGCGATACCGGGGCACATGAACGCGGCAGGGTCCGTACGGGTGTCCGGCAGGAGGAGCCAGTGGCCGGTCATGGGGTCTATGCCGCCAGCGCATTGTCAGTGGAGGCAGCGATACCGTTCGCGCGCTGGTGCCTGACGGGCCGAAGGAGCAGGCGGCGCACTGCGGCGGTATCCCGCCGGACGGCGCGGACGGACGCGTCATGCGCTCAGCGGGCGGTGCGGGAGGCCGAAGACCTCGTGCACGGCTACTGGCGCCGGCTCAGTCCTCTCTACCTGTCCACACGCGAGCACCATCAGCGCTGAGCCGATCGGGGGATCGGTCAGTCGCTGAGTGCTTGGCGGAGGGTTTCACGGCAGTCGATCACTGCGCCGACACCGACGATCTGCAGGGTACGCATCACGGCTTCGCCGGGTGCGGCCAGACGTATCCAGCCGTCGGCCTCGGCGAGGGTGCGGTGGGCGGCGACGAAGATGTTGATGCCGGTGGAGTCCATGAAGGTGACCCGGCTCAGATCGACCACGATGCGGGGGCGGGGAGCGCCGGAGGCGTCCAGGGCCTGGCGGAGGGCCTGGCCGGTGTCATGGTCGATCTCCCCTGCCAGGGTCAGCACGAGGATGCCGTCGGTGGCGGTGGAGACGACCGACAGCTGACCCGGCTGCTCAGCTTGTCCAGTGTCCGCCATCTCTCCCTCAGCCATGTCGGTGATACTGGCACATCAGGACCTTCACCCAGCAGTGCTGCCCTGCACAGCCCGCGTAATGCCTTCCTATCGAGGGCGTAAAGCGTGTACTACGCATGCGCGGGTACGCGCGGGGGTGTGAACGGGGTAGGAGAAGCGAGCCGCGATGGAACCAGCCCCGGTGGGTGAGGACAGCGCGGTACCGGATGAGCAAGCCATACAGACCACGGTGGCCCTGGACGGCGACGGCACGTGCATCGCCCGTGCCCGCCACCTCGCCACCGGCTTCCTCACCCGTGTGCAGGCCGAGTACGGCGTGCCGGTCTACCAGCGTCCATGGACCTCACCCAGCTGGTGGTCAGCGAACTGGTCACCAATGCCCGCAAGTACGCGCCGGGCCCGGTGCTGTTTGACCTGCGCATCGTCGGCGACGCGGTCGAGGTGGTGGTGTGGGACAGCGATCCGGTGCTGCCGGTGGCCCGGGCCGCCGATGTGGGACGGGTGGGCCAGCACGGTCTGGAGATCGTCATGGCCGTTGCCCAGGGCTTCGAAGCGCAGCGGGAGCCGGTCGGCAAGCGCATCACCGCCCGCATCTCCCTCCTGGACGACCCCGGCGGCGCCATCTCCGGACGGCGGCCCCTGTAAAGACGCGGGCCCGCCCCAGTCAGACAGGGCGTGAGGCGGCCTGGCGGGCCAGCGCTGCGCCCTGACCGTGTTTGATGACCTGTTCAGCGACCTGGGTGAGTTTGATGTTGGTGTGCTGGGAGACCTCTCGCAGCACCGTGAAGCCGTCGCATGGGGGTATCTGTCCCAGGACGGTCAGGACGCCGATGGCCTGGTCGACGACGGCGTGCGAGGCGAGGGCCTGCCGCAGCTGCCGGTTTTCCGCCCGCAGCCGTTCCCGCTCTTCCATCAGCTCATCGGCCGACGCCGATGTGGACTGAGGACGGGGATGGACGGACGAAGCCAAGGCAATCACCGGGAAAGACAGCGGACAGGGGCACGCTCACACGCCTGCCCTGGTTCCTCCATCCGATTCCAACGCGTCACTACGCGTGAGTCGCCCGGCCGTAGCATTCCGGAGGAAGCCGCGGGAACTTGCTTCCCCACACTCACTGGGGATGGGTCGCCACCAGCTGACAGATCCAGGCGTGTGTGCCGCCTGGATAAACTGCCCCGTCGGGAGGAGCTTTTCCTCTGCTTGTGCCGGGACGGTCGGCAGGCGGCTTGATGTGAAGGAGCCCGAGCGTGGATATTCCACATGCGGTGGGCCAGCGGGCCCCGGCGGAATCCGGGAGGGCTGCGTTGGAGGTGAGCGCGTTGCCAGGTCGTGCCGGGATACGAGCCCGCGGTGAGATCAGCGTCCTCACTCGCCCGTCTTGGGAGCAGGCCCTCTCCGAGCTGGCCCGGCGGCACGCGGGCGTGTCGTACGTGGAGCTGTCGGATGTGGCGTTCGTCGACGTGGCCGGGGTGACCGCGCTGGCGGTCACCGCCATGAACCTGCCCGACGGGAGGGTTGTGGTCGAAAATCCCCCGCCGCAGCTGCCGCGGGTTTTGGAGATGTTCTGGCCGGGCCTGGACCGGATCGAGGTGGCTCTGTGATGAGCACGGTGACCACCCGCGAGGCGTTCGTGCACCCTGCCCTCTTCTACCGCACCGAGCAGGAGTACACGCAGCAGACGGTGGCCTTCCTGCGCGAGGGCCTGACCAACGCCGAGCCGATGGCCGTGGCGGTGCCCGGCCCCAACCTGGAGCTGATCAAAGCAGGTCTGGGCGGGGATGCCGAAAGCATCCTGTTCCTGGACATGACCGAGGCCGGCCGCAACCCGGGGCGGATCATCCCCAAGGTGCTGCGCGGATTCGCCGACGCCCACCCCAAAGGCCGGGTACGCATCATTGGCGAGCCGATCTGGGCAGGACGCAGCGCGGTGGAGTACCCGGCGTGCGCGCAGCACGAGGCGCTGATCAACGCCGCGTTCGAGGGCCGGGCGGTGACGATCCTGTGCCCCTACGACGAGGTGCGGCTGGACCCGGAGGTGATCGCCGATGCGCGGGTGACCCACCCGACCCTCATCAGCGGGGAAGGACATGAGTCGGTCAGCGACGCCTACGACTGGCAGGCGGTCGTCGATCGGTACAACCAGGTGCTTGCGCCTGCACCGGACGCCGCCACCTTCTCCTACGGTGATGAGCACCTTCAGGCGGTTCGCCAGTTCGCTCTCGCTCAGGCGAAGTTGCTGGGCCTGGCCGGGGAGCGGCTAATGGATGTGGAGCTGGCGGTCGCGGAACTGACGACCAACAGTGTCGTCCACGGCGGAGGCCGCGGGACACTCGCGGTCTGGGCCGAGCAGGGGCAGCTGGTGTGTGAGGTCCGCGATGCGGGCCGGCTGACCGATCCGCTGGCAGGCCGCCGTCCACCGGAGCGCGGCCAGTTGGGCGGCCGGGGCCTGATGCTGGTCCACTACGTGGCCGACCTGGTGCGTGTGCACACCGGCGACGACGGCACGACCGTGCGCTTCTACCTCAGCTTGTGACAACGCGCGGGCGGCCACCTGTGGCCGCCCGCCCCGCTCGTCTCGCCGACCTTGTATTTCCGGCCCCGGTTTCTGTACCGCCCCATGCACCGCGACCCGGCGACCGGCATCGGCCTGGCGCAGATCCTAGGCCACCGCACCGCGTCACACCCTCGGCCAGGACGTCGTTGGTAAGCGGGGGGTGGCTACGGGAAGGCACGCTTCCCAAGCACGGAGAGCTGCCGACACGCTGGCCTTACGCAAGGCAGCTGCTCTGGCCGCGCTGTCGCGGGGCATGACCTCGATCAGGGCCAGGGCCTCGTTGACCTCGCCCTCTTCAAGCCGAACGGGGTTGGGTGCCGCCTGGGTGGGGTCACGGATATCGTTTGGCCACAGCAGTCCGTGCAGTGCGATCAAGTTCCTTGGCATTGGCTTTCGGACGTGTACTCGATCTAGGCTGCGTCGGTTCGTGCCGCTCGCGGTGGCCCATCGACGGAGAGGAAAGCCGATGACGCAGCAGGCTTCGGCGGCCCATCAGGCGCCCACCCGGCGCCCCGAGCTGGTCCCGGATCCAGATGTGGAGGTGGCCCGTATTGAGGCGGTCCGCCGCTACGACATCCTCGACACTCCGCCCGACGGCGCGTTCGACCGGGTGGCGGCGATGGCCGCCCGCCTCTTCGATGTCCCCGTGGCCACGGTCACGATCGTGGACACCGACCGCATCTGGTTCAAGGCCGCACACGGCCTGGAGGGTGTCAAGGAGATCGGCCGCGATCCGGGCCTGTGCGGCTCGGCGATTTTGCGCGATGACGCGCTGGTCATTCCCGACACTCTTCGTGATCCCGTGGCGGCGGACAATCCGCTGGTCGCCGGGGAGATGGGTGTGCGCTTCTACGCTGCTGCCCCGATCATCACCCCCGACGGCCACCGGCTGGGCACGGTCAACGTCCTGGACACCAAGCCGCGTTCCATCACCGAGGACGACACCGCCACCCTGGCCGATCTTGCCGCGATCGTGCTGGACGAGATGGAGCTACGGCTGTCGGCGCTGCGCGCACTACGCAACGAGCAGGAGCGGCGGGAGGCGGAACGGGCGGCGCGGGAACGGGCGGAGAAGGACAAGAGCGCCATCGCCGCGTTCGCCTCCACCCTCCAGCGCACCCTGCTGCCCCCGGCCCTTCCGTTGGTGCCCGACCTTGAGCTGGCCTGCCACTACCGCACCGCCTCCGTCCACGACGTGGGCGGCGACTTCTACGACGTCTTCCCCGTCGACGGCAGCAGGTGGGCGTTCTTCCTCGGTGACGTGTGCGGCAAGGGCCCCGAGGCGGCGACCGTCACCGCCCTCGCCCGCCACACCCTGCGCGTCGCGGCCCAGATCGACCCGGACCCGGTCACTGTCCTGAGCACACTCAATACCACCCTGCTCACCGACGTCACCGCCGGAAGCAGATTTTGCACCGCCCTCTTCGGCCTCCTGACACCCCGGGAGGACGGCGGCTTCACCGTCACCGTGGCCACCGGCGGCCACCCGCCGGCCTACCACCTTCGCCCCGACGACAGCGGCGCGGTGTGGGTCAAGGCGGTCCGGCCCAAGGGCGGCATGCTCATCGGAGCCTTCCCCCAGGCCTCCTTCGCCCAGGACACCTTCTTGATGGCCCCCGGGGAGGGACTGTTCCTTTACACCGACGGACTGATCGAAGCCCGCACCACCCAGGACGCCATGCTCGGCGAGGACGGCCTGACCGGCTTCCTCCACCAGCGCACCGGCCCCCTCACCGCCACCGCCCTGATGGAAGACGCCGTCACGTTGCTGGCCTCAATGCCCGACGGAGTCGGCGACGACGTGGCCCTGCTGGCCCTGTCCGTGTCTGACCCCGAAACCGCACCCGGCACCGGCGTCGCCGCCACCGCCCACACCACCGCCGCACCCGAACACTTCGGCCAGGAGTGATGACCGACGTGACCCACGCACTCCACCTGACCGTCCAGCACCCCCACCCCGGCCTCGCGATCGCCACGATCGGCGGGGACGTAGACATGCAGACCGCCCCCGCCCTGCGCTCCGGGGCCCTGGAGATCATCCAGCAAGGACACCCGCGCCTGGTCCTGGACCTGGCACAGGTCGGCTTCTGCGACTCCGCCGGTCTCAGCGCGATCATCGGCATCTGGCACGCGGCCCAGGAAGCGGGTGGCTCGCTCAGCCTCGCCGCCGTTCCCGACCGCCTGATGCGCATGCTCAGCATGACCGGCGTCGACTCGCTCCTGCCTGTCCATGCCACAGCCACCGACGTGACCGACAGCCCGCCCGCCTCCGCAAAGAGGTAAGCGCGCGGCATCCCTTGCGCCTTCTGTTACCCGAGCCGTTCCGGCATCCCGTGGTCGGACCATGACATCCCCGTTGCGGCCGCTTTGCCCACGCCCCTGGCTGGAGTGAGGGTGGGGGAAGGGCGGGGTGGGCGGCGCTGACCCAGTCGGGGACGTCGGCGGGGGAGAGGGCGGGACGGGCGCGGTGCAGGCGCGCGGGACGGCGCCGCCGGCCGGACAGGCGCGATCAGGCGCCCCGCTTTAACCTTGATCATGGAAAACTTCCTGTTCCCCGAACAGCGCCACTTCCACAGTGTTCCGCGCCGTTGTTCCCCCGGCCGGTGGAGACCGTGTTCAGACGGGACCGGCCCGTTGCTCCCGCGGACCGAACAGAGACCGACAGGCCCTGCGTAACTTCCCGATGCCTGGCTTTGGCGCTGACTGCGCCTGCTCTCGGGGCCGGTTACGCGATCAGGGCCACCACCATGGCAATCAGCCCGATCGCTACCAGCACCACCACGACCATGATCAGGATGAGCGGCATCGCTCCCCATCCCTTGCGCAGTTCGGGCACGGGATAGGAGATGCCATAGGTGCCCCCTTCGGCGGGTGGCGTTTCACCAGGTGAAACATCGCCGCCTGGCTCGACACCCGGAGTTCGCCGAGGGTCGGGATCAGGAGTCGTCATGGGGACACTCCTTTCGGGCTTGCTGATTGTCGGGCCTACTGATTGGAGCGCGCGGCACTGATATCTCCGAGTGCCGACTCGGAGGCGCGCTCGATGGCCAGGTCACCAAGGGAGACGATGCCCACCGGGTGCCGTTCCTCGTCGACCACCGGGATCCGGCGGACGGAATGCTCACGCATCACTTCGACCGCGAGCGTCAGATCGTCGTTGGGCCCCACAGTGACGAGATCCTCGCTGCATGCGTCGGCCACGGTCATGTTGTTCGGGTCGCCGCCCTCGGCCAGCGCGCGCACCACCAGGTCACGGTCGCTGACCAGGCCACGCAGCTGTTCGCCGTCGGTGACGAGAACGGCGCCGATGTTCTCGTCCCGCATCATCCGGGCCACGGCCGTCACCGAGGCCTGCGGCTCGACGGTCACCAGGGCGCTCGTCATGACGTCGTTGACATGCTGGGTCATGGGACATCCCTCCAGGTGCGGGCGGTGCTCTTCCACCACCGTTCACAGCCCGAGTACCCGCAGACGGTCCGCCCCCACGACATCGCCAGGCCGACTGAAGGCATTCATCACTCGTGATCGTTTCGCGAGCGAGAGGGGATGCGCTTTCGCCGCGGCGGCGGCACCAAGCCGGTGTACGGCGGACTGAAGGTGTGCTGGGGCACGGACCCGCAGGAGGCGGTGCGCACGGCGCACCGCCTCCTGCGGGTCAACGAATCCTGAGCGAGGCGGTCGAAGGCCTCCACCGCACCCCTGGCCCGTGCCCGGCCGCGGCACCCGTCCCGCCGCCTCGGCCAGTGCGCAGATCTGCGCACCGGCCCGTCGCAGCTGTTACGGGTGGGGGTTGTCCATCCAGCTCATCCTCAGGCCCGGGTCTTGTACGGGCCGCCATACGTTGGCGGCCGGCCCCTGGTGGAGGAGGTCGGTGAGTGTCGCGGCCAGGACGGGAACCTCGCGTAGGAAGCCGGCCACATCGTCGGCCCGCTCGGCTGCGCGCAAAGCCCGGACACGGGTCTCGACGCCGGCCGCGCCCGTGGCGTCGAGGACGAACAGCAGCCGCGGGAACAGCGGGTACTGTCGACGCCACTGTTCGTCCGGCGTCTCGAACGCGGCGGCCGTACGCCGGCCACCGACAGGAGCGGGCGCGTACCGGTGGAACCGCGCATAGGCCCCCAGCTTCGCGGCGAGGCGTTCAGGCCCCATCGTGGCGCGGTCGATCTCGAGGAAGGCCCGCAGCATCGACCAGTCCTCCCCGTCCCCGTCCTGGCCGTTGCGGTAGTACAGCAGCGCGTCGGGGATCACGGCTTCCCCACCACCGACCCGGTGGTGGACTTCCGGGAGGAAGTCCAGCGGCCGGCACAGCTCCCCGCGCCGGCGCGCGTCCAGCAGGAACTGAAGGCCGGTCTCGGTGACCGTCAATGTATGGCCCACCCGCAGCCGCACGGCCGTCGGATCGGACACCAGCCTCGGCGGCCGCCGGCCGCCCAGCTCCGGCCACTCGGATGCGACCTGCACCCCGTACCGGGTCGGGAACCAGACCTGGGTCCGTCCCGCCTGCGGCAGGGTGATGCGGTCGACCAGGCCCTCGGCACGGAGCTTGGCCAGCCGGCGCCTGGTCTGCTCGATCCGCACCCCCGGGGCGGTGATCAGATGCATTTGCTCGGTGGTCGCCATCCGGTACTGCACCAGCACCGCCAACGCCAGCCGGTCCCCACCCCCGGAAGAGCCCGGACCTCGCGCCCCGCGACTACGAGCAGATCGCCCTCCAGCTCACCGGGCACGCCCGCGCCGTGGCCGCCGACGTCCGGCGCCACGCCGCCGCCCTGCCCAAGAGCGACGGCCGCGGTGCTCTCGCCGAAGTCGTCCTCCGCGAAGCCGACGGACGCCTGTCCGCACCGCTGGAGGGCACCGCCCGCTGCGTCCAGAACCGCGCCCGCCTCGTTCGGGCCCTCTACACGCGCCTGGACCGCCTCACCGAACCCGCCCCGGCCGCCACGTAGTTCGGCAGGGGGAGCAGCCCAAGATCCCAGGCCCTACATGCACGCCAGTGCGATGCCGCAGCTCAAAACCCCACGGCATCGCACTCAAGTGCGTGTTGGCCTCGTATGAGACAACCGACTCCAGTTGTAGGTCTGTTCTGACTCCACTTGAGGGGTTCAGCGCCCGACCATGTCAGTGAGATTTGACTCCACCTGGATGATGGACCGGATGCGCAGAGGCTCTTGGAGGGAGTGCTTCATGTCCGTTGTCACTCAATCGAGCCTTTGATTCTGGCCCGAAGCACCGTCCTTCGAGGCGGGTTGGCGCCGGTCCACCGCTCGTAGGCGTCACGGCGAGAGCCGTTACGCTCTGAGTGATTCCGCCACGAGCGTGCGGCGGTTCCCACCGCGGTGACGAGCGGGCAGAGTCACTGGCATGAGGCTGCTGATACTGGGTGGAACAGAATTCGCGGGTCGGGCCGTCAGCGACGAGGCGCTGACGCGAGGCTGGCAGGTGACCGCGTTCAACCGCGGACGCCAGGAGTCGCCGCCGGGCGTAGTCGCGCTGCGCGGCGACCGCACTGCCGCCGATGGGCTGTCAGCCCTGGCCGGAGGCGAGTGGGACATCGTGGTGGACACCTGGACCGGCGCGCCGTCAGCGGTACGCGACTCCGCCCGGCTGCTCGCGGGGCGGGTCGGCCACTACGTGTACGTCTCCAGCCGGTCGGTGTACGACGACCCGGCCCCGGCCGGGCTGCCCGAGGACGGCCCGCTGGTGGACGCCTCTCCCGACGACGGGGAGGATGTCGACTATCCCCGGGCCAAGCGGGGCGGGGAACTCGCCGCGACCGCAGCCTTCGGCGACCGGGCGCTGCTGGTCCGCGCGGGGCTGATCCTGGGGCCCAGGGAGAACGTGGGACGGCTGCCGTGGTGGCTGGCGCGGATCGCCCGCGGAGGCCCGGTCCTGGCACCGGGGCCGCACGAGCTGGCACTGCAGTACATCGACGCACGCGACCTTGCCGGCTGGACCCTGAACGCCGCCGGGCGCGGGCTCGGCGGCGCGTACAACGTCGTCAGCCCGACCGGGCACTCCACCATGGGTGAGCTACTGGAGACGTGCGCCCGCGTGACCGGTTCGGACGCCGAACTGCGGTGGACGGACCCGGAGGTGATTGCGGCCGCCGGAATCGAGCCGTGGACGGACCTGCCGATCTGGCTGCCGCCGGGCGAGCTGCACGACACCCTGCACAGGGGCGACGTGGCCAAGGCAGTAGCTGCCGGGCTGCGCTGCCGTCCGGTCGCCGACACGGTGGCCGACACCTGGCGCTGGCTCCAGGAGTTGGGCGGCCCGCCGCCACAGCGGCCCGACCGCCGCCCGGTCGGCCTGGATCCCGAGCGCGAGGCGAAAGTCCTACAGGGCTGAGCCGCGCCTCTCACTCCCGACCGGCCTCCCACCGCAAGGCCCCCAGTGGAGTCAAATCTCATCGACATTAAAATCCAGCTACACACCACCCCACCCCACTGCAGTCAGAACTCACCTACCACTGGTCTCAAGACTCACTTACAAAGCCACCCGCGGCAAGACCGCGCCGAGGTGGCTGGGCCTCGAAAGTCCGCTGATCACGTATGAGGGCCCATAGGACGTCGAGGCGGCGGCGAGCGAGGGCGAGCACGGCCTGTTTGTGGCTCTTGCCTTCGGCTCTCTTCCGCTCGTAGAAGGCTCTGGATGTCGGGCAGAAGCGGGCGGCGACCTGGGCGGACAGGTAGAAGACGCGCAGGAGTCGGCGGTGGTATCGGTGTGGTCGGCGCATGTTGCCGCTGATCCGGCCGGAGTCCCGTGGAACCGGCGCGAGACCGGCGACGCCGGCAAGGCGGCCGGCACTGCCGAAGGCATCCATGTCACCGCCGGTGCAGGCGATGAACTCCGCACCGAGGGTCGGGCCCATGCCCGGCATGCTCAAGATGACTTCCGCGTCATGATGCTCGCGGAAGCGGGCCGCGATTTGCGCGTCGATGCCGGCGATCTCTTCGTCCAAGGCCAGCACCGACTTTGCCAGGGTGTGCACGACGGCCGCGGCCGTGGTCTCGCCGGTGACGGCGGTGTGCTGGGCTTGTGCCGCGGCGACCGCGGTGTCGGCCATGGTCTGGCCGCCCCGCGCCCTGCGGTTCTTCAGCCAGGTCGCCAGTCGGCTCGGGCCGACCCGGCGCAGGGCGGCAGGGGTTTGGTAGCCGCTCAGCAGGATCAGCGCGGCCCTGGAAGCGGCATAGTCGAAGGCCCGCTCCAGCGCGGGGAAGTACTCCAGCAGTTGAGCCCGAAGCCGGTTTATGGCGCGGGTCCGATCCGCCGCCAGGTCGTAGCGGCGGGCGGTGAGGATTTTCAGGTCCACCGCGATCTCGTCCCACTCCTGCAGGGGCTGCAGGTCACGGCGCATTCGTGCCTGGTCGGCGATGACGTAGGCGTCCTTCGCGTCGGTCTTGCCGTCGCCCCGGTAGCTGCGGGAGGCGTGGTGGACGGTGCGGCCGGGAATGTAGAGCAGGCGCTGACCATGGCTGGTGAGCAGCGCGATCAGCAGTGCGGCCCCGCCCGCGTTCAGGTCGACAGCCCAGGTCACCCGACTGTCCTCGGCCAGCGCGAGGACGTCGCCTATCAGTTCCAGCAGCTCGGATTCGTCGTTGAGGATCCTCCGCGATAACCGCTTGGTGCCGTCCGAGTCGATCACCGTGCAGTGATGCGCGGCCTTGCCTGCATCCGTTCCCGCCCAAAGCTCGGGCACCCGAGCCCCCTTCACCGTTCGGTCTTTCGGACCCTGCAGACGACCACGCCGACGTGTCCTTACGAAGCGATCTCTGTTCGCTCATCCCAATGAGTGACCGTGTCGTCGCGGGGCACTGGGTGGCCTATCAGTCAAAGCCACACGTACGGCATGAGCGCTTTCAGCCACACCCAGGCCCCTGGGTCTCCCGATCGTACGAAGGACCGGAATCAACCCGACAACAAGGTAAGGAGCCTTTTCCATCTTGATCAGGTGGCGAGCTCGGCGGCAACGGCGGCGGTGACCAGGTGGTCCTGCCGCGGATTTTCCGCAGGAGCCGCCAGCAGTAGAGGGTTGGCCAGGGCGCGTTCGCATGAGCGTTGACCAGCCGAGCAAATTTGGGCAGCATGCACGTGCGACCAGGCATCATCCTGCGATGACACGGGGCCATCATGGCAGTTGAAAAACGGCACGAGACTCGTCGGCTTCGTGAGCGTCTGCCCGGTTACCTCCTCGCCGTGCCGCTCCTCGCCGGGTGAGCGGTCATAGGCCATCGATGGCTAGCTGAACCGTGGTCAATATGCGTAGAGGACACGTTCGGCGTACTTGCAGCAGCCGTGCTCTATGTCGAGATCCGCGCCTGGCGATTCCGGCGTATCCATCGTGCCGATTGATCGCAGTCAACTGGCAATGACACTGAGCTTGCTCCAACTTGGTGCAGCAGTCGGCCCTTGGGCTGACAACGCGGTGAAGCCCCTGGTAGATGGGTTTTCGACCAAGAGAACCGTCTCCACCAGAGGCTTCACATGCTTGTCTATCCGTCGGGCGTCGACGTGTCCAGTTCTGCCCTGCGCTTCCTGTCCGACCGTCTGCGGCAGCACCGTCGCGCGATCGGCTCCCGCTCGCGCCGTCTGAGCCCCGGCCGCCAGGCCCTGCTCGCACTCGCCCACCTGCGGATGGGACACACATACGCCCAGCTCGCGGGCGGATTCTACATCGGAACCACGACCGCCTACCGGTATGTCACCGAGGCGGTCGACCTCTTGGCCGACCTCGCGCCCACCCTGGCCGACGCGATGCGGACCGCCTCGACGAAGGCCTTCGTGATCCTCGACGGCACACTCCTGCCGATCGACCGCATCGCCGCGGACCGACCCTTCTACACCGGGAAACACAAGAAGCACGGCATGAACGTCCAGGTCCTGACAGATCCCTTCGGCCGACTGCTGTGGGCCTCGCAGGCCCTGCCCGGCGCCATCCACGACGTCCGAGCCGCTCGTGAACACGGCATCGTCGACGCCCCGCCGAGGCCGACATCAAGTGCTGGGCGGACAAGGCATACCGGGGCGCCGGCGGAACCGTCCGCACCCCGTACTGGGGCCGCTGGAACAGCCTGCCCACCGGTCAGAAGGCCGTCAACCGATCCCACGCGCAGATCCGCGCACTCGTCGAACAGGCCATAGCCACCCTCAAAGCCTGGAGACTCCTCCGCAAGCTCCGGTGCTCGACCACGCGCATCACCGCACTCGTCCGGGCCGTCCTCACCCTGCATCTGACCAGCTCAAAGTGAGGATGGAAAAGGCTCACTTTCTCAATCTTGGTTAGCCTCGGGCTTTCACGAGCAGTGCCGTCTACGGGAGTGTAAATCTAACGGCGGATCCGACGATCATGGGAGAGACGTCAAGTGACTGACACCGCCGTGGAGTTGGAGACCGTGGAACCTGTCGAG
>NZ_JBIWMA010000037.1:0-43407 GCF_044766465.1 Streptomyces sp. NPDC102259 | reverse complement strand
AGCCAAAGACACCATCCAAGTCCTCGACGTCTCCCAACTCCTCCTCAAATCCGTCAAAACCCCACCCGACAACCAACCCCCAACAAACGGAACACAAACCGAGAACGAGCCACAACCACAACCCACCACGTGACAGCCGGGGGCGCTCGCACCCCGGTCCACGCCTGGGCCGAGGCCGCCACCCCTCACCTTCCAGGCCCTCGAATGACCCGAACTCCGATTGAACCTGTGCGACCCGCAGCCGGCGATGGGATTCATCCAGGTGGTGCTCCGGCTCGGATCAGGAATCCCAGGTCCACGGGCTTCTTGACCCTGTAGGCGTGTTCCCCGGCAAAGAACAGGACCGCGGTATGGGTCTCGCACACCTCCGCGCGCGGCGACTGTCTCCCCTGGTGGCCTGGCTCAGTCATGGGAGACGACGGCAACAGGACAGCGTCCGTGGTGGATGGCGGCATGGGCGACCGGACCGAGGTGGGGTGTCCCACCCTGCCGGTGCGCGCGTCGTCGGCCCACGACCAGCAGCCCGGCCCCCTCGGAGGCCTGGACGCCGGCCTTGGCGGGGTTCACGAGACGGATGCTGTCGGCCACTTCCACCTGCGGGTACTTCTCGCTCCAGGGCCGCAGCACCTTGCTCAGCTCCTGCTGTGCGTCCCGCGTCAGCTCCTCGGCCACGTCGTGATCCACTCCCCAGGGAAGACGCGCGTGGAACGGCACGCTTCGGCCGTGCACAGCCATCAGCGCAACCTCCCGGGCCGCTGCTGAACGGAACGCGAAATCAAGCAGTCGGTCACTGGATCCGTTCAACTTCAGCGCCACGACCACACGGCCGGCGGGCGCCGGATCCGCTCCCACATCCCGTGCCTCGGCGCGCACGAGTACCACCGGCCGCTCCGCCCGTGCCACGACCGGCATACTGACGTCGCCCAGGAAGTAGCTCTCCACGGTCCCCAGCCCGTGGGAGCCGAGCACCGTCATCTCCGACTCCGACGCCGCCTCGAGCAAAGCCTCCTGCGCGTCACGGGCCACAAGACTCCCCACAACGGTCAGGCCCGGGTGACGGGCCTGCGCCTCGGCCCGCGCCGTGTGTACAAGACGCTTCGCCCAGTAGTTCTGATCGACCTCGGACGAGGCGTGCGCGGGCTCCGGCGTCAGCAGGGGCCACGCATGCAGCAGACGCAGCGTGAGCCTGCGCTTGTCGGCCTCGTCGGCGGCCCAGCGGGCGGCGGCGAGACTTGCGGGTGAGCCATCGAGGCCCACGGTGACGACCGATTCCATGGCGGCGGCCTCTCTCTCGTTACGACGCGGGACACGACGGTCGATCACGGTGAACGAGCCCGACGGCGGACACGCTCCGGCAACCGCCGATATGCCGAACAAGGTGCTTCCCTCCTTCGAGAAGTACCCCAATCGCCTCCGCACCGCATGTGGAACCGGGGCCGGATACCGAGCCCCGGGGGCCTTCGGCCCCTGCACCGAACCCCTCGTCGGTCGACGGTGGTGGAAGGTGGTGGGGGTCGGCCGGCGAGTGGCTGGAGGCCGACTCATGGACGCAGAAGGTTCGCCGTACACATCCGGTCCGCCGTCGAGGCGCGGCGCTGATGCGCCCAAGGGCGCGAACTCACTGAGACGTACGTCCGGCGCGGCGAACGCCGAGCCAGATGCCGTCGGGCGACACCCGCGATCTGGCGCTCCCGCTGGCGGGGGTGCCGTTCCCAGGCGTGTACCAGGTGCAGCCTGTGGTTGGTCCGGTTAGCCTCGCGCTACGGCCCGGGCGGGGGCAGAGGCTGCCCGGTCCCCTCCGGGGCCGTCAGGCCCTTCTCTCTGACGCCCGCCCCCGCTCCGGAAGAACGAGGCGACAGGTGTCGCCCGGTTGCACGCTGACCGCCCGGTCCGGCAGTCGGATGTCGATCGGTGAGCGGTCGGACGGCGGCACGGTCACCTCCAGCGCTCCGCGCTCCAGACGTAGGCGCGCTGCGCCCTGCCTGACCAGCAGAATTCAAGGGATCACGTTCGGTTGCGACACGGCTTCTCACACCTTTAGGCCGATTGGCCGGTGGAGGGAGTGCCTCTGCGGGTGATCGGGCACCCATGTCCCGTCCGGGCCCCCGGGCATCTTCGAGCTACTCCCCAGACCCCCATCGGAGCCTCGCATGGAACCAGTCGCCGTCCCCAGAAACTGTCCGTTCGACTACGCCGAGGCGCTCGAGTTCGACCCCGTGCTCAAGCACTTGATGACCGAAGAGCCCGTCTCCCGCATCCGGCTGCCCCACGGCGACGGCGAAGCCTGGCTCGTCACAGGCTACGACGACGTGCGCACGGTGACGACCGATCGGCGTTTCAGCCGCAGCGCCGTCATCGGCCGGAATTTTCCGCGCATGACCCCTGAACCCATCGTTCAGGACGAGGCGATCAACGTGATGGACCCACCGGGCAGCAGCCGCCTGCGCAGCCTGGTCTCCAAAGGCTTCGCGCCCCGCCACATGGAACGCATGCGGGTCCGCACCCAGCATGTCGTGGACGAGCTGCTGGACCGGATGGAGGAGCACGGTTCTCCCGCAGACCTCACCGAGCACCTGGCGGACCCCCTGCCCCTGGCCACCATCTGCGAGGTCCTCGACATCCCCGAGGCCGATCGCGCCCAACTGCGGTCCCACGCCCGGACCATGATGGACACCGCCGTCGACAACCGGGACAACGCCGTACAGGCCAAAGCCGACCTGCGTGCCTACTTCGAGAGGTTGACGGCACACCGGCGTGAGAACCCCGGCGAGGACCTGATCAGCGCTCTGGCCGCGGCTCGTGACGGAGATGAGATTCTCAACGACCAGGAACTGGCAGTTATGGCCATGGTCCTGCTCATCACCGGCCAGGACACCACCACCTACCAGATCGGGAACATCGCCTACGCCCTGCTCACCCGTCCCAAGGAGCTCGCCATGCTGCGCTCCGACCCTGGGATGCTCCCGCAGGCCATCGAGGAACTGTTGCGCTTCATCCCCTTCCGCAAAGGCGTCGGCATCCCCCGCGTCGCCACCGAAGACGTGGAACTGAGTGGGGTGACGATCCGCGCGGGGGACATCGTGCACGTCTCCTATTTGACGGCCAACCGTGACGGACGGAAGTTCGACCGTCCTGATGAGCTGGATCTGGAACGCACTGGTCCGTCTCACATGACCTTCGGCTGGGGTGGGCATCACTGTCTCGGCGCTCCGCTCGCCACCACAGAACTGCAAGTCGCACTCGGAACCCTTCTGGAGCGCTTCCCCGACCTGCAGCTCGCGAAGCCGGCCGAGGACGTGCGCTGGAACAGAACGTCGATCTGGCGCTATCCGCTCGCGTTGCCTGTCATCTGGTGACCGCGGCGCCCGGCTGGCGCCAGCGCCAGCGGCACTGCGCCCCGCACCGCCGGGCCCCGCGGCGGGGCGCAGTGCTCGGCTCCGGGTGTGAATCGCCCGCCTGCCGGCGATCAAGGGTGGTTCAACGGTCACATAGAACCTGATCCCTGATCCTCCTGATTCGTGACGGGCACGGCGGAATTCGGGATCGGGGGACCTGGTCATCGCGGGCCTCGCGGCGGCCGACCCTCGGCCCGGGCCGACCCTCGGCCCGGGCCGGCCCGCGGCCCGGGTCGGCCCCCGGCGGCCGCTTCTGTGTGGTCTTCGGCCACCAGCCCCCGCCGGACGAAGGACGGAGCCGCTCCTCCACCGAACCAGAGCCTTGGGGAATTACGTGAAGTCACCCCTGGGAAAAATCAGGCAAAACAGCGACGTGGCGCCGACCCGAAATACGCGAGCGTCCTCACCGCCTCGCCACGGCCGAGAACACGGCTGTCACCGAGGCGCCGGTCAGGAGACGGCCTGCAATGATCCGGAGCGTCCCGTTGTGCTTCTCGCTCGACGTGCGACGCTCACCCTCCCGTCGTAGCGTGAGTCGGACGGCTGATCAAGCCGTGGCGGTCGATTTCCGCCCAAACGGGGAGAAGTTAATTCTTCGACATCTGCCCCGACCGCGCCCGTGCCAGGGGCATCGAAACCGGCGCCGGAACCCAACAGGTCTGTTCGCACCGTTTCCGCGCGACGGATCCCGGGTGACTGCCGCCGGAAGACGAATAGCCCGCATCCGGCCAGGGCCCGACTATGTGGACCACATCCGCGGGAGGCATTCCATGGCGGTTCTCTGCAAGCCTGCGATCCAGGTACCCGAGTACGTCATCACCAACGAAGAAACCCTCGAGCTGGCGCAACGGTTGCACGGCGACCATCCGCAGCTCGATCTGATCCTCAGCCTGATCGAGCACACCGGCGTGCAGAAGCGGCATCTGATCCAGCCGATCGAGAAGGTGCTGCAGCACCCGGGCTTCGACGCCCGCAGCACCACCTACGAGGCGCACACCAAGGCCCGCGTTCCGGACGTGGTGCGCCGGGCGCTCGACCAGGCGGAACTGGAGCCGCAGCAGATCGACATGATCATCTACGTCTCCTGCACCGGCTTCATGATGCCCCCGCCGACCGCATGGCTCATCGGCGAGATGGGGTTCCGGCCGCAGACACGGCAGATGCCGATCGCGCAACTCGGCTGCGCAGCAGGCGGCGCGGCCATCAACCGGGCACACGACTTCTGCACGGCGTACCCCGACGCCAACGTGCTCGTCGTCGCCTGCGAGTTCTGCTCGCTGTGTTACCAGCCCACCGATCTCGGCGTGGGATCGCTGCTGTCCAACGGCCTGTTCGGCGACGGAATCGCCGCGGCCGTGGTCCGGGGCAACGGTGGCACCGGAGTCCGCCTGGAACGCAACGGCTCGTACATCATCCCGAGCACCGAGGACTGGATCTCCTACGCGGTCAGGTCCACAGGTTTCCACTTCCAGCTCGACAAGCGCGTGCCCGGGACCATGGAGCCACTCGCCCCGGCGCTGCAGGCTGTCGCGGAACAGCACCAATGGAACGCCAGCAAGATGGACTTCTACATCATCCACGCGGGCGGTCCGCGCATCCTGGACGACCTGAGCCTCTTCCTCGACGTGCCACCCGAGGCGTTCCGCTTCAGCCGCGCCACGCTCACCGAGTACGGAAACATAGCCAGCGCGGTGGTACTCGACGCCTTGGCCCGTATGTTCGACGAAGCATCAGCCCTTGATGGCCACCGCGGCCTGATGGCCGGCTTCGGGCCCGGCATCACTGCCGAGATCGCCCTGGGCACCTGGACCGTGGAGTCCGAATCCTGACGCACCGCCATGCTGTCTCGACGATGGGGACCGGGTCACTGTTCCAGGTCGGTGAACTCGGTTCCCAGGCCCTGGGCGCGGCGGCCGCTGTCGCGGAAGCAGACCTCGCCCGGGGCCTCGGGCAGAGATGTCGCACAGTTGCTGCTCCTTTGCCTTGCTCGTGGGCTTCGAAGGGGCGGGCGGCGTGCCGCGTGCGTACGACATTCGCAAGTTGCCACATAGGCAGGCTTGCTGTCGCTGTGGCCGAGGCTGCAGGCGTTGGACTTGACCAGCTGAACACCGATGCCACCGAAGCTGGTTGAGGCAGCCAGGGGTGGTCGCGCTGCCGAACGGCGTGAAGGTCACCGAGTACTGGGTCGCCAAGGGCGTCGCCCTGCGGATCCTCAAAGCCGTGGACGGCAAGAGCGCCGTCCTGTTCGCACTCGTCCTGGTGGTCTGCGCACTGTTCATCGGACAGGCCGCCCTGGCGTCCGTACGGTCCCGTCGCACCGAGATCGGAACCCTGCGCTGCGTCGGTTGGAGTGCTCCGGAGATCCTCCGGCTCATCCTCGGTGAGCTGGCGTTGATCGGATTCGGTGCCGGCACGCTGGGCGCCCTTCTCGCCTACGGCCTGGGAGCCTCGCTCGAACTGCCCGTCTCCGCGGCCAAGGCGGCTGCCGTGCTGCCGATCGCTCTGCTGCTCGCGCTGAGCGCCGGACTGCCGCCTGCCTGGCGGGCCACCCGCGTCCAGCCGCTCGACGCCGTCACTCCCCCGGTCACCGGCGCCCGCCGCGCAGCCACCGCCCGTTCCCTCGCCGGCCTCGCGCTGAACAACCTGCTGCGCGTGCCCGGCCGGACGGTATTGGGCGCGGCCGGACTCGCCCTCGGCGTCGCCGCGTTCACCGTGCTGCTCACCCTGACGCTCGCTTTCCAGGGCGAGGTCGCGGGCTCGTTGCTGGGCAACGCGGTCGTCGCGCAGGCCCGTACGGCCGACTACGTCAGCGTGGCCCTGACCTTGCTGCTCGGTGCCGCCGGCGCCGTGGATGTCCTGCTCCTCTCCCTGCGCGAACGGGCCGCCGATCTCGCCGTGCTGAGCGCTTCCGGCTGGTCGAGGCGCGAACTCGGCCGCTTCGCGCTGTACGAGGGGATTGGGCTGGCCCTGCTGGGCGGCCTTACGGGCTCTGTCGTGGGCCTGACCACCGTCCTCGCGGTGGGCCGAGGGCTCTGGGACGGAAGGTTCCTGACGATGACCGGAGCAGCGCTGCTGTCCACGCTGGCGGGCATCGGCCTGGTCTGCGGGGTCCTCGCGCTCGGTGTCCGGACGCTGCACCGCACCTCACCGGCCCACCTGCTGGCCGGGGAATGAAGGGCGCGACCGCCCGCGGCGGCGATTCCCCTGCTGCGGCGAGGGCAGTGGGCGGTCGCGCTTGTTCCGGCCCGCGATTGTCAGGCACGGAAGGTACGAGGAACGGCTCTGGCGCTGATCTGCGGGCGTCGGCCGGTTGATCATGGCGACAGGAGGATGCGTCGTCGTAGAGGGACCCGCGACGAGCGGAGCAGCGGCCGTGGACAGGGGCGCCGCGGTCAGCCGCTCCTTGAAGCTCGCAGTGCGCGATCCGAAGTCCCAGTCGGCGGGAATCGTGAGCGCCATGACCAGCGAAGCGAGTCCGGTGAGGACGGAGACCAGCCCCAGTATGGCGCCACGCCACGCCCCCCTCCCCCGACGAACAGCGCGGCGGTTGTGACGATCAGATACCAGATCGTCACCGCCGACAGAAGGCCAGTCCTACTCTTGCAGGTCATGCGGCTCCCCGACGGCCGGGCCGGGGTCGGACCGTCCGGGGTCGTGGAGTGAGCGGCTGATCTCGTCGAGTCTGTCGAGCCCGGCCTGCACGGCCTCCAGTTCGTGTTCGAGGGAGGTGAGGTCCGGGGCGTCCGTGGTGACGTCACCGACCGCATGGAGCGAGACCAGCAGGGAACCGCGTTCGGCGGCGGCCTCCAGGCGCAGCACGGTCGATTCCAGCGTAGCCATGAGGAGTTCACGCAGCTCCGCCAGGCGTTGCAGGGAGGCGGCGCGTTCACCGATCGCGTGGGCGGACGCCTCCTTGGCCTCTCGCATCGCTCCCTGCGAGGCCCGAGCCTCCTTCTCCAGCCTGCCCTGCTCGTCACGTAGCGCCTGGTGGTCGGTGCCCGCGGTGGTGGCGTCGATGACGCGGACGGCCTCGGCACGGGCATGGAGTTGGTCGGCCGCGGACCCTACGAAGGCGACGGCCGCGGTCAGCGCCTCGGTCAGGGTGGCGGTGGTGCTGTCGCTCCGGTGGCGGTCGAGCCTGCCGACGGCGGCCGAGGCGCGCTCCAGCCACAGCCTGGCGTCGGGAGGGGGCTCAGGCCGCTCGGAGCCGGAACCACGCCACGCGGGCCGTGCGGGGCCGGGCCCCGCGGACGCGGTCGATCGCCCGGCCTCGGTGCCGGGCCGGCGGGTCAGCCGGTCGGTGACGGTGTGGGCCGTCCAGACCAGAAGACCGATGGCGGCGCCCGCGGGCAGGGCCGCCGCGAGCCCGGCTCCCGCCAGGCCGGCTGCCGCGGCGCCCGCCGCGCCCAGGAGCGTGGCCGCGGCGGGTGGGAGATACCTGCCGTTCATCGGGTGCTCAACTCCTTTTGGATGGCTAGAAGTTGCTGATGACGGAGACCATCACCTTGTCGATGACGGCGGGATCACGGGCGTCGTACGAGGTGGCCTTGGTGGCTGCGGAGATCTCACTGAGGGTGTCGAAGTCGGCCTGGTCGCTGAACGCGACGGTGAACACGCGTACCGAGCGCTCCAGTTGGGTGGCGTCGATATCGCGCAACAGGGCGTCGAGATCGTTGTCGGCCGGGTATTCGTTCTTGCCGTCGGTCAGGACGACCACGGCGTTGATCCGATCGGCGTCGAGTCCGGAAAGGGCGGCCTGTTGGGCGGCGCGCACCGTGGTGTACAGGGCGGTGCCGCCTTCGGCGCTCAAGCCGTTGATGGACGTGACGAGTTGGCTCTTGCCAGCCTTGATGGGTCGGGGTGGCAGGATCTCCCGGTAGGGCTCGCGGTGGTCGGCGGTCTCGGTGGAGAAGGCCCACAGGCCGACCTCGTCGTCCGGGTGATACAGGCCGAGCGCGGCCACGGCGGCCTTCTTGGCGGCCTCCATCCGGCTCTGCCCGCCTCCGGCGGACTGGTTCATGGAGCCGGAGACATCCATCACCAGCAGAACCCTCGCCTTCTTGCGCAGTTCGTCCCAGCTGTCGAGGATCGCGCCGAGTACCTGCGCGGAGGGCGGGTCGATGAGGGACAGCTTCCGCTTCCCCTCGTCGGGCAGGCCCACCGAGGCCGCCAGTTCGCGCCCCGCGTTGCCCTCGTGGTCGCGGAAGCCGAGCTGCTGGAAGCGGCGCTGCTGGGCGGCTTCAAGGAGGAAGGCGCTGAAGTCCGCGGCTGCCGCACGCTGTTCCCTGCTCGCCGAGGGCAGTACGACGAAGGGGTGGTCGAGCATGAGAGTGCCGTCGTCCGGGTGCACGGCCACCAGCGGCACCTTCGGCTTCTTGCCCTTGCCGAGGAGTTTCACGTCGCCGGTGGGGCTGCCTTGGTTGTACAGGTGGATCAGCTGCTCCTGGACGGTGACGGCGCTGGCATACGAAAGTGCCTGGCCCTTCGCGTCCGCCTCCGCAAGATTGGCCATGTACGCGGTCGCGTCGGAGGCGTAGTGGAGCACACCGGCTTCGACTCCCGACACGAAGGCCCGGGACTTCGGGTCCGTGACCTGGTCCAGGGTGAGATCGCTCGATCGGCCGGTGGCGGCGTAGAACGCGGCCACGGTCGCCGCGAGGCCCGAGGTGGAGGTGTGCGGGTTGTCCTTGCCCAGGGAGAAGCGGCCCCACTCGGGGTGGCCGAGCGAGCCCCAGCCCTTCTCGGTCAGCGACAGGATGTCCCGCCAGCCGATCTTCTTCTCCGGCCAGCCCACCGCCTCGGCCATGGGCCGGGGCATTGCGATGGCCAGCGGGCTGGTGGCGAGGGAGACAGGCTTGTCGCCGGTGAGGACGGTACGGTCCGACGTGGTGCCCTTCTCGGTGAGCAGCGTCAGCCACAGCGAGGAGGTCGGCGTCCACGCCTGCGGCTCGGGCGCGCCGTCGCGCTTCTCGTCCCAGCCCTGCGCAAGCGCGTCCATGGCGACGCCCGAGCTCGTCTCTGACACCGTCACCCGGGCACACTTGCCGTCCGCCAGCTCGCGCCCCGAGGCGTTGTACTTCTGCGCCAGTTCTCCGAGCAGATCGCCTTTCTCCGTGGAGGAATTCACCTCCAGACGAACGCCGCAGTCCGGTCCGGAGCCGCCGGAGACCTCCCTGGTCACCAGAAACGTGGCGAGTATCGCCACCAGTCCCATGGCGGTGGCCACCAGTAACGGCAGCCTGCGCGGCCCTTGTTCACCCGTGCGTCTGTTCATGCTTCCCCCCTGAATCACTCACGACCCGTCAGGTGGGACGGCTGAGGCGGACAGGCGAACTGTCCGCCCCACGAACACCTGTCGTAGGCGCCGGTTTACCCGTCCTGCCGATGACTGACGCACGAACTGCCATGCCGGTTGCACCTGTTGACCCTTGCGCTCTGTGGGTGCGCGGTTGGGGGTGGGGTGTGGCCGGTGGTCCACCGTACGGTGCTCGGTCCACGGCCGAGCACCCCACACGGTCTTCTCCGACGGAATGACCAAGGTGACGTCCAGATCGCCCGGCAGGCGCACCCCGCGCACGCCGCCCGCGGAGTCGATGACCACGGCGTCCGCCTGTTCCTGCGCGGCGCGCAGCCCCGTCCGCTCGGTTTGTGTGGGAGGGGACGCGGCGGTGGCCAGGCAGGACGTGAAGGACAAAGTCATCTATCTGGGGGCTGCGGGGACCTGGGCAAGCGGTTCCTGCTGGCCCGCGTGCGCACCCCGGCCGCATCCCGGCTGGGGACCTGCTGCGTGTAGCAGAGGTGCCGGCCGTAGTCCGAGGTGGCCTCAAGGACCACCACCTCGCCCCTGCGCTCGAGCTGCCGTCAGGCGATCATCACACCCCGGGATCACTTCCTTGCCGGTCGCGGTCGGCCGGACAGCCCATCCGGCCGCCGACTCCTCGACCAAGAGCAGTCCGAGACCACCTTCCGTCAGGCGCAATCGGCGAGAGACGACCGTCGGAGCGGCCCCGCGGGCGCGGGGCCGACTTCTGGGCCCGGCGCTGCTCGGCAGCTAAGGTCGGAGCATCCCCGCAGGCGCGGCCCCGCGGGCCCAGGCGCGGCCTTCGCATCGATGAAGCGACGCTCGACACTTCATGGCTTTCATCACATTTCACCCTTTTACGGGCAGGGATCTGCCTATAAGTAGGTTTACTCATAGTTGCGCTCTTTCGGCGATCAACACAGGGATGCCCAGACCAGCGACAGGGAGAAGCGCTTGATCACGCTCGACAGACGACGCACCGGGAAGATGGTTACGGCCGGAGTGCTCGGGGGTGTACTCGCAGTCACGGCTCTGGGCGGCACAAGTAGCGCTGCCACCGGCGGCAACGATGCCGGGAACCAACCGACCTCGCAGGTGCCGGCAAAAAGGGCGGGCACTCAGGAAGCCTCCGACGCCCGAATAGAGATCACGCCCGGACAAGGCGCCTACAACGTCGGGATCAACGGCCCAGTCGGTGTAGCCGTCAGTAACGGCAAGCTCACCAAGGTGACCATGACCGCTGTCGCGACCGGCGCCGAGATCCCGGGCACCTTGTCCGCGGACGGCACCGACTGGAAGCCGAACGGCCGACTGGAGCGTGCCACCAAGTACCAGATCGCCGCAGAGGCCGCGGACGCCAAGGGCCGCTCCGCCACCGGTAACGCCACGATCACCACGGTCTCCCCGGCAAACGACTTCATCGGGCACCTCTCCCCCATGAACGGCTCGACCGTCGGCGTGGGCATGCCGGTGTCGGTCAACTTCAACACGGCGATCAGCGACAAGGCCGCCGTGGAGTCGGAGATCCAGGTCAGCTCCAGCAGCGGCCAGAGGGTCGTCGGTCACTGGTTCAACGACCACCGCCTGGACTTCCGCCCCGAGAAGTACTGGAAGTCCGGCTCCACCGTCACCGTTTCGCTCAACCGCCACGGCCTCCAGAGGACGGTCACGTTCAAGATCGGCCGAAGCCAGATCAGCACCGTGGACGCGAAGACGAAACAGATGACCGTCGTCCGGGACGGCAAGACGATCAAGACCATTCCGATCTCGTCAGGCAGCCTCGAGCACCCCACGTACAACGGCCAGATGGTGATCTCCGAGAAGTTCAAGCACATCCACATGAACGGTGCGAGCGTCGGCCTCACGGAGAAGGACGGCAAGCCCTCGTACGACATCAAGGCCGTGCCGCACGCCATGCGCCTGACCGACTCGGGCACGTTCATCCACGGCAACTACTGGGGTACCGACTCGGTCTTCGGCAAGGTCAACACCAGCCACGGCTGCGTAGGCCTGGAGGATGTCAGGGGCGGCGGCGATGGCAGCCGACCCGCCGCGTGGTTCTTCGACCACTCGATGACCGGTGACGTCGTGATCGTCAAGAACTCCACGGACAAGACGACGTTGGCGCCGGACAACGGATTCAGCGACTGGAACATGCCGTGGAGCGAGTGGGTCGCGGGCGGTCCGACCACCTGACCTCACGCCACTCCACCAGCCGAACCGGCATGCCTTCCGCCAGACGGCGGCGACACAAGTGCAAGGACCACGGGAACCCACGGCTCGTCGCACATCGGTCGGGGCAAGATCGGCAGGGCCTCGGTGCGACATCCCGCGGGTTCTCCAGAGCTCTGCCGGGTTCCCTCACCTCGCGCTGGAGACTCCAGCGGCTGGGGGCCGAGATCTCGCCCATCCGGCATACGCGCGGTGCGGTGCGCGAGTGGTCGCACGAGGGAGCATTGCCGCCTGTGGCCCGCTTCTCAAGCCGCTTCCGGCTGTACGACGCCGAAGTCCGTGGCCCGCGTCGAGCCGGTCCGCACGCTCCGCGAGCTGAGTCTCGGCGCCACTTCACGTGAACGAAGCCGTCGAGGCCGTCACGACGGGCCCGCCGCCTGGGCTTCCTCACCTGCCACTCCCCTGTCGTCCGCTCTCTTCGCTGAGGCGGTCAACCGCCCACGGCAGGAGCTCCTTGGCAACCGCGAGGCTGAACGGCCGCATCAACGAACGGAGTTCGGCGGCCGCGGCAGAGCCGAGATGGACATAGGGCAGGGCGGCCAGCCTGTCGGTGGTCTGCTCGATCTCCGCCCGGCGCCGCGCACCGTGCTCGGTCAGAGCCAGGCGGGGTCCGTCATCGAGCCATCCACGCTCACGCAGGTTCCGCACGGCCTGTTCCCAATGCTCCGGCGTCCAACCCCGCGAGTCGCGCAGCACCCCCGCGTCGATCTCCCCTGTGGCGGCGTGCGTGACGAGAGCTTCGAGCCCGCTCAGTCCGGCAGTCAGCAGTGCTGCCACGTGGCCGTCGCCGCGGAACTCCCGCAGCAGCGTCTGTGCGTGCCAGAGCACAAGGTGGGGCGTGCTCGGCCACGGCAGTGCCGCGTGCGCGGCGAACAGGGGGCGGCCTTGTGGGTGGCACACGGCCGCTTCAGCCGCGCTGCGGGCCAATTCCGCCGCTCGAGCCAGCGCCGGTGAGGAGATGTCCGCGCCGAGGATGCGGCGGAGCGTGGTATCGATCCCGGAGAGCCTGGCGGCGGCGAACCGCTGCGGCGTGGCGGCTTCCCATGCCGCGGGTATGGCCCGGCGCACCAGCTGGGGGTTGAAGTTGTAGAACGTGGCGATGACCAGATCCGCCGGAGCGGCGCCGAGCGCGGCGGAGCGGGACGCGAAGTATCCCGTCCTGGCGTCCACGCCCAACGCGGCGTACTCATCTGCGGCTTCGGGCGAGAAATAGACACCCCCGTGATAAGGCTCGAGAGTTCTCCAGGTCTTGCGCGCAAGGGCCAGGCTGTCGCGGTTCACGTTCTGTGTCATGTGCGGCTCTCCATCCAGTGGCGGATGAAACGTTGTGTTGATCGAGCACGCGACGGCCCGTGGAGCATATCCAGGCGTACCGTCCGGTTGGTACGTTATCCGAATGCGGCTCCGGCGACCACTGCCCTACAACCGGTTCTCCGCACCCGTTCACGCCGACCACGCACTGCGCACCCAACTCGCCTGCGCGAGCGCCTGGTCGCCGAGGCTCTGCACACGAGCGGTGCCTCCGCTCTTGACTTCACTGGCGCGTCCACGAAGTACAGCGACCAGCCGGCTGCCCAGCGCATGGCCGACCTGCTCCAGAACCCCCGCCCGGTGCTGGGGGACGTCGCTGACGCCTTCCGGATCGCGCTGCGCAGGCTGTACCGCACGCGGAACGTCGTCCTGCACGGCGGCGCCACCCAGGGCGTGGTCCTAGAGGCCTCGCTGCGCACCGCCGCACCGCTGGTCGGCGCGGGCCTGGACCGCATCGTGCACGCCGCGTATGCCGAAGACCTCGGCCCCCTCGACCTCGCGGCCCGTGCCGAAGTCGCCCTCACCCTCGTCAACGGCGAGACCAGGCTTTCCGTCGTCGACCTCCTGGAACCTGCCTGACCGGCCAGTTCGAGCAGTGCGACGCCGTACGCCCTGGCCCACTTCGAGTGAGCGCCCCGCCCAACGACGGTGCGCGCTCTCGGCGCGCTTTCTACGCAAAGGACCCTCGCTGAACGATCCGTCAGTCGGTTTTGCCGGGCTTATTCTGCTTCTCTTTTCCGGACTCGGCTTTTTCTGCCTTGTCCGGCTTACTGGATTTTTTGTTGGGTGTCGCCGGCTTCGTTCCGGCCTGTACCCCGCTCTCGGACGTGCTGTTGGGAAGGGTGCCTGTCGCGCTGACTGAGTTCGGACGCGCGCTGCCAGAAGTGGACCGGGCACCTCGCACGGAGGGGGCATCACCGAGTAGCCCGTCGGAGGTGTCGTGTGCCGAGGTCGGTGGATCCTCGGGTGTTGCGGAAGCGTCGTTCCCTTCTGCGGAGCTGCCTTCGGGGCCGGCATTCTCGGTAGGGCGGCTGACGACGGCCCGTGTCGTGTTCCCGTCGCTTCCCCGGTGCGGAAGGCCGTCGGTGACGGCGAGAGCGGCGGCCATGACGGTGGCGAGCGCGACGGTTCCGCTGGCCACCAGAACCCTGCTGCGTGCAGGAGCCGCTTTGGGAGCGGCTCGGTCTGGGGTGGGCAACGCGTGCAGGTGCGTCGCGTCGTCATCGTGCGCCAGTTCCCGACTCGCTGCGAAGGCTGTGCGATTGGCCGTGGGCGCGGGCGTTGTGGGCGCGGCAGGTGCGGAGAGGGTCGTGTCGGCCAGGGGCGCCAGTTTGCGGGCGCAGTCGAGCGCCGACGGACGGTTCTGCTCGTCCAGGGCGGTCATATCCCGCAGCAGGACGAGGAGTTCGTTCGGCAGGGTGCTGGGCACTTCAGGTTGGCGGTGGAGTCGGGCGATCGCGGCCTCGAGAGGGCCGCCGCCGTACTCGAGCCGGCCCGTGAGGCATTCGAGAAGCACGAGTCCGAGGGCGTAGATGTCGGCAGGCCGACCAACGGATTGGCCGCGTACTTGTTCGGGGGCGAGGTACGCAGCTGTGCCGACGAGTGTGCCTGTGGCGGTGCGGGTGGTGGCGTCGACCAGCCGGGAGATGCCGAAGTCGGTCAGATAGGGACGGCCCGACGCGTCGAGAAGGATGTTGGAGGGTTTGACGTCACGGTGAACGATCCCTGCTTCATGGGCGTGAGCCAGGGCCTGGGCGAGGCCGGCGCCCAGTGCCGCGGTGTCTTCGCAGGGCAGAGTGCCTTCGGCGATGCGGGCTTTCAGCGTGGAGCCTTCGATCAGTTGCATGACCAGGAAAGCACGGCCGTCATGCCGTCCGGCGTCGTAGGCGGTGACCAGCCCGGGATGCTGCAATCGGGCAAGGATCACCGCCTCGCTTCGGAAGCCCTCCTCCGATTCGACGCCGGTGCCGGGCCGGAAGACTTTCACCGCCACTGCTCGTCTCAGACGTAGGTCGAAGCCGCGGTAGACATCTGCCGCGCCGCCCGAACCGATGCGAGCGTCCAGACGGTAGCGGCCGGCCAGGATCTCGGCGGAACACCGGGAGGCCAGCGCCAGAGCCGATTCGCGAAGCCTCATTCGATCTCCTCATGCGTCGAAGCACCATTCCTGCGGGCACCCGTTGCCGAGGCACGCTGGACGCAAGTACCCGCGAGTCGCCGCGCTACCCCCGAAGCGCTTGGCAGCCGGACATGCCCAGGCGGGGGCCGGGTCAAGGAGCGAGGGGGAGGTATGGGAGAGCATCTGATCAAGGTTCACGCCGATGTGCGCGGGATGTCCGTTTCGATTCGCCAGGTTGGTATGGATTCTCCGGTCAGTTCGCGGGACATTTTGTTGGCCATCGCCCAGTGGATCACCGCCCTCGATCTCTGGTCGTCGAGCAGGCGTTTGCCGCCGGCGGTGTTGTGCACGGTCGCGACGGTGACCAGGACGACCAGCACCAGACCGAGCGTGTCCGCGACCAGGTGCCGCTTGCGAGGCCGAGGCCGAGGGCGGTGCGGATGGAGTCGGCGCTGACCGCGGGGGACCTCCAGGCGGCGTTCGGCGTCGCCGATGATCTCGCCGATGAGGTGGTGGGCTGTACGGGGGTGCGGATGCGTCCTGGGCGACAAGGCGTGTGGCTCCCGAGCCGTGCGGCGCGAGCTGCAACGACGGCGCATCATGCCGGTGATCTCGCCAGGTGGGCGGCGCGCGCCGCGCAGCCCTGCCTGTCTAGGATTTCGGGCATGGCGAAGCGCAAGGTGCACCGACGGGCGCGGAAGATCCTCGGCGAGGAGCCTGTGGCCCTGGTCTGGTGCGAGATCCACAAGCCCATTCCCGTACCGCCCAAGGAGGTTCACCGTGCCGCGGGCAAGGGGCGGCTGAAGCCGGGGCATCACTGGCTGCTGTACGTGGGCGCCACGGTGTTCTTCTTCGTCGTCGTGCCGATGATCCTGATTGACAAACTCGGCAAGAAAATCGACCGAATGCTGGGGGCGAGGCAGGAACCGCACCGGCAGACGCCAGGGACGCGGAACAACGCCGGCCCGCAGCGTTCCACCCGTGACCGAGGTTCGGCGGGCGGTCGCGCGGCCCATCCGGCCGACGGCGTCTTCGACGGCGACTGGCACCTCACCGCCGGCCAGCTTCTGTTGCGCTGGTACGGCCACTCGCCCAACCCCAAGCGACTGGTCATGCTGGCGCACGACCGCATCTGTGTGGCCGCCTCCCCGCGCCGCAGGTTGTCGCCGACCAGAGCCGACGACTTCCGGTCTGTCGCGGAGTTCCCCCTCGATGCGGCCCGGACCGAAGGCGAGGCGGGCCAGCCGCGCGGGTTCGCCACCTTCAGGATCCGCTTCGCCGACGGGTCCTGGCTCCAGGTCGGCCGGCTGGGCGAGCCGGAAGACGCCGATCACTTCCTGCGCACGGTCAGCGCCTGATCGGCCGCCGTCGGCTCGCCCCGCTCATCAGCTCTCGTCTTCGTCTTCTTCGTCGCCTACGAAGAAGTCACCGACCTCCTCGACGACTTCGGCGGCGACCATGCCGCCGACGACCCCGACCGCGAGCCCGGCCTCGCCCGCCGCGATGGCGGTGCCCATGCCGGGGCCAGAGCGGTGACTGTCGTGGTGGTGCTCGTCGTCTCCGTGTCCGTAGTGCCCGCCGGGGCTGCGACGTTGACGTCCACACGCGAGCGGACCGCCCCTTACCTGCGACGGACGGGAGCCGTCGGCCTGGTCGCGCTGCCCCCTGCGCGGCGGAGCAGAGCGGCCGTGGTTGGGCCGGCCACCAGGGGCGGTCGTGCGCAGCCACAGGCGACAGGTCACGATGCCGCCATGAGAATGCCCCTCGGTCGTCCCAGCCTGCGCCCCTATCTGCCCTACAAGCAGACCGTTACAGCGGGCCAGGACGGTCTGGTCGCCCACTTCCTGGGCACGAGTTCCGTGCTTCTGTCGGACGGCAAGACCTCCGTGCTCAGTGACGGGTTCGTCACCCGCCCCGGGATGCTCCGCGTCGCCATGGGCAAGATCGCACCTGACCGCTCCCTCGTACGGTCCGCCATCGCCCGACTGCAGGTGGAGGATCTGGCCGCCGTGGTCTGCGCTCACTCCCACTACGATCACGCCCTGGATGCGCCGGTGTGGGCCGTGGAGACCGGCGCGGAGCTGGTCGGCTCGCACTCCACCGCGAACATCGGCCGCGGCCTGGGCGTTCCGGAGTCGTCCCTGCGCGTGGTCGCAGACCGGTCCACGGTCTCCTACGGCCGTTTCGACCTGACCTTCCTGAACTCCGTGCACAGCCCCGGGGACCACTGTCCCGGCACCGTCGACGAGCCCCTCGTTCCCCCGGCCCGCGCCGGCGCCTGGAAGACCGGCACCGCCTACAGTGTGCTGATCGCCCATCCGGCAGGCCGCATCCTGCTGCACGCCAGTGCGAACTTCCGGCCCGGCGCCCTGCGAGGGCGGCACGCCGACGTCATCTATCTGGGTATCGGCAGCCTGGGCCGGCAGCCGCCCGAGTTCCTGCACACCTACTGGGACGAGGTGGTCGTCGCGACCGGGGCCCGCCGCGTCATCCTCGTGCACTGGGACGACTTCTTTGTCGGCCTCCACCGGCCCCTGCGGCCCATGCCCTACTTTCTGGACGACCTCGACGCCACGATGAGTCGGCTGCTGCCCCTGGCCCGCCGCCATGGTGTGGACGTCGTCCTACCCGTCACCTGGCACCCGAGCGCCCCTCTCGCCGGCCTCGCGTGAACCGTGTGCGCAGTCGGGCCCGTCCCACGGTCCGGTCGGGAAAGTCCGCGCCACGCACGACGCCATCGTCGGCGCCGTCGCCGTCGCCGGACGGCTCAGCACACCGTCGTCACGCCTGCCCGGACGCTACGACAACACCGGCCAGCTGAACTACGTGGCGGACGAGGCGGACAGGCTCACCTGCATGGCGCACACGGTGTGCACGTATCCGGTGAAGCCGTGCCAGGGGTCGGGGTCGGCCAGCGCGGTGGAGACCGCGGCTGCGTAGCCGTCCATGCGGTCGGCGAAGACGGCGTCGACGAGTTCGTCGCGGGTGGTGAAGCGGCGGGAGAGGGTGGCTTTGCCGACTCCTGCTTCGCGGACGACGGCGGCCATGGACACGCTGAGCCCCTCGGTGGCGAAGAGGCGTCGGGCGGCGGCCAGGATGTGGTCGCGGTTGCGTTCGGCATCGATGCGCAGTCCGGCGCCGGGCTGCTCGTCGTGGGTGCCATATGCCCCAGCGCGACTTCCTCCACGCCATCGAGTTCCTCGGAACCGAGGTCCTGCCCCAGGTCCGCACCGAACTCGCAACGCGCTGACGGGCCCTCCAGAACTCACCCGGTCGCAGGCAGGAAACAGCCAGGGCGCGTATCGAGTCGTGATCACCAGAGACAGCGGTTCGAACTGTGGCCGGAGCACGGCCGAGGAACGGTGTTGCCCTCGCCTGCGGTGATCACTAAGGTCGGTCGGGTGACTGCCGGGTCGGCCTTGGGCCATGCACGAGTGGGTTTCCCGGCCTCGGCGTGAGCCCGAGGCGGGCCAGAGGCCCGCCCCCCTCTCCGCGTCTTTGCTCCGGCGCCTGCGTACGGCGCCTTTCCAACGGATCCCAAGACCGGAGACACACCACTGATGTCCAACGACCAGCCGTACCCACATGCCGGCGTCCAGCTGAACCACACAGCTGTCCATGCGAGCGACCGCTATCTGTCCGCCGAGTTCATCGCCGCGATCCTGGGCCTGAAAGTCGGCGCACCGTTTGGGCCGTTCCTGCCAGTTGACCTCGGCAACGGCGTGACGCTCGACTACTGCGAGAAGCGGGACGAGCCGATCCAGTCGCAGCACTACGCCTTCCTCGTGCCTGACGAGCAGTTCGACGCCGCGATCGCCCGTCTGAAGGTGCTCGGGGTCACCTACTATGCGGACCCCGGCCACACCGACCCCGGCCGGGTAAACGATCTGTTCGGTGGTCGCGGCGCGTACTTCGACGACCCGGACGGTCACAATATGGAGGTCATGACTCGGCCTTACGCCCGCCCATAGAGCAGGACAGCTGTGATCAAGGGGCGCCTCGGGTGAGGTCTTTGATCCCAGATCATCGAGGCGCGTAGGTGGAGGCCGGCGAGGTAGCTGTCCGGGGTCTTGTCGTACCTGGTCGCGGTGCCTCGCCAGGCCTTGAGCTTGTTGATCAGGCGCTCGACGGTGTTCCTCTCCTTGTAGAGGTCGACGTCGTGGCCGACAGGCCGACCGCCCCCGGAGCCCTTCTTCCTCCGCTGGCGGCTTGGTCCTTCTTCTCCGGGATGACCGCGGTGATGCCGCGTTTGCGCAGGTGGACGCGGTTGCCGTGGGAAGAGCAGGCCTTCTCGCCAGCGACGGCGTCGGGTCTGGTGCGAGGGCGGCCGACGGGCCCACGGACCCGGATCTTCTTCAGCACAGGGATGAACTGTGGGCTGTCGGCCGCCTGTCCAGCGGTCAGGACGAACGCCAGCGGGCGGAACTTGCGGTCAGCGGCGAGGTGAACCTTCCTGGTCTGCCCGCCTCGCGAGCGTCCCATGAGGGCAGCCTTCAGCCGGAGCACCCCTTCGTGCAACCGACGGAAGGTCGCTTCGGCACTGACCATCACCACTCCAGTCACTACAAGTAATCATATAGACACTAAACGTAGTTGATGGATGTCGCGGCGATCCGACCGCCGCCCGCAGCAACGGAGGCACTCGCCGAACCCAGAAGCCAGCCAAAACGCGTGACGCTGTCACCGCGCTCGGCCACCCTCACCTTGCAGCGGGAGGTCATCCCCGTGAGCCCGGCGAGACCACCAGTGCCACAACCCGTCACACTTGAGCCCTCCGGCGCACCTTGCTACGCCCAGTTCGCCGCCGTTCGACCTGCAGAGACCACGAACCCGTTCACTTGGGCGCCGCGGGCATCGAGGGCGTCTTGCAGCCAGGGTTTGGTGTTGACCGATTGGCCACCATGTTGCCGGTCCGCAGTTCTACCTGCCACGACCGCCTCTATCCCTGAGCCCTACGCAGGTCACGCCGAATCCTGTAGCAACGCCTGCATTCGGTCTCTACAGTCGCCACATGGCCACAGAGGACGAGAGCCCTAGTCCGCCCGACATCACCGTGATGCTCAAAGAGCAAACCAGTGCCTGCAAGGCAGCACGCGACGCAATCGCCGCCGGCGGCGAGGTCATGCTCTACGACGGACAGCCGCCACAGTGGATGGTCCTTGGCATTGCTGCGACAAGGCTGAAGCGGTCGTTGAAGATCGGCCTGACGACCCTCGGCCTCGACGAGACCGTTGAGATCCTCCGCGCTCGGCACCGCGACGAGCAACTGCGTACCGGCAACATCGTCGCAGCAAACCGATCTTGGTTCTTCACCCTGTACTTCGACTCCACCGGGACCGAGCTCCTGGCGTGCAGCGGCGTCAAGAACGAGCGTCCCCCGCGGAGGGACGGTCAGCGGGTCCAGCTGTAGCGGCCGCCACCCGTATTCACCGCAGACGCTGCGAGGCGGGCAACGCCTTGCAGGACTGCCAGCAGGGCATCGTCGGTCATGTCGTCTGCGTCCTCGGATCGGAGGCGCGTGGTCCAGTGGCCTGCGAGTTCTTCCAGTTCGGCGGAGTTCGCGTTGGCCAGTGCTTGGGTCGGTCGCTTCGGCACAGCGAACACTTCAGCCCCATCGTTCAAGGGGGCGGTGACCCACTCTGGCCACGCCCACCCAAGTAGCTGATCGACCGGTGGGGCTTCGGCCGAAGGCTCCTGGAAGTACATGTCCCACTCGGCGATGACGCTGCCCGGCTCACTGAAACGGCAGGTCACAGACTCAAAGGCCGCACCAGGTCCCCGTAGGCGCGCCGGAGCTGCAGCCCTCGGCCGGCCCGCGGACATCGTCCGTGCCGACGACTGGCCGAACTGGCTGCCCCTCAGCGCCGACGGCGTCGTCCCACTCGGCCCCCACACCTTCGTGCCCGCCCTCAGAGAGGCCCTGCGAACAGTGATGGAACGCCGCACCTTCCTGACGATCTCCGGCGCCGCCCTGTCAGCGCTGGCCGCCGACTGGACAACCGGCCCCGCCACCACCCTCGCGCCGGACCGCGCCGACAGGCCAATCGGCGAGGCGAGGACTTCGTCGAACTCCTGGAGAACACCGCCCAGAGCCTCGCCGACCTGCCCACCGAAGCCAACGGCTTCAGCTCGGGTGCCCGGTCCGCCTTCAAGGAGGGGACCGCCTTCCTCACGGTCGACGGCACCGACCTGTTCTACGTCCTCGATGACCGGGTGCTGCTTGCTGCTCATGCGCAAGCAGAGGCATGCAAACGACACAGGAGACTGCTACTTCCCCGCGCATCTGATGCTCGGCGACTAGGGCCACAGTCCAGCCGCGTTACGGTCTCGACGTGCTCCCGCTCGCTTCGGCCACGGCCTCGTCGTACCCCGGGAGTCCCGGTGCCGGGAAGGAGGAGCACGCGGACAGGAAGCCACCACGGCGAGCGTGACAATCGGGTGCCCGCACCCGGGCCATCAGGCCATCGGGCCGACGGGCCGGCGGCCCGACAGGGCGGCGCGTCCGGGCGGGGGGAGGGGGCGGCGGGCGGCTCTCGCCGTGGCCATCACGGCGACGAGGGTGAACAGGGAGAACAGGAGCGCCACCCCGGAGGCGATCAGGCCTCCGAGGAGGTTCTGGGCGTTGGGCACGGTGACAGCGGTGATGGCCAGGGCCGCGTTGACCTGCCGGACCCGGCGAAGCCGTTTACCGGCGTGGACGTGCAGGGGCTCGTGGTCGTCGGGGTGGGTGCGGTCCCGGGTGACGTCCACCAGCACGCCGAGCGAGGCGAGGATGGTGCCGATCACGGACAGCAGCTGGGTGCTGGCGAGCGTCAGGAACAGGGCGAACGCGGCGGCGAGGATACCGAGGGCCGCGGTGATGCGTACGTCCCGGAACTCACGGTCCGTCAGCCGGTAGCCCAGGTCGACCTCGATACGCACCATGCCGTCGTCCTCGCCGTCGTCCTCGCCGCCGTCCTCCGGACGGGCCGCACGGACGTCGAACCGCTGCACGGCGGAGGACTCCCCTTCGCGGTGCACCGGGACGAGTTCCGACTCCGACCGGCCCTCCGCTCCGGCGGCCACCAGCCCGGACGGAGTGACGAACTCCAGCCGGTTGCGCACCTCCCAGGGCAGGGTGAGGGTGAGCGAGACCACGACCCGTCCCCAGCTGATTCGCCGGGTGGTGCAGCCCTCCGGGTAGTCGTAGGTCACCTCGGAGGGCAGCCCCGGGTAGACGTCGAGTACGGCCACGACCGGCGTGTAACGCATCACGTCGGCGATGCGCCGTTGCAGGAAGTCGTCGACGTCGTCCGACTGCCGGGCGCGCAGCAGCAGGTCGTTGAGCTCGTCGGTGCCGCTGTGCCAGCCGAGGGCGCCCAGCCGCCGGGACACCTCGGCGCGCGAGGAGTTCCCGGCCGGGTCCTCGCCCGGGCCCAGCAGCCGGTGGACTCCCTGAGCGAGCGCGCGCGTCGTCGCGTTCGCTCCGAGCACGCCCACCGGCCGGCCGCCGCTCTCACTCAGCCGCAGCGCGTCAAGTCGGTCCCCGCGGCCGGGCGGCAGCAGGTCCGCGAGGACCATCGTCCGCCCGGGCCGGTCCTCGGTGGCCAGTTTGGTCATGACCTGGTGATGGGCGAGGGTGCTGGACTCCAGCGAGACACGCTGGGTGCGGGACGTGATGATCCTGGACGGCCGGGTGACGTCCTCCAGCAGCCGCAGCTCGCCGCCCAGTACCGGCACACCGCGCGGATCGACCACCGCCGTGGCGTCGGGAACCACCAGCGCGGTCAGCGGGGTGACCGGAGCCGGCCGCTCCGTGTAGTGGACGACCAGGTCACGGGCGAGCAGGACGAGACGGACGGCCGCCGGGTCGGAGGGCGTGGTGTAGCGGGCGAGGTGGTCGTCCAGCACAGCGATGGTGGAGTGCTCGACACGTGAGGGCCCGCACAGGATCTCCGCGACGACCTGGACTATCCCGGCCAGCCGCCGGCCGTCGGGCTCTGCGGACGCGGCCTCCAGTTCGGCGGCGGCACGGCCCGCGGCCTCGGCGTACCCGGCGATCAGGGCGTCGTGCGCGAAGGCCGCGAGCCGTTCCGTCGCCTGTTCCGGACGGCAGGCCGTCAGGTGCCGTATCTCGTGGACGTACCAGGTGAGCCGGTCGGTGCGCAGTGGGTCGAGCCGCTGGTGGAAGTAGTCCGCCGCGATCCGGTGCGCCTGGCGGTACACCGTCGGCCGCTCGTCCCGCATGCGCGCATGCAGCGCCGTCGCCAGGACGGGCCTGACCCGATGGCGGGACTCGCCGCCGGGCAGGCCGAACCGTACCCGGTCGAGGGCGACGAACGGGGATCCGGTCACCCGCTCCGGCGCCACCTCCACTCCCAGATCGGCCGCGGTGTACGCCACGACGTCCGGGTCGAACCACCGGTGCACGACCAGCGCCTCGATCAGTCGCGCCTCGTCGGCCGGCAGCCGGTCGAAGCGAGCCAGGGCCTCCTGGGCGACGGGTTCCTGGGTCATGGCGTCAGCCGTCCCTGCTGTCCTGGTCGTCGCGGGCGGGCCCGCGCTTCTCGATGTGCTGCCTGAAGAACTCGTCGAGCAGCCCGGGCACACCGCCATGACGCCGGTGGATCGCCACGGCCTGGTCCCGGAGGTAGGCCAGCCCGAGTTCCTCGATCCACTCCTGAACGGCCGTCACGTCGAACGGCGGCAGTACCAGCGTGTGCACGGCATCGGCGGTGAAAGCCCTTGGCAGCCGGGGAAGTTGCCGGCCGGCCACGAACACGCTGACCTGCCGCCGGGAGAGCAGAGCGGGTAGCAGCGACCGGCCGAGCCAGTTGCGCATCGGCTGGGCGCAGACGTCGAAGCTGTCGAGACAGATCACCGGTCGGCGCGCGCCCTCGATCAGGTTGTCGAGCAGGGCGTCGCTCAGCGAAGCGGTCTCCCTCGCGCGGTCCTTGCTCTCGGAGAGCAGCTGGATGGTGGTGTGCCGTGCCCATACGTTGCGGAAGTCGGCCTGTGTCGACCTGGACTGCTCCGCGAACCGGTCCCGTGCGGTCCGGTAGCTCGGCGCTTCGACGCCCTGCCACTGGGCCAGCGTGGCCAGTAGCTCCAGGACGCCCTCCTCCTCAGGGATGTCCGCCAGGTCGACGTAGTACGCGCCGTCTGCCCGGTGCCGCTGGTAGATCTCGAACAGCAGGGACGACTTCCCGATGTACTCCGGCCCCTCGAAGAACATCGCCTGGCGTTCGCCGTCCGCCCGGGGGTCCCGCTCGGTGACGCTCCGCGCACTCCGAAGCTGTTCGGCACGGTCGATGTGCCGATGTTCGTCTCGCTCCACCGGATGGTCCTAGCGGCCGTCCTCACCGGCCGGCCGCGCGGGCGGGGGCGGATCCGTGGGGCGGCGCAGCGGGGAGCCGTCGTCCGGCAGGATCTCGATGAGGCTCTCGTCCAAACGGGTCCTCTTGAACGACGTCCTCGCCGACTTCACCATCCGTATGGAGGACTTCTTGGTCCTGAGGCCGTCGGTCTGCATCGTCTGCCCCTTCAGGGGCTTGGACTCCTCGTGGCCCTCAACACCGGCCGTCACGCCCATGCCCCGCACGCTGGCGCTCTTCAGCGTGCCGCGCCGCAGGCCGAAGACGACCAGACCCAGCACGATGATCACGATGATGCCGATGACCACCAGTTAGGTGTTGGTGAAACCGCCCATGGAAACCTTGCCTCCCCCGCCGTCACTCTCCTGACGGACCATGAGAAACATGCCACAACGGCACATGTCCGTTCAGGAGTTACGGGAATCTTCCCGCGACCCGGCAGTTCTATGCCGACACTTTGGCGAGTTCCGGGACAGCCTGGGCGCCGAGCGCCCGGTCATAGCGGTGGAGCAGCAGCTCGGCCATCGCCGGGTGGGTACTCAGGGGGGCGGAGGCGGTCCACCATCGCTGCGCTCTGCTCGTGCTCGCCGAGCTGGTCCCATCGGTCGGCGCACTCCTTCTCGCTCGGGCTGGAATAGCTGGGTGCCACGCCGTCGGCGATCTTCTGCCGCTGCAAGGCCAGCCCCTCGCTGCGCCCGAGCCGGTACATCTCGCGTACGCGGTCGAGGTGAGCGGCTCGCTGCTCCTCTGCGGTCGGCTTGGCTGTGCCGGCTGAGCAACCGGCGAGGCATATGACGACAGCCAGAGCACCCAACGCGCCGATGCTCGCCCTCCCCCGAGTTCTCATGATCGGGAGGGTATCCAAGGAGCCGGTCCGAGGCTGTTCATCCATGCAAGTGCGAGCGCCATCAACAGAGTTGGGGAAAGCCGCCCCCGGCGCAGGAGCTGATGCATAGGGTCGCACTGCCACGGCTGTTGCTCACCCGTCTCGCTCGCCCGCTCACACGTCCGGTGCGTTCGGGCACCTCACGGTGAAGGGAGAGTGAGATGGGAGATCACGCCAAGCCGAGGCGACGACGGCTCACTGGCCGCCGAGTCTGGTTACTCGTCCAGATCGTTTTCTGGCTGAGCAGCCACTTCGGCGACCAGTAGCCCCGTGGGTACCGGCCGTTCAGGACGGCCATCTTTGGCGGCCGGTACCCGCATTCGCCTGCAAACTATGCACACCCGTATGGGGTGTTCAACGCTCACGAGCATAGCCACGCAGGACTACGTATGACACGTAAAACTTGATGCAGGTCTCGCTGTGCGGCAAGTTTTCCGCGTCATCACATGACGAGATGGCTCGCTGACCGGGCAGTTTCCTCCTGGGGCCGTTTTTGGTGCCTGCGCTGGGTGCGGCTCAGCGGCGACCGTCGAAGCGGGCGTCGCCGATGTCCGTTGGTAGCGTGCCGAGTTGATCCGGATCGGCGAGCTCTGTGAGTCCGTGCACGGCTGCGTCCATACGGTCCGGGCCGTCCATTCCTTAGACCCAGGTGACCATCTGCCCTTTCAACTCGGGGTATTCGCCGACGTGGTGTACGAGCTGCTGTTCGTAGAGCTGGGCCACGGGAGCGGCTCGGAGCCGTTTGCCGACCTTGGCGGTGACTTCCAGGATCATGGGCATGAGGAGCCCCTTGGTAATCCCTTCGCGACGCAGCTGCTCCCATGCCTGGGTGACGATCTGCCGCGCCATGTCTCCGCCGTAGTTCTTCCCGACCACGTTCGCGTCGGCCTTGAGCTCGAGGGTGAGACGGCATGCGGCCAGGCTTCAATCGTTGGCGCCCATCGAGCCGGATCGGTCGGCCAGGACGTACAGCTGCCGGTCGAAGTCGCGGCCGACGCCGATAGCGCCAGTCTCGTCGCCGACTGTGGTCTCTCCGCCGGCGGGCTCAACGGCAACCACGATGCGCGCCATGTCGACGCCGGAGAACTGGACGGCGTTGATGCGGGCGGTCTCAATCCACTCCCGCTTCCAGACTCCTCCCTCCGGCGGCCGGGGCTTCGGCAAGTAGAGGGCAGCCCAGACGTCTCTTGCGGGTTTTGCCGTGGTGGGTGGCGTCGAAGCGTTCTGGCCATAGCGCTTGGCCAGAAGTGCGGCCGAGCGGGTTGTCGAGGCTGTCCGCGATGGCGGGCAGGTCGATGACCCGCCAAGCATCGCGCTCGGTGGCGAGGATGCGTCCGGCGAGGTCGTCTTCGTGCCAGCGAGTCTGGATGAGGCAGATGGCGCCGACTGGTTCGAGTCTGGTCTGCAGTACGGAGGTCCACCCGTCCCAGGCGCGCTTGCGCATGGTGGGGCTGTCGGCATCGGCCATGTCCTCGACCGGGTCGTGACGATGGCGATGTGTGCGCCGCGTCCGGTGAGGCCGCCGCCGATACCGGCCGCAAGGAGGCCGCCTTCGCCGCCGACGATGTCGAACCTGTTGGCGGCTTGGCTGCCTGCCTTGAGCTGGATGCCTAGGTCGTCGCCCCAAGTGTTGATGGCGTCCCTGATCCACCGGCCGTGGTCGTCAGCTAGGTCGGCGGAGTAGCTGGCGATCATCATGCGGTGGCCGGGTTGCGCCGCAGGTACCAGAGGGGTGCCCAGCGGGAGGCGCGTCGGCTTTTGCCGTGTCGCGGGGGCATGGTCGGCATGACGCGGTCGCAGCGGCCCGCGGCCATGTCGATGAACGCCTGGTCGATGAGATCCAAGTGTGGGGCCCGCATCTCGCGCCCGCCTTTGAGGACCGCTGTGAGTGCGCCTGGCGAGCGGTCCGAGCGGCGGCGCGCGATGGTCGCACGCGCGGCTTTGTCGGGGCGTCCCACGGCGGGAGTCCTTCACAGCTCGGGTGCGCCCCCGCGCCCGAGTCCATGATCCCACTTCGCCGAGACGGCTGGTGCCAAACTCGCCTGCTGCCTCATCACCCACCGACAACTCGGCTCATTGTGCTAGCCGTTATTAAGCCCTCCTCCTGGACGTCGGGTACATCACTCGCGTCTGCGGATCAGGATCGCCGTCGCTGACGGACGGGACGTGGTCGTACCTGCGTCTGCGAGGGAAGCTCGACTACGGTCTTGCGTGCTCAGTCGGCGTCCGAGCCGCCCTGGACAGCTCGCCGTTACGGCGGCTTGGTTTGATAACCTGCGGCGATGGACGAGGTGTTGGACAAGGGGCCGTTCTTTCACGGCACAAAGGTCGAGCTGCGGGTCGGAGATCACCTCACCGCTGGTTTCCGTTCCAACTACCGGCCCGAAATCGTGATGAACCATATCTACTTCACCGCGTTGCGCGATGGTGCGGGGCTCGCCGCCGAACTCGCCGCCGGCGACGGCGCCCCGCGAGTGTATGTCGTCGAACCGACCGGGGAGTTCGAGAACGACCCGAACGTCACCGACAAGAAGTTCCCTGGCAATCCCACCCGCTCCTATCGCAGCAGGGAACCGCTCCGGATCGTTGGCGAGGTCACGGACTGGACGCGACAGACACCCGAAGCTCTCCGGATGTGGCGAGACCGGCTGGCCGCAATCCGTCTGGATGACCGCGCCGAAATCATCAACTAAGAGCTCGTAACAGGACCTTGTCGAAGTGCCCTGCTCGGGCGTGACCGTTGCGAACGATCTGACCATTCGGCGGGTGTGACGACTCGGCCGTGGATCGTGGACGACGACTTGCGGGCGCTGATCGAACCATTGCTGCCGCCCCGGCCCGAGCGGTCGCCGGGACCGAGACCGGTGCCGGACCGGTTGTGCCTGCAGGGCATCCTGTACGTCCTGCACCAGGACCTCGCCTGGCAACTCCTGTCCCTGGAGCTCGGATTCGGCTCCGGGCGGACCTGCTGGCGGCGTCTGGACTGCTGGCAGCAGGCAGGGATCTTCGAACATTTGCACCCCATTCTGCTCGCGAAACTGAACGCGGCCGGCGAGCTCGACTGCTCACGAACGTGTGTGGATGATGGCACGCACGTCCGCGCAAAAAAGGAAGGAGCCGCGACCGGTCCGTCGCCGGTCGACCGGCGCAAGACGGGTAGTAAACCCCACCTGATCTGCGACGGGAAGGGCACCCCGGTCAAGGTGTTCACCACCGCAGCGAACGTCAATGACATCACCCAGACCCTCGCACTCATCGACGGCATTCCGCCCGTCGCCGGGCGTCCGGGCCGTCCCCGCCGTCGCCCCGACGCCCTGCTGGGCGACAAGGCGTACGACTCCCGGACCGTGCGTTGCGAACTACGCAAACGCAGGATCGTGCCGGTGATCTCCCGCAAGGGCGCCCCGAACATCCAAGGGCTGGGCAAGCTCCGCTACGTCGTCGAGCAGACCTTCGCTCTGCTCCACCAGTTCAAACGCCTCGCCGTCCGATGGGAACGACGCCTCGAACTCCCCGACGCCTTCCTCTCGTTGGCCTGCAGTCGGATCTGCTGGCGGCGCATCAAGAGGAACCACTCATGAATGTGTCGCGGGCTCTAACTCGACAAGCGCCCAAGGGGCGGGTCGTGAGAGGCTGCGGTTCGTTCTGGGGCAGGGGGAAAAGTGGGGCTGGTCTACGGCTACGACATCTATGTGCGTCCTCGGAATGTCGCCCGGGTGTTGGCCAATCTGGCCGATCTGGCGCCACGGGCACGTGCCGTGCCGCCGCTTGAGATCACCTTGCCCGGCGGGGACCGGCTCGTCCTCCCGTTCACGTCCCATTTCGAGGGCGAGCCGGTCGACTGTTCAACGAGCAGCACGCTCGAGCTCGACACGTCCCTCATGTTCGACGTCGATGATGCACTGCGTGAGTACGCGCAGATGATCGGCCGCGAACCCGAGGCGGACGGGCGCATCCAGATCGGATACATCTACGCGAAGATCCGGTTCGAGTCCCTTCTGCACCCCGACTACGCGTCGGTGGAGTGCTGGGCAGCGACGTCGGGGATGAGTCGCTTGTTTGCGCGGTCGGCCAACATCAGGAAGGCGTTCACCGATCTCACCGCCGACAGCGGAGGAGTGTGCTGCCTGTTCGACACTGGCGACGGCGCCCCTGAGCAGGTGTGCTGGCTCAATGGTGAGCCCACCCGGGAGACAGTCTCCGGTCTCCGCTTTCCGGATCGGCGAGCACTTGTGGCGGCTTGGTCCGACTCCGAGAAGTGAGCATCGGTGCTCCCTCTCCGAGGCCACAAGATCGTGTTACGAGCTCTTAGGGTGGGCGTGTCAGCTGAATAAACTCGGCGCGTTCTACGACTTCCCGGCGGAGCACTGGGTCCACCTACGGACCACCAACCCCACCGAGTCGACGTTCTCCATGGTCAAGCTCCGCACGAAGGTCACGCGTGGTGCCGGCAGCCCGGCCGCCGCCCTCGCGATGGTGTTCAAGCTCGTCGAATCCGCCCAGGCCAGTTGGCGTGCGATCACCGGCGCCCGCCTGGTCCCTCTCGTGCGGGCGGGGGCCAACCTTTGAGAACGGTGTCCTCGTTAATAAGCGGCCGGAGGGCGCGTAGTCGTGCCGGCTCGTCAGTCGGCGAGACCACCGTTGCTCTTCAGCAGCTGGCCGTTGATCCACTGGCCCTGCGGTGAGCACAGGAACTCCACCAGGTGAGCGGTGTCCTGCGGGCTGCCCAGACGCCCCAGGGGTGTCTGACGCAGCACGTGGTCACGGATGTCGTCGGACATCCAGCCGGTGTCCACCGGGCCCGGGTTGATCACGTTGGCAGTGATCCCGAGGTGGGCTAGTTCGTAGGCAGCGGCCAGGGTGATGCGGTCGAGTGCGCCCTTGCTCGCCCCGTATGGCAGGTTGCCGACGGTGTGGTCGCTCGTGAGAGCGATCACGCGTCCGGTTCCTGGAGTCCCCTGGAAGCGACGGCCGAACTCACGGATAAGCAGCCAGGAGGCACGCGCATTGACCGCGAAGTGGCGGTCGAAGCTCTCCAGGGTGGTGTCGAGCAGGCCCGAGTCCACCGACTCGCAGTGGCACATGACCAACGCGGTGATGTTGCCTAGACGGCCTTGAGCCTGGTCGAAGACTCGCCCTGGGGCCTCAGGATCGGCGAGGTCCGCCTCGACCGCCACCGTGTTGGCGCCCCGTTCCTCCAGGGCCGTGGCGATGGTGGTCGCGGCGTCGGTCTCGATGCCCCAGGCCATGCGCGCGTCGTACGGCGTCCAGTAGGTGAAGGCGACGTTCCAGCCCGCCTCGGCGAGTCGGCGAGCGATCCCCGCACCGATCCCTATGGACCGGCCGACGCCGGTCACCAACGCGACCGGCCTGGCGGCATCGAACAGTGGCTTCTCATCAGCGGTCGTCACAAGGTGCCATCGTTCGGCCTGCTGCGCGGGAACGGCAACTCGATTTTCCTTCAGCTGATCCACAAGTCTCGCCCTTGAGGGCCCAGCCGTCGAGGTTGACGGGGTCCGGCCGTCGAGGTTGACCGCGTTGCGGGTGGCGTTGGTGAGTTCCACCCATTCGTTGTTCAGCGAACGGTTGGAGCGGGTGTCGCGGGGTCCGCGACGTCCTTGCGGGTCACTGCCAGGTACACCACCAGGCCGAGGATGACGGCCAGGAAGAGCCCGCTCGTGACGACGGTGCCGAACCCGAGGCCGCCGTCGCCGGTCGGCTGGGACAGGTAGTCGCCGATCGAGGCGCCGAGCGGGCGGGTGAGGATGTAGGCGATCCAGAAGCTCCACACCGCGTCCAGGCCCAGCGCGAGGTGCGCGACCGCCACGGCGGCGATGGCCAGGGCGAACAGGACCGCCGCAGGCCAGTAGCCGAGGTCCATGCGCTCGGAGACCAGGTCGCCGGCGGCCGTGCCGAGGGCGAAGGTGAACAGCACCGCCAGCCAGTAGAACGACTCACGGCTGGTGGTGTCGATGCTGTGGATGGAGAGGGTCCGCTCGCGCCGGTACCAGACGACGAAGACGACCGCGAGGAGGAGTGCGAACGCCGCGGTGCTCGTCTCCAGCGGCACGCCCATGTTGTCGGTGAGGTTGTCGCTGATCAGGGTGCCGACGACGCTGATGAGGGCGACGGCGAGCCAGTACCCGCCCGCACGGTACGCCGTGGTGCGGAACTGGACGACGAGGACCACCGCGAGCAGCACGCTCATGAGCACGGACACGCCGGTCAGGCCCAGTCCGGCCTTCTCGTTGAGCAGGTCGGCCGCGGTCTCGCCGACCGTCGTGCACGGCACCTTGATGATCCAGAAGTAGGCGGTGACCTCGGGGACCTTGTTCCAGCGCAGACGGTGGGAGGGGCGAGCGGAGGCACTCGGGCCCGGTTCGGCCTCGGGAGTCTCGGAGAGTTCGTAGGTCATGGGCAGGACGTGGCCAGCGGTTACCTGAACGCATCCTGACTGCCGCGCGGCTTTCCCCGCCCGCCGGGTCCGGCCTGATCACGATGGGGCCATGCACACGCGCGCCGCGTCCTGGCTGCGGCACCGGCTCGGCCGCGTCATCGTCCTCGCCTACGCCTACGCCTACGCCTACGCCTACGCCTACGCCCTGATCCTGCCCGGCCCCGGTCTGTGGCTGCGCCACCCCCATCTCCCTTGCCACCCCCATCCCTTGCCACCGACGCACCTGATGCTGCGCACCGCACCGTTCCTGCTGTCCCTGGTGCTGTTCTCAGCGGGGCTCCAGGTACTCGTCCGCGCGCTGGGTGGCCTGCTGAGGCATCCGAAGGCGTTGCTCGCCGGGCTCGTGCTGCACCTCGCGATCCCGCTGGCGGTGGTGCCGCTCGTCGCGTTCCTGCTGCGGCGCACCCCCGACACCGACGGCGGCAGCGGACGTGGCGATGCCCGTCGCCGCCGGGGCCACCGTATGGACCGACAAGGGCGACGGCCACCAACCGACGATGGTGGGCCTCGTGCCGGCCTCCACCCTCCTCAGCCCGCTCACCACCGCGTTGCTGCTGGCGACGCTGTCGCCGCTGCTCAGCGGCGGCTACGCGCACACCCTCGCCGCCACCGGCCGACTGGCCCAAGGCGGATTCACCCTCGCCACCGTGGTCCTTCCCTGCGGGGGGGCTGCTGAGTGCGCTCGTCCTGCCGGCGCGGTGGCTGGGCCGTGTCGTCTCGACGGTGGCACCGGCTGCCATGGGCGGTTCGCTGGTCCTGACCTACGTCAACGCCCGCGGAGCCCGCGGCTCCGTCCTCACCCGGCCCCGCCCGCTGCTGTTCGCCGCCGCCCTGGCCGCGGCCGCCCTGGTCTGCCTGCTCTCCTTCGTCCTCGGCCGGGTCGCCGCCCGCGTCCTGCGGCTGGAGGCGGGTACCGCCTCGTCGCTGACGCTCGCCTGCGGCATGAACAACAGCAGCGCGAGCGCGGTGCTGATCATGGCATCCCTGCCGGATGAACCTCACTTGTTGCTGCCGGTCCTCGCCTACGGGCTGCTGCAGAGGATCGTGCGCCACACGGCCGGCACGGAAGCCCCCGTGTGGTCGGCCGCAGGACCCGAACCGGTCAAGGCCCTTGCTCGCCCTGGGCTATCTCGACCTCGCGATGGAAGTCGACGACGCCGACCGTTCCGGCGGCGACGGACAGGACGGTGCAGGCCACGAGGAGGAACGCCGTGAAGCGTTTGAGGTGCGTGCGCGTCTCGACGGGTTGGAGGAGGGCGGCGACGCGGCGGGGCACGGGGCCGGTCGTCACCGCGGGTGCGAAGTCCGGGCGGGTGGTCGGCGAGGCGTGGCCGGCGAGGGCGGCGCGGGCGATGGCTGTGGCGATCAGGCGCCGGTCGCCGGTGACCTCGGCGGCGGCCTCGTCGGCGGCCCGCTCGGCAGCGAGCCGGATGGTCTCGCGGGCGGTGCGCAGGGCGGGGTGGCAGTGGGCGGCGAGTTCGGCGGCGGCCAGGAAGTAGTGGTGGCAGGCCCGGTTGTGGGCGCGCTCATGGGCGAAGAGTGCCTCACGCTCGGCAGGGCCGAGACTGCGCAGCATGGCGGTGGTGACGACGATGCGGTGGGGCCGTCCGGGCAGGGCGTACGCGTCCGCGTGGGGCGAGTCGATGACGCACAGGTCACCGGCGGCGGGGCGGCGGTCGGCCTGCGTGCGGGCGGTGCGGAAGGCGCGGGTCTGCCGCAGGGCCGAACGGGCGAGGGTCCAGGCACTGAGGGTGAGCACTCCGGTGGCCGCCATGGCCGCGGGGAGGACGACGTAGTCCGAGGGGGCGCGCAGGGGGTGGACGAGTTCGCCGAGGGCGGCGAAGGCGGGGAACTTGAGCAGTCCGGTCAGGACCAGGGCGCCGAGGGTGGCGACGCAGGCTCCGGCCAGTGCCAGGGCTGAGGCGGTGAGGACCCACAGCGCGGTGGCGGGTGCGAGGTGGTCGAGGGTCCGGCGGGCCAGCATCGGCGCGAGGAAGGGCAGGATCAGCGGTACGAGCAGCAGAGCGGTCATTGCTCGTCACCCTCCAGGAGCCGGCGCAGGTGCTGTTCGTCGCCGGGGCTGAGCTGGGCGACGAAGCGGGCCAGGACCGTCTCCCGGTCGGTGTCCCGGTCGAGTTCGGTGTGCATGCGCCGGGCGGTCAGCCCGGGAGCGTCCTGCACGGGGAAGTAGGCGTAGCCGCGGCCCTGCCGTTCGCGGCTGACGACGCCCTTCTCGTGCAGCCGGGTCAGTATCGTCGCCACCGTCGTGCGGGCCAGGCCGAAGCCGAGCTCGGTCTGCAGCCGTCCGGGCGTCAGCGGGACCCCGGCGGCCCACAGTGCGGCCATGACGGCGGCTTCGAGCTCACCGGCCGGCCGCCTCTCGTCGCTCGCGTCGGTCATGGGAACGTTCCTCACTCCGCCATCGTCTACAGTTCAGTAGACCGTCTACAGGATTGTAGTCAGTTGTCGGGTGCACCGTTCCGCCGCACCCGACGGTCCGGAAGAAGGATGAAGGGGCTCTCGACGATGACCACCACCATGTACCTATCGTCGCAGCTCGCCGTCAACGTGCTGGATGCGCGGTCTCTGCTGTCCGCCTTCGGCGTGCTGGGCGTGGGTGTGGTGTTGTTCGCCGAGACCGGGCTGTTGATCGGCTTCTTCCTCCCGGGCGACTCGCTGCTGTTCACGGCCGGCCTGCTGTGCACCACCACCGCCGACAGCGGCCTGAAACTGTCGCTCGGCCCGCTCCTGGTCGCCGCTGCGGTGGGAGCGCTGGCTGGCGCGCAGTGCGGATATCTCCTGGGCCGCAGAGCGGGTGGCGCCCTGCTCGCGCGCAGCCGCTCGGCCCGCCTGCGCGAAGGGGCGAAGCGCGCGGAGGAGCTGCTGGAGCGTTACGGATACGCGAAGGCGATCGTGCTGGCCCGCTTCGTTCCGGTGGTGCGCACGGTCCTGAACCCGATGGCGGGCGCCCTGCGGGTGCCGGTGCGGACGTTCACCGTCTGGCAGGTGGCCGGCGGGCTCGTGTGGAGTCTGGGTCTGACGCTGGCGGGATACGCGCTGGGCTCCTCCGTGCCGAACGTGGATCGCTATCTGCTGCCGATCGTCGCGGTGATCGTGGCCCTGTCACTGATCCCGGTCGCCTCAGAGGTGTACCGCTCGCACCGGGACACGAAGGCGAAGGCCAGGGAGGCAAGCGGATGATCCTCGCCCTCGACGGCTCGTCGGTCGACGGCTCGGCCTACGCCGACGTGGTGAACCTCGCCCGGCACGCTCCCGCGTGGCTGGACGACACGGTGTCGGCCTGGTCGACGTACGGGCTCGCCCTGTTCGCGGTGCTCATGGCCGTCGGCTGGTGGCGTGCTCGGCGGCTGGGCGCCACTGCGTCGATGACGGCGCTCGCCGTGCCGTTCGTCGTGGTCGTGGCCTACGGGGTGGACGCGGCGCTGAAGCTGCTGGTGCGCGAGGACCGGCCCTGCCAGAGCCTGCGGGTGGTCACGCTGGAGGCGTGTCCGGCGCCCGGCGACTGGTCTTTCCCCAGTAACCACGCGGCCGTCGCCGCCGCGGCGGCCGTCGCCCTGATCTTCGTCTCCCGCCGGCTCGCCGCGGTCGCCGCGGTGGCCGCCGGGGCGATGGCGGCCTCGCGGCTCTGGGTCGGCGCACACTACCCCCACGACGTGGTGGCAGGGGTCGTGGTGGGCGCTCTGACCGCTTGGCTCGTCATGTCGGCACTGCGCAGGCGTGCGGAGACCGCAGCCCTGCGGCTCACGGCCACCCGCCTGCGTCCGCTGCTGGTGGCGCCGTCATGAGGCGGCGCGATGTCGCCGAACTGGCCGGCAGCTGCGGCCTCGGCGCGTGGACGGCGTTCGGCGTGCTGACCATGGTCGTGGTGGGCCACGACGGCGTGCCGCTGTTCGCGGACGCCGACCTCCACTCGTGGTCCGTCGGCCACCGCCCCGACGTGGCGGTGGCGCTCGCCCGCGGGCTGACCTCCACTGGGACGGGTGTCGTCCCGTTCGCGCTGGCCGCGCTGGCCGGAATCATCGCAGGGCGCACCCTTCGGCAGCGCGCGCTCGCCGTCGCGCTCTGTCTGGCCTGCCTCGGAGGGGGCCAGGCGCTGCGGTACGGCGTGATGACACTCGTCGCCCGGCCCCGGCCACCCCAGGCGGACTGGCAGACCCACGCCTCGGGATGGGCATACCCCTCCGGCCACACCACCACGGCGGCCCTCGCCGCGGGACTGCTGATCATCGCCGTCCACCTACGCGGCCCTCATGGCAAGACTGTGCTCACACTGGCCATCGGCTGCTGGGGCGCGCTGGTCGGGCTGACCCGCGTCTATCTCGGCGTGCACTGGTTCACCGACGTCGGCGGCGGCTGGCTGTTCGCGCTCGGCTGGCTGGGGATATGCCTGTGCGCCGTGGCCTGGTGGCTTCCCGAGCGGTTGACCCTCGGCATGACGGACACGGAACCAGCGCGTGGGACGGCAGGACCGATGGGCACGGCAGGAAGCCGAACGGACACGGCACGAGAACAGAAGGAGGGCCATGCGCCAGACGATCCTGGTCGTCGAGGATGATCACGCCCTGCGTGACGTGCTGATGCGCGGCCTGCGCGACGAGGACTTCGACACCGTGCCCGCGCCGGACGGCGCCACCGCCCTGCGGCTGGCCACCGCCGGCATCTCCACCGCCGGCATCTCCGCCGCCGTGCTCGACATCGGGCTGCCCGACGCCGACGGGCGGGACGTGTGCCAGGCGATGCGCGCGAACGGATTCCTCTCCCCCGTCATCTTCCTGACCGCCCATCACCGGCTGAACGACCGGCTGTCCGGGTTCTCCGCCGGCGGCGACGACTACCTGCCCAAGCCCTTCCACCTCACCGAACTCGCGGCCCGCCTGCGAGCAGCCCTCAAACGGGCCGCGCCGCCACCCGCCGCCACCACAGGAGACCTGGCACTGGACGCCGTCCGGCACGTGGTAAGCGTCCGAGGAACCCAGGTCGATCTCACACCGACCGAGTTCCGTCTCCTGGCCGCGCTCATGGCGGCCTCCGGCGGCATCGTGCGCCGCCGCGAGCTGGTCCGGGCGGCCTGGCCCGAGGGCGCCCAAGTCCACGAGAACACCCTCGACCAGTACCTGACCCGACTGCGCCGCAAACTGCGCGAGGCGGGCAGCGACCGAACGATCGGCACAGCCCGCGGAATCGGCCACCGCCTGTCATGAGCGGTATCCGCCACCGGCCGTGGCCCGCCGTGACGGCTCTCCTCCACCGTCCGGCGCCCCGCACGCTGCGCGGCCGGCTCTCCCTCGTGGCCCTCACCACGGCCACGCTGCTGATGCTGGTCCTCACCGTCGCCTTCAACGCCGTGGCCCAGCACCGCCTCCAGCACCAGGCGGACGACGAACTGCGCACCCGCGCCACCGCCGTAGCGACGACCGTCGACACCAACGGCCCGACGGTACGCGTCCTGGAAACCTCCAACGACGAACTCCTCGACACGAACGTGTGGATCTACGCCGGCCGACGCCTGCTGGAAGAGCCGCCGACCGCCGGCCCCCTGACCCACGTGGCCGACGCACTCGCCGGGCGCGGCGGGCGGCGGTGCGTCACCGCCGACGTCGACGGTCCCCTCCGGCTGTGCTCCCAGCCGGTGTCCGGAAAGAAGAGCGAGGCCACGGTGGTCACGGCACTCGACCTGTCGCCCTACCGGAGTTCGGCCGACACCCTGCTCCTGGGTTCACTCGCCCTGGACGCCGTGATGCTCGCCTGCACCTACGCCCTGACCCGGCTGGCGGTCGGCCGTGCTCTGCGCCCCGTCCGCACGATGACCGACCAGGCCACCCAGTGGAGTGCCGTCGCCTCCGAAGAACGCTTCGGCCAAATGCGGCACCCGGCCGAACTCGCCCGCCTCGGTACGTCGTTGGACGCCATACTCGACCGCATCCGCACACTGCTGCGCCACGAGCGGCAGCTCACCGGGGAACTGTCGCACGAGCTGCGCACGCCCCTGAGCCGGATCATCGCCGAACTCGACTGGTGGCAGACCCACCCCCGCACGGACGACCAGACCCGCGCCACCCACAAGGTCATCGCGGACGCCGCCGAGTCCATGCGCACCATCTGCGACACCCTCCTGGACGACGTCCGTGACGGCACACTCGCCGCTCCGGGCACCGCCGAGATCCTGCCCACGCTGCAGCGACTCACCGAAGTCTCGGACGTCCCACCCCACTTGACGGTCACCATTGAAGGTCCGCGCCTGGAGGCCGGAGTGCCAAGCGCCCTCCTCGAACGCATCGTCAGCCCCCTCCTCACCAACGCCTGCCGATACGCCCACTCCAAGGTTGCCGTCGTTGCGTACCGCGCACCCGACGGCGTGCGCGTCGAGGTCATCGACGACGGACCGGGCGTGCCGCCCTCGTTCGCCGGACAGCTCTTCGAGCCCGGTCGACGCGCCGATCCCGGCGACGGACACGGCGGAGCGGGCCTGGGGCTGCCGCTGGCGCGACGCCTGACCCGCTCCGCCGGCGGCGAAGTGACGTACGACCCCGGACACACCCTCGGGGCCCGGTTCGTGGTCACCCTGCCCGCCGGGTGACCGCCGCACCGCGGCCCCGCACCGGCGACGCGGGCCCGGCGCGTGACCTTCGGCGGCAATCGGTCAGGGTTTGGTGGCAGAGGAAACATCACAGCCCGGCAGGCTGGCAGCAGCGCCGGCCCCTGCATGGCGGACGATCACCTCCGTAGGCCCTGGAACACGCCAGCTGCGCGCCGCCCATGCCCGGCGCCGGGTCGTCGAACGCTCACACGCGTGGGTCATGCACGCCCGCCGACACGCGCGCGACTGCGAACGGCTCATCCCGCACTCGGAATCGCTCATCACGTGGGCCGCGATCACCCTGATGACCAGGCGCATCACCCGCCGAAGCTCCCGCGGGAGCGGACAGCCGGCCTCCCACGAGGCTGAACGCGACTGATCGTCTCGGCATTGACGGTCAGCAGTGCCACCAAGAGGTCACCGGCCCGGATCGCGGCCTTGAGCACCACTCCCCCATCGCCGCCGAGGCCGGTCAGCGACTCCTGGCTCACAGCCACCGCTTGGCTGATTCGACGCTGTCGCCGCCGCTCGTGTTGAACGCGATCGCAGCCGTCGACGCATGACGCCGGACCAGATTCACGACCTGCTCAAAGAGCGGCAGAAGCGGCTCCGGCTTGCGGATCCCACCCCCGATGACGACGACGTCCCAGTCGTGCTCGGACAGTGCTGCAACGATCGTCGGCTCGGCCGACTCATCCAGCTCGATCAGCGTCATGGACGCATCGATGGCGTGTTCGCCGAATCGGGCCAGTTCCTGGTCGAGGGCTACCCGAAGGGCGTCTCCGTCCATACCGGGCACTGCACGCGGGTCGATTCCAAGAATGAGAACGCGAGGCATGCCCAAGAGGACGATCAGCCATCCGCCCAGGTTCCCTCGGCACGCGGCCGGTGTCCGATCTCACGGACGACACCCTGGGGGAATTACGTGAGCCTGAGCTGGGCAAACGCGCAGCTCAGAATTGAAAACAGGCACTGAGCTTGCCTTTTATCCTCTGTCCGTGTCGTGCGGCGGTGACGGTTGGTTCCAGACGTCATCACACCTGCTGATGATCTGACGGAGTTCGCGGGCAGTTCGAGGTGACATGGCCTGCGTCACGGTGTCAAGGAGAGCACGCGCTTCGAGGGGATTGCCGCAGCAGTACCAGTGCACGTTGCCCCACTCGTAGTCGTGCCACAGCTCACGCTCGGGACGACGGACGTAGTCCTTCCACAAGCGCACAGCGACGCTGACGTCGCCTGGCTGCAGATAATTCCGGGTGCGCTCGAGACGGTAGATCTCTGACAGCGCATGCGAGGACAGGCCGTCGATGACGGGATTTGCGTCTGGTGTCCGGTGGCGGCGGGAGGTACCGGCCCGGATGTGTCCTGGCCGTCTACGCGGCATGGACCTTTCGGTTCGTCGTCATGCCGAACATGGTGACATGACTCCGAACGGCACTCGAACGGGTTCGCTCGTCCGGGGATTCGCCGGGCAAGCGGACGGCCTTCGTATGATCCTTCGTTCCGCCACGGAATCAGTTTCACACGAAGGCCGCAGCGGTGAGTGAACCTGACGCTGCTGGCCGAGCACCGCCGTGGTCACTGTGCGGTGCATGACGCGCTGAACTGCGGCCGCATCGACGCGGACGCGCTTCGCCGCGCCCTGGCCGTGCTGCCGCAACCCAAGGAGGCCGACGACCGCATCGTCCTCGCGGTCGACGTCACCAACTGGCTGCGCCCGGACGCTCCGTGCAGTCCGGAGCGGCTCTTCTGCCACGTCTACGGACGCAGTGGACGCTCCAGTGACCAGTTCATTCCCGGCTGGCCATACTCGTTCGTCGCCGCACTGCAAACCTGCCGCACCTCCTGGTGTCAATTGCTGGACGCGGTCCGCCTCGGCCCTGATGACGACGTCGCCGAGGTCACCGCTGGCCAGGTCCGCCGGGTGGTGACTGACCTGATCGGGGGCGTCCAGTGGGAGTCAGGGGATCCGGACCTCCTGATCGTCTTCGACGCCGGCTACGACTCCCCGCGCATGGCCTACCTCTTGTCCGGGTTGCCCGTCGAGGTCCTCGGACGGATGCGGTCGGACCGTGTCATGCGACGGCCGGCACCTCTCCCAAGGAGTACGCCTTTTCATACCCCAGGGCCGCCGACCTCCGAAGCACGGCAAACAGTTCCGCTTCGCCAAGCCCGAGACCTGGGGCCCCCGAAGCGGAGACCATGCAGGTCCCCGACCGGTACGGCACCGCTCATGCGACGGCCTGGGACCGCATCCACCCCCCGGCTCACCACCCGCTCAGCCTGAATCGACCACCCCGGCGAACTCCCCCTGATCGAGGGCACGTTGATCCGTCTGGAGGTCACCCACCTGCCCGGCGGCCAGGACCCGCTGCCGCTATGGCTGTGGTCCTCAAAGACCGGCATGACCAGCAGCGCCGTCGACCTGCGCCGGCAGGCGTTCCTCCGCCGCTTCGACCTGGAACGCGCCTTCCGCATGATCAAACAGACCCTCAGCTGGACCCGCCCGAAGCTTCGCACGCCCGAGGCTGCGGACCGCTGGACGTGGCTCGCGATCGCGGCCCACACCCAGCTCAGGCTCACTCGCGAGGCTGCCGCCGATCTCCGGCGTCCCTGGGAGAAACCGGCCGAGCCGGCCCGCCTCCACCCCGGCGCGGGACCGGCGGGGGTTTCGGAACCTCCGCCCGCACCTGCACTGCCCAGTCCGTGCACCGAAACCCTCAACACCCGGACCGGGCAGGCCACCTGGCTCGAAGAACAGTCATCCAGTCGCCCGCCACGACGTAGGCAAGACAGCCAGACGACCCGAGACCATCGCCGAACATAACCGCCTCAAATAGCGCAAAGGTTATAAACAAGCTGAGCTGTAGGGCGTGTATCGAAAGTGCCTGGTGAGGATAGCGGAGAGCCCATTTCGTGATCCAGAATGATTGGATGGTCACGCTTGAGACTCCCCGTTTGATCCTGCGTCGCTGGCGCGAGGAAGACGTTGCGCCCATGGCTGCCGTCAATGCCGACCCCGAGGTCATGCGGTGGATCCGTGACGGCAGCGTTCGTGACGAGCAGCAGACTCGTGGCGGGATCCAGGCATGGGAGAGTGAGTGGGAGTCACAGGGCTTCGGCCTGTTCGCTGTGGAGATCCGGTCCACTGGTGAGTTGGCCGGGTTCACCGGCCTTTCGGTGCCCGACTTCTTACCGGAGGTACTGCCGGCGGTTGAGGTCGGCTGGCGGCTGGGACGTTCCTACTGGGGGCAGGGCTTGGCCACCGAGGCTGCTGCGGCCGCTGTACGGTTCGGATTCGAAGAACGTGGGCTGGAGCGGATCGTCAGCATCACTCAAGTGGGCAACGACGCCTCCGAACGGATCATGACCAAACTGGGGATGCGTCCGGTCCGTGAGACCGTCAATCCCACCGGCGGTCGACGAGTCCGGGTGTTCGAGTTGTCGTCGGACCAGTACGTCACAACCACTCGTTGATGTCGGCAACGAGGACGGTAGCCTCGTAGCAGACCGCGAGTTTGTCGTACCTGGTGGCCACGGCGCGATGTCCCTTGAGGCGACTTATGCCGCACTCGACCGGGTGCCGGGCCTTGTAGAGTCACCAGACCGACCAGTGCGCGCTGGAGCGGTGGGAGCTTGGAGCGGCGGTCACCCTCACGGGGGACGATGAGCGTGGTGACCCACTCGCCCCGGGCACGGGACAGGTCGAGTGCGGCAGGACAGAAAACCAACAGGGCTCCTGTGCGAGCGAGTTGAGCCGTCGAACACCTCCCTCAACGGCACGGGAGCCCTGTCTGCTGCGGACGGTTACCTTGTCGCTCGATCAGTGGCCACGCTGAAACACCTCACTAGCCAACGCCCACCCCGGCGGAACGAACACGGCGAGACCTCCACCAACCCCAGACCGTGTGGCCCACCAGAGCGACAGCAACGGCAACAGCCGTGAACCGAACGGTGGTCCAGGTGCCCAGAACGATCTGGCTCGGCCCGCGCGACTCCATCTCCAGACGCATGGAAGTCTCATAAAAAGCCACCAGGGGAACAAGCAGCCGAAATAACAGGCCGCCGATGCCCGGCACCTGCGCGAGGTTCCCCAGGAGCCCAAGGGGTGCTCCGAAGAAGAATGCCAGCACACCCCAGAGGGCAATTCCAGATGATCCCGCACCTGAGGAATCCAATCCGTCCAGGGAGGCCAAGCTTCCCTTAGTCAGGTAGTAGGTCACGACACCGGTAGCCAGCCCCAGAGGCGCGAGAACAACCGATTCGATTTTAGACCGCCGGAAATAACCCACAAGAAACGCGTAACAGGCCCACGGCCACCCACCGGTGAAAACGGCGCCCACGGCCGCGCCTGGACGGCCGCCCCAATGCTCAGCGGTAGGTCCTACCAGGCCAAGCAACAAGCCAAGCCCGAGTGGCATCGCAAACGACGCGGCCCGAGCACCCCAAAAGTTCACCCTCTCCCCTTCCGGCCCTAATGCGGCATTCCTCCGAGCCTGTGTGCGCCCGGAGATGACATCCGAGGGAGATCAGCCCTCATCACGGCAGACATATTTATGCATTATCGTAATATGCATAGCAGCTGCATGCCGCACCTTGTGTTGAGTTGACGTAGGAAGTCTCCCCTTCGCCGCCCAGCCACTTGAATGGTCGACATTCTGGGGTGTGTCAATTTAACGGCTGATCCTGGTTGTTGATGGTCAGTTGTTGCTCGGGGTCAGGCGTCCCTCGAAGGCGATCTGGAACGCGTTGAGG